>JALCQM010000024.1 GCA_022651245.1 Lactobacillus sp.
TCAATCACCACAATCGGTCGGCACAAAGAAACGGCCTCACCCCAGATGAATACTGGGGTGAAGCCGCTTAGAAACAGACAAAATTTTATATTATTTCATCTGTCAACTTGACAGGGCATAGTGCATTCACAGGGGGCTTACCTGACGCACTGGGCTAAAACCCGGTGATGGGTTTCGCTGGTGTGTTGCTTACATCATGCCGCCCATGCCGGCAGCTGGGTTAGCAGCTGGGGCCGCTGGCGCATTTTCGTCTGGCTTATCCGCCACGACCGCTTCAGTCGTCAACATCAAAGCCGCAACAGAAGCCGCATTTTGCAAGGCAGAACGGGTCACCTTGGTTGGGTCGATGATACCGGCCTTAGCCATATCTTCCCACTTGTCGGTCGCCGCATTGTAGCCGAAGCCCACGTCTTCTTTCTTCATGCGATCCACGATGACAGAACCTTCCAAACCGGCGTTAACCGCGATTTGGCGAACAGGTTCTTCGAGGGCACGCAAGACGATGTTGATCCCAGTTTGCACGTCGCCGTCTTCTTCGAGTGCGGCAACCGCGTTGATGGTGTTGATCAAAGCCACACCACCACCAGCAACGTAACCTTCTTCAACCGCAGCACGGGTCGCGTTCAAGGCGTCTTCGATCCGGTACTTACGTTCTTTCAGTTCGGTTTCGGTCGCAGCACCGACCTTGATCACAGCCACACCGCCGGCTAACTTCGCCAAGCGTTCTTGCAGCTTTTCACGATCAAAATCACTGGTGGTTTCTTCGATCTGCTTACGGATCGTCGCCACGCGTTCGTCAATGACGGCCTTATCGCCGGCGCCTTCAACGATCGTGGTGTTGTCCTTGGTGATCGTCACCTTACCTGCTTGGCCTAATTGTTCCAGCTTGGTGTCCTTCAGATCCAACCCAAGATCGGATGTGATCACGGTCGCGCCAGTCAAAGCGGCAATATCTTGCAGTTGTTCCTTACGCCGATCGCCAAAACCAGGGGCCTTAACGGCAACGACGTTGAACGTTCCGCGGATCTTGTTGAGGACCAAGGTCGGCAATGCTTCACCATCCACGTCATCTGCGATGATCAATAAGGCCTTACCTTGTTGCACGATTTCTTGCAGTAAAGGCAAGACGTCTTGGATGTTAGAGATCTTCTTATCCGTGATCAAAATGTACGGGTTATCGAGATCGGCTTCCATCTTATCGTTATCTGTGACCATGTATTGAGACAAGTAGCCACGATCAAACTGCATCCCTTCAACAACGGAAAGTTCAGTTTGGATCCCTTTGGATTCTTCGATGGTGATCACACCGTCATGACCGACTTTTTCCATCGCATCAGCGATCAGGCTGCCGACTTCTTCATTCGCAGAAGAAACGGAAGCAACCTGCGCGATTTCCTTCTTGTCGGAAACCTTGTGGGAAATCTTGTGCAGTTCATCTACGGCAGCGCCTGTCGCCAATTCGATCCCGCGACGGATGCCAACGGGGTTAGCGCCGGCCGTCACGTTCTTCATGCCTTCACGAATGATTGCTTGGGCCAAAACGGTCGCGGTGGTCGTCCCATCCCCGGCGATGTCGTTGGTCTTAGAAGCCACTTCGGCAACCAACTTGGCGCCCATGTTTTCGTAGTGGTCTTCTAACTCGATGCCTTTGGCAATAGTCACACCATCGTTGGTAATTTCCGGAGAGCCATAAGACTTTTCCAAGACGACGTTGCGGCCTTTCGGGCCGAGAGTAGTCTTGACAGTATCTGCTAACTTGTCAACACCCGCGAGCATGGAACGACGAGCGTCTTCAGAGAACTTAATTTCTTTTGCCATGTGTTCATTCACCTCATGATTGTTATTTTTTAAGGGTCACTCAACCGCATCACCGATGCTTGAGTGGGTTTTAGTCAACGATGGCCATCAGGTCTTTTTCGTGTAAGACCAGGTACTTCTCACCATCATTCTTCACTTCAGAACCGGCATACTTGTCATAAACCACGACGTCGCCGACCTTGACCGTAAGCGGTAAAACCTTACCTTCCGGGGTCTGGGCACCAGCACCAACTGCTACGACCTTACCAGATTGAGGCTTTTCTTTAGCGTTGTTGGCTAAGACGATCCCTCCAACGGTCTGTTCCTCTTCTTCGACGACTTGCACGATAACGCGGTCTCCTAATGGCTTTAACAAGGCAATCCCTCCATAAACATTTTTGATTTTAGCACTCGTAATCGTTAAGTGCTAACCACAACTGCTACTATAACCAGTTTTGGTTTAGAATGCAACCCCTAACCGCGCAATGTTATACTGAATACGAGCGTGTGCGTCGCCCAACGGCCGTCAAACGTTAAAATGCACTAAAATCGTCCGCCTTGGTATCCAGCACCCGGCATCTGGCGGTACACTAAGAGCTATATAAGGAGGACGCCTATGCAAACGCGTAGTTCCAGACACCACCGCCCTAAGCAGTCCCATTCATCTTGGGTCAGATGGCTACTTGTCATCGTCGGGGTGCTTGCTTTTTCAGGCGGCGCATACGCGTTGCGGCTGTACAGCCAAACCAAATATGCGCTAGATAGCACCTATTCCGGACTAAAAAATCAAAAGGTCTCAACGACCATTAGCGACAAGAAGCCTTTTGCCGCCTTGTTACTCGGTGTCGATACCGGCGCCTTGGGTCGTTCCTATAAGGGGAATTCCGACACCATGATCGTGGCCGTGGTCAACCCCCAAAAGAAAACCACGACCATGGTGTCGATCCCGCGCGACACGGTCGCACAATTGATCGGCACCGAGTCGTTCAACATGCAAAAGATCAATGCGGCGTACAACGTCGGTGGCTCGGACATGGCGATCGATACCGTCTCCAAACTGGTCAACGTCCCGATCAAATATTACATGACCATTAATATGGGCGCTTTAGAAAACGTGGTCGATGCCGTGGGTGGGGTCGACGTCAACGTGCCGTTCTCCTATACCGACTCCCACTCCCACAACTGGCGCTTCACCAAAGGCGAGATGCACCTGAATGGTGCCAGAGCCTTGGCCTATGCCCGGATGCGCCATGAAGATCCTGAAGGCGATTACGGCCGCCAAAAGCGCCAACAACAAGTGATCAAAGCGATTTTGAAGAAAGCCGTGTCGTTAAATGGCCTGACGAAATTTAATCAGCTGCTTAAAACTGTGTCGAACAACATTCAAACCAACTTGACCTTCGACGATATGACGACCATTTTCACCAACTACCGCGCCGCCACAACGACTATCCACACCGATACGTTAAAAGGCCAGGCCGCGAATATCTACTCGAGCCTGTACGGCATTTACTTAGACTATCAGGTTCCTTCTAATGATGAGATTCAACGTGTGTCGACTAAAATGCGCGCCGCTTTAGGCTTACAAAGCAAAACAGTCACCAACCAAAACACGCGCGAAAACGACGCCAACACGTCATTTAGCTGGAATACCACCGCGGATCAAACCTACACGATCTATAACCCCGATCTTTAAGCCTGACGATCTTTAAGCCTGACGGTCTTTAGGTCAACACAGCTGCAACACAAACGTCCTCGTCGCATGATTCGTTCCTTTGATCGCGTTGCGAGGACGTTTGTGTTGCGCTCGATTGCGTCGCCGACTTTGCAGTCCTGCGGTGCTCAACGCGCTATTTTTTGCTCTACTTCGTCAAGCAAACTGTATCAATTTCAATTCGTTATGCCAGCTTATTTAACCCGATCGCGCAAAATTCACGAAGTTTTCCCTTATTAAACAGGTATGTGTAACATTTTTAAAGCTCATATTGGTGCAATTATTGGGCGATATTCCCGTTGCTCATAATTGCACCATCTCAATTCACTTCGCAATGCTCTGCGTAGTGACTGTGGCCGTGCTGAGCGCCTTTCCGAACAATATCCGAAAAGTTAACCGTTTACCTTGATGCATTCAAGGCGACTGTTACCGAAACTGCCCGTATTTTCCGGCCCGTCTGCCAGCGCAAAAAAGCCTTCACCCGACGATTGTCTTGTCGAGTGAAGGCTTTTTTTGCCCAAACTAAGCGACGGCTCCAGCCCGCTTATTCTGCGTCATCCGCATCTTTCAAGGTCGGGCCATAATGTTCAAGGAAGTAAATCAAGGTCTGTAACTCGGTGGCTAAATCGACATTTTGCACCCGCACATAACTTGGCACGGAGATCCGCAATGGGGTAAAGTTCATGATCCCTTTGATGCCGGCTTTAACCAAGTCATCTGTGATGTCTTGTGCCGCATCTGTCGGCACAGTCAAAATCACGATCTCGATTTGTTGTTCGCGCAATTGCTCAACCATATCCGCCATCGGGTAAATTGGCACCCCGCTTTGAATCGTTCCGGCGATCTCAGGATTAAGATCAAATCCGGCACTGATGCGGATGTTGTTTGCCTGGCGGAAGTTGTAATTCAATAGCGCATGTCCCAGATTCCCGACCCCGACCAGCGCCACGTTGGTCAGTCGATCTTGGTTCAAGATCTTCTTGAAGAACTTAATCAAGTCATTGACATCATAGCCATAACCACGTTTACCCAAGGCGCCAAAATAAGAAAAATCCCGCCGAATCGTTGCCGAATCAACTTTGACCGCCTCAGAAAGCTCCGTCGAGCTGACCTTAGTCGTACCGGAATTGGCCAAGAACGTGAGGTACCGATAATACAAGGGTAGCCGCTTAGCCGTTGCTTTAGGAATGATCGTTTCTGCCATGTTGTCTGTCCTCCTATAAGGTGGCGCAATATTGTGCAATATTTCGCTTTTCAACGTTTTTTCGTCAGTCATGCTTCTTAAACGATAGTAACCGGTTTACACGCTTAACGCAAGTAAATCGGTATCCTTTGCGTAAAAAAATTCACATAGGCATAAAGAAACAGCTGTACTAAATGTGTTATATTAGGAGTACTGAATTTATTTGAGAGGAAGCGATACGCGTGATCATCATGCAGGCACAGCAAGTTGGCCGCACCTTTGACGGCACAGACTTGTTCACGGGCATCAACCTAGAGGTCCAAACTGGCGGCCGCGTTGGGTTAGTTGGTCCTAATGGGATCGGCAAAACCACCTTGCTAGAGATTCTCGCCGGTCTCAACCCACCAGATTACGGTCAAGTGACCACCACCAAAAACATGTCGCTCGGGTATCTCGCGCAGGATTCCGGACTAGATTCGCACCGCACGATTTTTGCGGAAATGTTGACGATTTTTGCCCCTTTGATCGCCATGGAAAAACGGATGCACGAGCTGGAAAAGCAAATTGCA
Organism: Lactobacillus sp.; assembly: GCA_022651245.1. Classification (GTDB taxonomy): domain Bacteria; phylum Bacillota; class Bacilli; order Lactobacillales; family Lactobacillaceae; genus Lacticaseibacillus. The sequence continues at coordinate 5,264 of JALCQM010000024.1, forward strand.
ACGCCGTCTTTGGCACAAGACCCTGACGCCTACGCCCAAACAATGGCGCAATACGATCAGATTCAGCACGATTTCCAAGCGCAAAACGGTTACGGCTATCAAGCTGAGATCCGTTCGGTGCTTCACGGCTTCCAATTCGGTGAAAATACTTACGACAAGCCGATCGGCACCTTATCCGGAGGCGAGCGCTCACGACTGGCATTAGCCAAGCTCCTGTTGGAACACCACGACCTGATCATCTTAGACGAGCCGACGAACCATTTGGATATCGAGACGCTATCTTGGCTAGAAGGGTACTTAAAAACCTATTCTGGTGCCATCCTCACCGTCAGCCATGACCAATACTTCCTTGACCACGTGGTGCAAGAGATCTACGAACTAAGCCCGCACAAAGCGACCCACTATAAGACCAATTATTCTGGTTACCTCAAGCAAAAAGCCGAAAATCAGGTCCTGGCGTGGAAGGCTTATGACAAACAGCAAGAAGAAATTCACAAGTTGCAAGACTTCGTTGATAAAAACATCGTTCGCGCCAGCTCGACCAAGCAGGCACAGGCCCGCCGCAAGCAATTGGAAAAAATGGACGTCCTTGAGCGTCCCCAAGGGCGAGAAAAAACGGTCCACTTCCAATTCACACCTGAAACCACCAGCGGCAATGAAGTCCTCCAGGTTCAAGCCGCCACGGTTGGCTATGAACCGGACCACCCCATGGCCGGCCCCATCGATTTTCAAGTCAACAAAGGTGACCGGATCGCCATCATCGGCCCTAACGGGGTGGGGAAGTCGACCCTGTTAAAGAGCATTTTGGGCCAAATTCCCTTTTTAGCCGGTAACGCCCGCTTCGGCACGAATGTCACCACCGGCTACTACGACCAGGATCAACACCAGTTACACTGGAACAAAACCGTGCTCGCCGAAATCTGGGATGACCATCCAACCATGCCAGAAAAAGACGTTCGCGCCGCTTTAGCCGCGTTCTTATTCGACGCCGACGACATCCAAAAAACGGTCGCCGACTTATCCGGTGGGCAAAAAGCCCGGCTCGAGCTGACGAAGTTGTCTTTGAAACACGACAACTTCTTGATCCTCGACGAACCGACGAACCACTTAGACATTAATTCTAAAGAAGTCCTAGAAGCCGCACTCGCCGATTTTTCCGGGACCGTCCTGTTTGTCTCTCACGACCGGTACTTCATCAACCAGCTGGCTACGACCATTGTCGCCGTTGAGCCCGATGGCGGCACCGTTTACCTCGGCAACTGGGACTACTACCAGGAAAAGCTTGCGGAAAAACTCGCTGAACAAGCTGAACAAGCAGGTGAACAACCAGAAGCCGCACCATCAAAGGCAGCCGCCGATTATCACCAATCTAAAGACGCCCAACGCGCGCAACGCAAGCTCGAACGCACCGTGAGCCAACTCGAAGCCAAGATGGAGACTCTCGCGCAACAAACAACGGCGGTCCAAGAACAAATGACCGCCCCCGATGTGCTCAGCGACTACGTGAAGATGCAAGCCCTCCAAGAACAACTCGATGCGCTTGCTGCACAAACGCAAACCACTGAAGACGCCTGGGAAGAAGCCAGCCTCCAACTCGAAGACTATCCCGATTAACGCCACGACCACCAACGGCCCCTGGCCAACCCAGAATTCGGGTTGGCCAGGGGCCGTCTTTTTAGCCTTCACGTAACAGTCGCGCCAATGTGCGGCCGACGCCAGCGTGGTCTGCGTTGTCCACGACCACATCGGCGACCGCTTTGACTGCTGGGATGGCGTTACTCATCGCCACCCCGTACCCGACACCGGCAAGCATCGCGAGGTCATTTTCATAATCACCAAACGCGGCAAAGTGGCTCACATCTGTCCCCCACGCTTGCGCTAGCGTCTTCAGGCCACTCAACTTCGTGACTCCCGCCGCGGTGATCTCTAAGAAATTCGGGGACGCCCACACCATCGAAAAATCGGCAGCACTCGCTAAATTGGCGGCAATCAGCGCTAAGCGTTCATGGTCTGGGCTGTTGAACCCGACCTTGTATACCGGCGCTTGGTCAACCAACTGCACCAGGCGGGCGCGGTCTTTGAACAACCGGTTATCGCGATTGTGCACCATGAAGGCTGTCCGCCACGCCATGCTGTTGGTGACATCATAGCGCGCGACAGATTTCGCCCGATACAACATCAAGTTGACGCCGACGGCTTGCGCTTGCGCGAAGAAACGCGTGATCAGCTCTGGTGCTAAAACCGCGGCACTCAACAACCGTCCTTGGGCATCGACCACATAAGCCCCATTCAAACACACCCGGGCGCCGATTACGCCGAGCTTACCCAGGACTTGGTCGATCGCCGGTTGTTGGCGGCCTGACGCGATCACAAAATGGACACCGTTGGCCGTTGCTTGCACCACGGTTTGGCGATTCAACGCTGGGATCGTCATGCCATGATGCATAAAGGTACTATCGAGGTCTGTGGCTACTGCTTGATACATCATTTGAATTCTCCATCGCTTTTTGGTTAGGCCCGAGCAAAATTCAAGCCCGGGTCCGCATTCAGGCGCTCGTCTGCAAAATGTCCCCGCGCACGTTCGACATGGGCGCTAGCGCCGACCATCGCGGCGTTATCGCCACATAAGCGTAACGGTGGGACGAGCAACTCAACGGTCGGCGCAGTCTTGGCTAAAGCCGCCTGCAACCCTTCACGCAAACCTTGGTTGGCAGCGACCCCACCAGCCACGACCAGCTGCTTCACGTCGTATTGGTGCAAGGCTTGGAGCGTCTTTTCGACTAACACGTCAACGACCGCCGCCTGAAAACTTGCCGCCAAGTCTTCGCGACTGAGCGTCTCCCCGATTTGATCCGCATGGTGCACCGTATTGATGAACGCCGACTTCAGCCCCGAAAAGCTGAAGTCGAGGTCCTCACTCGCCGCCATCGCGCGCGGAAAATGAAAGGTGTCTTGGCCCAAGTGCGCGAGCCGGTCGACCTCTTTGCCTGCCGGATACGGGATATGCAGCACCCGGCCGATCTTGTCATACGCCTCACCAGCCGCGTCATCGCGTGTGTCGCCGATGATCTGAAACTCCCCAGCGGCCTTCATCACCACCAGCTCGGTATGCCCACCAGAAACCACTAACGCCAGTAACGGGTAGACTAACGGTGCCACAAACCGGGCAGCATAGATGTGCCCCGCCATATGGTTGACCGGGATCAACGGTAGATCATGGGCGAACGCGATGGTCTTGGCCGCCGTCACGCCAATCAACAAGGCGCCGACTAACCCCGGCCCATAAGTGACCGCGACGGCATCCAACTGCTCGTAACTGACGCCGGCTTCTTTCAGCGCCATGTCGGTAACGGTCGTGATCTGTTCGACATGATGGCGGCTGGCAACTTCTGGCACCACGCCGCCGAAGCGCTTATGCGAATTGATCTGGGTCGCAATAATATTTGATAAGATCTCGTCGCCATTGCGAATCACCGCAACACTGGTTTCATCACAGCTACTTTCAAATGCTAATATTAATTCCGCTTGGCTCAAAATTGCCTCCCCGTTCTCTTCAATCGCGCAAATCGCGCGCCATGTCTAGCGCATCTTCATGATTGGCGACATAATAACCCTTCTTGATCCGCCCATCGACAAAACCCAGCTGATGATACAGGGCCTGGGCGATCACATTATCGACCCGCACCTCTAACGTCAGCTCGTCACTGCCAAAATCGCGCGCTTTGGCGATCATGACCCGCATCAAAAAGCGCCCGATCCCCTGGTGCTGTAGCCCTGGGGCAACAGCGATATTCGTGATGTGGGCTTCGGCTTTAGAAAACCAACAACCGACAAACGCCACGACCAGATCGTCTTCTACTTGCGTCAACACCAAATACAAGGAGTGCTCCCGCTTGCGCAACTCAGACAAAAAAGCTACCCGGTCCCACGGCGTGTCGTTGTAAACGGCCCGCTCAATGCTTAAGGCCGCATCGATATCCGCGTTGGTCATTTTTCGTAACTGGTACTCTTTTTGTGCCAGGCTCACGGTTTGCGGTGCAAACGTCAGCGCTGGCGGCGGGGTACTATCAAACCACGCTTTAAACTTTCTCAACATATGGCTCATGCCCTTCATCGTGGTGCGTCTGCAACCACGTCCGCTCCGCTTCGGTCAAGCGCAGATAACGCGGCACGAAATCAAATACGGACACCGGCGCAGCCACTTGTCCTAACAGCGCCAAACGGCTGGCTTGCGGGTACGCGCTCAACGGGTCGGCAAACGTCGCCTGCGCGCCTAATGTCGCCCGGATCGCTGGCGCAAACTTCGGGACATCAACCCCGACAAACACCACCGGCTGGCCTAAGATTTGCACTTCTTTGAGCAGCTGCGTCAGTGGCAAATGCGCATCGGCGATCACGCTGGTCAGCTGGTCGTCCACCCATTGATACCCGCCTGTAAAAACATTTTGCCGGCGCGCATCCATCAGTGGGACGATCAACGCAGGCGTCCGCGTCACCCCGGCCGCCAATACCGCCAAACTGGAAATGCCAACCAGCGTCTTGTTCAGCGTATACGCCAAGGTCTTCGCCGTCGTCACCGCGATCCGGATCCCGGTATAAGAGCCCGGTCCGTCAGCCACAACGATGCGATCCAGTTGGGCCACGCGTAAACCGGCGGCGGCTAGTAATGTCTTGATCGTCGGCAACAGCTGTTCGCTGTGGGTCTTTTGATGATTGATCGTGGTTGTCGCCAACAGCGTTTGGTCTTGCATCACCGCAACACTCATCGCTTGATTCGACGTATCCATTGCCAACGTGTACATTGTCTGCCTCCATGTTTTTGTCACTAGTTTACCATTGTTGAAAATCGGCTTGCAAATATTCCCATTATACCGGATAACCCGGCTATTGTACCGCTTTTCCCCCGATCTACCTAATAGGGGCCACGCAAAAACAAGCCCCTTCACACCACGACCCACTGATCGTGATGCAAAAGCGCTTGTGTCCACTTTATTCAACTGATTTTATTGCACGTCACTGCCCCGAACCGCTTAAGCGACCTTGAGGCGCACGCGGGCAACGGCTTTGAGGGCCGCGTAACTGATCCCGATTTGGATTGGGAACATCAAGGCGCTTTTGGCGACGCGCACCCAGATGATCCCTTGCCACGGCGTGCCCATCATGTCAAGCCATAGCGTGTTCAACACGATATCCCCGATCACAGTCACCAATAAAACGGCGACGACCACGCGCCAGAGTTGCACCGGCTTTTGGTACAAGAACGCGCCGTAAATGATGGCCGTCACGGCCGCCGTGAGCGTAAAGCCTAAAAAGTCCAACCCTGGGAAAAACACCAACACGTTGAGCTGGTCGACGATGATCGCCCCGACTGCCCCGACCCATGGGCCTAAATAATAGGCCATCAAAACCGACGCGACGAACACGGGCGAGATCTGCAAGAAGCTGGTGCCAAAGGTGAAGCGTTTCAACACCAAGGCCATGGCGACAAAGACGGCGAGGCTGACGACGGTTTTCGTCGACAGTTTGGGACTAGAAAATGATAATGTCTGCATGAGACTATCTCCTTTTGGCGGAGACGCCTGATGGTGCTAGGCGAATGCGGGTCCAATACCGCGGCGTTGCCTTCGTCCAGCGTTCACATTCCGTTCCGCTGGCACTTAACGCACCGGACCCTACTCCTTAGATTTTTGTGGTACTGTTACATCATAGCCTTAACATTATAAAAATCAAGCCCCAATATTGTTCGCTAATTTACCGGTCTCTCGTCACGACTATCGTGGTCTATTCACTGTTATTACCGCATTGCCGTTAGAACACCGCTACCATTTCATTTCGGACTATATTCGTGAATAGCGAATATTCTTACCAAGAAAATCACTTTATGAGATATTGGTGAGCGCTATCACACGAAAATTTATGTGACTTACTATAACGTCCCCTCATGGTTTTAACCTTTCGCGCGTATTCTGTTAAGAAGTAACCAAACTAATTTTCATTCATCCCCCACCAGGGGATTCCCTTATTGGGGCTGTGACAGAAATCACAGCCCTTTTTTCGTACACGCATATTCCAGTGATGTTACGTGCCAAAAGGCTGACTCTGAGCATAGCTTTGCCCGTCACTCTGTCCAAAGTTCGGACAAAGCGCCGTGCTAGGCTACCTGTCAGAGCCAAGGGCGCCTTTTGTCACAGCCTTTTTTCGTGCCTGCCCCTTCACGCCAAACTTGCAGACAGCCATTCGGGCCATTATGCTAATGCTAAAAGTTGCTTTGAAAGGAAGTGCCTTTAATGACCAACATTCTCGTCCTCCACACCGGCGGCACGATTGCGATGAGCCAAGACGCAACCGGTGCTGTCTCACCGACAGCCGAAAACCCTTTGATGGCGATCCAAGCGCAATTAGCGCCGACGGTCCACCTGCAAGTCGAAGAAGCCTTCAACCTGCCTTCCCCACACATCACCCCGACCCACATGCTGCAATTGGCCACGCGCATCCGCGCGGCTGAAGCGGCAGGGATCGACGGGGTCGTGGTCACGCACGGCACCGATACCTTGGAAGAAACCGCCTTTTTCCTCGACCTCACCTTAGATAGCACGATCCCGGTCGTGGTGACCGGGGCGATGCGCTCCAGCAACGAAGTCGGCGCCGACGGCAGTTACAACTGCGTCAGCGCGATCCGGACGGCGGCGAGCCCGGCTGCTCGCAATAAAGGGTGCTTGGTCGTCATGAACGATGAGGTCCACACCGCTCGCTTCGTCACCAAAACCCACACCACCAACGTCGCGACGTTTCGGACCCCGACGTTCGGTCCAATTGGCTTAGTGACCAAAGACGGGATCCGCTTCTTCCAAGAACTGATCAACCAAGTCGCCTGTCCGATCACCCAGGTCATCAGTCCGGTTTTCTTATTGAAAGCCTATGCCGGCATGGACGGTGCCTTGTTCGATGCCTTGCCTGCAGATTGTGCCGGGCTCGTGATCGAGGCGTTAGGCGCCGGCAACTTACCGCCGGCTACCTTGCCCAGCGTCCAGCGCCTCTTAGACCGCGGCGTGCCGATCGTCTTAGTGTCTCGCTGCTTCAACGGGGTCGCGGAAGGCTTCTATGACTATCCCGGCGGCGGCGCTCAGCTACAGCGCATGGGGGTGATTTTTTGCCAAGGCCTCAATGGGCAAAAGGCGCGGATCAAGCTGATCGTTGGCCTTAGCGCGGGCAAATCCGGAAAGGAGCTCGCCGCTTATGTCGACAACGCCATCAGCTGAGTTGACGTTGCGCCAACTTTTCGACCAGCTGGCGGCAGCCCTTGGGCCTTCTGGCTGGTGGCCGGCAGACTCGCCTGCCGAAATCTTGGTCGGCGCCGTCTTAGTCCAAAACACCAACTGGCAAAACGTGGCAAAGTCTCTGGCCAATTTACGGGCCGCGACCGCTTTTTCACCGCAACGCTTGGCCGACCTACCGCTGGACCAATTACAACAGCTGATCCGCCCCAGCGGCTTTTTCCGCCATAAAAGCCAAGCGCTCCACAGCCTGTTCGCCTGGTTACAAGCCCAAGACGCGACTTATGCCGACATCGGTCAACGCCCACCGCACCAGCTGCGCCAAAGCCTGCTGGCACTTCCTGGCATCGGGCCAGAGACTGCCGATGCGATGCGCTTGTACGTTTTCAACCAACCAACCTTCATTGCCGATCATTATAGCCGCCGGTTATTCAGCTGGCTTGGCGCCGACTATCGCACCTACGCCCAGCTCAAAGCTGTGACTCAAGCTGTGGATAACTGGTCGGTAGCAGATGCCCAAGAACTGCACGGCTTGATCGACAACTTCGGGAAAACTGCCAAGACGCCTGCCGACTTTAACGCGAGCTTTCTCGCCGGCACCCAACTGCGCTTATAGTTATCCCCAGGAATTTATCCACAACTTGTGGGTAACCCGGTGGACAAAAAAGACGCGCCAACTATCCACAAGGGGATAAGTTGGCGCGTCTTTAGTTATGCACAGGGACTTACGCTTGCCGCGTTCGCCACGTCATTTCAGCCTCCGCATTGATGGCCCCTGCCGTCACGATTTGGTGGCGCGTCACCAAGCCTTCGCGTTGCACTTGGGCGTGTGGGGTGCTCCCATAGGTGACTTCACGCGCATATTTGATCCGCACGCCGGTGAGCTCATGCGCCTGCAAGAAGTCGGCCCCTAAACTGTCTTCCATCCATTCAAAATAATGGACGTTATTCACATGCCCGTTACCGTCGATATCAAAATACCGCACCCGGTACGGAATATCCACATCGATACGGTCCAGCTTAGGCAAGCGCTTGAAGCGCTGCACATGGGTAGCAAACTGCGCGCCGACTTTTTCTGGGAAAGCCGGTAAAATTGGCGCCAGCTGCCGCGTCTGCAAGTCCATCATGACCCACGCCCCGCGCATCGTCACCAAACGCTCGCCTGCCGGAGTCGCCAACCAGTAATCGCGGTAGGTCATCAGCTTATTATACGACCGCGCTTGGGTGCCTAAAATCACCTGAGTCTCGACTGCCGGCATGCGCTTGATCGCCAATTCATACTGGGTGATCACCCAGCCCAGCCCATGGGCTAACAAGGCGTCCATCCCGGCCCCTGCGGCGTCTAATTGGTGTTCAGAGCCCATCAACAGCGCGTTGACCATCATCGCCAAGTTGACGTTGCCTTTTTGCGTCCCTAAGAAAAAGGGGATGGTGTAAGGTTCTTCATAAATCACGAAGTTTCCTCCAGTCCGTGATACGCGTTATAAACGTCTTGCCTGCGTAACCCGTTTGCCTTAGCGACCGCCTTGATCGCAGCGGTGGGCTTCTCCCCAGCCGCGACGCGCTGGGCCACTTGTGCCGCCAGCGGCTGATCGCTGATTGCCGGGGCTTGCGGCTTTGCCCCGGCCACCATCACGACGAATTCACCGCGCGCCGATTCTTGCGCCCAAGTCGCCAACTCACTCAGCGTCCCGCGAATAAACTCTTCGTGCAACTTCGTCAACTCACGCGCTAGCGTCGCTTGCCGCTCCCCGAAAACGGCTTGGATCGCCGTCAGCGTCTTGGCCAAGCGGTACGGCGATTCATAAAAGATCACCGTTTGTTCTTGCAGCGCCAATGCCGCCAACACCGCCTTTTGCTCGCTGGCTTTACGCGGCAAGAAGCCATAGAACATGAAGGGTTGCGGCGCCAAGCCAGAAGCGATCAAGGCCGTGGTCGCCGCATTCGCGCCTGGCAGTGGCACGACCGGTAAAGCGGCGGCGATAGCGGCTTGAACCAGCTCTTTGCCTGGATCAGAAATCGATGGCATCCCCGCGTCTGAAACTTGCGCGATACTCAAACCATCCCGCAGCTTAGCGATCAGCTCCGGGATGCGTTGTTGGGTATTGTGCTCGTGAAACGACAGCTGCTTGGTGGTGATGTCAAAATGATTCAAGAGCTTTTGCGTATTGCGCGTATCTTCTGCCGCGATCAAGTCGACGCTTTGTAGCACTTTGACCGCCCGCATCGTCATGTCATCAAGATTGCCGATCGGTGTTGGCACCAAGTACAACGTGCCGCTGTCGTGCCGATCGAAACTGTGTTGATTTTGCATTAATGCTCCCCGTAAATAATGTCTAGGCAAAAGGCACAAGGCTCATTATCGATCCGCCGCTGGCCATACATATACGAACAAACATGGAAGCCTTCTTCGTACAAGTTCTCGAGGTTGAGCTTCGACTTCGACAGCTCCACGGCCCCACTCGATTTATGGTCCGCGTTCGCCTGTAACTCTTGAAGGTGTTCGCGCAGATGACGATTTTCGATTTCTAATTCCGCATTCTTCTCGACAATCTCTGCCATATCATTTTTTAAAACGGCGATCTTGTTCAAGATTGCCTGCGTCTCTTGTTCGAGTTGGACGAACCCGTCATAGAGCTCTTTTTTCGCCATATTTTCACCCTCTGCCTGCAATTGTGCACGCCTCCAGTGTACCGATAATCTCACAGTGCCGCAAGCTCGCCTCACGACGCAAAGTCCGAATTGAGGGCGAGAACGCTTATCTCAGCGGCGGTCACACTGCCAATAGCTTTAGCACCAACTGTTCCACATCGGACTGGAACGTCACGTTTTGTCGGAGTTGGACCTGCGCTTGTAAAATGGCGCTCAGGCTGGTACTCAACGCCGTCGCCCCACTAGCCGCGAGTTGGGCGACGACGGGCTCGGTGGCAAATGCCGCCGGCCCTGCGACGTGGAAGTGCTGGTTCAATGCGTCTTCATAAACAAGCGCAAGCAGCGCCAACACTTGGGTTTGCTCCGGCAAGGCCTTTGCCACTGGCATCAAGCTCGCTTGCACCGCGATGAAGGCGGTCGCGTCTTTTTGCGCCAACTGCCCTGCCAGCTTCAACACGCGCGTGATGCGCTCTTGAAACTGCTCATCTGCGGCCAGCGCCTGGCCTGCTGCCAGATCTGCCGTCAGCTGGACCGTGATCGCGGCCAACCGCGCCGAAACGCCTGCTGCTTCCAGTTGTGCTTGCACCTGTACCCGTGGTGGTGTCGGGAAGTTGATGATCTGGGCACGCGACAGGATCGTCGGCAACAGCTGATTTTTCGCCGCGGTGGTCAAAATGATCACCGCCCCTGGAACCGGCTCTTCGTAAAACTTGAGCAAGGAGTTGGCAGCGCCTGGGGTCATTTTCTCCGCCTCTTCGATCACAAAAACGCGGGTCTGTCCTTCGACCCCAGACTTGGATAATTCTGCCTTCAACTCGCGCACATCGTCGACTTTCAAGCTCCGCGCTTCCGTGGCCAAAACCACGACGTCGGGGTGGTTGTGCGATAAGATCCGCTGACACTCGGCACACTCCCCGCACGGGTGCCCGGCTTGCACGTTTTGGCAAAATAACCGCAAGGCGATCCACTGCGCCAAAGCGCCTTTTCCCGTTCCGCTCAACCCGTTGAACACATAGGCTTGGCCCAGGCGGTCGGCGGCGATGATCGCGGCAAACTGCTTGACCAACCCAGGCTGTAATGCTTCGATCGCGAGCATCAGAAGCGGTGGAACTGCTCAATTGGCAGTACGAAAACCGTTGCGCCGCCAACTTGGACCTCGATCGGATACGCCATCGCGCTTTCCGAAGTCGCATCCAAATTAACCGGCGGGGTCATGAATTGCTCACGCGTTTGCGAGGTTTCTTTGATGATCTGAAGGACTTCATCGACCCGCTCATCTTCGATCCCGATGATGAAGGTGGTGTTCCCCGCTTTCAAGAAGCCCCCTGTCGTCGAAAGCTTCGTCGCCCGAATGTTGTTGTCGATGAACTCACTGGAAAGCACATTGCTGTCCTTATCTTGAACGATTGCCATAATTAGTTTCATGAGATTTCCTCCATTGCGACCGGCAAAACCACCACCCGTTGGTCGGGTTAGTCTCGCCAGTCAGGCCCTAACGTTTTCTGCAAGACGGTCAAACATTCTGTGACCACTTGCGCGAGGCTTTGCGTCGCATCGATCGTGATGATGCGTTGTGGTGCCGCTTGTGCAAGACGCAAATAGGCGGCCCGTACCCGCTCGTGAAAGTCCAGCTGTTCGCGGTCTAGGCGGTCATACTGCGTCGCCTGCCGGTGGGCTTGGATCCGCGCCAAACCCACTGCTGCTGGGACATCCAGATAAACCGTCACGGCCGGTTCCACCCCGGCCGTGGCGAACTGGTTCATCGCCAAGACATCCGCCTCGCCGATCTGCCGGCCGGCGCCTTGATACGCCACTGACGAATCGACGAACCGGTCACACACGACGACGGCGCCTTTTGCTAATGCCGGCAAGATTTTCTCAACCAAGTGTTGGCGCCGGCTAGCCGCATACAATAGCGCCTCCGTCCGCGCGTCCATCTCGGTATTTTGCGGATCCAAGATCAAGTCGCGGATCTTCTCGGAGATCCTAGCGCCTCCTGGTTCCCGCGTTAAGACCACGTCCGCTTGACTATGTTGTTGGAGCTGCGGAAGCAACGCTTGTAAGACGCTGGTTTTCCCCGCACCATCTGGCCCCTCGAAACTGATAAACTTGCCTGCCACGATCTGCCTCTTTTCCTCTAATACGTTAAGTGTACTGGAAACTCACGTCAAATTAAACCTTTGCCCCTGATCCAACCCCGAACGAAATAAAAAACGTGCAGTCCCCTACACGTCTCGTGGTTTATAAATTGGCTTGATGCAACTGTTCGGCTGCCATCTCTTTCACTAGCGCTCCGGAAACCTGGCGCGTTCGCGCTTCGCGGTACAAGAAATCGAATAGCCCTTCTTGTAAGGTCAAGCGTGAGCGCGACAACTCATCGACTTCCCGAAACGTCGCCAGTAAGGCCCGCTCATGCGCCATCGTGTCTCTGACCCGGTACACGGCCGTCATCAACTCCCGATCGGCTACCGTTTTTAGCTGTGGTTTCTTTTTAAAAAACATGGCGTGCCCCTTTTGCTCACATCTCGGTTCGACCTTCGACTGCCTTCAATAATGTCATTTCATCCGCATACTCGATATCACTCCCGACGGCTAGGCCGTGCGCTAAGCGGGTGACTTTGATCTGTGCCGGATGGATCAGCCGCGCCAAATATTGCGCCGTCGCTTCCCCTTCTGGCGTCGCGTTCGTGGCCACGATCACTTCTTGGACCGTGTCGTTGGCCTGCAGGCGCTTGATCAAACTGGCAATATTCAGCTCTTCTGGCCCGCGACCTTCGATCGGGCTCAATACCCCGTGTAACACGTGGTACAAGCCGTGATACTCGTTGGTCCGGTCGATGCTCATGACATCTTTAGGCTGTTCGACCACCAAGATTGTTCTTTGATCGCGGCCTTGGTCGCGGCAGATCTCACAAGGATCTTCATCGGTGATATTGCCACAAATCGAACAATAATGCAGCTCGGTCTTGGCGGCCATCAGGCTTTTAGAGAACGCCTCAACGTCTTCTTGGTCCATATCGATGGTATAAAAGGCCAGGCGCGTCGCCGTTTTACTGCCGATGCCTGGTAGCTTCATGTAACTGTCGATCAACTTCGCGATCGGTTCTGGATACTGCATGTTGCCCTCTCTTTTAGTGTCTACATGCCCAAGCCGCGGGAATACTTGCCCATCTTTTGCTGGGTCACTTTATCGATATCGACCATGGCATTGTTCACGGCTTCGATCACCAGGTCTTGCAGCATGTCTGGATCATCGGGATCGATAGCTTCAGGGCGGATCTGAATATCCTTCAGCTTCTTATCCCCGGTGAAGGTCACCGTGACCATCTCACTGGCACTGGTCGCTGAAAACTCGGTGGCATTCAGCTCGTCTTGGTCTTTGACCATTTGCTTTTGCATTTTTTGCATCTGCTTCATCATGCCTTGCATGTTACCCATTCCGCCACGCATCATTTTGCTATCATCCTTTCAAAACTGCTTAGTCATTGGTTACGGTGATATTCGGTTCTTCACCGAACAAATCGGTGATCGTCTTCACGACAGGAGGCGTCGTTTGCGCTTCTGGTTTCGGCGCGTGTGGGGCCCCATTTTCTTGCAGGTATTCTTTACGGATCCGCGGCCAGGCTTGTGACTGAACCAAAACGATCTCTGGTTGCTTGCCTGACAACTTCTGTAACCCGGCCTTGAGCTCCGCCATTAACGCCGCGTCGTTTTCGGCCCGCTCTACTAAGATATCATAGTCGAAGCTAACGATCACGCCATCTGGGCTGGCGGCAACCGGCTCGGAAATCTTCATCATCGCCCGTTTCGTCACCGACAAGAGGCTCAATAAGTCTGGCCAAATATCTTTGAGCGCTTCGAGGTCCTTGCGCGTCGCGCTGCCTAAAATCGGGTAGATCTTAGTTTTATTGACCTTCAGCGCCCGCTTCTTCTTCGGCTTGACCACCGGCTTAACGGCGCCGCCTGTGGCTTGTAGTTGCGCCACGGTCGCTTGCAATTGTGCGAGTTGCGATTGCAAGGCAGTCACGGTGGCATCATCAGCCGCCGGCGCAGCGGTCGGTTGAGCTGGCGCTGGCGTCACGGTGCCTAACCGCACCGTCGCCACCTCCAAATAGATCGTCGGGTGGTTGGTCAGCCGCAGCTGGCCTTGCGTCTCGTTCAACACCGCGATCATCGCGGCCAACTGCGGCGCAGCAAACGCCTCAGCCAACGGTTTAAAATGGTCATCGATCAATTCGGTTTCCGAATCGGCTAACAGGCTTGGTGCCTGTTGATAAACCAGCAAGTCCCGCAAATACGCGATCAGGTCTTCGATCAAGCGGCCGGCGTCTTTCCCCGCGGCTAACAGCTGCTCCACCGTCGTCAAGGCTTTGGCGGTGTCGTGCCCCTGCAATGCTTCCAGGTACTCGCCTAGCTGCGCGGTCGCCACACCGCCGGTCACATCTAGGGCATTTTCAACGGTGACGTGGTTTTGCCCAAAGGAGAGGACCTGATCGAGGATCGATAACGCATCCCGCATCCCCCCTTCGGCCGCACGGGCGATCACCGCCAAGGCGTGCTCGTCATAGGTGATGCCCTTATCATCGAGGATCGTTTGCATACGGCCGACGATATCCTCAGCCGTGATTCGCCGAAAATCAAAGCGCTGCGTCCGCGAAATAATCGTCGCCGGAATTTTTTGCGGCTCCGTCGTCGCTAAAATGAACACGACGTGCGCTGGTGGTTCTTCCAAGGTCTTCAGTAACGCGTTGAAGGCCCCGGTCGACAACATGTGCACTTCGTCAATGATGTACACTTTGACCCGCGCGCGGGTCGGCGCGTACTTCGCTTTGTCCCGGATATCGCGAATCTCATCGACGCCGTTGTTCGATGCCGCATCGATTTCGATCACATCCGTCAATGCGCCTGCGGTGATCGCCTGACACAGCTCACAGGTGTTGTCCGGTTCGCCATCTTGCAAATGTTCACAGTTCAGCGCCTTGGCTAATATCTTGGCCACCGACGTCTTCCCGGTCCCACGTGGCCCGCAAAACAAATAGGCGTGACTAGTTTGACCCGTCACCAGTGCGTTTTTAAGCGTTTGTGTGATCGCATGCTGGCCGATCACATCGCCGAATGTCTGGGGCCGCCAGACACGGTACAAGGCTTGATAGCTCACCCGACTCATCCTTTCCGTAGGTTCAATTTTACCATTAGAAAAGGCCACCCGACTAGGTGACCTGTTGATTATCTCAAAAACTTAAGGCACATGGAGAACCATCCTTAGTGCTGCTTCCTTCCGGACCTGACACGATTCGAAAAGTCGCCATTGCCTCAAGGCCTTTCGGCAAAGAATATTATACCGCACGTCGCCGACCTTGGCTAGTCTGAACTCACGATTCCGGATGAGCTTGCCGCGCCTTTTTCGCCGCCTTACGCTGGGCCCGGATCGCACGAAAAAAATCCTGCAGTAACGCTGCTGCTTCGGCTTCGTGCACGCCAGAGACGACGTGGACTTGGTGATTGAAGCGCGTGTCGGTCAACAGGTTCCCTAAGCTCCCTGCCACACCGGCCTTTGGGTCCTTCGCGCCGTAATAACATGTCCGGATGCGGCTATTGATCATCGCGCCGGCACACATCGGGCAAGGCTCTAGCGTGACGTAAAGGTCACAGTCTTCTAGCCGCCATGAGCCCAGCGTCATACACGCCTCTTGAATCGCCAAGATCTCAGCGTGCAGCGTGCTGTCTTGGCTGTGTTCACGCAGATTGTGCCCGCGGCCAACGATCTGCCCGTCGTGAACGACCACCGCCCCGATCGGCACCTCGCCGATTCGCCGCGCATCTCGCGCCTCTTGCAGCGCCGCTTCCATGAAGTCTGTCATCGCGCCACCTCCTGAATGTGCTAAACTACTTGTAAGCGATTTTCCAAAGGAGTTCTGCCTATGCCATCATTACGCAGTGTACTCGAACAATACTTCACAGTGTATCATACCCCGCCATTCCCCGCGCAAGCCCGTATTTTGACCGTTGCAGGCACGCGGCTGGCCGTTGCGACCGACGGCTTAACCCCCCGCGAAACGGCGTTGCTCGAGGCGCTGGTCCCACAGCCGGTCAACCCACACCCATGGGCCCGCTTTTTGGTCGCTAACGGTCCGGCCCCAACGAGCGGGGTGGTCCGGCTGATTCAGCTGACCGTCGCGCAGGCCCCAAGCGAGGCAACACTGTGGCTAGAAGCGCTGAGCAGTCTTTTCACCGTTAAAGTCAGCGGTTTTTGGCTGACCCCGACACAGGCTTTGATCATCGAACCCCAAAGCAAAACCCGGTTCACCGCCGCCGAGTTACGCAGTAGCCTAGACACGCTCGATTCTGATTTCGATACTCAAACGCGCGGTTACTTGGGACAATTCTGGCCCGTCGATGCCCAGTTACCGGCTTTATTCGCCGAAGAGCAACGTCTGGCCAGTTACGCCGGCGACCGCGTCTGCGCCTTGCCAGACGTTGCCTTAGGCTATTACACCCAAGCTGTCCGCCGCCGCTCGCCGCTACTGGCTAGCTTACGCACGGCGGTCGAAGTTGACGCTGACATGCGGCCGGTGATTGCCAGCCTCTACCATCATCAAGGCAACGTGACCGCCGCCGCCAAAGCCCTGTACATCCACCGCAACACCTTACAATACCGGCTGGAAAAATTCCAAGCCGCCACCGGCTTTACACTGCGGCATATGGACGACTTGGTCTTATGTTACTTGTTGATTCAAGGCGTATGACCGGGTTTGTATAAATGTAAGAGAAGCTTAACGCACGGCTTAGACCTAGCGAAATAAAAGAGGCGGCCCCAGTGAAACCCAAATTTAGGGTTCACTGGGGCCGCCTCTTGTCGCTTTAGGATTCGTACTGTACCTTCTAAACGCGCTCCCCAAGGCAACGGAGAGGCGTGTAAGTCATCCCGGCCGCTGCACGGCTGACGCCGCACAACGACCAGGCTGCCTTACACACTCTCCTAAATGCGCCTTGAGTCACGCTCTGATTTAAACGCGCTCCTCAGCACAACGGGGGAGCGTGTAAGTCATCCCGGCCCGCTACGGCTAACGCCGCATCGTGCCACGCTGCCTTACACACTCTCCTAAAACCGCCTTGGGTCACGCTCTAGTTTAAACGCGCTCCTCAGCACAACAAAGACACGTTGGGTTTCCCCTAACGTGTCTCGGGCGGTTCACTTGGTGCCCCAGGTGCGCGGTTTGCCATGCCGCGATCGGCGTTATGCCGGGGATTTGATTAGGTTGCCCGCTGGTTTCGCGGGGCTTAGACTGGTAACCATTCTGGTGAGGGTTTAGCTCACCGTCCTGGCCACGACGTCATCTCCAAACGTCAGGCCTTTGCCCAAGAAAGTTCTGGGCCATCTCGAGGGTCTACCCTTAAGCGTGTTGCGAGGTCCGGTTACCCGGCAGGAGTCCCCGCTGTCAAAGAACGGAAAAACGTATGATGGGTACCATCATCATATCCGCTCCCATGATCTTGCCGTCAATATACCAGCATTTACCGGGAGTGTCAACATTTTCTTTATCGATAATTATGTTGGTCAAAGTGTTTCTTTAGTGGCTTTTTTTAGTTTTTATGTTATTTCTAACATTAAGCCAAATCCCCTTCTCGACGCGCTATTTAGGTACTAGCACCAATACTGTGTCGCAGCCAGGCGTTTAACGCTTAAACTTGAGACGATACTTGTCGACCCGGTTATTGCCGATCAATCGACCATTCAGTGCTTCCCAGGTGACCGTTTAGGCTTACTTTACGCCGTTGTTTTCGTCGCCTTCAAAATGTAGTAGCCTTTATCCTTTTTCACCACTTCAGCGTTACCAAACCGTGCTTGCAGCAACTTTTTGGCTGATGGTGCGCCTTGTTTTTTCTGCAAGACCGCGTACAACGCACCACCAGGGTTGAGATGCGCCCAGGCGCCAGCCAAAATCTCACTGACAATTTCTTTGCCTGCCCGAATCGGCGGATTGGTCACGATCGTATCAAAGCTACCGGCAATCGCGGCATACACAGATGACTCGATGATCGTCACGTTTTGAACACCATTGGCCGTTGCATTGCGCTGCGCCAAAGCCAAGGCCCGCTGGTTAACGTCGCTCATCGTCACCTGTAGTGTGGAGTCCGCCTTAGCCAAGGCCAACCCGATCGGCCCATACCCGCAGCCGACATCCAACAAGCTTCCTTTCGGCATTGCCGCCGCCACGACGGCGATCAGCACCCGGCTACCATAATCGATCGTATGCTTGGAAAAAACGCCGTTATCGGCGGTAAAGCGCAAGGAATGCCCCGCTAAAGTAAAGTCAAATTGATGCTCATCGTGAGCAAGCTCAGGATCGTTCGTAAAATATTGATTCATTGGGCCGTGTCCCTTCTGTGTCAAAATCTAATCCGTATTCCGCTGGAACCACTCATCGAGTTTTGTCACCACGCCAAACCGCCGCGGCCATTCGTCACGCTTGGCCGTTGTTTGGTTCACGAGCAGCAACAGCTGCAGCAGCGTAAACAGTAACGAACTCCGCTTGCGATACGCCACATAGCGCGGAGACCAAGTCGTGACGTATTTCTCTTTATAAGAGCGTAACCCTTGAAAGCCATAAAAGCGATACCCATATTCATAAACTAAATGCGCCAAGCGTTCTTCGAAAAAGGCATAACCGGATAGTCCCACATTACTTAGCGGTGCCATCCCAAGATCAAACCGCGTCTGCCCATCGGCCAGCGCCTGTTGAAAAAGATTGATGAACACCGCGTCCATAATGCCACTTGGCGCATCCGCACGCGACCGCATCAGATCCACGCTTGCCGTTCCTGGCGCCATCGGCATGGCGTTGGCAAACGCCACGATCTGCCCTTGCGCATCCCGGATCACACCGATCGGCGCTTGATTCAAGTAATCGGCATCAAAGAAGCCTAAACTAAACCCTTTTTCTGGGCGGCCGTTAAGCCAGCTATCCGACACAGCGCGCAATTCAGTTAATAGCGCAGGGGTAAACGGCGGCTGTAACCATTCAAACCGATACCCTTCACGGTCAAATTTATGCATCAACGCCCGCTCACCTTTGCGTTTTGACCCCGCTAAGGTGAATTCGGTCAAGTCGACCACCCCCGACTCGCCAAATTTCATAAAGTCGAACCCATATTCATGTAGCTGCATCGTCAGGGCTTCTGACACTTCATAGAAGACCAACGATAGGCCTTGCGCATCGGCCGCTTGCATAAAATCGGCGATCGCCGCTGGCCAATCTGCCGGGTCGCCGATCGGTTCGCCGAGGATCATCAGCTTATCCGTTTTCTTCCGGAATAAGAAGCAGACCCGGTCCACCCCAGCAACTTGGTAAAAACGCACTAATTTATCGCCGGTGAAGACCAGCTGGCTGAATTCGGTGCCGCCACTCCGGGCGATCACCGCCTGCACACGCGCGATCGCCGTTTTGTCACCCAACCCTAACGCCGGCTGCGGCGTGCTGAGGTAACGGTAGATGACCCCCAAGGTTGCGGCCGCCATCAACACCCCTGCGGCGGTCGTCACCCACATCCGCTCAGAAGGAAAGAAGAAGGCCAGCGGCACCCGCTGATGATGCAAGCCGGGCGCATTATAAAACAGCGCGATCGCATAAAACAATGCGGTGAAGCCAAAAATGGTCCCGTCGATCAGCCGGTTGCCCCAGGGAAAATCCATCCGCTGGCGCGTCAGCTCTCCGCGCGCCAAAAAGGCTGCGATCAAGATCACCACCACAAATGCGACAAAGTGCCATCCCGCCTCTTGACGTAAAGAAGCGAGACAAGCGACCACTAAAATCGCGATCGTTGGCCAGTAGGCTTTACGGACCTTGTTGGCGATCCCGCGTGCAAAGCCAAAGATCACGAAGGCCATCACGATATTGGTCACCCGGCTCAAAAACAGAAACGTAAACGGATAAAGCCGCAGGTACAAGGCGTTACGCAGCGCAATATCAGGCACGACCCCGCGCAACAGCAACATGATCGCCGTGAAGTACAAAAAGAGCACTAAAACCGCATGGCCAAGCCGCCGCAAGACCAAAAGCGGTAGGCCTTCTAGCGTCTGGTTCAGCTGCTTGCCGGCGTCTTGGGCGAACAATAATGCCCCGATCAAAAACGGAATCACATAATAAAATAAACGGTAAAATAGCAGCCATACGACAGCCAGGTTATTATCCAAGCCCATTTGGCCTAAGCCGAAGATCATGAACACATCAAACGACCCTAAACCGCCTGGCATCATCGAAAGCACACCTAAGACGTTCGCAATCAAAAACAGCGGCAAGAAGTCCCATAAATTGCCAGGTACGGCGAGAAAGTGACCGATCACCAAGAAGAACCCGGCACAGCCGCCCCACTCGAGAAACGACCCCAATGTGAGGCGCAACTGCCGGCGCAGCGGTAAATCTGCGAAGAATTCGCGGCGGCTCAGGTGCGTGACCAGCATCAAGCCAGGAAAATACGCGGCGCCACCGATCAGCCACAACCAATAATCCTGATACATGCGCCCGATGCCAAAACCAAAGATCAACCCCAAGGCGATCACCGACCACAAGGATAATCCGGCCAACAAGAACAAGGCGATCTTCGAAATCGCCAATAGGATCTCTTTGCGGCTAGCCCCACGATGGTAAAAGTTAGCCCGCAAGCTGGCCCCTAAAAAGCCACCGAAGCCGGCAATATTGGTAAACGTATTGACAATCCAGCCTGATTTGATGACTTCGCGCCGGGTGAAATGCCCAGGTAGCATCGTCGTGATCGTAAAATCGTAGTTAAGCATCGGTACCACCGCCACGAGGCCCAATAACACCATCGCGATCACAGACGTCGGACTTTGCGTCGCCAAGCTCGCTTTCAAGGCCGACCCATTCAGATCTTTTGCGATCCGCCCAACTTCGATCACGACAAATACCAGCACAGATAGGACAAATAACACTTTCAGTAGGGTCAACCGTGCCTGTACCCATGCCCATATCTGTTTCCATAACTTTTTCACGAAAAGCACCTCCGCTTGCCATTATACCGGCAAGTTACCGTCATAACGAGTGACGAAATCGTTAGGTGGCCAAAACAAAAAGCCTCACAGCAGGAAAATACCCGTTGTGAGGCTTTTTACGCGACCTTAAATTACTTCAAGGTAACGGTGGCGCCAACAGCTTCAAGTTGTTCCTTGAGCTTGTTAGCTTCGTCTTCAGCGACTTCTTCCTTGATGGAAGAAGGTGCGTTGTCAACAAGGCCCTTAGCGTCCTTCAAGCCCAAGCCGGTGATGGCACGGACTTCTTTGATAACCTTAACCTTTTCTTGGCCAACTTCGGTCAATTCAACGGTGTAGGAATCCTTAGCGGCAGCAGCGCCGTCGCCGGCAGCACCTGCAGCTGCAACTGGGGCAGCAGCGGTAACGCCGAATTCTTCTTCGATTGCCTTAACTAAGTCGTTCAGTTCAAGGATGGAAGCTTCTTTGATCTGATCGATGATCGCTTGTGTATCTAAAGCCATGATTGTTTCCTCCAATTTTTTGGGTTTTATGCAGCATCAGGCTGCGAGATTATGCGGCTGGTTCTTCGTCCTTGCTCTCGGCAACGGCCTTGACGGCGTATGCCACGTTGCGGACAGGGGCCTGAAGGACAGACAGCAGCATGGACAGCATGCCGTCGCGGTCTGGCAACTTGGCCAGTGCTTGGATCTGGTCCAAGGTTGCGACCTTGCCTTCGATGAAGCCACCCTTGATTTCAAGTGCGTCGAACTGGTCGGCGAACTTGGCCATGATGCGGGCAGGTGCGACGGCGTCTTCGTCAGAAAACGCGATAGCAGTAGGGCCCTTGAAGATATCGTCGAGGCCTTCATAGCCCGAGATGTCTGCAGCACGACGCAGGTAGGTGTTCTTGAGAACTTCCATCTTGACACCGGCATCACGCAATTCCTTACGGAGTTCGGTCACCTCTTCAACGGTCAAGCCACGGTAGTTCACAACAACAGCGCTGGTTGCGGCTTCGAACTGCTTGACGATCTTGTCAACAGCTTCAGCCTTCTTTGCGATAATTGCTTCACTCATTTGATTCACCTCCTACAGTTTGGTTGAAGTTTTTAAGTATAAAAAAACTCCATGTCTACCAAGACATAGAGGTATCTAACGTTCCCGATACCACCTCGGCAGGATATTAAGGCTTGCGCCACCTGAGTCTTAGGCAGAGTGAATTAACACAAGAGATAGCGTACCATCCACAGTTGCCACTGTCAACTGCTTTTTAGTCGCGAAGTCGTTCGCCGTCACGATCGGCGGCGACTTGAGCGTGCTCTCTCAGGGAAGCGTGTGTAGATAAGCCCGATTTAAGGCGTACTTTGCAAAAAAACACCACCAAGGCAATCGCCTCAGTGGTGTTTCGCATTATAATCTTCGATTAGAATGCAAAGGTGTCAACCTTAACGCCAGGCCCGAAGGTAGACGTCAAAGTCAAGCTCTTGATGTATTGACCCTTGGTCGATGCAGGGCGTGCCTTGGTGATCACGTCGTTCATCGCCTTGAAGTTCTCAACCAGCTTACCTTCGTCGAAGGAAACCTTGCCGATCGGTGCGTGCACGATACCTGCCTTGTCAGCACGGTAAGCCACTTGACCTGCCTTGATATCGTTGACCGCTTTGGTCACATCCATGGTCACGGTACCGGTCTTCGGGTTAGGCATCAAGCCTTTAGGCCCAAGGACACGGCCCAAACGACCAACCTTAGCCATCATCGGTGGTGTTGCCACCGCAACGTCAAAGTCCAACCAGCCGTCTTGGATCTTTTGGACCAAGTCGTCGCCGCCGACAAAGTCAGCGCCAGCTTCTTCAGCCTGCTTAGCCTGAGGGCCTTCGGCGAAGACGATGACGGTTTGGCTACGGCCAGTCCCGTTAGGAAGCACAACGGCCCCACGGATCTGTTGGTCAGCTTGCTTTACGTCGATGTTTAAGTTGTACGCAACTTCAACCGTTGCGTCGAACTTAGCGAAGTCGATGTCTTTAACTAAAGCCACAGCCTCTTCTGGGGTGTAAGCCTTCGTCGCGTCTACTTTCTTCGCTGCTTCAAGAAACTTCTTTGCTTTTTTAGCCATTTTGGGAATTTTCCTCCTTGCAAATGTGGTCAGCGGGCCAAAGCCCTTCCACTTGATTCACTCGGCTTTTGCCGAGGATCCGGACAACTCTTAGCCTTCGACGACGAAGCCCATAGAACGAGCGGTCCCTTCAACCATGCGCATAGCAGCTTCAACGTCTGCAGCGTTAAGGTCTTGCATCTTCGTTTCGGCGATCTGACGAACTTGATCCTTGGTCACAGTAGCGACCTTCTTGGTGTTTGGTTCGCCAGAACCGTGTTCAACGCCAGCGGCTTTCTTAAGCAAGATAGCAGCCGGAGGGGTCTTGGTGACGAAGTCGAAGGAACGATCTTCGTACACGGTGATCACAACAGGGATGATCATGCCGGCCTGGTCTGCAGTCCGTGCATTGAAGTCCTTGGTGAAGCCCATGATGTTGATCCCGGCCTGCCCTAAAGCAGGACCTACCGGAGGAGCTGGAGTTGCCTTCCCCGCAGGGATCTGGAGTTTAACGATGTTTGCTACTTTTTTAGCCACGAAACATAACCTCCTTAAGTCCGTGATGTGGTGATGATGGCCAATGTGATTTTGGCCTCCCACGCGTATGCTCAAAACATACTTGTCTAAGTTAGCACGAATCCCCTTGCTTTGCAAGCAAGACCGCACATGCTATAATGCCAAGACCTGATTATAGTAGAAAGGCGGACAACCTATGCCCACCATGCCGCACTGGCGCCGCAACATCAACCTTTTTCTAGGCGGCCAATTCCTCTCTGGCATCACCACGATGATCGTGCAATACGCGATCATCTGGTATTTGACCAAGCACACCGGCTCTGCGACCATCCTGAGCTACGCTACCTTAGTGGGGATGCTGCCGATGGTGCTGCTTAGCCCCTTCGTTGGCGGCATCGTCGACCGCATCCATAAAAAGGCTTTGCTGATCGGCTCCGATTGGGTCGTCGCTGCTTTTGCAGTGGCCCTATTTGTCGCCAGCAGTGTGACCCGGTCTTTTCCCTTGTGGTTGGTCTTTATCTCTTTATTGATGCGGGCGATCGCCCAGACCTTCCAGATGCCAACCATCCAATCACTGCTGCCGACCATGGTGCCAGAAGACGAGCTGACCCGCGTCAACGGGCAGCTCGGTATGGTCCAATCGGCCAACTTCATCATCGCCCCGGCGTTAGGGGCCTTCTTGTTCAGCCTGGTCGACCTGCAATGGCTGATCCTGCTTGACGTCTTAGGCGCTTTGTTGGGGACCTTAATGTTGCTGTTCGTCACCATCCCCGACAGCGCGCAACGCGGTGAGACGGTCCATATCTTCGCCGACGTCGCCTTCGGGTTCACCCAATTGCGGCAAAAACGTGGCCTATGGGCGATCACCGTGGCCGGGGCCGCCTTTACGCTGGTGTTCATGCCCGCCGCTAGCCTCTACCCGCTGATGACCATGCAACATTTCCACGGTAGCGTTGGCCAAGCCGGGCTGATCGAAGTCGTCTATTCTGGCGGGATGTTGATTGGTGGCGCGATCATTGGCGTTTTCGGCCAATGGCGTGACCGCATGCGCCCGATTTTTGGTGCCTATTTAATCTTAGGGCTGACCATCGGCGCCAGCGGCTTTTTGCCTGGGACCCCCACTGCCTTTTGGTGGTTCGTCGGCTTGAACACCTTTGCCGGGCTCGCCACCCCGTTTTTCAACACCTTGTTAATGGCGATGATCCAACAAAGCTTCCCGCCTGCACACTTAGGGCGCGTTTTAGGGGTCTTGAACGCCTTGATGAGCCTGACGGGGCCCGTGGGCCTGATCTTCGCCGGCCCCCTCGCCGATCGAATCGGTGTCCCGATGCTGTTTATCATCGCCGGCGTCGGGACGTTAGTATGCGGCGGGATCACCTGGCTGCTTCCCAGCGCGCGCCATTACGACCGCGATCTCCAACAACGGCTCAAAGACGAATGAAGAAAAGCAATAACGAGGCTGAGGTATTGATCACGGTTTATGCTTGAGACACGCTGATGCCAATCCAGTACGAGCCCTGGACATCTAAGAGGCGGCCCCTGCGAACCCAAAATTTGGGTTTTGCAGGGACCGCCTCTTATATTCTGGGCTAAAATTGCTTTAGGTCTCAGCCTTTAGTTTTTATCGACTTGTTCGTAATCCAGTTCAGCGGCGGTTTCCCGATCGAACATCGTGATCGTCACGCGCAGCTTTTGCTTTTCTTTATCGTTGGCCGTCACTTTGCCTTCCATACCGGCAAAGGCGCCGTCGATGATGGTGACCGTTTCACCAAGGTCGAAGTCAACATTGGCCGTCTTACGCGCACTCATCCCTAATGAATGAAGGATCGAAGAAACCTCTTCCGGCAACAGCGGGGCAGGCTTTGAACCGGCCCCGTGAGAGCCAACGAAACCGGTGACCCCAGGGGTGTTCCGGACCACGAACCAAGATTCGTCGGTCATCACCATCTCGACCAACACGTAGCCAGGGAAGGTTTTTTCCATGACTTGCTTGGCCTTGCCATTCTTGGTTTGCGTCTCTTCTTCTTCAGGTACGATCACCCGGAAAATGAAGTCGTCCATCCCCATTGAGCTGGCACGCGATTCCAAGTTCGTCCGCACCTTATTTTCATAACCGGAATAGGTGTGTAAGACATACCATTGTTTCTCTGCTGATTCTACCATGATGCACTCCTTTATAATGTCAAAATAAAAAAACCGTCCATTACCGGCACGGTTTCCTCGCTGATTACAGTATACCAAAGGTCGCATTAGAATACAAATGCATTCAAAAGCGTCAAGATCACCCAGTCCAAAATCGCGAAGTAAACCGCGAACAGGAGGGAGGTCAAGATGACCGTCGAGGTGTCGCGCCGCGTTTCGGCGGCGTTCGGCCAGGTCACAAGCTTCATTTCATGGAACACACTTTTAATAAACTTCATCAGGGTACCTCCCTTCTATTGGTGTCGGTGGTCGTTATTTGGTTTCACGATGTTCGGTTTTCTTGCCACAATATTTGCAGAACTTATTCAAGACCAGGCGTTCGGTACGCCGGGGATTTTCTGGGACGAAATAATTCCGCCGCCCGCATTCGGTGCAGGCCATAGCGACTTTTTTAACAGACATAGTCATCCTGCTATATAAAATGTGGAAGAATGTCCATTGACACTAGTAAAGGATTATATATTTCCTTTCTTAGTTGTCCATTCTGATTTTATTTGATCCCGTCAACACCAGTATTCTTACCGTGGGATACCCCTTGGCAACAGTGACTAGCTCTTGAATCATTAGGACATAGCCTGCCCCTGTGCATACTGAATCAAATTCAATACGGCATTTTGGTCCCGGTCTAGCCGGATGCCGCAACTATAACAATGAAACTCGTGATGTTTGGTGTGATGGTGTCGATTGCCTGCCAAAGTCAACTTATCCACGCCAGTCTTGACCACGCCGCAATGACTGCACTGCTGCGTGCTAGGAAAGAAGCGGTCAACTAGTACCAACGTCCGGCCATACCAAATCGCTTTGTCTTGCATCAGCACCTTGAAGCGACCAAACAACGAGCGGTGGAGGTTCTTCGCCAGCCGTTTGTTCATCTTCATGTGCTTCGCGTCCAAGTCTTCAATGGCGATGGTGCCGTTTGACCGCACCAGCATCGTAGTCAACTTCTGCAAGAGGTCATTTTGGATCCGTGACACCTTCTGATAGGCCCGCTGCAACTTGGTTTTCGCTGCGCGGTAATGGTTAGACAGAAAGTGTCCTGGATTCGCACGCCGCTTGCGGGCAAGTTGTCGCTGATACAAGGAGATGCGGTCGTACAGGCTGATGAGTTTGGCAGTCAGCACTGGCAGGGTTGCCATGGTGTCGCCCTCATTGTAAACATATTTGCCGATATTGGCGTCGACGCCAGAGACCCGTTCAGAGGCCGGCAATGGTGCTGGTTGTTCGACTTCAATGTTTAAGCTCACATAATAGCCATCGGCTTCTTCAGTAATAGTCGCTAGCCGAATCGTGCCTGCCCAGCGCGGCGTTTCCGCTAAGCGGATACCATACCAATCCCCTTGATAATCCAATGGCTTATCTAACCGAAGCTTCCCATCCACGATGGCTGCACGATCAGTCTTAAAGACCTGACGACTGCGTTTTCTCGACTTGAATCTCGGCTTAGCGTGGTCGGGCATCTTCGGGTTGAAAAAGTTTTTCCACGCTTGGGCGACATCATGCACGGCCAACTGAAGGATGCGGGATGAACGATTCAATTGCCAGTCAGCCTTGTTAGCGACCAATTCATCACGCACTTTGCGCTCGTTTGGGCGCAGGTGCTTATCTGCCATGACGACTGATTCATCGTACATGTCATTCCATGTTGCTAGTGCTTGGTTATAGCAATAACGCCGATAAGCGCACGCTTGTTTCAAGGCTTGTTGCATCGTGGCATTCGGGTAGCAACGTACTTTGTGCGTTCTTAGCATCTCATCACCTCCTTTGCTTATAAAATACGCGAAGAAGGTGAAGCTATCCTGTCAGGGCAAAGAAACTTTTACCACCGGGAGATCATTAGTTTGCTATGACTTTCTCACGAGTTCGTCATTTCATACAATTTTGCGACGCCGCCTTCCACTTGATTACTACAACGTCACAAAACGTGATGATATTCTACAATTTTGCTTGCAGTTACCGGCCTCCAGTCGCCTCTTAATGTATCAGAAATTCATGACCCCCGCAAGCAAGATCAACAAGACCTCGGCCACCGACACCAGCAACAAGCTCTTGATCGCCAAGTTGAACGTTTCCGCTTTGCTTTGCTTGGCTTGAAAGCCGCGGGTATTCTTCGCCACCAGCGGCCACAACCCCAGCGTCGCCAGAAGCGGCCATGGTAGTACCTGCAGCACCACGCCGACCACGATCAAGGCAAAGGCGCTCCGCGGCAACCACGGGTACACCCGCAGCGCCCGGTCCTTGCCTAAATAATACGGCAGCGTAAAGCGCTGGTTACGCTGATCTTGGTTCAGATCACAAATATTATCGGCAAACATCACGGTCCCGTCCAAGATCACGATCGGCAGCGCGATCAACAATAGTTGTAAACAGGTCGCCATGTCGATGCCGAACCGAAAAGCCGTCCAGTCTACGGCCAAGGTGACCGGCTGCGGCGCGTGGTTGACAAACACCGCGATAAAAATCGTCCCAAAGCCTTCACACAGCCCCGCCAGCAACTCACCGCTGGGGAGACGCGACAGCGGCACCGGCCCATAGGTATAAAAAATTGCGACAAAAATCGCTGCCCCACCGATCACCAACAGGCTCAAGTTCGTGCGCCAAACCAGCAGTAGCCCCATCGTGCAGGCCAGCGCCAAAAACCCCAGCATCAGCCACAAGATTCGGCGAGGATCGAGGTGTTCTCGGCCGATAATATTTTGCGTCTGGCGGTACTGGGCATCCGTCGCCTTATAGAAATCTTGCACATTATTGAAGCCCGTCACGAACAAGGCGATACTCATTTGGCCGACAAAATACAGGCCCGTGTTGAGCCAATCGAGTTGTCCCCACCGCATCCAGGCATAGCTCACGCCAAACAAAAACGGCAACAAGCTCGCCGCTTTAGCCGGCAACCGGATCAACTCTAAAAACAACGGCCAGGTCAGACGTTGCGTCTTCATAGGCGCCACCCCCAATCCAAGGCTAACCCGATGATCACGCCAAGGTTGGCGGCGATTAACGTTTTGATCGCGGTGTGAAAAGTCAAACGCTTATCTTGGTGGCGAGCAAACTGGCGGGTGTTGCTCACGACCCACGGCAAGCTCACGCCAGCAATCAAAACCGGCCAGCCTAACAAGCCCAACGCCACCGCGAGCACCAACGCCACGTACCCACTGTAAGCCAATACCTGATAGACGCCTAGCGCTAAGTCGTGGCCGAGATACATCGGCAAGGTCAGGCGGTGATTCGCCCGGTCTTCTTCAAGGTCCGACAGGTTGTTAGCCAGCATCACGTTGGCGATCGTCGCCATCGGCGTGACACACACCAACCCTAACGTGAGCAAGGCGACCCAATTACCCGAAACAAACAGGTCGGGCCAAGCCCAGGTGACCCGAAACAAAGCGGTCGCGGGAACATTGACGAACGCCGCGATCACCGGAATTCCTAGCCCCATGGTCACCCCTGAAAACACTTCGCCCAGTGGCAGCCGTGACAGCGGCAACGGACCGAAGGTATAGAAGATACCGATCACAAAACACGCCCCACCGATGAACAGCAAGATCCATTGGGTCCGCCAAACCAACACCACTCCCAGGAGACTGGCGATCGTCAACATCACGATGATCAGCCCCAAGACCCGCTTCGGCGCGAGGTGCCGCCGCCCGAGCACGTTCGTTTGCGTCCGATAAGCCGTGCTGTGTGCTTTGCGGTAATCCATCAGGTTATTGATCGCCGTTGTGGTCATATCAAACAACAACATCGCGACAAAAAACAGGCCCGTGTTCACCGCATCAATTTGCCCGAAATACGCCGCCGCAAATAAGACGCCGATGAGGCATGGTAAAATGCTGGCCAGTTTGGTTCGGGCTTCGACCAGCTCCAAGAACGCCGCCAAACTCATTTCAACGTCGCCAGCGTGTAGCCGGAGTCCTTGAATAGCTTGAAGTCTTTCTTCAAGCCACTAGAAACGTAGACCTTCTTATCCTTGGTCACAAAAATTGCATCGGCGTAATGCGTCTTTTCGATGAAGGCCATCCCGCCGACTAACCCTTTATCAAAGGTCGCCGTCGATAAGGCATCCCCGTCGACACTCTTTTTGGTGACGATCGAGACCCCCATCAAGTTATTTTCGAACGGATAGCCGGTTTTAGGATCCATCAAGTGGGAATAGGTGTGGCCTGCGACCACTAGCTTGCGTTCGTAGATCCCGCTGGTTACCACCGTCTTGTTGCTAGCCGGGACGGTGCCGATCGCGGTGCCTCGAGACTGCTTCGGGTCTTGAATGCCCACAGTCCAATCGGCATTTTTTTGCTTAGGGCTGTGCCCTAAAACGTAAATGTTGCCGCCTAAATCGACGATTGCGGTGGTCACGTCATTGGCCTTCAAGACCTTGACCACTTCGTCTGTGATGAACCCTTTGGCGATCCCACCAAGGTCCAGCGCCATCCCTGGCTTCTTCAAATACACCGTTTGCTTGGCCGCATTCAGCGTCACATCATGGTAATTGACCAACGGCAAGCGTGCATCGATCTCCGCTTGGCTAGGCTTGCGGGCATCTGCAAAACCGATATGCCACAGGCTCGTGATCGGCCCGATCGCTAAATCAAACGCCCCTTGCGAGCGGTCACTGTAGGCTTTAGCGTAGGCGATCAAGCGGTAGACCGCCGGTGTCACCTTGACCGCCTTTTTACCTGCCTGCGCGTTCACGGCATCGACTTCGGAACCTTTTTCGTTGACTGTCACTTCATCGGCGAGCTGTTTGACGCGGGCAAAGGCCTTGTCTAACGCGGCCTTTTTGCCTTTGTCATAGACCCGGATCGTGACCACGGTGCCCATCAAAAACTGGGTGTCTTCATACGGGTTCTTCACGGTCACCGGCGCCTTAGTGGTTTTAGTGGTCGTCTGCTGCCCACAAGCACTTAGCGGTGCGAGCGCCAGCAATAACGCGGCCACACCGAGCATTAACTTTTTCATCTCTGATTGTTCCTTCCGCCTATTGATACCTTGTAGTATACCGACTTGTGCCGAACAGGCCAACTGATGCCCCTAAAACAGCAAATGACCAGCACCGCAGCCTAAGATACGAGCCTCTGGTGCTGGTCATTGTTGGTCTCAAAAGTAATTACTCACCGTAGACGATGTTGTCCACCGTGATCTTCGCGGTGTTACCGGCTTGTGCGGCATTGATCAGCTGTTGCGCGTAGCCAATGAATGTCGTCGAGCTTTCGGTCGCACCCGAAACCACGTCCACTTCAGCAGGATTTTGCGTCTTCACCAAAGCGTCGTTCAAAGTCTTCGTGTATTCCACTGGCCCGACCTTGTTGACCTTCTTCATTTGCTTTTCGTAACTCGTATCTTGAGTCTTCGACTTGCCGTTCTTGTCGACGTTATCATACTGCGACTCGGTGATCTTACCACCCTTGACGACGATCGAGAAGACCACCCGATACCCATGAGAATAATTCTTCTCAGCTAAGCTATACGTCCCGTCTTGCATCTTGGCCGTGTTGTGGATCTGGATCGTCTTAGTGTTGCCTGCTTGGGCCGCTTGTACGAGCTGTGCGGCGTAGTTCTTGAAGGTCAGCGACGACTCCGTAGCCCCAGACACGACATCGATTGCATCCGTATTGACCCCGTTTTTCTTGAAGGACTTGTTCAGTTCAGGAATGTATTCCTTCGGACCGGTTTTGACCTTCGCCTTCATTTGCTTTTCGTAGTCGGCATCTTTGGTCTTAGACTTACCGTC
The DNA here is from genome assembly GCA_022651245.1 of Lactobacillus sp. Classification (GTDB taxonomy): domain Bacteria; phylum Bacillota; class Bacilli; order Lactobacillales; family Lactobacillaceae; genus Lacticaseibacillus. The sequence continues at coordinate 36,712 of JALCQM010000024.1, forward strand.
TTTGTTCACATAGTCATAAGACGTGTCCGCCACCTTACCGTTTTTCACGGTCAGCGCCATTTGCACCTTATAGCCGTGCGAATAACCTAATTCATCAAGCTTATAGGTGCCGTCTTTCAGTGCGCCGCCAGCGACTTGCTTGGCCTTGGCGCTGCTGCTCGATGACTTCTTGGCGACTTTAGAGCTGGTCGCCTTACTGCTAGACGAATCCTTGCTGCTCGAACTGCTCCCACAAGCAGCCAAGGTCAACGCGGATAATGCAACGACAGAAATCCCTGTCAGTGTCTTAGCGAGTTTCATTTGTCATTCCCCTTTTAACTAAATCCCCAAGATTTTTGTTACTTTTAACACAAATCAAGTGTACTCACGCCTTGTGTAAAAAGCAACACAAAGCCCGAAAAATGCCGTTTTTATCGCGGGATTTTACTAGACCAATTCCGCTTAAAAGAGCACGTTCAGCCCGTGCCAGTTCTTAACTTTAGCAACCACTTCCAGGGCCGTGTGAAATAATGGACAAATAGATTGCCTAAAAGGTATAATAACAAGTGTCAATCGCCATTATTTGATCAGAATTCACAGAGGAGTGTTATTGTCATGGCGCAAAAAAATATCGTCGTCATTGGCGCAGGGTTTGCAGGGGTATATGCGACCAAGCGACTCGCCAAAAAATTTAAGCACGATAGCGATGTCACGATCACATTGATCGACAAGCATTCATACTTCACCTACATGACGGAACTACATGAAATCGCCGCCAACCGGGTGGCTGAAGATGCGATCCAGTATGACTTGCAACGCCTATTTTGCCGGCGTAAGAACGTTAACCTCGTGACCGATACCGTCACTACGATCGACCGCGAGAACCAAATGGTCAAAACCAAGCATGGCGCCTATCCGTACGATTATGTCATGCTCGGGATCGGCTCGGAACCCAATGATTTCGGGACGCCTGGGGTCAAGGAACACGGCTTCACCCTCGGCTCATGGGATCAAGCGATCCAGCTCAAAGAACACATCACAGACGTCATTCGCCGTGGTGCGACCGAACATGACCCGGACAAGCGCAAAGCGTTACTATCGCTTGTCGTTGTCGGCTCCGGTTTCACTGGCTCCGAAACGATCGGGGAACTGCGCGACTGGCGCGACCAATTAGCCAAGGAAAATAAGCTTGATCCGGAAGAGATCACGTTCACGTTGATGGAAATGGCCCCAACGATCATGAACATGTTAGACCGGACCGACGCGGCTAAGGCCGAGAAGTACATGCTCAAGCGTGGCATCAAAGTGATGAAGAACACCGGTGTCGTCGGCGTCCATGAAGACCACGTCGACCTCAAAGACGGGTCCACTTACCCGACAGCGACCTTAATCTGGACCGCAGGGGTCAAAGCAACGGATCAAGCCGCCAACTTCGGCCTGACCCAAGGCCGCGCCGGCCGGATCGTGGTCAACTCCCACATGCAATCGCAAGACGATGACAAGATCTACGTCGTCGGGGACGTGTCGTTTTTCGGTGGCAACTCGGATCGTGGGGAACCTCAAATCGTTCAAGGCGCCGAAGCCAGTGCCCAAACCGCGTTGTCCAACATCGTCAACCAAATGCACGGCAACCCTGCCGATGTCGATTATAAAGCCAGCTATTCTGGCTTCATGGTCAGCCTAGGCTCCCGGTATGGGGTCGCCAACTTAATGGGCTTCATGCACCTTTCAGGCTTCTTCGCGATGTTGATGAAGCACTTGGTCAACATGTTGTACTTCATCCAGATTTTTTCTGGCTACTACTTGTTCCAGTACATCATGCACGAATTCTTCCGCACCCGTAACGAGCGCAACCTGATGCGTGGCCACATTTCGCGCCAAGGCAACGTCTTATGGGCGGTGCCATCGCGGCTTTTCTTAGGCGCGATGTGGCTCGTCGATTGTGCGTACAAGGTCTCTGGCAAGGAATCTTGGTTCGTCGACAAACTGCGCCTGCCGTTTTCTTGGTTACAACCGGCCGCAACTAGCGGGGCTTCCGCTGCCGGCGCCGATGCGACCAGCGCAGCCACTGGCGCAGCTGCTAGTGGGGCGGCAGACACCGCCACCACCGCGGCTAAGAGCGTCTTCTCCTTGTCTTACCAATACGGCAAGGACCCGATGATGGTTTTCGATCAAATGCCACACTGGATGTATTCGATCACCAAAGTCTTGATCCCGAACCAACAAGTCGCCTTCTTCATGCAAAAGTCGATGACGATCATCGAGATCTTGATCGGCTTGGCATTAGTTGCCGGGTTGTTCACCTGGGTCAGCGGCGGGGTTTCCGTCATGTTCACGGTGATCTTCTGTCTCAGTGGCATGTTCTACTGGGTCAACATCTGGATGATCCCGATGGCCATCGCGGTCATGAACGGCTCTGGTCGAGCCTTTGGTCTCGACAAGTGGGTCGTGCCTTACCTGCAAAAGGTCTTCGGCAAGTGGTGGTATGGTAAACCGCAGTCCTTGTACGGTAGCGATACCGTCAAATAAGGTGTCGACGCGGCGCTAGCTTCATTGTCCGCAGTTAGGTTCTGGGGTAGACTAGCCTCAGAACCTTTTTCAATTGACGAAGGGAGCCTGTCTCATGCACCGTTACTTCAAGATGATCCGCCCCTTCGATTACATCATCGTCATCGGACTGCTGGCGGCATCGTTCATTCCTTACGCGCTGTTTGCCCATGCCGAAGCCGTCAAAAATGCCGCCACCCCGAAGACTGTGTACACCGCGGTGGTGACCCACAACGGCCAAGAAGTCTACCGCATCCGGCTGACCGGCCACCACGGAACGACCAAGTTTCGCTATCAAGCTGGGCACGACTGGAACGAAATCGTGACCACCGGCAACCAGATCCAGATCAGCGAAGCCGACTGCCCCGACCAAGTCTGCGTTCGCAAGGGAAAAATCGCCAAACCCGGCCAAACCATTGTCTGTCTCCCGCATAAGCTGCTGATCGAAATCAAGTCCAGCGGCCATTCGAGCGGCAACAACACGGGGGGGATGGTGACCGAATGACTTATCGTCCAGAACGCACCCGGCAAGTGATCTTCATCGCCTTGCTGTGCGCACAAGGGGTCATCATCGGACTTTTAGAGCGCATGATCCCCTTCCCATTCGCCTTCGCGCCTGGGGCAAAACTTGGCTTGGCCAACTTGATCACGATCATCTCCTTGTTCACCATGTCCCTTCCGGACAGCTTCTTGCTGATGCTCTTGCGCCTCACGCTCACCACGCTGCTGGGCGGCACGCTGTCGACCTTCATGTACAGCGGCGCTGGCGCCTTACTGTCGTGGGCGGGGATGCTTGCGATCAAGCAACTCGGTGACCGGCGCGTCAGCATGATCGGCATCTCGGCTGCAGGCGGTATTTTGCACAACGTCGGGCAGCTGCTTGTCGCGAGTTTGATCGCGCAGTCTTGGACGGTGATGCTGTACCTGCCGATCCTCAGCTTCATGGGGATCCTCGCCGGCATCGCTGTTGGCGTCGCCGCAAATTTTTTATTCGAACATATCGACACGTTGAGCCGGCTACGTTTTGACCGGCTGAAAAGGAGGACGCCATGAAGATCCATCCAATGTGGGCGGATTACCCCGAACTCGCCCCAGACCTAACGGCGACACTCGACTTGATCGAGTCGCAGATCCGGCCGCAAAATGCTGCGGTGGCCGAAGCCTTAGTCGCCATGATCAGCGCGGGTGGGAAAATGTTGCGGCCTGCTTATTGCCTCTTGTTCGCGCAGTTCCGCCCGACATACGACCGATCCAAAATGATCGCCTTGGCGGCGGCTGTCGAGGCTTTGCACAACGCCACTTTAGTGCACGATGACATTATCGATAAAGCGACCACCCGGCGCGGATTGCCGACGATCAGCGCACAATTCGGCCAAGACGTCGCCGTTTACGCCGGCGACTACCTTTTCGTCGTCTGCTTCAAGTTGATCGCCAAATATGCCAGCGACTTGCGCAGCGTGCAGCAAGACAGCACCAGTATGGAGCGCCTCTTGAACGGGGAGCTCGAACAAATGGCGACACGCTATGACTATCAAATCGACATCGACCAGTACTTACACCAAGTCTCAGGCAAAACCGGCCAGCTCTTCGCCTTATCCAGTTTCATCGGTGCCTACGAAAGTGGCCAACCACTGGCTTTTGCGAAGAAAATCGAAAAAATCGGGATGAACATCGGCATCGCCTTTCAGCTGCTCGACGACATTTTGGACTACACGAGCGATCCTGACACGATTGGCAAGCCGGTCCATGAAGACATCAAACAAGGGGTCTACTCCGCGCCGCTGATCCTCGCCATGAGCCGCGACCGCGACGCCTTCTTACCATATTTGCGCCAGCAAGCGCAGATGTCCACCGCCGACCTCGCCGCGATCCAAGCCTTGATGACGCGTCACGAAGGGATCCCCCAGGCCCGCAAAATGGCCAGCGACTACACCGCCCGCGCCTTAGCCGGCCTGAAAACCCTCCCCGACCAACCAGCCAAAAACACCCTGATCCGCCTAACAACGGCACTACTGAGGAGACAAAATTAACAGAGCGGAGCCAGGACGAATTTAGGAGAGTGTATAAGGCAGCGTGACGCGTTATGGCGCAGCCATAGCGTGGCGCGATGACTTATACGCCTCTCCGTTGTCCTGGCGCAGCTCGACTAAACCACAGAGCGGAGCTGCACGATTTTAGGCATGTGGCTAAGGCGGCCTGGGTGCGTCGCGGCACGCGACGTGACCGGGACGACTTAGACGCAATGCCGTTGTGCGGCGTAGCTCGACTAACCCACAGAGCGAAGTGGCGCGCACGTAGCGGTGTGTGTAAGGCAGCCTGGTCGTTGTGCGGCGTCAGCCGTGCAGCGGCCGGGATGACTTACACGCAACCGCGTTGCGCCACGTAGCTCGCCTAAAAAAGCGTTGAAAAACCGAAACAGCGGTTTTTCAACGCTTTTATTTTGCTCGGGGAAACTTCCCCGGTTTCATTTACTGGGCAATTCAATTAGCGCCGCCAACATTAGCGTTCCCCAACCCGGTTAACCGTCAATGTTGGAACGCGACAACAAAGTTACCTACTTTGCGCTTGGCACGTTCTTGGGCACGGGCTAAGCGCCGGTCCGGCACGGTCATTGGCATGATAGCATACCGGACTGCGCGGGCTTCGAGCAATGACAATGAAACGAATAAGTCCTCAACTTGAATCGCGATCAGCAAGCCATTTTCAACTGCTTGCGCTTGCTGCGCTTCCCGATAGCGATCGATCGGCTCAGCGACCACGAGTGCCTCCACATCCCCTCTACGTTTTTTGGCCAATGCGTGCCGCATCAGCGAAGCTAAGTGGGCGCCTAAGACTAGCCTGAAGTAGGAGCCAAAACGTGACCCACTACGACCATCATAGCGCCGCACCGCCTTCAATAACGCGATCCGGGCCTCTTGGCTCCAATCCTGCCCGTCATAAGTTGGTAAATGATAGGTATGCAACATCCGATGAATCAACGGTTGATACTGGTCGAACAACTGCACAAAGGCATCAGAATCTTCTTGCGCCTTTTGAACCAGGCGGATCGTTTTCTCTTCCTCCATCGTGTTCCCCCAATGACCAACGCATGAGAGACCTTCATTTTAGCACCTTAATTCACGCTGACAAGCGAACCGCCGTTTCACTGCCAAGTTGTTTTTTCACAATCCATTTACAAAAAAAGTGATCGTTTTAAGTTGGGTTTAAGCTTCCCTGCCTAACATAGGCATCACTGAAACGCGCCGCTGTCGACGCCGACTAAAGATTATGGAGATGACCTCATGGATAACGCAACGGATCTAACGCAAAAAGCCCATCGCTCCCACACCTACAATTTTTACCAGTTTCTCCCTTGGCTGATCCCACTCGCCTTAATCCTCATGTGGCAAGTCGCCGGCAGTCTCAACTGGCTCGCCACCGACTTGGTCCCGACACCGTGGGCGGTTTTACAAGATGGCGTCAGCCTCTGGCAGTCCGGCGAACTGCCTAAGAATCTAGGAATCAGCCTTTACCGAGCGCTGATGGGGTTTGCCTTAGGCGGGAGCGTCGGCTTCTTCTTCGGGATGCTCAACGGCCTGTCCAAAACGGCCCGCGGCTTATTCGATTCAACGATCCAGATGCTGCGCAACATCCCGCACCTGTCGTTGATCCCCGTTGTGATCATCCTCTTCGGGATCGGTGAAGCGGCCAAGATCTCGCTGGTCACCGTCGGCGTGATGTTCCCGATTTATATCAACACGTTCCACGGCATCACGAGCGTCGATCCCGAACTGATCGAAATGGGCCAGGCTTACGGCTTATCCAAGCGCGAGATGTTGACCAAAATCGTTTTCCCTGGAGCCTTACCGACTATCCTCGTTGGGATCCGCTACGCCTTAGGGGTGATGTGGACCACCTTGATCGTGGCCGAAACGATCTCGAGCAACTCGGGGATCGGCTACATGGCCACCAACGCGCAAGAGTTCATGGACATGAAAACCGTCCTCTTGTGCATCGTGATCTACGCCTTGTTAGGAAAAGCCTCAGATTTGATTGCTAAATTACTTGAAGAGATCTGCCTCGATTGGCAAACCGAAAGGAGTCATGCATGATGACGAACACCCCCTTATTGACCCTCGAGCGTATTGGCAAAGTCTACGGCACCAAAGTCGCGCTGCACGACGTCAACTTCAGCATCTACCCCGGCGAATTCATTGCGCTGGTCGGGATGTCCGGCGGCGGCAAAAGCACGATCTTACGCCTGATCGCTCAACTCGAAGCCCCCACCAGCGGCAACCTCAGCTACGCCGACCCCGACATGACGACGCGGGTCATGTTCCAAAACGACCGGCTCTTGCCCTGGATGACCAACGTCCAAAACCTTTCGTTTCACGCCGCTGACAAAGCCCAGCAAGCGCGGGCGCAAGCCATGTTACAGACGGTCGGCTTAACCGATTTCGCCGATGGTTACCCCAGCGCCTTATCAGGTGGTCAAAAGCAACGCCTCGCCTTGGGCCGCGCCTTGATGGCCGATCCGCAACTGCTCTTGCTCGACGAACCACTCGGGGCGCTGGATGCCTTGACCCGCCGCAAAATGCAAGACAGCATCGCCCAGATCTGTCGTGAACAGCACTTGACCACTTTGTTGATCACCCATGATGTCGAAGAAGCCGCCCGCATGGCGGACCGCGTGATCGTGGTCAAAGACGGCACCAACGTCTACGAAGCCGACTGCGCCAAAGGCCAAGACGCCGCCACGATTGGGACCGTCTCCGAGCAAGTCCTCGACGTGATCTTGACCCCCACGACAACCACAACCGTTCACAGTTAGGAGGCGGCGCCGATGAAAAAGCCTCGCCCGTACCTATACGAAGTGGACATGATGCGCATCATCTTCATTTTTGGGGTCTTATTGAATCACACCACGACCGCCTTTGCGCAAAGCATGACGGCGAGTTCTGGGTGGCCCCACATGCTCCTGTTGGCGACTCACCTCAGCATCCATTTCACCCGGATGGGCTTCATGTTCATGACCGGCCTGGTCTTAACCTTGAACTACTACCACAAAGATGACTGGCCAAATTTCTTCAAGAAACGCTTCGCCGGCTCTGGGTGGCCGTACCTCTTATGGAACTTCATCTTGATGGTGTTCGCCTTGATCGTTGGCGCCCCAGGCTTTAGCCTCGCTAACTTCACCAGCACTTACGCCAGTGCGATCTTACACGGCGACCAATTCTACATGTACTACATCTTAGTCACCTTACAGCTGTACTTGCTCTTCCCAGCCTTAGTCTGGCTGTTCAAGCAATTCCCAACGCGCCACCTCACGCTTTTGACAATCAGCTTTCTGCTCCAGCTAGGCTTGATGGTCGGCATCAAATACGGGTTGCCACATATCGACCGCAGCAACTGGCTATGGTGGTTCAAAGCCTACGGGGTGAACGTTTTCACCTACCAATTCTATTTCATCTTCGGCGCGTACACATCGCTGCATTACCAAGCCGTCGTTGCCTTCATCAAGCGCCACGCTAAAGCAATCGGTAGCAGTACCTTGGTTTTAGGCTTCGGCACGGTCGGCTATTACTTCTGGAATCGCAGCGTCTTGGGCTTAGCCCACGACGCCGCCGTTTCCCCACACCAACCGTATATGTTGGTGTACGACACCATGATGATTATTTTCGTCTTCGGCGTCGGCAAACTTTATGCACGCTGGCGTCACCACGGCCTACCCGCGTGGCTAGACCGCTTCGTTAAAAATGGCGCCAAAGTCTCGTTCGGGATCTACCTCGACCAAACCATCGGCTTGACCATCTTGCGCTGGTTGTTAAGCTTCACCAGCCTCCCTGATTGGGGCTACTTATTACTGATCCCGCTCGGCTATGTGCTCGTCTTAGCAATTAGCTTCGGAATCGCCTGGTTTTGCTACAAAGTCGCCCCGTTCGGCATCTTGATCGGGCGCCCCCAAATTCACCTCTTCAACCGTCAGAAAGGAGTGGTCACACATGACCCAACTTACCACACGACTATCCAATCAACTCAAAAATAACCCCGACCGCACCTTGATCCGCGACACGAACCGCAGCGACTGGTTCACCGGCCGCGATTTGCACCAAGACGTCGCCACGCTACAGGCCCTTTTTGCAAAAATGCCCCTCGGCCGCGGGGATCAGCTCTTGGTTTGCCTACCGAATTCGGCCGTCTTTCCCGTGATCAATCAAGCCGCTTGGAACCTGGGCATCATCGTCCATCCCATCAGTCCCACCACGCCGATACCCGAATTGCTCGCGGATTTTGCCCAGCGCCAATACCCCGCATTGCTTTTGACCCCAGCATTGACTGCCGGGTTTACCGCGGCGCGCTTCGCCCACTCTGAACTGGTGCTGAACACCGCCACCGTGCAAGTGCTTGCCGACCGCACCCAACTCGATGGCCGCGCCGACGTCGATCACTCCCCGGTTCAAGAAGACGACCTCGGTTTGATCCTGAACACGTCGGGCACCACCGGCAAGCCCAAGCGCGTGGGGTTGTCCCACCGGCGCCTGCTCAACGCCGCCAGCCATGACGCGGAATCGAATCATATGACCCCAGAAGACACCGCCATGATCACCATGCCGATGTTTCATATCAACGCCCAAGTCATGTCGACCTTATCCTCGCGCATCGCCAACGCCCGCATCGTGGTCACCCCGAAGTTTTCCGCCTCCCATTTTTGGCAACAGGTGCACGACAACCACGTCACCTGGGTCAGCGTGGTACCGACGATCATCAGCTTCTTATTACTGAATGAAAAAGCCAACGCGGCCTATGGGCGGCTGCAAGCGGGCATTCACTTGCGCTTCGTGCGCTCCAGCTCCTTTGCCCTACCAGAAGAGCGGCTGCGCGCCTTCCAAGACCGGTTCCACACGCTGGTGATCGAAGGCTATGGCATGACCGAGTCCGCCAGCCAGTGCACCACGAACCCGCACGACGCCCCGAAGATCGGCTCTGCCGGCTTACCATTCGGTACCGAGGTGCAGTTATTGATCGCAGGCGAGTTCACGTCCGCCCCAGGCGCCTTAGGCGAAATCGTGATCCGCGGCGACCACGTGATCACCCACTACCTTGATGATGACAAGCCGGAATCGTTCAAAGACGGCTGGTTTTTAACCGGCGACCTCGGCTACTTCGACGAAGACGGCTACCTGTTCGTCAAAGGGCGTAAAAAAGAAATTATTTCTCGTGGCGGGGAGAAAGTGGCCCCGGCCCATGTCGAATCCGTTTTGAGCGCATTAGACTTCATCGAACAACTTGCCGTCATCGGCATGCCTGACGACCTTTACGGCGAAGAAGTCACCGCCGTCATCATCGCCACGACCCCCGGCCTGAACGAAGCCGCCCAGCGCCAACAAGTCCTCGCTTACGGCGCCAGTCACCTGGCGAAGTACGAGGCCCCGACCCGCGTCGAATTCATCCGTGAATTCCCGCGCAACACCACAGGCAAGATCTTGCGGCCGCAACTGCGCGACCAACTATTATCGGTAGGAGTTAACTAGCATGAAGAAAAAAGGGTTACTGATCACCTTACTGGTCATCATCATCGCCGCCGTCGCTTGGTTCGGCTACTCACAGTCCCACGACTCGAGCACCCAGAAACTGACCACCGTCACCATCGGCTACCAAAAAGCCGACCCGGTCGACATCTCCCGCGCCCGCGGGGAACTCGCCAAGAAGATGAAGAAGAAAGGCTACAAAGTGGTGTTCAAAGAATTCCAAGACGGCACCGCCTTAGCCACCGCTTTGAAGTCCGGCGACATCGACTACGCCCGCTTAGGTGACGTTCCGCCGGTCACCTCCCAAGCCAACGGCATGGGCTTCGTCTACATCGCCGCGGGCTCTGATAAGGTCAAAGGGTCCGGCATCGAAGTCAAAAAGGATTCCGGGATCAATTCCGTCGCCGCGTTGAAAGGCAAGACGATCGCCTACACCAAAGGCACCTCGGCCCAGTTCATGGTCATTCAGGCGCTGAAGAAAGCCGGCTTGACCACCAAAGACGTCAAGCTGGTCTCGATGGACCAAAGCGCAGCCGCCGTCGCCTTTTCTAAAGGGACCGTCGATGCCTGGGCGACTTGGGATCCTTACACCTCCACGGCCGAAGTCAACGCCAACGCTAAGTTGTTGGTCGATGACACCGGCTTAGCGAAGAACCGTGACTTCGTGATCTCCTCGAAGAAATACGCCACCAGCCACAAAGCCGTCTCCAAACTCTTGGTCCAATACCTCTCCGAGGACATGGACTGGGCCAACACCCACAAAACGCAGCTGACGACCATGTTGACCAAGATGCTCAAGCTCAAGAAGAGCATCGTCAAGCGCATGGTCGCACGCCGCGAGTATTCAATGGGCCAGGTGACTGCAAGTATCTTGAAAGAGCAACAGACGATCGCCGACGTTTTCTATGCACAAGGCCTGATCAGCAAAAAAATTGACGTCACCGACGCCACCATCAAATAAGCAATCAAAGACAAGCTGAGACATAAAGCGGTTTTAGCCCATAACACAAGCGCCATTGCGTCACGATTCGTTCCTTGAATCGCGGCGCAATGGCGTTTGTGTTTCTGGGCGTTGCTTTTTGGAACGCGATTACTGATTTTTGTCTCGATCTCTTTTTGCTGTGTCGCACCGCCTATATTTGTTGTTAAGAATTTGTTTTTTTCGCCATTCGGTGTAAAATTTCAGTATATGTCTTAATTCAAGGAGAACCTTATGTATCAACTACTGACCGATTCAGCCTGTGATCTGCCTTATCAAACCTTGCAAGACGCTGGCGTTGACTTCGTATCGATGCACGTCGACGTCGATGGCGTGCAGCACGTCGATGACCTTGGCGAAACCTTCGCCATCACCGATCTCTACGCCCAGATTGCCAACGGCGTGATGCCAACCACCGCCCAGGTCAATGTCGGCCAGTTCGTCGACTTTTTCACCCCTTACGTCAAAGCCCAGCAGCCGCTTCTATACCTCGGCTTCTCGTCTGGTTTAAGCGGCACGTTCAACTCCGCGGTCCAAGCCAAGGCGATCTTGCTGGAAGACTACCCCGACGCCGATATCCGCTTAGTCGACTCCTTGGCCGCCAGCTGTGGCCTCGGGCTAATGGTGCTAGACGCGATTGCCAAACAAGCCGCTGGCACCAGCCGCGACGAGCTGGCCGACTGGCTAGAAGCCAACCGCCTACGCTACCGGCAATGGTTTACCGTCGACGACCTCAACTACCTCTACCACGGCGGCCGCTTGTCCCGGACCAGCGCGGCATTAGGCACGATGCTGCACATCAAGCCCGTCATGGATGTTGATACCGACGGCCATCTCCGGGTGGTCAAAAAAGCCCGCTCGCGGCAAAAGTCGCTGTACGCCTTGGCTGACGAAACCATTCAAGCCTTGGCCCACGACCCGGCGCACCAGGTGATCATTGCGACCACCCAGGCGCCTGAAGCCGCCGAAATCGTCCAAGCGCGGATCCACGCGACTTACCCAGAAACACCGATCCGCATCGAGGCCATCGGCGCCGCGATCGCTTCGCATACCGGATTAGGTTGCGTCGCCGTCTTCTCACTAGATGCAACACAACGGCAGTAAAACTGCAATGCCAATGCCCGCACACGACGATTCGGATCGTGTGCGGGCATTGGCATTTCCAGATCATAGTTGCCGCGTTCGCGCCTCGAAAAGGCGACCACTAATTCGTCAAAACGGCAGCTTTTTCTCATCTCTATTTAATATATATGACGTTTTCTCGCTAAAATTTAATATCGAAAAATAAATTTTCTTTCATGTAAGCTATCCACCACCAAGGGTTTCCGAACGATTAGTCTAAAAAATTGTGCGTAAGTGACTCTCTTTTTTGGCCCTAAATTGCCTCTTTGTATATATAAGGGTCACCGATCAGTCCCTTATCGCGACCACGTGAGTCGCTGGTATTCTGCCCCACAGAAACCAGCGCGGGGCACGTGCGGTCGCTGAAATCGGCGTGGGCCCACGCCGTTTTCGCCTAGCCATTGTGCCGATAGTGCGACCTTTCGTCTTATCGCCTCAGCCGGTTAGGCCCCTGTTGTCTGTCCCTTTAGCCTGGTTTACCCGATGTGCTAGTACGACGCGGCTATGGCCGGTCGGCTAGACGCATCACCGCAGGCACCCCCGCTGAGGTCGCGCGCCAAGATCGTTGCGACCCACCTGCACCATTGCCGCGCCTTGCGCGTGACCAAAGAGCATCCCGATACGCACGATACCGGCTAGCGT
>JALCQM010000025.1 GCA_022651245.1 Lactobacillus sp.
CATGTCCTTAGCACCGATTTTCTCCATCACCAATACCGCGATAGGCTCGATAATATCAATGGCGAGGTGACGATAAGTTTCAGTAAGAAGTTGTGCGCGTTTGGCAGAGTGCCTTTGAATCTGCTTAGTGAGCTTTTTGGTACTACCGCGCAACAAACTGCGCTTGCGTTTGAACTGATTGAGTTGTCGTTCATACCAGTCAGCTTTGGCAATCACCTCTGGAGGTAATTGATACTGTTGATCGTTGGAATCGTGATAGGCGACATTATTGGTCATGTTCCAATCGATGCCAATCGCAGGCTTTGCTTGCACATTGGCTTTAGCCTTTGGCCGAACATGCACAATTTGAAGCTCGTGGGTGCCGTCAGCTTTGCGCTTCAATCTGATGAGCTTAACATCTGCGAAAGCATATTGATCGGCACGCTTATGCAAGTGCAAGGTCCCGAAGTTCGTCACCTTGATCACGTGTGCCGAAAGGATGTGAATCGGCGTATTCGCTTGAATCTCAACCGTTCGTGTCCTAGATTTCAGGTTAAAGCGGAGATGTCCACGCTTGTACCAACTGTTGTGATGCGGATTCTTATGCTGGCCATGTTTATTTTTGAGGATGTTTTGCTTGTATTGAAATTTGATTTTATCTGACCACTTGAAACCGGCACGCAACAGCTTTTGATACTCGGTGAAATTGATAATCAGAATTCGGAGAAACAATTGAGCGTTGTGCGAGGACAAGGACAGTACGCGATAATTCCAGCGCTTAAGCTGATACTTTTCGCTTAGAAACAAACGGATAATGTGGTTGATCAGCTTATTCCGCTCTATCCCAGTTGGAATGGTGCGGTCAATGTGTGTGCGCCCATAGGTTTTGTACAGATACTTCAATGCATAATTAAATAACTGTTCTTGAACCATTAGCGCATGAACGTGTTGGCGGCTTTGAACGCCAGAGAGCGTGACTTTCAACTTTTCGGTGAACGCAAACGCTTGGGAACGGCTGCGTCTTTCTTTAACCCAGAGCTCAGCCATAATGAATTCTCCTCATATTAGTTAAGCTCATTATAGCAAACGTACGTTCGCAAAGCAACTTTAAATAACAAAAAGGTGCCTGTCTAAGCGCTAATTCTTCCCAGGAATAAATTCCTGGGTTTGCTTAGCTGACAGGCTAGATTAATAAGGCCTGCCGCCTATTCCGAATTTTAACGTTTAATTCTGTCATCTACTTTGCCCCCCAAATCACCGCTTCGCCAGCAGTAAGGGTTGACGCTCATGACGCATCCTCCTCTGAGCCGACCGCTATTTCTCGCGCCACTACTGTACAGATGAAATCCGCGGCGCACGCCCAGGCACTGACACGCCAGGCAATCAGCGTATTGGCCACAAAGCCCCAAAACAATGCCATCATTGCGGTGAGATTCATGACGCCGCCTAGCAGCCACAGTCCCCAAAGCCACCAGCGTTGCGTCGTGCTGGTAGCCGCTGGGAGCAAGAGCAGCCGCACAACGGCGACTGCAATCGCCAAACCGAAGACTAACGGCAACGTGATGAGTGTTGGTAGCCAAAACGTCCACCCGCCAAAAATTATTGCCCAGCCAGCACCTTGGCTACTAAGATCGCCAAGCTGGCGAGTGGCTGCAGCGTTTTCCATTCTTAAAAGGGCCGGTTGAATCGCCATTATTGCCCACAAGACTGCTTGCATGATCAAGAGGGTCCGCCGTCTAGTTCGAAGCTGTATATTTGCTTTGGTCATCTATGCCTCCAAATGCTTGCAATGGTCGAGAATGCCGCCGCTTACGACGGCGTGACGAGCTGCGGCCGCGCCAGCAGGGTGCACACGAAGTCGCCGGCACACGCCCAGGCACTGATGCCTGCGGTGATCGTCCAGGTGTTTGGCGATGTGCCCCACAGCACGCCCGCAAAGTTCCACAGCGCTGCCACCACCATGGTGAGGCTTAAGACGCCACCCAACGCGAACCACCCCCAAAACCACCGCGGCTGGGTCGTGCTGGTGATCACCTTGAACATGGTCAGCCGCAAGCCGGCCACCGTAATCGCCAAAACCAGCACCCCCACCAGCCAAAGGCGCACTGATCGCCAAGACAGCCACCCCATATGAATCCTCCCTATGCTAGCGGCTTGGCGTACGAGATCACCGAAGCGGCGAACCGATTCGGCGTTTACTGCCTGCCAATAGCAGAACCAAACCACCAGCGTCAGCGCAAAAATCGCTTGAACGATCAAGAGGGTCCGCCGTCTAGTTTGAATTTTAACGTTTAATTTAGTCATCTACTTTTCTCCCAGAGCACCGCTTCGCCATTAGCAATCGTTGACGCTCATGAGGCTGACAGCTGCTCGCCTTCTGCACTGGTCGCCAGCTGCGGCCGCGCCACTAAAGTGCACATGAAGTCCCCGGCGCACGCCCAGACACCGATACGCCAAGCGATCGTTGTATTGGCCGCAAAGCCCCAAAACAACGCCACGACCGCGGTGAGACCCATGGCACCGCCTAGTAGCAACAGCCCCCAAAGCCACCCGCTTTGGGTGGTGCTGGTGACCACCAGGAACACGGCCAGACGCACGCTGGCCACTGCAATCACCAAGACAATTATTGTCCGCAAACTAAAGAAGGCTGATAGCCACCCGCCGGAAAGAATCGTCAACCAGCCAGCACCTTGGCTACTGGGATCGTCAAGCTGGGTGATGGCCTGCCAAATGGCGGATTGAAACGCCATTGTCACCCACAAGGCGGCTTGTAAGATTAAAAGTGCCCGTCGTCGATTCTGAATCTGTGTCTTGATTTTTGTCATTTTTTTCCTCCAAATGATTGCTAGTCGTACAAACTGTCACCTCAAGAACGTTACGCCCCGGATAACGGCTGGTGCTCATGCGGCATCCTCTGCACTGGTCGCAAGCTCTGGCTGGGCGACTAAGGTGCACACGAAGTCCCCTGCGCACGCCAAAGCACTAACGCCCCACGTGGTATTCATATCGGCCGCAAAGCCCCAAAACAACGCGACCACCCCGATCAGGCCCAACGCGCCGCCAAATACCAGCCATACCCAAAACGACCGGCGCTGAGTGGTACTGGTAACCGCTAGGAGCACGGCTAAGCGCAAACAAGCCACCGCGATCGCGAGGCCGATCGCTGCCATCACCATAAAAAATGATGGCATCCAGATGCTCCACGCACCGGTCAGGAGTATCCCTCAGCCAGCGCCTTGGCTACGGAGGTCACCAAGCTGACGCGTCGCTTCGGCGTTTGCCGTCTGGACAACAGCGAGCAAGAAGAACATCACCACCGCTAAGATGGCTTGGACGATCAAAAAAGTCCCGCGTCGATTCTCAATCTGTGTATTGATTTTTGTCATTTTTTCCTCCAAATGATGATTAGTCGCAAAATTGCCGCCTCAGTCGTGTCCGCACTGGCCACAACGCCGGCTGTCCTCATGAAGCAGACGGCTTGTCAGCCGCTGCACTGGTCGCAAGCACTGGCTGGGCCAGTAGGGTGCAGGCAAAATCCCCTGCGCCCGCCAAGGCACTGATGCCCCAGGCGGTATACAGATCAGCCGAAATCCCCCAAAACAGCGCGATCACTGCGATCAGGCCCAAGGCACCGCCGAGTCCCACCCACGCCCAAAACCACCAGGGCTGAGTGGTCCTGGTGACCGCTAGGAGCACGGCTAGGCGCAATAAGACCACCCCGATCGCCAGGTCGATCGCCGCGACCAGCAGAATGTACGACGGTTCCCAGACGATCCACAAGCCAGAAAGGAGTAACTCCCAGTTAGTCCCTTGATGACTGAGCACGCTAAAGTGGCTCGTATCTTCGCTGTTTGCGTGTATAAAAGCGGCGAGTAAAAACAACGTCACCACCGCTAAAACCGCCTGTACGATCAATAAAGCCCGGCGTTTTTTCTGAATCTGCGGATGTATTTTTATCATTCTTTCCTCCAAAGTATTGCCAGTGTAACAAAATGTCGCGGTTGCCCACGGTCACAATCTTTAAAAATTTCTCAGCAGTTCGGCTGAAAGCGCCACGCCCGTTGGCATTATTTGCTATAATGAATACAACTTATTAAGGATTGATGCGTATGCGAAAATTTAAACAACTCCGCCGCTGGCCGCTGATCGTTGCCTTCAGCCTGTTGATCGGCCTATCCGCGGCGACCACCGTCGTGCTGGCTAACAACCAAACGCTGACGGTGACCTCGAACGTCTTGAACGTGCGGCTAGGCCCTGGATTGTCCTACAACACGATGGGCCAGGTTCAAAAGGGCACCAGCTTGACCATTTTACAGAAACAAAATTCTTGGTATCAGGTGCGCCTGGCCAACAACCGCATCGGCTGGGTCGCTAGCTGGCTGGTGCACCAAGACGACGCAACGACCAATGCGGCCAAGGTGGCGCGGTTGAAAACCAACGCCAACGTCCGCCAATACGCGACCAACACCGCCAAGCAGCTGGGCACCTTATCGGCCGGCACCACGGTCAACGTGTTGTACCAGCAAAACGGCTGGAGCCAAATCGCCTACAATAATACGGCCGCTTGGGTGGCGACGAACTTGCTGACGACGACCGGCGCAACGACCAACGTCAGCGTCGCCCAAACCACGATCGCCACGGCCAAAACCACCACCCCAACGCTGCAAGCGACCACCACCATCGCCGCCAACATCCGCTCGGCAGCGGGCTTGAACGCGCCAGTCGTGACGCGGGTCGCCAAAGCCACCAAGCTGACCGTTTTGAACCAAAGTGGCGACTGGTATCACGTCAGGACCGCAGATAACAAAACGGGCTACATCGCCAGCTGGATCTTGACCATGCCTGGCAGCAGCACGAACAAAACGGCCACGAAGCTGTCTGAAGCCACCATCGTCTTAGATCCTGGTCATGGCGGCACCGACACCGGCGCGCTGTCCACCAGCGGTAAGTACGAGAAGACTTACACCTTGGCCGTGGCCAAGGCCGTCGGCGCACGCTTGCAAGCCGCCGGCGCCAACGTCGTTTACACCCGCACCACAGACACGTTCGTCGACTTGGCCCCACGGCCGGTCGTCGCGGCGAAAGTGCACGCCGATGCCTTCATCTCCTTCCACTTCGACTCGACGCCAAACGCCAATTCCGCAAGCGGCTTCACGACTTACTACTACAACGCGACCAAGGACAAACCGCTGGCGACGTACTTGAACAAGGCTTTAGGCGCCAACTTGACCTTGACCGACCGCGGCGTCGCCTACGGAAATTACGAAGTCTTACGGGACAACGACCAACCAAGTATCTTGATGGAAATGGGCTACATCAACTCCGACAAGGACTTCCAGCTGATCAGCTCGGATGCTTACTACCAGCAGATCGCGTCGGACGTTATCGCTGGGTTGAACAGCTACTTCCAAAGCGGTCATCACCAATAAAGATAAATACGGCGCCTGTGCCCCGAATTGGGGTGACAGGCGCCGTATTTATTTGCGACCAAAATTTATTTTTAAAGCGGCGTCTTCTAAAAATTCGCGCGGCCTGCTGGTAATCTTGGGGTGTGCGTGCCACTGGACCCTAAAATCGGCAAAATCTTCTGTCGCCAGCTGCCTTTATCACACCCGCTTAGTGCGCCTTGGCTGCCTAGGCGTATGGTACAATGGCCTAAATTTTGGGTTATGGAGGGAATTATGACCACACCTAGTAATCCCTGGTTACTCACTGCCGGTCGGCGCCGGTGGTTGACCTGGGTCAGTTTTGGCTTACGCCATATTTTCAAACTACTCGCCTTAGTGGTGCTACTGGTCGGCGGTTTGTGGTGGGCTAACCATCAGTCCACCTACCAAACCGGCACCACGGCTGTTACGATCGATCCGGCCAACATCTACGTTTCGGATAACGCCGGCCTGCTCACCGCTAGCACCAAGAACATGATCAAACGGGCTAACTTGAAACTCGCCAAGCGAGCCGACCACCCCCAGTTCTTGGTGGTGACCGTTGACCGCCTCCCGAGTGACAAATCAATCGAGGAATTCACCAACAACTTGGCCAACACGCTGGGCGTCGGGGATGCCGATGCCGATAGTGGCGTCGTCTATTTGGTCGCCAAGCAAAACCGCCAGGCCCGCCTCGAAGTCGGCTACGGCATGGAAGCGACGATTCCCGATGCGATGACCGACCAGATCACAGACGAGACGGTCAAAAACGCCTATCGGCAAGGTGACTATGATGCTGGTATCCGCCTGGTCGCGACGCGCATCGTGCACGTGATCAACACAGGAAAAACCGGCGCTGACGCGGTGAAGCACTCTAAACGCACCTTCGGCGATGTGCTCCGCCAAGGCCCCCACTGGCTGATCACGTCTATCATCGGTCAGATCCTGATCGTCGTGGCCGCGGGCTTTGTCTTGTTTGGCTGCATGATGCTGGTGAGTGCCGGTCAACGTCTTCGCGGGCGGCTCGCGGTCGACCAGTTGTGGCGGCATTTTTCCCAGGATCTGCACCGCGCCCATCCTGAGATCAGTGAAGCAGAGGCTCTGGCCGCCAAACCAGCCGCTACGGTCAAAACAGCGATCGCCGCCATGCAACAACAACGTTTGGCCGAAGAAGCCGCCCAGCCAGAAGGCCACCTAATGCGCCGGCCAGATTATTACGATATGGCGTTTGCTTTTGGCGTCACCAAGCCGCAGACCCTCATCGATAATTGCGAAGCGCCAACGGATGGCTTCCGGTTGACTTCGATGTACCGCCAACACTGGGCGAAATGGTTTCTCAATATCAGTCCCGGTCTAGGCCTATTGGGTCGTCCGCTGGCTGACCTGCCACCACGCGATCGCCAAGCGCTCGCCCCTAACCTCCTGACCCCTAGCCGCAAAGCCGTCTATCTTGGCGCCAGCTTCGTCTGCCGCCACTGGGTCGTCTTCGCCATCGGGATCGGCTTATTGTGGCGCTTCAGCGCGGTGATGCATTCGACATTCTCGATTAGCACCGGACTAGTCCTACTGCTCAGTCAATTGTTCGCGCTGCTGACTTTAGTACTCGGCTGGGCTTTTGGACCACACGCGATTTTGGTGCTCGCGGCTGGCTTTGTTGCTTTCGTCAGCATATGGTTGGCATCGAATTGGTGGACGAGCTTAGGCGATATCTGGCGCCAGCGCACCCGCCTCGACCAGATGATGCGCCGGTTTCTCGCCGACTTGCAAGCCGTTGACCCGAAGCTTTGCCCTGAGGCGCGCACGTTGGCTTTGCAACTCGACCAACCTGACCGCGACGTGGCGCTACGCCACGCCAAAGCCACCTTACAAACATTGAACAAACATGGTCATGGCAAAAAGTCCTCCCAGCCGGACTACATGGACATGGCTTTCGCCTTTGGCAGTACCACCAATGCTGCCTTTTTGATCAGTGCCCTCAATCCAGAAAGTCTCGCCAAAACGTCAATGGTCGCTGCCCATCACGACGACTGGTTCCCACCTGATGATGACTCAAGTTCCGGTGGTTTTTGGAGCGGGTCTGACAGTGGCGGTGGTGGCGGTTTCGGTGGCGGTAGCTTCGGCGGCGGTGGCGGCACCTCCAGCTGGTAGGCGTTCACCCCACAATCGCAACATTGCCGTGAATCGGCTTGACGCTCGTGTTTTGGCAGAGCAAGCGCCACGAAAGCAACGGTAAAAATGCCTCCTGCAAAACCCAGTTCGGGGTTTCACAGGAGGCATTTTTTGTCTTCACGAGCTCAGTTTTATTGATCTTAACGGGTTGCTTCCCAGTTTTCTGGGTCTTGCCGCCAGGCGTGCAACAAGCGGCGCTCATCGGCTGTGATCTGGCCTTTGGCTTCTGCTGCAGCGATCAAGGCCGTGTAGTTGGTCAGCGTCGCAAACGGGATCTGGGCGTCGGCGAAGTTGGCCGTCACCGCAGGCAATTGGTAGCTGAAAATCGCCGCCACGCCGATCACGTCCATCCCTTCTTTTTGCGCCGCCGCAGCCGCTTGTAGCACCGAACCGCCGGTGCTCAACAGGTCATCGATCAAAACGAGCTTCGCCCCTTCGACCAGCCGGCCTTCGATTTGTCGGCCTTGGCCGTGATCCTTGGGCTTACTGCGGACATACGCCATCGGCAGGTGCATGCGGTCTGCCACCAGCGCGGCATGCGGGATTCCGGCTGTCGCCACGCCACCGATCGCTTCAACTTCTGGGAATTGGGCCTTGATCAAGTCGGTCAAGCCTTGAGCGATGCGCGTGCGCACTTCTGGATAGCTGATGGTGATGCGGTTATCCGTATAAATCGGTGAATGGATGCCACTCGCCCAAGTAAACGGATTGCGTGGGCGTAGTGTCACCGCCCCGATCGTCAAAAGGTCCTGGGCAATTTGGGTTTCAATTTCAGTCATTTGCACTGCTGCTATATAAAATGTGGAAGAATGTCCATTGACACTAGTAAAGGATTATATATTTCCTTTCTTAGTTTTACATTCTGGTTTTATTTGATCCCGTCAACACTAGTATTCTTACCGCGGGATACCCCTTGGCAACAGTGACTAGCTCTTGAATCGTTAGGACATAGCCTGCCCCTGTGCATACTGAATTAAATTCAACACGGCGTTTTGGTCCCGGTCTAGCCGGATGCCGCAGCCATAACAATGAAACTCGTGATGTTTCGTGTGATGATGCTGATTGCCGGCCAAGGTCAACTTATCCATACCAGTCTTGACCACGCCACAATGGCTGCACTGTTGCGTGCTAGGAAAGAAGCGGTCAACTAACACCAATGTCCGACCATACCAAGTCGCCTTGTCTTGCATCAGCACCTTGAAGCGCCCAAACAACGAGCGGTGTAGATTCTTCGCCAGTCGCTTGTTCATCTTCATGTGCTTCGCGTCCAGGTCTTCAATACCAATAGTACCGTTGTTAACCACCAGCTGTGTCGTCAACTTCTGCAAGAGATCATTTTGAATCCGTGATACTTTCTGATAAGCCCGCTTCAACTTGGTTTTCGTTGCGCGGTAATGCTTAGACAAAAAGTGTCCCGGATTCGCCTGACGCTTGCGGGCAAGTTGTCGCTGGTACAAAGAGATGCGGTCGTACAGGCTGATGAGTTTAGCAGTCAATACTGGCAGGGTAGCCATGGTGTCGCCATCGTTGTAAACGTATTTGCCGATATTGGCGTCGACCCCGCAGACCCGCTCAGAAGCCGGTAAGGGTTGCGGCTGCTCGACATCAATGCTTAAGCTCACGTAATAACCGTCAGCTTCTTCAACAATAGTCGCTAGCCGAATAGTGCCTTTCCAGCGCGGCGTCTCTGCTAATCGAACACCATACCAAGGGCCTTGATACGCATGTGGTTTGTCCAACCTAAGCTTTCCATCCACGATGGCTGCCCGATCAGTCTTAAAGACCTGCCGACTGCGTTTTCGGGACTTAAATCTCGGCTTAGCGTGATCGGGCATCTTCGGGTTGAAGAAGTTCTTCCACGCTTGGGCGACGTCATGTACGGCCAGCTGTAGGATACGGGCTGAACGACCAAATTGCCAATCAGCCTTGTTAGCGACTAATTCATCACGCACTTTACGCTCATTTGGCCGCAGATGCTTGTCCTCCAAAATAACCGATTCATCGTACATATCGTTCCAAGTCGATAGTGCCTGGTTATAGCAATAACGGCGATAATCACACGCCTGCTTCAAGGCTTGTTGCATCGTGGCGTTCGGGTAGCAACGTACTTTGTGCGTTCTTAGCATCTCATCACCTCCTTTGCTAATAAATTACGCGAAGAAGGTGAATCTATCCTGTCAGAACAGAGAAACTTTTACCACCAGAAGATCACTAGGTTGCTACGCATTTCTCACGAGTTCATCATTTCATACAACGCTGTGAAGCTGCCTTCCACTTAATTACTACAGCGGCACAAAGCGTGATCAAATTCCATATGGGTCTACATTTTTATTTACTGTTGCTAACCTCCATTCTGTATTGATTGCGGTGTAAGCGGCGAGCGGGTCCGCTGCCTGCGTGATCGGCCGTCCGACCACAATGCCACTGGCTCCGCGGCGCTTGGCCTCAGCAGGCGTGACCACACGGACTTGATCCCCGACCGCGGCCCCTAATGGCCGGATTCCTGGCGTCACCACCAGAAAATCTGCCCGCGTCACGGCGCGAATATCCGGTGCCTCTTGGGCACTGGCCACGACGCCATCAGCACCAGCCGCCTGCGCGACGGCGCCCAAATGCTGCACGGAAGCCCGCACAGTCCCTGGGATCTGCAACTGAGCGTGTAGCATCGTGGTACTGGTCGAGGTCAATTGCGTGATCGCCAGCAATTTGGGGGGCAACACCCCCGCTGCCTCTGCACCGGCCAACAGCCCACGCTTAGCTGCAGCCAGCATTTGTACGCCACCGGCAGCATGAGCCGTGGTCAAGGTGACCCCCAACCGGCCGAGTTGATAAGCCGCCTTTTCGACCGTATGCGGGATGTCGTGCAGCTTCAGATCCAAAAACAAGTTCAGCGGTCGCAACGCCTGCAAGTCGCGCACGATCTGCGGCCCTTCAGCGTAAAACAACTCCATCCCCACCTTAACAAACAACGGGGTATCCGCGGGAAAACGCGCAACAAAAGCCACGGCTTCTTGGCCGGTCGCAAAGTCTAAAGCAATGATAGGTGGCATAACAATCCTTTCTAAAACCCAGAGCGAAGCCGGGCGCATTTAGCGGTGTGTGTAAGGCAGCCTGGACGGTGTGCGGCGAAGCCGGGCGACGGTCGGGATGACTTACACGCAACCGCGTTGCCCGGCGTAGCTCGACGATGAACCCAGAGCGAAGCCCCGCGGTTATGGGTGCCGGGCTAACAGGGCTTGGTGGTGTTCGGCGAAGCCGGACGGCGCCGAGACCGGTTAGAACGTGTACCCATGCGGGGCGTAGCTCGACGAAACCACCTCCACACTGCTTTTGATGGTGGCAAGGGCGCTTCTTCGAGCTGCGCCGGGCAACGCGGTTGCGTGCACGCCGCGTGCCGCGACGCACTTAGGCCGTCTTACACACATTGCTAAATACGGCTTGCTTCGCTCTGGTTTTCTTCCTCGAGCTACGCAAGCCAACGCAATTGCGTGTAAGCCGTCCCGGTCACGCCGCGTGCCGCGACGCACCCAGGCCGTCTTACACACATTGCTAAATACGGCTTGCTTCGCTCTGGTTTTCTACAATGCTTGCGTCGTGAAGGCTCTTGACTCTAGCACCGAAGCGATCGCGGCGGCGGTGTCTAGGCTAGTCATCAGCGGGACGCCGTGCATGATCGCCGTTTGGCGGATACGGTAGCCGTCGCTAGCCGTGGTGCGGTCGTCACTCGTGGTGTTGATCACCAGTTGCAACTTCTGATCGGCGATCGCATCGAGGATCGCGTCTTGGCCACTTTCGCCTAGCTTGGAAATCGTGGTGACTTTGACACCGGCGGCTTCCAGGGCCTTGGCCGTCCCGCTGGTGGCCACGATCTGGTAGCCGACTTCCCGGAACCGCTTGGCTAAGGCCACGGCTTCTTGCTTGTCGTGATCCGCCACGGTGAACAGCGCGGTGCCGAAACTCGGCAAGTGCGTGTGGCTGGCTTCGAAGGCTTTATACAAGGCCTTTTCTAAGGTCGTGTCCGAACCCATCACTTCGCCGGTCGATTTCATTTCCGGGCCGAGCAAGGAGTCGACGGCGTTGAGCTTCGAGAAACTAAAGACCGGTGCTTTGACATGGACGCCGGGTTGGACCGGTAAGATCCCGGTGGTAAAGCCTAGTGCAGCCAAGTCCTTGCCTAAGATCGCTTGCGTGGCGACTTGCGCCATCGAAATGCCGGTCACTTTGCTCAAAAACGGCACGGTGCGGCTGGCCCGCGGGTTGACTTCGATCACATAAACTTGCCCGTCTTGAACGATGAATTGAATGTTCATGATGCCGATACAGTGCAGCGCGTTGGCCAATTCGATGGTGTACGTCTCGATTTGGTGGATCACGTCAGCGGAGAAGTCTTGCGGCGGGTACACGGCCATCGAATCCCCAGAGTGCACCCCGGCGCGTTCGATGTGTTCCATGACCCCTGGGATCACCACCGTTTTACCATCCGTGATCGCGTCGACTTCGCATTCGGTGCCGACCAAATACTGGTCGACCAACACCGGATGGTCGTTAGAAACCGACACCGCCCGGTCGATATAGCCGGCCAATTCTGCTTCCGAGTGGACGATTTCCATCGCCCGGCCGCCGAGGACGTAACTTGGGCGCACCAAAACGGGGTAGCCGATCTGGTTACCGATTTTCAAAGCGCCGGCCTTATCGGTGGCGGTACCGCCAACAGGTTGCGGAATGTTCAGCTTGGTGATGATCTCGTCGAAGCGGTCGCGATCTTCGGCT
Organism: Lactobacillus sp.; assembly: GCA_022651245.1. Taxonomy (GTDB): domain Bacteria; phylum Bacillota; class Bacilli; order Lactobacillales; family Lactobacillaceae; genus Lacticaseibacillus. The sequence continues at coordinate 12,345 of JALCQM010000025.1, forward strand.
GCGTCTAAGTCTTCGAGGCTAGTCCCGAGAATCTTGACCCCATGGGCCACGAGCGGCGCTGCCAAATTGATCGCGGTTTGCCCCCCAAACTGCACGATCACGCCTGCGGGTTGCTCCAAGTCGATGACGTTCAACACGTCTTCGATGGTCAACGGCTCGAAGTACAGCTTATCCGAGATGGAAAAGTCGGTCGACACGGTTTCCGGGTTGGAGTTCATGATGATCGCTTCGTAGCCGGCTTTTTGGATCGCCTTGACCGAGTGCACCGTGGCGTAATCGAATTCCACCCCTTGGCCGATGCGGATCGGACCCGAGCCTAGGACTAAGATGCTGTCGCGCTCAGAGCGGACCGATTCGGTTTCGGTTTCGTAGGTGCTGTAAAAATACGGCGTGGTCGAGGCGAATTCGCCGGCGCAGGTGTCGACCATTTTGTACACCGGCACCAAGCCGTTGGCCCGGCGCAAGTCGCGGACTTCATCGGGCGTCTGGTCCCACAGCTTGGCGATGGTCGCATCCGCAAAGCCGTTACGCTTGGCAAGCCGTAACTCGTCGAGGTCATTAGGCTGCGCCTTAAGGGCCCGTTCGAGTTCGACGATGTGCAAAATCTTATCTAAGAAAAATGGGTTGATCCCAGACAGCTCAGCAACTTCAGCGATCGTATAATCGCGGCGGAAGGCTTCGGTGATGATGAACAGACGCTCGTCATTAGGGGTGATGATCTTCGCGGATAAGTCCGCGTCAGACAGTTCGTGGTCTTCTGGCCGCCACAAGTGGACGGCGCCGACTTCCAAGCCCCGCACGGCCTTGAGCAAGGCTTCTTCTGCGGTGCGGCCGATCGCCATCACTTCGCCGGTCGCCTTCATTTGCGTGCCCAAGGTGCGGTCCCCGTTTTCGAACTTATCGAACGGGAAGCGCGGAATCTTGGCGACCACATAATCCAACATCGGCTCGAATTCGGCAAACGTCGCGTCGGTGATCGGGTTTTTGATCTCGTCTAAGGTCAAGCCGACCGCGATCTTGGCCGCCATTTTGGCGATTGGGTAACCGGTCGCTTTGCTGGCCAAAGCCGAACTACGGCTGACCCGCGGGTTGACTTCGATCACATAGTACTTGAACGACTGCGGGTCTAAGGCCAGCTGCACGTTGCAGCCCCCTTCGATCTTCAAGGCGCGAATGATCCGCAAGCTGGCGTCACGCAGCATTTGCACTTCTTTGTCCGTCAGTGTTTGGACCGGGGCGAACACCACCGAGTCGCCGGTATGGATGCCGACGGGGTCGAAGTTTTCCATGTTACAAACCACGATCGCGTTATCCGCGGCATCCCGCATCACTTCGAACTCAATTTCCTTGTAACCGGCGATCGAGCGTTCGATCAACACTTGCGTCACGGGACTGAGGTTGAGCCCATTTTCCGTGATCGTCGCCAACTCACCAGCGTTGCGAGCGATCCCGCCGCCGGTGCCGCCCATGGTGAAGGCCGGACGAACGATCACCGGGAAGCCAATTTCATTGGCAAACGCTTCGGCTTCGTCATAATTATGGGCGATAGTCGATTCGGGGATCGGTTCGTGCAGCGACTGCATCAAATTCTTGAACAGCTCACGGTCTTCGGCTTGGTCGATCGCGCTGAGCTTGGTGCCGAGCAATTCGATGTTGAGTTCGTCAAGGATCCCGGAGTTGGCCAGCTCCATCGCCAAGTTCAAGCCGATCTGACCACCGATGGTCGGCAAGATCGCGTCTGGCAGCTCTTTGCGTAAGATCTGGCTGAGGAATTCTTTGGTCAAAGGTTCGATGTACACCTTATCGGCGATTTCTTTGTCGGTCATGATCGTCGCCGGGTTGGAATTCACCAAAACGACATCATACCCTTCCTCTTTGAGCGCAAGGCAGGCTTGCGTGCCAGAGTAATCGAACTCGGCGGCTTGGCCGATGATGATCGGACCCGAGCCGATGACTAAGATCTTATGGATATCTTGACGTTTAGGCATTGGTAGTTTCCTTTCCTTGACGGTGGCTGAACGCATCCATCATTTCCATGAATTCATCGAACAAGTGGTCAGCATCATGCGGACCAGGGGCGGCGTCTGGGTGGAACTGAACGGAAAACGCCGGGTACAAGCGGTGCCGCAGTCCTTCAACGGTGTGGTCATTGATCTCGACGTGCGTGACCAGCAGCTGGTCTTGATTGATCGAGTCTGGCGCGACGGCGTAGCCATGGTTTTGGCTGGTAAAGTCGATCCGGCCGGTCGCGATTTCTCGTACCGGGTGGTTGAACCCGCGGTGGCCATAGGTCATCTTGAAGGTATCCGCGCCGTTGGCCAAGGCGAACAGCTGGTGGCCTAAGCAGATGCCGAATAACGGGATCTGGCCTTGGATACCGCGGATCATGTCTAAGGCTTCCGGCACGTCTTTGGGGTCGCCAGGGCCGTTGGTCAGCATCACGCCATCTGGATCGAGGTCTAAGATCTCTGCGGCGGTGACGGTCGGTGGCAAAATGGTCAAGTTGCACTGGCGCTTCGCCAATTCGCGCAAAATGCTGTGCTTCAAGCCAAAATCGACCACCGCCACGTTGCGGCCGGTGCCAGGCGCCGGGTAGGCTTGCGTGGTGGCCACTTGTTGCACCTGGTTTTTCGGCAAGACCAAGGCGCGCAGTTGATCGAAGGCGTGGTCATCTGCCGCATCCACGATGCTGGCCTTCATGGTCCCCGCCTCGCGCAGGCGCTTAGTCAACGCCCGCGTGTCGACGCCGGTGATGCCAGGGATATGTTTGCGCGACAAGAATTCGTCTAGGCTCATTTGGGCGCGCCAGTTCCCGGTCACCCGCGCCAAATCACGCACGACCACCCCTTTGGTCGTCGGGTTGATGCTTTCGTAATCGTCCCGGTTGATGCCGGCGTTGCCGATCAGCGGGTACGTGAACGCGATGATCTGGCCGTTATAACTTTGGTCCGTGATGGTTTCTTGGTAACCGCTCATCCCGGTGTTGAAAACGATCTCACCAGTGGTGACCGATTCGGCTCCAAACCCTTCACCGGCAAACACGCTGCCGTCTTCAAGAATCAAATAGCGCTTCAAAACTGCTCCTCCTTCTTGCCTTAGGCCTTGTATGCGATCCGCCCGCCGGCGATGGTGGTCAAAATCCGGCCGCTAACGGTTTGCCCGATGAACGGACTGTTGTGGCCCTTGGACAGCCAGTCTTTGGCGTCGATGGTGTACGTGGCGTCTAAGTCGACCAGCGTCAAGTCGGCAGGCCCGCCGACGCGCACATGCCCTGCCGGCAAGCCGAATGCGGCTGCCGGTTTCGTGCTCATCCAAGCGATCAATTGCGCCAAGGTGAAGCGCCCGGTTTGGACAAAAGCGGTGTACAGCAAGGCAAAGGCCGTTTCGCTGCCGACGATGCCAAACGCCGCTTGGGTCATCGAGCCGGTTTTTTCCGCGGCGGTGTGTGGCGCGTGATCAGTCGCGATCATGTCCAGCGTGCCGTCTGCCAACCCGGCAATCAGCGCCTGGCGATCGGCTTCACTGCGTAGCGGCGGGTTCATTTTGAACATCGCGTCGTCGCCGGGGATGTCTTGATCCGCCAACAACAAGTGGTGCGGGGAGACTTCGGCGGTCACGTGCACGCCGCGGGCCTTGGCCTCGCGGATCAGCTGCACGCTCAAAGCCGTCGACACGTGACAAGCATGGTAGTGCACCCCAGCCGCTTGGGCTAAAACCAAATCGCGGGCAAGTTGGGCCGTTTCGGTCAAGTTGGACATCCCCCGCAGGCCCAATTCGTCGGCCTTGGGCCCGGCGTTCATCACCCCGTTGCCTTTGAAGCCTTCGTCTTCGATATGGGCGACGATCGGCGCGCCGACTGCGGCTGCCCCGACCATCGCGTCATACATCGTCTTAGCGTCTTGAACCCCGACGCCATCGTTTGAGAAGCCGAGCGCGCCGGCTTGCTTCAAGGCCGCATAGTCGCTGTGCGCCGTCGAGTGCAGGCCCTTAGTGATCGCCGCGAATTGTTCGACGTGGATCTTGGCGTCGTGGTGGTTCTTGGCCACCAGCGCCGTCAAGTCAGCGACGTTATCCGGCACCGGGTCAAGGTTGGGCATCGCCACGACGGTCGTGAAGCCGCCGTGGGCTGCGGCCGCGGCCCCAGTGCGGATGGTTTCTTTGGCCGTGAAGCCCGGTTCCCGGAAGTGCACATGCACATCGACCAAGCCAGGTAGCACCGTTTTGCCTTTGGCATCGATCACCGTGGTTTTGGCCGGTGGGTCGAGGTGGCGCCCTAAGGCACTGATCTGCCCATCGGTGGTCAAAATATCGCCGTGAAATGGTTCTGCGCCGGCAACGTGCGCGTTTTTAATCAGCAAGTGCATGCGTGAGGCTCCTTTCTTGAAGTGGTTCTTGGCAAACGAGTTCGAGCATCGCCATGCGCATGAACACCCCGTTGTGCATCTGCGTAAAGATCCGCGATTGCGGGCATTCGACCAGGTCGTCGGCGAGTTCGATCCCGCGGTTGACCGGTGCTGGGTGCATGATGATCGCCGACTTGCGCAGCTTCGGGTACAACTGATCGCTCAACCCGAAGCGCTCGTGGTAAGTGGCTTCGGAGAACTCGGCTTTTTCAGCGTCGCTGAGGCGTTCGAACTGGACCCGTAACAACATCAACACGTCCACTTCCGGCACGATCTCGGCCAGCGGCTTATACGGGCCATAGGGTTCAAATTCCTTGGTGTACCACGCCTTGGGCCCGGAAAAAGTCAGCTCGGCGCCCAGCTCATGCAGCATCTGCATGTCGCTTTTGGCCACCCGCGAATGCGTCAAGTCGCCGACGATGGCGACTTTCAACCCGGCAAAATGGCCGAATTCTTCGTGGATCGTCATCAAGTCCAGCATCATCTGACTCGGGTGCTGGCCGGCGCCGTCTCCGGCGTTGACGATCCGCAGCGGCAGGTGCTCTGCCAACAGCGACTGGTAATAAGACTTGACCGGATGGCGGATAACGGCGATCTGGACGCCGATCGCAGCTAATGTCCGCAGCGTGTCCCCAAGCGTTTCCCCTTTGGTGACCGAGCTTTGCCGCGGGTCAAACGGCATCACCGTCATTCCCAAGCGGCGTTCTGCCATGTCAAAGCTGGTATGGGTGCGCGTGCTAGGTTCAAAAAACAGATTCGCCGCGTAAATCGGCAAGCTCAGGTTGCTTTGCGCCCCGTTTTTGAATTGCTCGGCGCGGGCGATCAGCTGATTGGCGAGCTCCGGTGTGACTTGATTCGCTGAAACGAAATCCGTGATAGCCAAGACTATGCCTCCTCGTTAGCGGCGTGTTCCGGTAGGATGAAGTTCAGTAAGATCCCGATGACGGTAGCCAGCGCCAAGCCTGAAAACTGGAAGTTGCCCAGCTTCAAGACGGCGTTGCCGATCCCGATGACTAAGATGGTCGAGCCGATCATCAAGTTGCGCTTGTGGTTGAAATCGACGTGCTTGTCGATCAAGACCTTCAGCCCGTTGGAGGCGATCACCCCGAAGAGCAAGAAGCTGATCCCACCGATGACCGGGCTAGGAATGGTACGGATCAACGCGGACAGTTTGCCGATGAAGGCGAACAAGATCGCGAAGAATGCGGCGCCACCAATCACCCAGACGGAGTGCACTTTGGTCATTGCCATCACGCCGATATTTTCCCCATATGAGGTCACCGGCGGCCCGCCGACGAACCCGGCGATAATCGACGCGGTGCCGTCACCAGCGAGCGTGTGGTTCAAACCGGGATCTTTGAAGAAGTTGCGGTGCGTCATTTCGTCCAAGACCATGATGTGGCCCATGTGTTCCGTCATCGTGACGAAGGCGATCGGCGCCATGGAAAGAATCGCATCAAGATATAATTTCGGGGTGTACGTGAGGCCTGGGATCTGGAAGTTCGGTAAGCTGATCCAGGCGGCTTGTTGCACCGGCGTGAAGTCCACGATCCCGACCAGCAAGGCGACGATGTAGCCGGTGATCAGCCCCAGCAAGATCGGCAACAGGCTGATGAATTTCTTGAGGTACATATTGTAAGCAATCGTTGCCGCCAAGGTGACCAAGGCGACCACGAAGTACTTGATATCGTAGACGCTCGTGCCGTTGCTCAAGGTGCGCATCGTCGCATCGGTGGCGGCGGTGCCGGCGAGGCTCAGCCCAATGACCATGACGATCGGCCCGACCACAATCGGCGGCAGCGCCTTATCGATCCACGCCGACCCGGCAAAATTCACGATCAAAGCCACGATCAGGTAGACGCAGCCGACGGCGATAGTCCCTTGGGCGATCGCCGGGTAACCGGCGCCTTTCATCAAGGCTTGCATCACCGTGATGAAGGAAAAACTCGAGCCCATGTACGCCGGGATCTTACCGCGGGTGATCAGGATGTACATCAACGTCCCCACCCCGCTGGAAAAAAGGGCGATGCTAGGATCAAGGCCGACTAAGATCGGCACTAACACGGTCGAACCAAACATGGCGAACAAGTGCTGGATCGACAAGCCGAACCAGTGGCCAAACGCCGGGCGGTCGTGAATGTCTAAGATCGCCTCATCATTATGATATGCCATGCTAAGCCTCCAATTTATCGATGCTGATGCCGTCTTCACCGTCGAGTTCGGCGACTTCCACGTTGATCTCTTCGCTCAAGGCCGTGGGGATGTTCTTGCCCACGAAGTCCGGCCGGATCGGCAACTCGCGGTGGCCGCGGTCCACCAAGACCGCTAGGCTGATCTTATTTGGCCGGCCTTGATCCATCAAAGCGTCCAAAGCGGCGCGAATCGTCCGGCCGGTGAAGATCACATCATCGACCAAAATGACGTGTTTGTTGGTAATGGACACCGGCAAGTGGCTACCTTCAACGTCTGGCGTCAAGGTATGGTCGAGCTTGTGGACATCATCGCGGTACATGCGGATATCCAACTCCCCCACCGGCACGTCTAGGTTCTCCAATTGCGCCAAGCGCTTGGCGATCCGGTTGGCCAAGTAGATCCCGCGGGTCTTGATGCCCACGATCACTAGTTCGTTCAGGTCCTTGTTTTGTTCGATGATCTCATACGTAATCCGTGTCAGTGCCCGTTGCATGGTGACCCCATCGACGACTGTTTTTGCCATTTTGAACTCTCTCCTTTTGATTGACACAAGCAGCCCAAAACCAGAGCGGAGCAAAGCGCCTTTAGCGATGTGTATAAGGCGGCCTGGGTGCGTTTTGGCGTAGCCAAAGCGTGACCGGGACGACTTATACGCAATCGCGTTGCTTTGCGGAGCTCGACGATGAAACCCAGAGCGGAGCAAAGCGCCTTTAGCGATGTGTATAAGGCGGCCTGGGTGCGTTTTGGCGTAGCCAAAGCGTGACCAGGACGACTTATACGCAATCGCGTTGCTTTGCGGAGCTCGACGATGAACCAGAGCAAAGCAAGCCGGGTTTAGGGGTAGGGATAAGGCAGCGTGGGTGCGTACCGGCAAAGCCGGTGCGTGACCGCGATGACTTATCCATGACCCCGTTGGCTTGCGGCGCTCGACGATGAACCGTGAAGCAATACACTTTGGCATCTTCGTCGAGCTGCGGGGCGCATGGGTACACGGTTCTAACCGGTCTCGGCGCCGTCCGGCTTCGCCGAACACCACCAAGCCCTGTTAGCCCGGCACCCATAACCGCGCCCCTCCGCTCTGGGGATAAAAAAAGTCGCCCCTAGCCTGAAAAAGGTTAGAAGGCGACTGCATGACACTAGTCTCCCGCCGCGGCGGGACCGAACACCTTCTAAGCCTCTCTGGACTTAGTTAAAGGTTGCTTGTTAAGTTGTGACTAGCTTATCGAATCACGCGGGTTTTGTCAATGTTTGCCCGCAGATTTGCTAAAGTTTCTTGGAATAATTGTGGCGGCTCGACATGGAACTCCAACCATTGGCCAGAAACCGGGTGTTTGAACCCCAGGCTGGCCGCGTGCAAGAACTGCCCGGCGCCTGGCAAGGTGCGCTTAGGCGCATACAACGGGTCGCCGGCCACCGGGTGGTGAATGTAGGCCATATGCACCCGGATCTGATGCGTACGGCCTGTTTCCAACACACACCGCACTAAGGCGTAGTGTTCGAACTGCTCCAGCACCTGAAAATGGGTGACCGCGTGGCGGCCGCCGGCGACGACGGCTTGTTTCTTGCGGTCCTTGGGGTCACGCCCTAATGGCGCATCGATGCGCCCGGCGGTTTCTTTGAACACGCCATGGACGATCGCCAAATATTCGCGGCTGGTGGTTTTGGCCTTCAGCTGCGCCGACAAAGACGCCTGCGCCGCTTGGGTCTTGGCCACCATCAACAACCCGCTGGTATCCTTGTCGATCCGGTGCACGATCCCGGGACGCAACACATCGTTGATCCCGGTCAATGGCGTATGCCCTAACACCGCATTGACCAGCGTCCCGTCAGGATGCCCTGGCGCCGGGTGGACCACCATGCCTTGAGGCTTATTGACCACCAGCACATCATCATCTTCATAGACGACCGCCAGCGGAATCGCTTGCGGCTTGGCGGCCAGCGGCACCGGGGCCGGTGGGGTCACCACGACGACATCCCCAGCGGCGACTTTGTACTTCGGCGCCACCGCTGCCTGATTGACCGTCACGTGGCCTTGCAGCAACCATTTTTGCGCTTGCGAGCGCGTCACGTCGGCGAGCGTGTCGGCGATCACCTTATCGATCCGGCCGCTTTGCGTGGTCACGGTGAAGCTCGTCATCGCTTCGCCGCCTTCCCATCGAAGAACAGCAAGTAAACCAAGACGCAGATCACGCCAACGGTCAAGCACGCATCGGCAAAATTGAAGATCGCAAAATTCATGAAGTCCACCTGGAACATATCGGTGACGAAGCCTTGGCGCAAGCGGTCGATGAAATTCCCGATCGCCCCAGCCAAGATCAGCGCCAACCCCAGGCGATAAAACGCGTTGCCGCGGCTATCGCGCCATAACCACGCGACCACGCCTAAAGCGATCACTGTGATCACGTAAAAGACCCACTGTTGGCCTTCCAGCATCGAAAACGCCGCCCCAGTATTGCGGATGTGCGTCAGGCTCAAGACGCCGGGGATGAAGCCGACCGTCTGGCCGAGGGCCAAATGCGCGACCACCCACGCCTTGATCACCTGGTCGATGGCGACCAGGCCTAACGCTAACACAAGATACATCAATTCAGTCACTCTGCTATATAAAACGTGGAAGAATGTCCGTTGACACTAGTAAAGGATTATATATTTCCTTTCTTAGTTTTACATTCTGATTTTATTTGATCCCGTCAACACTAGTATTCTTACCGTAGGATATCCCTTGGCAACAGTGACTAGCTCTTGAATCGTTAGGACATAGCCTGCCCCTGTGCATACTGAATCAAATTCAATACGGCGTTTTGGTCCCGTTCTAACCGGATGCCGCAACTATAACAATGAAACTCGTGATGTTTGGTGTGATGATATTGGTTACCTGCCAAGGTCAGCTTATCGATGCCAGTCTTGACCGCGCCGCAATGACTGCACTGCTGCGTGCTAGGAAAGAAGCGGTCGACGAGCACCAATGTCCGACCATACCAAGTCGCCTTGTCTTGCATCAGCACCTTGAAGCGCCCAAACAACGAGCGGTGGAGGTTCTTCGCCAGTCGTTTGTTCATCTTCATGTGCTTGACGTCCAGGTCTTCGATAGCGATAGTGCCGTTTGACCGAACCAGCATCGTTGTCAGCTTCTGCAAGAGGTCGTTTTGAATCCGGGACACTTTCTGATAGGTCCGCTTCAACTTGGTTTTCGTTGCGCGGTAATGCTTAGACAGAAAATGTCCCGGATTCGCCTGACGCTTACGGGCAAGTTGCCGCTGGTACAAAGAGATACGGTCGTACAGGTTGATGAGCTTGGCAGTCAACACTGGCAGGCTAGCCATGGTGTCGCCATCGTTATAAACGTATTTGCCGATATTGGCGTCGACCCCGCAAACCCGCTCGGAGGCTGGCAATGCTTTCGGTTGTTCAACCTCGATACTCAAGCTCACATAATAACCGTCGGCTTCTTCAACAATGGTTGCCAGATGAATGGTACCCTTCCATCGCGGCGTTTCTGCTAACCGTATGCCATACCAAGCACCTTGATACGCATGTGGTTTGTCCAGCCGAAGCTTGCCGTCTATGATAGTTGCCCGATCGGTCTTAAAGACCTGACGACTGCGTTTTCGGGACTTGAATCTCGGCTTGGCGTGGTCGGGCATCTTCGGATTGAAGAAATTCTTCCACGCTTGGGCAACGTCATGCACGGCCAACTGTAGGACGCGCGCTGAACGACTGAACTGCCAGTCAGCTTTGTTGGCGACCAATTCGTCGCGCACTTTGCGCTCGTTTGGTCGTAAACGCTTATCTTCCAGGATAACGGATTCATCATACATATCGTTCCAAGTAGCTAGTGCCTGGTTATAGCAATAACGCCGATAATCACACGCATGCTTCAAGGCTTGTTGCATCGTGGCATGCGGGTAGCAGCGCACTTTGTGAGTTCTTAGCATCTCTTCACCTCCTTTGCTTATAAATTACGCGAAGAAGGTGAATCTATCCTGTCAGGACAAAGAAACTTTTACCACCAAAAGATCACCAGTTTGCGATGACTCTCTCACGAGTTCGTCATTTCATACAGTTTTGCGATGCCGCCTTCCACTTACTTACTACAGCGTCACAAAGCAGGATGAAATTCTATATCGTTCTACATTTTCCTTTACAGTTGCTGGCCTCCAATAATTGTCGAATCTGGGCGAGGTCCGCGAGCGTCTGCGCTTGCGTCGCCTGCCGGTATAACAAGGCTGCCGGATGTGCGCACACCGCAAACCGCCGGCTGGCCCCGGGTTGCAAGGCCCCTGCGACCACCTGGGCCACCGGCGCCTGTAACCACTGGCCGTGCCAGTCTTTGACTTGACCATGATACAACCGGCGCAAGGCCGTGTTCCCCATCAGCAATAGCGGCACCTCAGGGAAAGCCGCGAGCTCTGCGTCGAGCAACCAGCCTTCGCGCAACCATTCGGCCGCAGTCGGCGGGCGGTTGCCGAGTTTACCATTCGGCTTGCGCTTAGTCGGGCGGCGATGGAAGGTCATGGTCACAAACACCGTTTCTCGGCTCAGCCCCAACGCCGCAAGCATCAAATCCAGCTTAGCGCCGGCACGGCCCGTGAACGGCCGGCCGCTAGTGACCTCCGTTTCGCCAGGCGCTTCCCCGACCAACACCAGTTGCGGCCGCAAACTCCCGTAGCCTGGGACGAAACCTTGGGTATCGGGAAAAACCAGCGCTTTGGCCTGGGCCAGTTGGGCGGCAGATAACGGGTTTGTTTGCGGCATGGTTAAAACAGCCCCGAAATCACACCGTCGTCAGAAACATCCATGTTCAACGCAGCGGGTCGTTTCGGCAAGCCTGGCATCGTCAACACCGAACCGGTCATCACGACTAAGAACCCGGCCCCAAGCTTGGGGATCACGTCGCGCACGTGCATAGTGAACCCGGTCGGGGCTCCTAGGGCCTTAGGGTCGTCTGACAACGAATACTGGGTCTTAGCCATGCACACCGGCAAGTGGTCCCAGCCATTGGCGGTGATCGTCTTTAATGCCAATTCTGCCGTATGATCATACGCCACATCGGCACCGCCGTAGATCTTTTGCACGATCGTGGCGATCTTGTCTTTAACCGGCGCTTGCGGATCATACAGCGGGGTGAAGGCGCTGGTTTCACTCAGCGTCTGCACTAACGCATCGGCAAGCGCGAGCGCGCCTTGGCCGCCTTGCCCCCAAACATCGGCTGGGACCGCTTCGACCCCGAGCTTGGCACAAGCCGTCACGAGGTCTTGGATCTCGGCGTCCGTGTCGCTGGTGAAGCGGTTGATCGCCACCAGCACCGGCCGCCCATATTGTTGCATATTATGGATATGCCGAGCCAAGTTGGCGAACCCTTGCGCCAAGGCGTCGCGGTTTTCGGTCGTCAAGTCCTTCAAGGCTTGCCCGCCGTTATACTTCAGCGCCCGCACCGTGGCCACGATGACGACCGCATCCGGCGTCTTGCCCAATACCGGCGTCTTGATGTCCATGAACTTCTCGGCACCCAGATCCGCCCCGAACCCGGCTTCGGTCAAAGCGATGTCGCCCAGTTGCAAGGCCGTTTTCGTCGCCAAAACGGAATTACATCCGTGGGCGATGTTGGCGAACGGCCCCCCATGGATCAAGGTCGGCGTATGCGCCAGCGTTTGGACCAAGTTCGGCTTCAAGGCGTCTTTCAACAACATCGCAATCGCCCCGGTCACTTCCAGATCTGCCACCGTCACCGGCTGGCGGTCATAGGTGAAGCCGATCACGATCCGGGCAATGCGCGCCTTCAAGTCGTGCATGTCCTCAGCCAAACACAACACCGCCATCAGCTCGCTGGCAACGGTAATATCGAACTGATTTTCCCGCGGCACGCCACTGGTCGGCCCGCCGATCCCGATCACGGTGTGCCGCAATGCGCGATCGTTAATGTCCAACACGCGGTGCCACAAGATGCGCCGCGGATCTAGCTGCAACGCATTGCCTTGGTGCAAGTGGTTATCGATCAAGGCCGCCAGCGTATCGACCGCTGTGGTCAAGGCGTGCATGTCGCCGGTAAAATGTAAGTTGATATCCTCCATCGGCACGACTTGCGAATAACCGCCGCCAGTCGCCCCGCCTTTCATCCCCATGACAGGGCCCAATGACGGTTCGCGCAAAGCGATCACGGCATTTTGCTGGCGCAAGTTCAAGGCGTCGCCTAAGCCGATCGTGACCGTCGACTTACCTTCGCCAGCTGGCGTCGGGTTGATCGAGGTGACCAAGACCAACTTGCCTAATGGGCGGTCGGCGAGCCGCTTCAGTGTCGGGTAACTCAGCTTGGCCTTGGCCTTACCATATAATTCCAGATCGTCTGGGGTTAAGCCAACCGTCGCCGCGACCTCAGTGATCGGTCGCATCTCGTTGGCTTCGTTAGCTTGGGCAATTTCGATATCAGACAATACGTGATTTCCCCTTCCTCGTGGTGACCTTGACGCCCGCCTGTGCGAAGGCGGCCGCCAATTTCTGCAAACGACACAACCGCACAAGCCTTATTTTACCATATGCGCGCGTCTCTAATATCAGGACATGCCCCTGAATTGACACCCCGTTAAGGGCCGACCAGGCAATCGTTAGGCGGTTGGCGGGAAAAACGTGCCCGAGCACCAAGGCGTCTGGGGTGAGCGCCAGCCGCAGCGACGCCACTTGTAACACGGCGATCAAGATCACTAGCACCAAGCCGCCGATCGCCGGCCAGTACAGCCCGTCGTAGCCCCCGAATTCCATCTGCAAGATCACGGCCAAACTGGCCCCGGCAAGAATCGCGCTCCAAAAAATGCTAAAATCTAACCATGCCGGTTGATAAAAAAATCGTTGCACCGTCCATCACTTCCTTAGGAGAAAAGAATGATTCAACTATATACAGATGCGGCCACAAAAGGCAACCCCGGGATCGGGGGCATCGGCATCTTGATCGTGACGCCAAGCGGCCAATATCAGCTCCACTACCCGCTACCCGAGATGTCCAACCATGAAGCGGAATTCGCCGCGGCGTTAGCGGGCTTTCAAGCCGTCCGGCGGCTGCAGTTGACGGGGATGTTGAGCTACTACAGTGACTCCAAGTTGGTGATCGACGCTTTAGACAAGCGCTACGCCAAGCACTACGATGCCGCCTTGGCGCCGCTGTTGGCCGAGATCGACCAGTTCCCCACCGTCTTATGGCAGTGGGTCCCCGAACGTCGCAACCACGGCGCCCACCAGCTCGCTCAACAAGGCCTACGCGATGCAGAGAAGGCTGCCGGCGGTTAGGCTCCGCGGGTCGGGGCTGGAGACGCCATGGCGCCGGCTCCGAAGCTTGCGCTTCTCCACCTAAACCCTGAGCCATACGAGCCGTTCCGGCTCATGCATGTCTCAGGGTTTGCGCGAACTGGCTCACGCCAGTTCTCTCACGGCTGAGCCCCGACCCGCTCCGCCTAACCACCTACGTTTGTGGGCTTGTAGGGCTACGAGTGACGTGTTCGGTGGCTGATAGCGTCGTGGTTACAAGCAGTGGTCTTTTTCGACAGCATGCCAATCGTCGTGGTGAAATGCCACCCAGCATTACCTGATAAACAAACCTCCTATTATTGACTGATACCTCTAGTGGCTTGTACGGGTCAACTCTAGCCCAGGGTCTGGGGGTGTGGCTGGCGGGAGGCGATGAATGGCTCAGGGGTGAAATTGTTGTTGGCGGTTTACCGCCTACAACAAGCGCGGTTTTGAAGATCCACTCGAGCAAAGCGAGAGTTAGCTTCAAAACGCGCCACCCCGTTCCAGCCATTCAATCGCCGGAGCCAGCCGCACCCCCAGACCCGTCCGTCCCGTACACCAAAAAGCGCCCCCGCACTGCGATTCAAAGGAATCGGCGTGCGAAGGCGCTAAGGTTAAGGCCGCGAATAGTGCGGGCTCTTCCTGAGGATTAAGTTTACTTTAAAAGCTTGAAGCGGTCGGAGCGGTCCATGTAGTCCTTCTGGCCGGCTGGGGCTTCGATCGAGCCGAATGGCATCTGGGCGCGTAAGGTCCAGTTGGCCGGGATATCGAACGCTTCGGCCACTAATTCGTCGATCAGCGGGTTATAATGTTGTAAAGAAGCGCCGATGTTGTTGTTGGCCAAAGCGGTCCAGGTGTTGAGCTGAGCCGAACCTTGTGCCTGTTCTGCCCAAGTCGCGAAGTTGTCCGCGTACAACGCGAAGTCCTTCTCGAGTTGGTGCACAACGGCGTCGTCGGTGAAGTATAAGATCGTGCCGTACCCGGCCTTGAAACTTTCGATCTTTTCTTTGGTCTTGGCGTAGGCTTCCGCGGTCGGCACTTCGGTTTCGAGGCGCTTGATTACGATGTCCCAGAGCTGGTCATGCTTGTCGCCGAATAAGAACACGGCACGCGTGGTTTGCGAGTTAAAAGCGGTCGGGGTTTCTTCGATCACGTCAGCGACAGTGTTAACAATGTCCTCTGGCGACTGCTCAACGGCTTTTCCTAATGCGTAAATCGTGCGGCGCTGTTTCAATACATTCAATACATCTGTGTTCAAATCGGTTCCCACCTTTGTTATAAGTATGCAGTTATTGTACCAGCTAACTATTAGTAAGTAAAGCGAAATTGTCAATTTTTTTGTCAAAAATTTTAAGGAGGCGCTTATATGCCTATCCTAACATGGCTACTGGTCGTGTTCCTAGTGATCAACACTTTAGGCGCAATCTTTACTGTATTGCGTTCCGTTCGTGACATCAGTACCACCTGGGCGTGGCTGCTGGTGTTGTTATTTTTGCCCGGCTTAGGCTTCTTGATCTACCTCTTCGCCGGCCGCCGGCTGTCTGCCAAAAAAATGCGGCAGATCCAAGCCGCCATCAGCAAAGGCAGCGCCGCCTTCGTCCAACTGCAAAAACGGGCCAACGCTCGCGGGCGCCTGTTGCCGACCGCGGATCTGACCCCGGCCGCCCAAGAGTTGATCAACCTTTTCTTAAATACGGCGCGGGCGCCCGTGTTAACCAACAAAGACGTCAAATTGTTCTATGATGGCCCGGCCAAGTTCGCCGCTTTGTTCGCCGACATCGCCGCCGCCAAAAAAAGCCTCTATATCGAATACTATACCATCTATAACGATCAGCTCGGCAACCAGTTGCGCGATTTATTGATCCAAAAAGCCAAGGCCGGCGTCACTGTCTACGTGCTCTATGATGCGTGGGGCTCGATTGGGGCCAATGCGCGCTGGTGGCGGCCCCTGGTGCACGCCGGTGGCAAGGTCGAGACCTATTTCAGCTCCAAGCACCTGTTTTTGGATTTTCGCCTCAACTACCGCCTGCACCGCAAGTTGGTGATCATCGACGACGCGATCGGCTACATCGGCGGCTTCAACGTCGGCGACCAATATGTGTCCCGTTCGCCGAAGTTCGGCTTTTGGCGTGACACCCACCTGCGCATCATGGGCAACACGGTCATGGCCTTGAAGATCCAATTCACCTCGGACTGGAACGCGACCGTGTCCAGCGGCCAGCTCCCGTACCCGAACCAACCGCTCGCCACCGACCAGCCCACCAGCCAAAACGCGATGCAGATCGTGGCTTCGGGACCGGAAAGCAGCGGTCAACAGATCAAGGCCGGCTACGTCAAAATGATCACCAGCGCCACGCACTCGGTGTGGCTACAGACCCCTTACCTGATCCCCGACGACACGGTTTATGACGCCTTGACCACCGCGGCCTTGGCCGGCATCGACGTGCGCGTGATGATCCCCAACATGCCAGACCACCCGTTCATTTTCCGGGCCACGCAGTACTACGCCAACGAGTTAGCGGCCGCAGGGGTCAAGCTCTATCACTACCAAAAAGGCTTCCTGCACGCCAAGACGATGATCATCGATGACCGCATCGCCAGCGTCGGTAGCGCCAACTTGGACATCCGCAGCTTCAAGCTGAACTTCGAGGTCAATGCCTTCATCTATGACCCGACGGTGGCCCACCAGCTGACCGTCGCCTTCGAACACGACTTGGTCGACTGCCAACGCCTCACCCCCGCGGTGATCGCGGGTCAAAGTCACTGGCTGCGATTCAAGCAACGCTTCTCACGATTATTGTCGCCAATTTTATGATAATTGACTTGCGTTCCCGTCTTGTGGCGGTATAATAGCAACTACACCATATCTAGACGTTATTTTTAACGCTACTAGATGTGGTGTTTTTGTTTGACACAGGCCCCTATATTAGGTATACTGATGTCATCAGATAAACAAGAGGGGCGATTCCAATGAGCAACATTACATTATTTACCCGCAACGGCTGTCCACAGTGCCGCATGACCAAGCACTACTTGCAGCAACACGGCATCCAGTTCACGGAACACAACATCAATGATGAACCTGAATTCATCGACTACCTCAAGGGCAAAGGTTTCCAAGCCGTTCCTGTCCTCGAAGCAGACGGGTTAGAAGCCTTCTCCGGTTTCCGCCCAGACGCACTTAAGCAGCTGGCCAGCTAATGCAGGCCAGCTTTTTTGTTGCCGTCAACTATGCAGCCACTCCCTTTGCTCTCTTGATTTTGCTTTCAGCTGCGTTACTTTTGTTTGTGGTGTTGCCGCTTCCAAAGCGGCCCGTACCAAATATCCTCCGATACGTCTAAACTCTGTCGTAATTCTTCCTGATGTGGCAGAACGCGCCATAAGTAGACGATATTGGCTCGAAGAATTCCGGTAACCCAAATCACGACGCCCAGCACGGCGAATGGCGTCACAGTCAGGATAAGCATGCCATAAGCCTGTTTTAATACATGAATGTTTGAAATGATCGTCTCGGCGACAATACCAATGGAAAGCAATCCGGCGCCAACCGCCTTGACGCGATCTGGTAGACCACCCACCTTTACCCTCAGCTTGTCAGGGGTCAGCAACACCAAGATGATGACAATCACATAGGCAACAAACCAGAAAGTCATCATATTCTGAGGCGTGAACGAAATCGTAGTACTAATACCAATAAGCATGCTTGCAACTAAAGTGTTGTTCAAGGCAAATAATTCGAATAGCAGACTCAGCCCTTTTGACCACAAGACACAACCTAACCTTAACAAGACAAATATCCCCTCAATAACTACCAAGGCGATCAAAGCATTCCTGATGGCGGTCATTTCGAATTCAGCATCCATGTGGCGTAATTTTAAAAGGATATTAGGGAGACGAAAGAGTTGAAAACAAATTAGATAAACTAGAGCGTCAACAACAATAAAGGAAAACAATGTCATTTTGACGCTTCCCGTAAATCCCTGGATTCCCGTCTCTGCACCGATTTCTTTCAAATACTGTTCAATCTTCAAATTCACTACCCCATAACGATAATCGATTGCGTCGTTGCCACTGCCAAACCGGCTGTACCAGAGCCCAGCTAACTAGCCGATATAGGGCCAGTCCAAGTGTTTGAATTTCCGCGCATTTTTTGTCGGTTCCACCGCATAACGGAACATCAGCAGAAAAGCGAAGCTGCTGAGGCCGACCACCACACCATGCGTGTCAAACTGTTCTAGCGAGACACCGCCTATTTCGAACGAATACACGGTAAAAACGCCGAGGCTGAAGATGAACTGTAGCGCACCGAGATACCCCCGCAAGCCCGCATCGCGATAACGCCGCACCGTCAATGATAACCAAGGCACCATTAACACTAGCCACAACAATAACAAGACCCCTCCTATGTGAAACTGCCGATACCCAAACGCCGCAACGACCCAGATTAGGAGGCCAGCAACTGTAAAGGAAAATGTAGAACGATATAGAATTTCATCCTGCTTTGTGACGCTGTAGTAAGTAAGTGGAAGGCGGCATCGCAAAACTGTATGAAATGACGAACTCGTGAGAAAGTTATCGCAAACTAGTGATTTTCTGGTGGTAAAAGTTTCTCTGTCCTGACAGGATAGCTTCACCTTCTTCGCGTAATTTATAAATGAAGGAGGTGATGAGATGCTAAGAACTCACAAAGTGCGCTGCTACCCGAATGCCACGATGCAACTGACCCTTAAACAAGCGTGCGATTATCGCCGCTATTGTTATAACCAAGCCTTGGCAACTTGGAACGACATGTACGATGAATCCGTCATTCTAGAAGATAAGCACCTACGTCCAAACGAGCGTAAAGTGCGTGACGAACTGGTCGCTAACAAGGCTGATTGGCAGTTCAGTCGTTCAGCCCGTATCCTACAGCTGGCCGTGCACGATGTCGCTCAAGCATGGAAGAACTTCTTCAACCCGAAGATGCCCGACCACGCTAAGCCGAGATTCAAGTCAAGGAAACACAGTCACCAGGTTTTTAAGACTGATCGTGCGACCATTGTGGCTGGCAAACTGCGGCTGGATAAGCCATTGGATTATCAAGGCCCTTGGTATGGTATTCGTCTTGCGGAAACGCCACGCTGGGAAGGAACTATTCGGCTAGCAACAATTGTTGAAGAAGCTGATGGCTACTATGTGAGTTTAAGCATTGAGGTCGAACAGCCGAAACCTTTACCGGCTTCTGAACGAGTCTGCGGGGTCGACGCCAATATCGGCAAGTATGTCTATAATGACGGCGACACCATGACTAGCCTGCCGGTGTTGACTGCCAAGCTCATCAGCCTGTACGACCGCATCTCTTTGTACCAGCGACAACTTGCCCGCAAGCGGCGAGCAAATCCAGGACACTTTCTGTCGAAACATTACCGCGCAACGAAAACCAAGTTGCGTCGGGCCTATCAGAAGGTGACACGGATCCAAAATGATCTCTTGCAAAAGTTGACAACAATGCTGGTTCGGTCAAACGGCACCATCGCCATCGAAGATCTCGACGCAAAGCACATGAAGATGAACAAACGGCTGGCGAAAAACCTTCACCGCTCGTTGTTTGGGCGTTTCAAGGTGCTGATGCAAGACAAGGCGACTTGGTATGGTCGAACTTTAGTGCTCGTCGACCGCTTCTTTCCTAGTACGCAGCAGTGCAGTCATTGCGGCGTGGTCAAGACTGGCGTGGATAAGTTGACTTTGGCTGGCAATCAGTATCATCATACCAAACATCACGAGTTTCATTGTTACGGCTGCGGTA
The DNA here is from genome assembly GCA_022651245.1 of Lactobacillus sp. Taxonomy (GTDB): domain Bacteria; phylum Bacillota; class Bacilli; order Lactobacillales; family Lactobacillaceae; genus Lacticaseibacillus. Next base: position 32,004 of record JALCQM010000025.1, read on the forward strand.
TCCGGCTAGACCGGGACCAAAACGCCGTATTGAATCTAATTCAGTATGCACAGGGGCAGGCTATGTCCTCATGATTCAAGAGCTAGTCACTGTTGCCAAGGGGTATCCCGCGGTAAGAATACTGGTGTTGACGGGATCAAGTAAAATCAGAATGTAAAACTAAGAAAGGAAATATATAATCCTTTACTAGTGTCAATGGACATTCTTCCACGTTTTATATAGCAGCGTGAATAAGAGCGGCCACCAATACTCTGATCGCGATGAGGAACCAGCGTAGTTGAAACTGTTTTTGATCCAGGCGCCAACCGCCGCAAAACCGGTAGCGCGATAGTAGTGGTTGTGCGTAAATGCACGCTCTTCGGCCGTTGTCTCACGTTTTTCATGCTTCTTAGGGACTTTTTTGCGAACGCTCACCTGCCGTTCGGCCTGACCGACATAGAGCTCGCTATAGTGGTGATCATGCAATTGATGCGGGCGCATGATCAACGGCGTCGTTGGTTCAAGGTCCCGATCCGCAAAGTGCGCCATTAGCCGCATGACCTGCTCCTCCAGTTGGCTTGAATCCGCATCCACCAAGCGCAACCCGATCAGATCGAGCAACTGATAATAGGATTGGAAACGAAAGCCCTGCGGCAAGGTAACGGGTTTATCCTCGGCAATCGGCACCACCACCGACAAGGTCATGGCGTCGGTCCGCCGAAAATCCGATTCAATGACGTACAAATAGTCGTCGACGATCGTTTGCTCCGCGGCAATTTCGTCTAGCAGGTTTTGAATATCTTCATCAAGGTGCGCAGCGTCTGTGAGCAGTAGACCCGTGACCACGTTGCGATAATGGATGTCCAAACCCTCAATAATATCGATCATCTCAATTCTCCTCCAGCGGAATAAACAAATCGGCCCAGTACTCGCCATAGACGCGGGTCAAGGCAATATACACCCGATCAGCATAGTGCCGGCCTTGAGACTGCAAGGATTGCGTCATCGCCTGCAAACCGGCCTCAATCCCCTTATTAAAGGGCACCCGCAGATGCAACGCACTGTCGCACCCGATCTGGTCAACATACGCCAACTCGGCGGTCGGGATCGGCGCGCTCACCGGAATATAGATATCGCAATGCTGCTTCGAACTCGCCATTTCCGTTATCGTTAAACCAAAAATCGTCGGGCCAGTTTTGTAAAAACCTTCTTCATAAACCAGCTCCTCGCTTGACTGCAATAGCGATGCGAACTGATCCGCACCCGTCACCAGTTGGCGGTGCAGTAATTGCGTCATCTCAAATGAAACTTCTTCGATATTATCCATGCTTGCTCCTTTATTTTTTACGCCAGCGGACTTGTCGCGTCATACTGCTTTCGACTTGTTGCGTTTGCTCTCTCTTCTCCTCTTCAAGGGGTGACTTGGTCGTGGCGTCCTTTGATTTATGCCAATAATGCGTCACGCTAGGAAGCTGGAAGAGGAAAAAACTGTATAGCATACCAACGATGATACAGGCGCTATCCCACATTAAGTTGGGAAGCTCCGATTCGAAAATACGCCCAATAGAAAGGCAGACAAGCATTGTTGGCCCTAGAAAGTTGCCCATCGTATCCATATTGCGATCCAGTATGTTGAGGTTGTGACGACTTACCGCAAGTATCACAAGTATTGTGTGATACAGCATCATGACTGATAAGCCTACGAGGACGGCAACCCCACCGCGAGGGAACTTCGTAAAAGGATCGTCGTATATCAAGCTAAAGACCCCTAAACACGCCGCGGGAATAAGTACAAGATTGAGCAGATAAGCAATGGCTGCGAGATACTTCTCTGTCCACGGAAAGCGGATAGCATACGCAAAAAGTAAGTCTAGAAGGATGATTATTATAAAGCTGGTCCGAAACGTATTGGAAGGCTCCAAAAATCCTGTGTGACAAGTACATTACTCTCTTCAGAGGGAGCGGCCCATTGAAAGAGCAGAATGAATCCTAGTAAGCCAACATAAAATACAGCCGAGCCTAAAAAAGTTTGCTTCGATGGTCGTTTTGAATAGTACCCGCGATATCTACGTGGAAAATATGCGGCCTTAATCGCCTTTAATGAAACCAAGTTGAAACTCCCTTCTTAACGCCATGACGCCCTTTTCTTCATATCCTAATTGGATGCTTAGTCAGCGCTGTGAACGCCCAGCGCATACTTATCATCAAAATCATGCACACGATCATAAATAAATAAACTGCCAAAGTCGGTCGAGTGACGAAAAAAACAAACCAAATGCCGATTAACATGCCAAAATATAGAAGATCTAATCCGAGATGAGACATAAATACGCCAAAAGGTTTATAGCCATTGTCAGCACCTTTCTGCACTGCCTCTGACACCCGAATGCCCCTAATCTGCCTCTTAACTGCTCTGGGTGCGACATCCGTCTCGATCAGATGCTGCGCGATTAAGTTTCGGTACTCAACTTGCGCTCGCCAATACATTAAGATCAGCCACCCGACGTACACCATGATAATGATCCGAAACGAGAGAATCGCAGTTGCGCTTTCAACAACCGGGCCATTTATCGCACTCAGTCTTGACGCGATCAATACGCCACTTCCCCCCGCCGCGCTACTCCCCACTTTTTTTCTTTTGCCTGGTTTAGTGGGGATCATTATTGATCTTGAAGGGGCTAAGGTCTTTATTCCCTTATCTGTTAGGCGATAAGCCTTGGCCGGGCCGCCAAACATTCTCGCTATTAAGAAGTACTGCAGAACATCAAACAGCACCGTATTACGAACCATGTAAAAGTCGCCATAGACATCAACGAGCTTGTAACAATGTAATTTCATGTTTGGAATACCCCTCCGTCAATTAGATCCCCCAGTGACGCTTATCTCTCAATCAAAAATTAGAGGATCATCACACATCAGCTTTCCTACCCACAACATAACCTTTTCGACAACGATGCCGACAGTTATGAGAGGTTATATTCTAATTGGGTGCTTAGTCATCGAGGTGTACATCCAGCGCATAACCATCACCGTACCTAGACATAGGATCGTAACCAAGTAGACTGCCAAAGTCAGTCGACTGGTAAAAATAATGAATCGAGTGATGATAAATGCTCCAAAATAAAGGAAATCTAATAAGAGATGCGCCATAAATAGACCAACGATACTTGTAGTGCCATTATCAGCAGCGATTTTCACTGCTTCCAATACCCGAATACGCTTGATTCGCTTCTTGACTGCTCTGGGTGCGACATCCGTCTCGATCAGATGCTGCGTGATCAAGTTTCGGTACTCGACTTGCGATCGCCAATACATTAGGATCAGCCACCCAACATACACCATGATAATAATTTGAAACGAGAGAATTGCAGTTGCATTTGGGACTATCGGGCTATTATGAAGTGTGCTTACTCTTGCCACGACAGATACTGAGATCCCCGTTCCTAATGCCCAACTACGCCATGCATTTGTTGCTTTGCGTGGTTTAGTGGGGATCAATATTGACCTTGACGGGGCTAAGGTCCTTATTCCCCTATCTGTTAGGCGATAAGCCTTGGCCGGACCACCAAACATTCTCGCTATTAAGAAGTACTGCAAAACATCAAACAGCACCGTATTGCGGACCATGTAAAAGTCGCCATAGACATCAACAATCTTGTAACAATACAATTTCATGCTTGTGGTAACCCCTCCATAATCAAGTCCGACCAGTGACACTCACCTCTCAATCAAAGACTGGGAAGATCAGCCCACATCAGCTTTCTCACTCGCAACTTGGCCTTTTCGCCAACGATGCCGACAGTTAGTTTTTTATATTTCGCTTGGATGCTTAGTCATCGACGTGTACGCCCAGCGAATACCCATGAACGCAACCATGCACACGATCATATTTATGTATGAGTCCAAGGTCATAAGACTGGTGAAAATAACGAACCTAAAGGTGATCAACATGCCGAAATATAGAAGATCCAACATGAAGTTAGTTATAAATACGTCAACGATACTTCTCGTGTCATCGTCCGCACCCAATTTCATCGCTTTTGACACCCGAATACGCTTGATCTGCTTCTTGACGGCTATGGGCGCGGCATCCCTCTCGATCAGATGCTGGTCAATTAAGCATCGGTACTCTGTTTGCGAGCGCCGATACATTAAGATCAGCCACCCGAAATACACCATGATAATGAGCCAAAACGAAAGAATCGCAGTTGCATTTGAGATTATTTGGCTACTTTGAAACGTCGCTACTTTGGCCGCAAAAACAGCCCCTGCCGCACTATACAATACAATTGTTTTTTTGGATGTTTCACGGGGGATAACCAGCAATCTTAACGGGGCTAATGCCTTTGCGCCCTTATCTGTCAGGCGATAGGCTTTGGCCGGGCCGCCAAACGTTCTCGCTATTAAGAAGTACTGTAGAAAGTCACACAGCACCGTATTTCGAACCAGGTACAAGTCGCCATTGACATCAACCTGTTTGTAACAATGTAATTTCATGTTCGTGGTCACCCCGCCATCATTAATCTTCTCAATATTTCGACCACCAGAGCTGCACATTCTACGGTTGAACGTGCAACTCGGGATAGCCCATCTCCCCCAAAAAATCAGCTCAACTGGTCATTATCGGTGCCACCTTGAATCCAAGCATCGATGATCTTTTTAATCAGCTGAGGGAGATGAATACCCAAGACCAACAACAGACCACCCACGACTGCCCCGATGAGGAGCACGACTTGTAGCGATGGATTGGTCACGTCACTTCTATGCTTTAGGCAATTCCAGGTAATCAGCAGGACAGCCGCTCCGGCAGCGAAGGTACCTTGGTCAGTTATCTGGATGACAAGGATATTCTCCTTGTAGTCCACTTTGCCCTGTACACGGGCTGTCTTCGAATTCGTGACGACAGGATAAATGTAGTATAGCGGGACCAAAATGGCGCTGATACCAAAAATCAAAAGCGCGCCGCTACAATAAAGGTACATCTGGAATGAAGAAACCGCAGTTCCTTGGGCCGTTCCTAGCAGTATCACCAGGGTACTGCCCAATCCTGCGCTAACCAACAACCCAAAATTGACAGCCCTGGCTATCACAACAGTGCGATGTGCTTTGGGTTGTTTGATGGCAAGAATCGCAATATACCTTACCAAAACGATATCCAGTACAGCTAAAAAAAGTAGCCAAAGAATGTCAACAACGATCCAATTAATCATAGGTAGTCTTTAATTCCTCTCTCGTATAGATAAAGATAATAGATGTTTCAGGTCACTCAGTCTGCTGCTTTAGGTAATAGGTGTTTATAATATGCTGGTGTAGCCGGAGAACCAGAAACGCAACGATCACCAGTACACCGCCTCCAATCGCATATGCGCTCAACGTTGATTTCAACGCTTCATTATTTACTTGATCGCGATAATTGAGACAAACAATACCGGCAAACACTCCTGAAGCCCCTAGCAATACCACTCCTTGAGAAACAAGCCGCCACGAGAAATTGCCGATATCATAATCGACGCCTTCATGCAGTCGAACCAACTTAGAGTGACTGATCGCGAGTTTATTGCAGATTAACGGAATCAATATTTCAATAATTCCGAGACTCATCATGGTGATACAGTAAAAGATATCCATTTGAAAGCTCGCGCTATCAGTCTGCGCATCGATTCTCGGAAAATTGACAATTAAGCTTCCAAGCAGTGCACCAACAATTAATGCCACATTGGCGATGAGCGTAATAAAGTTCAACTTCATTGATGGGTGACGTGTGATAATCGTTATCGTAAAGTACACATTCATGCTGATCTCGACAACTATGACGCCTAATAACCACGCTATTTCTGTCGCGTTCAAATCAATAATCACCATTACCCCAACCCATCCCCAATACATACTTAATTCATCCGTCAGTCTACCCTTTCAAGACAAATATCTCTTCTCTATAAACAAGAGACATGCACTATCCTTGTATCCATGCGGTTAATAATTCGATAATCTCTCAACTCCCCAGACACCAGACCTTTGTTAAACTACTCAATCTGTTTACGCAAATATGCTTTTACAATGTGTTGCACCAATTTAGGCAGCAGCAATCCAATAACAACCAGCGTACCACCAACAATCACAAGCGAGCTTAGTGTTGATTTCAACTCACTATTGGTTGCCTGATAACGATAGTTTAAACTTACGACCCCTATCAAGAATCCAGATCCGCCAATCAATAAAGCTCCTTGTAGAGCAATCCGCCAGGAAAAATTCTCAATATCATAGCCTACGCCTTCTTGGAATCGAACTATATTTGAGTGATTAATGGCGAGTTTGTTGAAGATAAGCGGAATCAAAGTATCAATAATTCCAATGCTTAATATTGTGATGCAGAAGTACATATTGGCCTGAAAGACTGCTTTGTCAGATTCTCTTTCTATCAGTGGCAGTGTGACAATCAAGCTTGCGAGCATAGAAGCAAGAATTAATGCCACATTGGCGATGAGCGTAATAAAGTTCAACTTCATTGATGGGTGACGTGTGATAATCGTTATCGTGAAGTACATATTCATGCTGATTTCGACAACTATGACGCTTAATAACCACGCTATTTCTACCGCATTCAAATCAATCACCATTACCCCACCCCCAATACATACTTAATTCATTCACCCGAATTCCGTTCCAAGATGAATGGCTCTTCTCTATAAACAAAGACCCTTTATTTCAGTCATACCACTGCGACCGACTCATCCCGAACAACTCCCGAAACTGCTCTGAGTAACGCCGCAGCATAATGTCTTTGACTAATTCCTTCTCATCGCAAAGCAGCAACGGTGTGAGCGTCAAGCTAACTAGAATGATGAGTAGCACGGCGTATTCCCCTAATTGACTGATTAAGCCGAAGTCAAAATGAAACCACTTAGTCGCCCGGTAATAATACATTAGGCTAAAGAGATACAAGACGAAGCCCGCTAAATAGACATCCAACCAGCGCTGCTTGATTGCGCCTAAGTTGCCTGTTTCACGAAGCACCACCAGCGCTTTTCGCATCCGCCGCCAGATGATCAACGCTACAACCACGGTCGAAACGCCAATATAGATCACCGGCCACCAATACAGCATATCGCCTGGAAAGTTGAGGAAGACGATCAGGAAAGCCAGCATCCCCGATTGAAGAATCAGGTAGCGAAAGAACCAGACCAAGAATGGTTGCCGATAAGGCGGAAGCATTGAATACCAGAAGAGCAGGCCAAAATCCAAAACGCCATTGATCACACTAAAAAGCGGAAAGTAGTTCGTGGCGGGCAGGCTAAATAGTACGGCGACCACAATATAGCCAATCAGTTGCACAAAGCTACTCTGCTCGCCAGCCTTCTGAAGCCTTTCAATATCATCGTTTGAGAATAGATCAAACGCTTGATCAAGGCTGATCTCGGTTCGTTTCTCCATTTGCTTTCCTCCCCCATAACAGCTTCTAACGCCTCGCTGAGCTTGCTTAACGAATCCTCGCGATATGAACCGGGTGCCTGGACAAAGCTGTCACTCCCCAGCGGAAGAGTAGCAAACCCATCATGATGACCACGCAGTACAAGAAACCAAATAGTTTCGGCGAGGCAGCTGTGATCACATACCAGAACAAAGCGAGGAGACCGTAATATAACAAATCAAACGCGACATAGGCCAATATCAGTTGAACGGCATTTCTATGGCCTGTCTCTTCCGCGATTGCAATTGCTTCTTGGACTCTGGCCTGTTTAATCTGGGCTTTGACCGCCTTGCTCGTCACAGCTTCACCTTCGATGAGCCTGCTAGCCTTTAACTGACGAAGCTCATACCTTGCCCGCCAGTACGTGCTAATCAAAACACCAAGATAGATGAGGAGCAGTATCCGGAAAACCTGCACCCCAACGAACGGTGTGACTCTGAGCCCAAAATCGTCGTGTATCAAGGCCGCACCCAGGGAGACACTAAGCCCACCAGCAGACACAGACAATACTTGCGCTTTCTTGGTACCGAAATGATCCAGGTGCCGGAAAGTACTGCCAATGAGGTCATTAACGCCATGAGCTGTCAGTTGATAGGCCCTGGCCGGACGGCCAAATAGTCGCATCAAAAAGAAGTATTGATACAGGTCGAAAAACACCGTATTGCGCACAGCATAATATGTACCGGATAAATTGACGATTTTAAAACAGTACAGCTTCATCTTTTCGCCCTTACATCCACTGCCAGCCCGAATCACGCGCGTTACTGCACGTGATACCATCTATCGCCATCGATGCCAGCTTGCTTGCGGAACTCTTCCGGGTATTTTTTCACCAACCAGTCCTTCGCAAACTGCTGACTGCTGAACAACACTAATGGCAAGAAGGTAATGCTGATTCCCATCACAATGAAAAGCAACGTGTACAAAAAGTCGAAGACCTGATTGGCTCCGACCCAAGAAACTTCTCGCAGCCAGAATTTATTGGTTCTGTAGAAGTAAGAGAAACCCATGCCTAGGACGATGAACCCGCCCAGATACACACTGAGCCACTTACTGATTATCGAAGGATGATCTACGCGCCCGACTAAGTACGCAATATCCTGCTTGCGCATCAGGTAGACAAGCCCCGCAGCCACCAGTGCGGCGCACCCGATATAGGTGCATGCGATCCAGTATTTGAGCTGTCCGTTCGGCCCAAAAATGGCGAGAAACATAATTACGGCGACTTGAACCACGAAATAACGGCTAAACCAAATCAGAAACGCTCGGCGGTATGGGGGCAACCATGAATACCACACCACCATCCCAACGATCGGCGTATACGCGACGAGGCCGAATAGCGGATGCAAATCAAGCGCTATGGACGACACCAGTGCCGAAACCAAGGCCCACAAAACAATCTGGGTTAGCCCATCCTTATTCGAGAACTTATCGATCGTTTTGACATCCGTTTCTGTCAATATGTTTGCTATTTGCGAAAATGAAACCTGATTATTTTTACGCACTGACTTCCCCACCTACCAAGTTTATTGATGTACCAACTGATACCTACGGTGCCATCGCGTGCCCACTACTTTTCGCTCACCGGATTGATCCAAGCATCGAAACGCTTCACACGCGCGCTTTCTGGCCAGATCACCAACCAACTTTTAGCGACGCGTTTCATATATAAAAAGCCAATGAACTAAACGAGTGCCATCTGAATTACAAATAAGATGGTGAAAATATTGATCAGCCAGAGTTCTAAGTAACTCTGCGTGTATAGATAGACGATGGTGCCTCCCGGGACAGCACTACCCGCACCGAGTACCAGTACCCCTTCACAAACAACAACACCTGCTGTTGCGGCGTATTTTTGGCCGAATTCACGTAAAGCTTTATTGGACACAGCCAACCGATCAAAGTCTGCTTTGAGAAACTGCACAAATATTACTTGTGCGACGAAAGAGAAAAGCAGCATCATACTCTCGTTCTCTAGTATTTGAGCAACATCTGTCTGATAGTCCCCAACCAAGACGACAAACATGACGGCAACGATGAGGCTTGTCACCACCTGTAGAATATTTGCTTTTAACAATTTAAGCCCCTTTCAGTTGCCCTTTTACCGTCTATCTTTGCGCGGTAACTGTTGCTATTGCACGTGATACCAACTAGAGCTATCGATTCCAGCTTGCTTACGGAATTCTTCCGGGTACTCCCTAATCAGCTGCGCTTTTGCGAATTCCTGACTGTTGAACAGGAGAAACGGTAAAAGCGTGATGCTCAACCCGATTGCCACCAGGACAACGGTATAGATGATATCGAAGACTAAATTAATCCCGATTAGTGAAACGTCCCGTAGCCAAAATTTATTGAATCGATAAAAGGACATGAACCCGAATCCGGCAACCACAAAGATGCCGAGATAAAGCGTCAACTTCTTACTGAGGACTGAAGGATGCTCTGTCTGCCCGGCAAGATAGGCAAGATCCTGCTTTTTCATCTGTGTAATCAGAATAAAAGCTGCCGCGAACGATACCAAGAGATACAGCGAAGGATCCAAATATCGCCACTTGCCATCTCGTTGCAATAGCCCTGCGATGAACGTGATCACGCCGACTTGAACCACACAATAACGGCTGAACCAAAGCAACAATGCGCGACGGTATGGCGGCAACCATGAATACCAACCCACTACCCCAACAATCGGCACAAAGACGACGATTCCAAAAACGGGATGCAGATCCATCACAGTTGCCCCCACTAGTGCTGATATCAATGCCCACAAAATGATCTGCGGAAACCCACCCTTAGTCGAAAACTCACGGATCTTCTGTGTTTCGGCCTCTGTCAATATCGTTGCGATTTGCTCAAACGCAACCTCGTTGTTTTTACGCACTTGCTACCCCACCTATAACGTCCATTATTATCGTTCTACCCACTCATTTAACCCATCGCCATGAGCACCCACTCATGACGTAACCCTTACCGATTGACCCAGGCATTGGTCCGCTTCAGCCATTTACTGTTGGGAAACATCGGCAGCCACCCTTGCAACAACGGCTTCAGGAGCATAAACCCGAGCCAAATAAACAGCACGTTTTGGAACAGACTAGACCCAACTAAGACAGGTAATACCCAGCTGGCGAGGTCTGGCTGCTGGTTCGCAAAGATGACCAACAAATCGGTGTAAACGCCGCAGGTCACGCAGAAAATGCTCCCGGTAAGGGCAATCCCCCCGGCAAAGTCCGAGGCGTTCTTATACCGATTGGGGTCGTCGACCTCGTTGCCGCTGAAGTGATACAAGCGCCCCAGCCGCAAGATCAACGCCCCCGATGTGCCGCTAAACAGCACAACGAAAGCCCCCACTACCAGCCCCACATGCGGTGTGGCGGTATAGCCGAAGATGATCACGAGGCTAAAGATAAAACTACAAAGCAATAAGCCTACTGCAATTAAGATTTGTTTCATTAATTCTCTCCTTTTACTGGATTAATCCAGGCGTCGAAATGCTTCACTCGCTGGTTGTCTGGCCAGACGACTAGCCAGCTTTTAGCGACTCGCTTCATATACAAGAAGCCAAGTCGCCAGATCATGAGGCCTTGAATGGCAAATAGTATTGAGAAAACGGTAATCAGCCAATATTCTAGGGCACTTTGCGTCAGCAAATCGCTGACGATATAGATCGGTATGATGCCGCCAGAGACAACAAGTTCCCCAAATTCACAAATAAAGACGCCGACCGAGGCTGCGTACACTTGAGAAAATCGTCTTAATGCTTGGTTCGAAGTCAGCATTCGATCAAAATCTCTTTTGAGAAAGCTGCTCAGTATGATCTGTATGATCAGCAAAGACCAGCCGATGAAGACTTCACTGAACAATATCTGGACCTTATCTGTCTGCTGATCCCCAGTCAGCACCAACGCCAAAGCGACGACCAGAACTCCAACCAAGGCTTGGCCGATGTTCAATTTCACTATCGTCATTCCCCGAGCTCCTTTTAACTGGCTACAAAATCCATCTCGGTTTGATCTTCAGCGCCCGTTCGTAGTGCTCGCCCGGCTCGACGGTGAACCGTTCATATTGTGCCGAGGCTTGGCCCACGACGTCGAGCAACTGTAAGTAGATGTGCCGCGTCCAGACTTGGACCAACAGCGTCTCACCGTTACGAATTGGCGTGACGATCTGACCGTTGATCAAGATCCAGTTGGCCGAGGCGCTCCCGGCAAAATGCTTCTCACGCGTGAGTTCAAGCTCGGCCGGTGCTGACAGCGTCTCCTCTGCAGTGGCGATCACCGGCTGCACTGGGAACCTCTTCTTACACTGATGGCACTTCGCCTTCAGTGGCTTTTCTTGTTCCTTGGTAGAATAGGCATTCTTGACCGCAGTGACCGTCGCGCCGATGCCACCCGAGACGGCGCGCAATCCGCTGCCGCGCTGGCCCGTGACCTCCCAGTCCGTCGATTGACATTTGGGGCAAGTGACCCCTAAGTATGTGGGATAACCTTCTTCTGTCATGTTGTTTCCTCCTTAATCCTTGTCTTCTTCGTCGTGATAGCCGGGGGCGATCACGGCCTCGACGCCGTCACGGTCGAAGTACGTCACTGGGTCATCTGTGAGGCCGACCGGATACGGGACGGCGGCATAATCGTAGTAGACTTCCTTGTCCACATCGTCGCTGTCTAGCAAAACACCGCGCCGATAAATGATGAACAGGCCTTCCATATCCGCCAACTTCACAAGGGACCCCAGCGGGATGAAAACATAGCCGGTTTCGCCAGCATTGCGCCGCAGTCGCGCTTGGTAATGCGTCGCATCTTTTTGTTGCCGTTGCCTCGTGGCCGTAAACCAGACCCAACCAGCGAAGCCGGCAAAGATGATAAATTTAATCAATTGCAATACTCTCCTTTATTCTCAGTAGTGTTCAGTGGACTAAAAAGACGTTGGCCAGCGCGTAGAGCACGCCTAACCCGATCCAACAATAGCCAAGACGCTTGATCCGCAGAACACGGCGCTGATCGTGGCGGTATTTCTTTGCGGTGAGGTGCACAGGCGCCACCACCATCGCGGTGCCATAAGCGACGATGACCAGCCCACCGATTAGCCCGATAAGTGAATATGTTGTCATTTTTTCCTCCTTGTTAGTGCCATTTTTGTATTTTATTGCTTGTCAACTTCAACCGTTGGTAGTGCGCGCGACGGCAAGAACAATGCGATCACGCCCATTGCGGTGCCGCTGAGCTCCAGAAGCGCCAGGAGCCAGCTCGAGAGGTACGCCCACGTTTCTGGCAAGACATACACCACGATGATCACGATGAACGTCAAGGCTATTTGGAGTGCGCCAATGTCCCCACGCATCCCCGCATCCCGGTAACGCCGCGTCATCAACGCGATCCAAGGCACTGGCAGCAGTGCGAGCAATGTGATGCCGATCTCGGGCAGCTCGTAATACACCCACGCGATGATGAGCAGCATCGGCAACGTAAAGATCCCTAGCCACCAAACCTCGTCGCGTGATGAGCGGCCGGTAAAATTGAAATAGTTCTCGAACCAGGCGATGACCGCCATGAAACCAGACGCACGGTAGTACTTGTTGTGTGCAGCTACCCGTTCTGCTTGCGTGGAATTGTGCATTTTGTCCCCTCCTGCCTACGTGTACAACCGTCGCTTAGCCGCTTTATACGGTGCAAATCACGCGGCTTCGGCCGTTGACAATTGGCGCGAAGGCAACAACGTCACAATGAATACCACTAAGTTGTTGATGACCAAAAAGCCCAGAAACCAGAACCGGTTGGTGTAAAACCAGTCTAGCGGCACGACAGCAGCTACAGCCGCTAGGGCCCAATTGGCAAGTGCCTGAACGATCGCAAGGTAGCCCGGTACACCCGCATCACGGTAACGGCGCGTCATTAGCGCGAGCCAAGGTACATGGGTCACCACCATCAAAGCGATCCCAGCACCTGGTACCAAGGACGACACGAGTTTGCACACGATCTCAATCAGGAAGATGACGAGATACATCCACCAAAATTCTGCTCGGGTTGAGCGCCCGGTAAAGTTGAAATAATTCTTGAACCAGCCGGTCACTGCTGTGAGGCCAGTCGCGCGGTAGTACGGGTTGTTCGTGAGTGCTTGTTCTTCTGGGGTTGAATTAACCAATGAGCATTCTCCTTCATTCGTAGCAGCGGCGTTTTTCCGTCAAGTTAGTCGCAGGGTCACGCTTGTTCTTCAGGCGTTGGGAGTGGTTTCGAAGGTAATAACGTCACCACAAACATCGCAATGCCGTTGAAGCCGTTAAGCATGATGCTCGCGAAAAAAAAGCCATTATAAATTAGCGCCGGATTCATGCCGAAAGACAGCACCAGGCTCAACAAGACGCTAAAGCCCATCTGGACCGTTCCAAGATAAGCCGGTGCCCCAACGTCTCGATAGCGCCGCGTGATCAACGATAACCAGACGATGTCCAACAGCAAGTTCAGGACATTCATCAATTCGTGGACGAAAATCCCCATGATCAGTGTGAAGACGCCATAACCAACTGAGAATAAGACCAGCCACCAAAACTCCGCCCGGGTCGAGCGCCCGGTATAGTTGAACGTGTTCTTGATCCCGCCGATAAGCGCCTCGTGACCTGTAGCGCGATAGTATTGGTTGTTCGTAATTGCTTGTTCTTCTGGGGTTGATTGAATCATATTTTTTCTCCTTTATGTGAGTGAAACCGCCGCGTTAGGTAACGCTGACGGGTTCGGTCAGGTTGTTTGCTTAGCTGGTGACACGGTGGCCACCTTTTCTGCGTTTCATCAGTAGTCCGGCACGGCTCAATCTTTGTCGGCAACTGCTGGCAATTTGCGCGAGGGTAATAGCACAATAATGAACATCGCCAACCAACTGGCTTTGTCGAACACCATGGTGACGTCCCATAGAATTCTCAGCCCCATTTCAGCGTTGTCTCCGGGAGCTGAAACATAATTCAGCAAGTAAGTGGCGGCTATCTGTATTGTGCCAAGCAAGCCAGGTGCACCGACATCCTGATACCGGCGTGCCATGAGTGACATCACGACAACGACCAGCGCCGTTGCCATGGTCTTCGCCAATATCACCGCGCTGAAATAGACGACGCCAGTCAGGAAGAAATACCCGACTGCAAATAAGGTCAGCCACCAAAACTCTGCCCGGGTTGAGCGCCCGGTATAGTTGAAGGCATTCACAAGCGCAGCTTTGAGCGCCGTGCCGCCGGTGGCGCGGTAGTACTTATTGTTCGTGAGTGACTGTTCTTCTGGTGTTGATCGAACCACTTGTCCTTCTCCTTTGTTCTGACGAAACCGTTGCGTTGGGCAACGCTGCTGGTTGCGGCATTTTTATCTTCATAAGTCGCCTGGTTAGCTGGTGACATGCTCTCCAATTACTGCGTTTTACGGGTTATCTTGCTCAACAACCGATGCCAATTTACGCGACGGTAACAACGCAAGTATCAGCCCCACAAGCCAGCACAGGATGTCGGCCCACCCTAGTACCAACAAAACGGGCTCAGATGCAGACACTGGGACGTAATGAAATAAGAAATCATAGCCTATCTGAAAGATTGCAAGCGAGACTGGGATGCCGGCATCCCGATACCGCCGCACCACGAGTGCTATCCACGGTATTTCTAGCAGCGAAATGATGCTTCTAAACGAAAACGGCGGTGCAAAAGACATGACGACATAATAATTGGCGACTTCGACAACCATGAAGAATAACGCCATCCACCAGAATTCTGCCCGTGATGAACGGCCGGTAAAGTTGAGGGTATTCATGATCCAAGCTTTGAGCGCCGTGCCACCGGTGGCGCGATAGTACTGGTTGTTCGTGAGCGACTGCTCTTCTGGTGTAGATTTCACCATTTACTCGTCACCTCGATGCTTCTGCGCAAACTCGTTGAGTTGCTTGACGATCGCTGTTTCTGCGTCATCGCGATACCCTTCGAAAATGACCTTCGTTATATCCGAATGATTGAAATAAATCAGCTCATCTTGCAGATCTTCCGGATAAATCGTTGCACCATAATCGCGATAGACCTCTTTACCCCCTAACTCAACCATGGTGCCCCGCTGCACGATCACCAGTTTCTTCGCTTCGTCCTTCCAAAGCACCACTGAACCTAAAGGCAAAAAATTAATCTCTTCCATTCTTAATCCTCCATTTAATTTAGTAGACGGCGCAGATGACCCACCCGCCTATGACTGTAAGCATCAGTAATCCTGTTTTCACTCAGGAACTGTGCGACCGCACTTCACAACGAGATGTCTGGTCGTTGCACTGAAGCTAGCGCTGCTGAGTGAGCGCACAGATTATGTAAAAGTCACTAGGGCGTGGGTGTTAGGTCAGCGAAAACCACGTCCATATCATCAAACCGCATCGCTACGCTTGACCGAGTTCATTTGTATCGATGGTGCATGAGCTTCGATTTTTTGGTTGCTGGGCGTTTTGTATTCTTTTCCTTTGGCATCCACAAGGTGGCGAGGTTATTGAGCTTTGAGATTTTAAGCATACCGAACACACCAATCGCCATTGAGAGCATAAACATTGAAATCACAAATATTGAAATGTGTATTGGCCATCTTTCGCCATACGGTGGTTTTGGCATCGCTTGACTGGTTGTCACGGTGACTCCATATACCGTGCCCACACTGAACAAAAATCCCGCAAGCCTCAACAATACCCACGAGGGATTTCCTATCGCAAAATCTAATCGGTCCGGAATTATAACTGATTTCATTGTCTTTGATGTACGCATCAGGTAGTTATATAGGATGGTCATTACGGTAAATACCAACGCAAGTAACACCATTGTTCCTGAACTAAACTCCTCAAGATGTCTATCCATAAACGGCAATCCACCTGTAGTCGCCAAATCTCCTGCTCCTATGACTGAAAAAATGATGCTGATCATTATGCAGATCAACAATAAAATCATCCACACCACGGTTTGCTCTGAATGCGTATACGCCCAATACAGATATAGCAACGCAAGACAGATAATCCCCAACAGTTGAAGCAAGTAAATAATCAATCCTTCTTTGGTCACCGGAATCGCTGAAAATCTTTCGTCCATCGCTAATGCAGCGTAGGTCACCAATACCACCTTTTTAGTGCCGACATCGTTAGTTCTCGTCTGCCAATGTTTTTGGTTTGCGTGTGGGCAGGACCGAAATAATCGTCATCATCGTGCCACTGAAGCTGTTGAGATCAGCTAGCCATTTGCCACTGCCTTTGATCCAATCTAACGCGCCGGCATTGGCCCCAAGCGCAATAACGAAGACCAATACCAAGCTGAAAACCATCTGCGCCGTCGCAATATATCCTGGTACGCCGGCATCACGATAACGGCGTGTTGCTAGCGATAGCCAAGGCACCACGAGCGCAAGTGCTAACACGACGCCGAGTATCTGGAGTACGACAAGCATGACGAAGACCACAATCCCAAACAAGCATGTGAATAAGAACATCCACCAATACTCTGATCGTGTTGAGCGCCCGGTATAGTTGAACGCGTTCTTGAACCAGGCGACGATCGCCGTGGCACCGGTAGCGCCGTAATATTTATTGTTAGCTGCAGCTTGTTCTTCTGTTGTTGATTTAAGCATTTACCTCTCTCCTTCGTTAAAACGTATTTACCACTGGCAAGACGAAATCGTTCTTGCCATAGCAGCTTGCCTGTATTGATACATGCGCATGATCAAATTTGTCGGCCAAATACTGATCACTAATGTACTTTATTTGGGCTATTGCATATATGTCTTGCAACCCAGAACTCACTTCTTAACGTTCACTTCTTGCCTCACTGGTGGTTCTTTCCAGCGAAGAGCGCTCCGATTGTAAATGGCGGTCGTAAAATGTAGGATAATGGCGATTTGAAATTGTCGGTTTTCCTACATTTTTTGATATCATCAACCACAT
>JALCQM010000026.1 GCA_022651245.1 Lactobacillus sp.
TGACGTTTGGAGATGACGTCGTGGCCAGGACGGTGAGCTAAACCCTCACCAGAATGGTTACCAGTCCAAGCCCCGCGAAACCAGCGGGCAACCTAATCAAAACCCCGGCATAACGCCGATCGCGGCACGGCAAACCGCGCACCTGGGGCACCAAGTGAACCGCCCGAGACACGTTAGGGGAAACCCAACGTGTCTTTGTTGTGCAGAGCGCGACTCAGCACGCTTTTAGGGGGACGGGCTAACTGGGCGTGGCGTTAGTCGGCAAAGCCGGCTGGCGTCGCGACCGGTTAGAACGCTCCCCCGTTGTGCTGAGGAGCGCGTTTAAACTAGAGCGCGACTCAGCACGCTTTTAGGGGGACGGGCTAACTGGGCGTGGCGTTAGTCGGCAAAGCCGGCTGGCGTCGCGACCGGTTAGAACGCTCCCCCGTTGTGCTGAGGAGCGCGTTTCACGCCCTTGTCACGTTACCACGGGCACCTCCCATCGCGGAGGTGCCTTTTTTCTTGTGCAGGGCGTTATAACGCTATGCCTTAGCCGCCATGAACGGTATAATAGGTTCATTCGAATGAAAATTGTTCGTGAAAACAGCTTGGGAGGTGGCTAAATGGGGGCCATTCGCATTACGAATATGCAATTTCACACGTACAACGGGGTATACGCCGAGGAACAAAAGCTCGGCCAGCGCCTGCAGGTGGACGTTGAATTACGCTTGCCGATCGAAACGCGGGTGCAACACGATGACCTCGCGGAGACGGTCAATTATGGTGAGGTTTATCGGGCGGTGGCTGATTTTGTGACCACGCATCACTATCAGTTGATCGAGATGCTGGCGAATCAGCTGTTGCAACACCTACAGAGACGCTTCGACGTGGACGGGATCACGCTGCGGATCCGCAAAGGCGCGGTGCCGATCAATGGGATTTTTGATACCGTCGAGATCGAGGTCTCAACGGATGACTGAGGCGTATGTTGGTTTGGGCACCAACTTAGGGGCGCGGGCGGATAACTTGCGCCGGGCGATCGCGGCTTTGGCCGCCGTACCTGGGGTCCAAGTAGTGCGCACGTCGCTGGTGTATGAGACCCAGCCGGTTGGCGGGGTGCCGCAGGATGACTACCTGAATCAGGTGGTCGCCATCGAGACGACGCTGCCACCGCGCGCATTGCTGGCGCGGCTACACTTGATCGAGGCCCAGCTACACCGCCAGCGCATTGTCCGTTGGGGGCCGCGCACCGTCGATCTGGACTTGTTGGCGTACGGCCAGGTGCACCAACGCACCCCGGAGTTGACGCTACCGCACCCGGAGCTGGCCAACCGCCGCTTCGTGTTAGTGCCGCTGCTCGAAGTCGCCCGCGGCACCTTGACGCCTGTCGTCACCCGCATGCTAGCGCAAACGCCGGACCGCAACTGGGTCCGGCCGTATTTTAAGTGAAGAAGGACCAGATATGGATAAGCAACGAATTGAAAATGCTGTACGAGAGCTGCTCGCCGCTGTCGGCGAAGACGTTGATCGGCCTGGCCTGATCGAAACCCCGGAGCGCGTGGCGCGGATGTATGCCGAAGTGTTCGGGTCACTGGATCAGCCGGCCACCTTCCAAGACTACAAGGTGTTCCCGGTCGAAGTGGACCCTGGGTTGGTGATGGTACAACAGATCCCGTTTTATTCGATGTGTGAACATCACCTGTTGCCATTTTTCGGGCACGTGACGATCGGCTATTTGCCGAGTGACAAAAAGATTATCGGCTTGAGCAAGTTAGGGCGGTTGGTGGACTTCGTGGCGCGGCGCCCGAACGTGCAAGAGGCGATGACCAGCAGCATCGTCAGCGAGCTCGACCGCATCTTGCACCCGCAAGGCATCGCGGTGTCGGTGGTCGCACGCCACATGTGCATGGAAATGCGCGGAATCAATCGCGGCGACTTGTTCACCTATACGTCACGGTATACCGGCGTCTTCCAAGACGACCTGGCGATGCGACGGGAATTTCAAGAGGAGGCGCGGCGCACGAATGGCAATCGCTGAACCTTATTTGAACTGGCGGGCTAAAATGGACCAGCGGATGCTGGCGGCCGATCCGCAACGGGTGGTGTTACTGGGGCAAGCCCTCGACCAACTCGGCCGCCCGGAGCGCCAGTACCAGATCGTGCACCTTGCCGGCACCAACGGCAAAGGCTCGACCGGCGCGTTTATCGCCCAAGCGCTGCGGCAAGCCGGCTATCATGTCGGGCACTTCGCTAGCCCTGCAATCGGCAGCGACTTGAATCAAAGCCTACTGGATGGCGTCGCGCTCACTGCGAAGCGTTATGTGCGCATTTTAGAGGCGTTAATGCAGCGGCTAGGACTGCCAATTGGGCAGTTTAGTGCGTTCGAGTGGGACGTGCTGGTGACTTTGCAGTGGTACGCTGAGCAAGGCGCCGAGTGGGTGGTGTTAGAAGCCGGCTTAGGCGGCGCGACCGATGCGACCAACGCGATCGCAACCCCTGCTGCGGCGGTATTCACACACATCGCGCTGGACCACACGGCGATCCTCGGGCCGACGGTTGCCGCGATCGCCCGCAATAAGGCGCAGATCATCAAACCTGGCAGCACCGTTTTCATTGCGCCTCATCAGGTGCCGGCGGCTAAAGCCGAACTCCTGCGTGCGGCCGCTGACCAGCACGCGGTGGTGCATGACGCCGGCGAGTTGACGCTGACGCCGGTGCGCTACCGCCTGACCGGGACGCTGGCGGTGTTGCCAGACGGCACTCCCGTTGCGGTTAAAATGCTAGGTGAGTACCAGCTAGACAATGCGCGCACCGCGTTGGCCGTCGGTGACTGGTTGATCGCCCAAGGGGTGTTGGCCGACCGCCAACCACTACTGGCGGCGCTGGCGACGGTGCAGCTTCCTGGCCGGCTCCAAGCTTACCAAGAGAATCCTTGGATCTTCTTAGACGCCGGGCATAACCCAGACGCGTTTCCTAAGGTCTTGCAGACGCTGCACGGCTTATTACCCAAAAACGGGCGGCTGCTGTTAGTCGCCGGCTTCTTAAAGGACAAAGATACCACCACGCTAGAAGCGCAACTGGCTGTGGCTGCCAAGGTGTGGGTCACCACACCTTGGCAGCCGACCCGAGCGCTGGCCGGCAGCGTGCTCCAGGCCGCAGTGCCCAGTAGCGTTTTGGTGCCAGATGTTCGCGCCGGACTGGCGGCGGCCGAAGCAGAGGCGCATGCCAACGACGTGATCTTAGTGGCGGGGTCATTTTATTTGATCGGAGATTTATTGCAATGACAACATTCATCATGGCGACGCACAATGCCGGTAAACTGGCAGAAGTTGCGGCGCTACTAGCAGGCTATGGACATCAGGTGACCGGCTTCACTGGCGCATTGCCGCCAGAAGGCGACGACTTGACGGCTAACGCCATCGCCAAGGCCCAAGCGGTGCACCAAGCCGTCCCAGATGCGTGGGTGCTGGGGGATGACTCCGGCTTATGGCTGGCGGCCCATCCCGATCGCCTTGGAGCGCATACGGCGCGCCAACTGCCACGCACCGGCACCAACGCCGCCTTGTTGGCGCTGCTTGCGCCGCCAGATTCGCGCGCTGCCACCTTGGTTAGTACGATCGCCATGCTCGCCCCGAGTGGCGAGCTACGCCTGGCGACGGGGCGGTTAGCCGCCACGGTAGCGCTGGCGCCGAGTGGTGCGGATGGGACCGGTTTCGACCAGGTCTTGATCCCTAAAGAAGAAGGCGTGCCGTTAGCGGCGTTACCGCTGGCTCTGCGGCAGCGGTATTTGCCGCGGCAACACGCCCTTGCCGAGCTTTTGCGTTAGGCCCAAGAAAGGACTGATGACATGCAGATCAGCGAAGTCACAACGATTTCTGGAAGTACCTTAGGCGCCGCCAGCTTGCGCGCCGCCCAAAGCCGTGAGCGCCAAGTGGTGTTGGCATTCACGGTGCCTGCGGATGAAGAAGCTGCGTTCCAGCTTCTGGCTGGGCAATTCGATTTAGTGGTGGCCGACCACCAAGCTTTAGTACCGTACCCGGCGCTGCGGCCCTTGGCACAAGCCTTGCAAGCACGCTTCCCAGAGGCTGCGGCGGCAGTGACGGCGATCGCCCAGGCGCATGCTGTAGTGTGGCAAACGGCTAGACAGACGTTTGATGTGACCACGCAGCCGCTGGTGTACGGTATCTTGAACGTGTCGCCGGACTCTTTTTATGATGGCGGCCGGTTCGTGGCGGCGGCCGATATGCAGCAGCATGTCGCCGCAATGGTCGCAGCAGGCGTCGACGTGATCGAAGTTGGCGGTCAAACGACCCGGCCAGGATTTACGGCGGTCACGCCGGAGGTCGAGTGCGAGCGCATTTTGCCTGTGATCACGTGGCTGCAAAAGACGTATCCGGACTTGCCACTAGCGGTGGACACCTATAAGTATCCGGTGATGCAGGCAGTGCTGGCTGCCGGCGTCGACATCATCAACGATGTCAACGGCTTCACCGATGACCCGCGTAAGCTGGTGTTGTTGGCACCAAGCAAGGTGGGCCTCTTGACGATGCACAGCAATCGCGATCGCGAGTACCACGATTTGACCCAGGAGATGCGCGGCTTCTTTGAGCGCAACCTGGACGCTTTGGCAAAAGCCGGGATCGCCCGCGAGCGGATCGCCTTGGATCAAGGGATCGGCTACGCCAAAGTGGCCGATGGGCAACAAGATTACACGATGATGCGCAACCTCGACATGCTCAACACCTTCCAGCGCCCGCTGATGGTGGCGATTTCGCGGAAAGGCTTCGGCGCTCAGCTGTTTGGGTTGGCCAAAGACGATCGCTTGCCGGTGACGCTGGTGGCCGAAACGGCCATGTTCCTCAAAGGGGGCAACATCTTGCGGGTCCATGACGTGGCGGAAACGGTCCAATTGCGGAAGATGTTACAGGTGATTCAAGGCGCCTATTGGACGAAGTGAGCGTGAGGCTGAGCCAGCAAATGGCTCGGCCTTTTTTGTTGGGGTGATCTTAGCAGTTTTTAATGGGCGTCTCTTTGGGTTATAATCATATCAGAATCCGCTTTGAGGTGAGAACATGGAACAATGGGATATCTATAACAGCGATAAACAACCGACCGGGCGCACAATGGCCCGCAATGACTGGCACATGCAGCCAGGGGATTACCACTTGACGGTTCTGGGAATTTTGCAAAACACCGACGGCCGCTATTTGATCACCCAGCGCCAACTGGATAAAGATTGGGCCGCCGGGTGGTGGGAAGTGACCGGCGGCGGCGTGCGGGCCGGGGAAGATTCGCTGACGGCGATGCACCGCGAGATCCGCGAAGAAACCGGGCTGGATATCACCAATGCCGCCGGGGGCTTCCAGTACACCTACCGGCGCGATAACCCCGAAGAGCAGAATAACTACTTCGTCGATGTCTACCGGTACACGCTGGACTTCACGCTTGAGCAAGTATCCGCCCAGGCCAGCGAAATCACCAACAAGCGCCTCGCTTCAGCCCAGGCTATCCAAGCGATCGCCCAGCGCGGCGAATTCTTACACTACGAGAGTATCCGCCAACTGTTGGAACAAGATTGACCCAACCAAAAGCCTCGTCCACCGATTCGTTTCTGGAATCGTGGCCGAGGCTTTTTTGCGCAATTGGGCTGAAAAACGTTGCATATGCAATTACTAGACGTATAATAGATTTATTGCAGATGCAATTAATCCAGTGGCGGGCGTGACAGCTCGCTAAGCGAAAAAGAGGACTCCCTATGTGGCAAATCAAACCAATGCATGACCTGACGCCTGAAGAATTCTATGCCGTGATGAAGTTGCGCGTCGATACCTTCGTGGTGGAACAAAAGCGGATCTATCCCGAAATTGATGACCATGATCGCCACGCGTATCACATTTTCAACCAAGGCGCAGACGGCACCGTCAGCGCCTATGCCCGCGTCTTTGTGGAAGCAGACGGCACGCTGACCTTTGGCCGGGTGGTCGTGGCGGCGGCCCACCGCGGTGAGCACCTGGGCGCCGCCTTGCTGGACCAGATCCTGGCGTGTTGTCAGGCGCATTGGCCGGGCCAAAAAATCGTGATTGAAGCGCAACAACAGGTGGTCGGCTTTTATGCCCGCCGCGGCTTTGAGGCGGTCGGCGCCCCGTTTATTTTCAATTCGACCCCGCATGTTCGCATGCAGCTGAACAGCAATCAAAAAAACGTGTGACAGCCGTCACACGTTTTTTGGGGTGAACCGGTCGAGAAAGGCGGTGGTCAGTGGCGTCTGTAAGCGATTCTTGCGCCAGACTAAGATGGTGTGAGTCGCCACTTGCGGCGCAAAGGGCACGAACCGCACGCCTGCGTGGTTTTGAAGGTCGATCACGCCTTCGATGGTCAAGGCCGCGGCAACGTGTTGCTGGATCAGCGGCATGACGTTGAAGATCAAGTTGAAGTGGCCGCGGATCGTCAATTCGTGTAAGTCGCTGTGCCCCCAGTCGCTGAGGAGTTGCTGGACTGGTTGGCGCCCCGAAAGCAATAAGGGGATGTCGCGCAGATCGGCGGGGGTGATCACCGAGCGCGTTGCTAACGCGTCGTCGCTGGCGACCGCCAAGCCCCAGCGTTCGCTGTGGGCGAGCGTCAGATGCGCATATTTGGTCGGGTCGACGGGCTCTAGTAATAAGGCGATGTCAAGCAACCCCTTATCGAGTTGGTCGCACAAGTCGTCGCTGGTGCCGGTGCGCAAGTCGAAAGTCACGTCCGGGTAAGTGGTGGTGAAGGCGGCGATTTCTGCGGCCAGCGTGTGACTGCTGTCGGCTTCAACGGCGCCGATGTTGAGGTTGCCGCTGAATAAGTCCCGACGACGGGCGATGAAGTTCTGCTCGGTTTGTTGGGTCAACGTCAAAATTTCGCGTGCCCGGGTCTTGAGGTATAACCCCGCTTCCGTCAAGGCTAGGCCCCGGTGGGTACGGGTGAAAAGCGGCGCTCCTAACTCAGCTTCTAAGCCCTTGAGTTGGCGCGATAAGGTGGGCTGGGTGATGTGCAGCTGGTCGGCCGCCTGTGAAATCGACCCCGCCGCTTCGATCGCTAAGAAATATTCGAGTAAGCGTAACTCCATCGCTTAACCTCCTTGTCGGTTAACTACGCGCGTCTTTGACGATCAACTGGGCCGCCAAAATCAGATCGTCTAGCAAGCCGATGAGCAACACCAGCCACGACTGTTGCAAGACGCCTAACAATAAGACGGTTTGAAACAGCAATAACTGGCTGGCCAAATGCCACCCGGCGCGCGGCCGCGCCCGATACTTGATCAGGCCCACAGCGGCAATGATGAAGGTCAGCAGTGCCAAGCAAAAAACGGCGACTAAGGTAACGGTTTGAAAAGTCGTCAAGTGGTGTGCCTCCTATTTTGGCCTAGTCAACAGCGCAAGTGCTGCTTTTAGGATAGCAGATATGGCGGCGACACACGAGGCACTATTCGTAAATGGTTTTGGCTAAATCGAAGGCGGACCAGGCTTTGGGCCAACCGGCGTAAAAGGCGAGGTGCGTGATCAAGGCCACCATTTCGTCTTGGGTCACGCCGTTGCCCTTGGCGATTTGCATGTGGGCCTTGAGTTGCGGGAACAAGCCTTGCGCCATTAAGGCGGCGCAGGTGATCAGGCTCCGGTCGCGGGCAGAGAGTTCACTTTCCTTGGCCCAGACCTCGCCGAAAAGGACATCGTCGTTTAAGGCGGCGAATTGTGGGGCGAAGTCGCCGAGTTGGTCGCGGCCTGCGGTTTGTTTTTTCATCGGTTAGTCCTCCAATGCTTGGTAATGGGCGTCCGACACTGGCTCGAGCCATTCAGGGGTACCGGCGGTGATGGCGATATGGGTGAACCAGCTATCTGCGGTCGCGCCGTGCCAGTGCTTCACGCCGTCATGGGTGATCACGACATCCCCGGCATGGAGCTTGCGCGCCGGTTGCCCGGCCTCTTGGTACCAGCCGCTGCCCGCGGTGACCAGGAGCAGCTGGAAGCCGTCGTGGTGGATGTGCCAATTGTTGCGGCAACCGGGTTCGAACGTGACATTGCTGACGCCGACGTTGATCGCCGGGTCGGCCACGAGGGCTTTGAGGTAGCTTTGGCCGACAAAATATTGGGCGTAGGCGGTGTTTTTGTCGCCAAGAGCAAAGGGGCCAGTGGTAGTAGGTTGAGCAGTCATCGAAAAACTTCCTTTCTAAATTGAGAATGCCTTTACTCTACGCGTCGTTCGGGTATGTCGCCAATACTTATTAAGCGGGAGAGCAATGCCTATAAAGCATGAATCGTCACAAGCAAAAGGCGCCTCGCATGTAAAACGGGACGCCTTTGGTGGTCAGTGGCTGGTCACCTTAATGCCGATCAAGCCGACAAATAGGCAGCCAACGAAGACCCAAGTCAAGGGACTGACGCGATCGCCGAAGAACAGCACGCCGACGAGCACGCTCCCGACCGCACCGATACCAGTCCAAATCGGATACGCGATACTCATTGGTAGCCGGCGCGTCGCTTCTGCCAGACAAATGAAGCTGATCAGCATGCCGCCGATCGTCAACGCGGTGAAGCCAAGTTTGTGGAAGCCATCGCTGAGTTTCATGGCCGTCGCCCAGACGACTTCGAACACCCCTGCAATTGTAAGATATAACCATGCCATAATCGTTTTCCTCCAAAAAAATACACCACCCGCCAACTCCTATTAAGCCTGAAGGAGTTGGGGATGGTGCCTGCCCGGCGGCAGATGATTAACCTGGCCTTAGGATAGCAAATCCAGTTGCGCAAAGCAAGTTATGGCGCGGGGATGATGCCTAAGTCGATCATCGACTGGGCGGTGGCAATGATCGCTGTTTTGGCTGGGCGCGGTTGCCAGTGCAACAGGCGCTTGGCCTTGGCATTAGAAGTTTCGGCATAGGTCCCGGCCACAGAGGCGACCATTTTCAACATCGGGTCGGTTTTAGCGGCGAGGCGCAAGGCCGGCGTTGGGATCTCGTGGTTCGGGAGGTTGGCGGCGTAGGCAGGGAACGCGTCACGCAAAATATTCGCGACGTCAAGCATCGACAGCGTCTCGCCGGTCGTGGCTAAGAAGCGTTGACCGGCGGCTTCTGGGCGGGTCATCGCCAGCAAGTGCAAGCTTGCCACGTCGCGCACGTCCACGTAGCCTGATGCTACTTGCGGCACCGCCGCCGTTTGGCCCGTCATGAGGTCTTTGATCTGGATGTTCGAGTGCGAATAATCATTAGCCAACACTGGCCCCATTACGGCCACGGGGTTGACCGTCGCCAGCTCCAAGCCAGAATGATCTTGCGCAATGAAGTCCCAGGCGGCGTGCTCGGAGCGCGTTTTTGACTTCTGGTAAGGGTGCACGCCGGGCTGGGTCAGGTCTGACCAATCCGCTTCGGTATACGGGGTGTGCTGGTCGGGGTGGCCGGCGCCGATCGCGCCATAAGCCGAGGTCAAAACGACGCGGCGCACGTGGTGGTGACTGGCGGCGGCCAAAACGTAACGGACACCATTGATCGCCGGGGCAAGCATTTCTTCTTCATCTTTGAAAGCTAGCGTCGGCGTCGGTGAGGCAGGGTGGATCACATAAGTCGCGCCGGCGATCGCGGCGTCCCAATGTTCTGGGCGGGTCAAGTCGGCGGCCACGAGGCTTAAGTCGCTGAGGTCAGCGACGCCGGCTTGGTGGAGCATCGCTTCGATCAAGGGGCGCTTGGCCAAATCGCGCACGGTCGCCCGCACGGCATAGCTTTGTTGTAACAGTTGGACAATGATATGGCTGGCGATGAAGCCTGAACCACCGGTCACGACGACTAATTCTTTAGCTGGCATCAATTTTTCTCCTTTATTGCGATACAGTTGTAACGTCAGTGACAATACTGTACACTGTGCCAAGACCCGTCACAAGCTCAAAACGCGCATCTGTGACAGAATGGAGAAATTGTAATGGCAGCGACCCAACATGCACATGCACTGCGCAATGATTCCCAAGCCTACCTGACGACGGCGTTATTGCAGCTATTAGAAAAGCAACCGCTCAACGAGATCAAGGTGACCACGCTGGTCACGCGTGCCGGTGTCAGCCGCATGGCGTTTTACCGTAACTACCAAAGCTTAGAAGACATCTTGAAGGCGTACTTCGCCCCGCAGATCACGCACTTGTTTGATTTGGTGATCGCCCATCAATCTGCAGAAGTGAAGCGCCAAGAGATGCAAAGCTTCTTTACGGTGTTTGCGGCGGACTTAAAGTTGGCGACCCAGCGGAATTACGAATACGTGATCCGCGACCTGTTTACGGCCAATATGGCGCGTTATTATGCAGATTGGCCGGGGATGCCGGCGACCACGCGCCGGTACTGGACGGTGTTCATGACCAACGGCGTGTACGGCATCTGGCGGGAGTGGTTGCTCAGCGGACAACACGAATCGCTGATCGCCCAACACCAGCTGATCAAGGCGCTACAGGAAGCGACGGCTGCGGCCCTCGTGCAGCCTTTGCCGGAGTAACAAGGGCCTCAGCCCGCTTAGGCGTGACCGAAAATATCGCGTGGTCGCCCCCCAATGGTCAAACGCGATTATGATCGCTTCGCCTGAAGGACAAGATAATAAATTTACAAAGCACCCGACTCTATCGTTGGGTGTTTTTGTGTGCCAATAATTCAAAGATAGTTTTTTTATTTTTTTGAGCGTCAACATCGTGACTTTTCAGATAAAATAGCATACATAACAGATGCAGATTATAGCAGAGCCGAGGTGTTCAGATGAAGACACGTTACATCGTCATGATATTGGTTGGCATCCCGTTGGCTTTGTTGACAGTAGGTAGTCTTGCGACCGACCAAACCCCAGCTAAGTTATTAATGTCGAAGCCTGGTGGTCCGGGGATCGTTGATCAGCGGGAATACTTGCAGAAGCATGAAGCTGAGTTAGTCGCAGCGGTAAAACGGATGAATCCTAAGATTACCAGTGTGCAGTTTGACTGGAGCACGGTGGAGACTGGTGACATTGGGAATGGAACCCCCCAAGGCGGGGGCAAAGTGATTGATGTATACGGCAAGTTTAATCACATCAAGGGTTCTGGATTTATCTTACAGATGGATTTAACAGACGCCGGTATGCCTGACTTAAAGAGAATTTCAGTTCCAACTGATTTTCGTGTTCGTAAGGGTGATAAGGTGTCTTATTTTGACTAATTTACCAGATTTCAATAACTTTTTGCTGACTTGGGAAGCAGTGCTTACTAATTTGAGGTATCTGGATGAAGAATCGCTATATTATCATGTTGTTGATTGGTATCCCATTAGCCTTATTGGCAGTAGTAAGTTTCATGATGAATCAAATGCCACCTGAATCGAGGCCTGGTGGTCCTGGAATTGTTGCTCAGCGGGAATACTTGGAGAAGCACGAAAATGAATTGGTTGAAGCAATTAAGGAGATGAATCCGAAAATCACCAGTGTGCAGTTTGACTGGAGCACGGTGGAGACTGGTGACATTGGGAATGGAACCCCCCAAGGCGGGGGCGAAGTGATTGATGTCTATGGCCAGTTTAATCATATAAAAAGCTCTCAATTTGTTTTGCAGATGAAATTACGTAATGACAAAATGCCCGATTTAACTACAATCTCGGCCCCGAATGATTTTACAGTTGTAAAGGATCATGTGGGGATCGATTTTGAGTAATCTACGGAATAGAGGTGTCTGGATGAAAAATCGCTTTATTATCATGTTGGTGATCGGTATCCCATTAGCCTTGTTGGCAGGCGGAGTTCTTATGATAAATCAAATGCCACCTGAATCGAGGCCTGGTGGTCCAGGAATTGTTGCTCAGAGGGAATATTTGCAGAAACATGAAGCGGAACTAGTCGCAGCGACAAAACGGATGAATCCTAAAATTACCAGTGTGCAGTTTGACTGGAACACAGTGGAAACTGGCGATATTGGAAATGGTACGCCACAAGGTGGGGGGAAGGTAATTGATGTGGATGCAGAGTTCAATCATATAAAGAACTCCCAAATGGTTTTACAGATGTCGTTTACAAAGAGCAAGATGCCTGATTTAAATACAATTTCGGCACCGATTGGATTCTCAGTACCGCGAGGAGATGGGGCTGTCTTGTTTGAGTAGTTTTAAAAAGTTATATGCTGATCTTGCCTGTAGTACTAATACACGCCAATCTGGAAAGTGAGGTATCTGGATGAAAAGTCGCTTCATTATCATGTTGGTGATCGGTATCCCATTAGCCTTAGTGGCAGGAGGAGTGCTTATGATGAATCAAATACCACCCGAATCGAGGCCTGGTGGTCCTGGAATTGTTGCTCAGCGGGAATACTTGCAGAAACATGAAGCGGAACTACTCGCGGCGGTTAAGAAGATGAATCCTAAAATCACCAGTGTACAGTTTGATTGGAAGAGTGTGGAGACCGGTGATATTGGGAATGGAACACCTCAAGGTGGCGGGAAAGTAATCACAGTTGATGGAGAGTTCAATCATGTTGAGGACTCTCAATTTGATTTACAAATGGCGTTACGCAAAGATAAAATGCCAAATTTAAGCACGATTACAGCACCAAATGGCTTTACAGTTATAAAAAAAGGAACTTGGGTGAACTATGAGTAATCTAATTAATTTTGAAAATCTATACGCGAATTTGGCAGAGAGTGCGTATACACATAGAGCAAATTCGTTTAATAAAAATAAATGGAAAACTGCAAATAATCGGAAATACGATTATTCGGAATCTGCATGGTCGCCGAAACCCGACCCCGAACTCACCCTCGGCGGCACCAACCTGCCAAACGACGGTAAAGTTTATCTTCAGCGCGATCCCAGCCTGCACACGGTCAGAGTGACCGGCAAAACGCCAGAAGAAAACGGCGGCTACAAGTCGAACGCCTATCTCATCAAAGCGTATCAAAAAGGTCGCTTAACGGATGAGCGTGCGGGATTGAACGCCTATTTCCTGACGGATACCAAGACGTTGAACGACAAAACGCAAAACGCCTATCTCGCTGTACGCGGCAGTGATGCCATCGGCGCCGTCAACGCCAATGATTGGATCCTTAATGATGGTGCTTTTGCGGTGGGAAACGCGTATATCCCCCAAGCCAAGCTGGCTTATACCGGTATCAAACAAACACTCAAAGACATGCAACAAAAGGCACCTAACGCAAAGCTCAATGTCACCGGGCATTCGTTAGGAACGATGGTCTCGGCTCAAGCGATGGGCAAGAAGGCCACTTACTATGTGAACCCACTGGCTATCGTCAGTATGTGTAATCATTCAAAAAGGTTTAAAAAACAGTTTTAAATGATTACGCATAGTCACGATACTAGGACAGATTCAGCAAAGAAACACGGATGATAAATGCACATATTCTTTGGCGATATCGTTGGGTGGTCTAGCTAACTGATAGCATAAAAATAAAATAAAGATGATTTTTACGTATTATTGAGCTTTGATATCAACAATTTTAAGATAAAATAAATCTCATAACGGATGCATATTACATCGAAATTGAGGTATTTGGATGAAGAAACGCCACATCATCATGTTATTGATTGGTATCCCATTAGCCTTATTAGCAGGAGGAAGTCTTGTGACAAATCAAACACCAGATAAATTACTAATGTCGAAGCCCGGAGGTCCAGGCATTGTTGATCAACGAGAATACTTGCAGAAACATGAGGCTGATCTAGTCGCAGCAATAAAACGTATGAATCCGAAGATTACCAGTGTACAGTTTGACTGGAGTACGGTGGAAACAGGCGACATTGGGAATGGCACGCCTCAAGGTGGGGGCAAAGTAATTGTTGTCTATGGCGAGTTCAACCACATCAAGGGTTCGCAGTTTAGCTTACAGATGTCGTTAGACAAGGATAAAATGCCTGATTTAAAAACAATCTCGGCGCCGAATGATTTTGGAGTTGTGAAGGGTAAGGGGTGGAGTTATTTTGAGTAATCTACAAGATTTCAATAATTTATTTGCCGATTTGGCAAGTAGTGCTTATTTCCATCGACCAAACTCGTACCCAAGCTATAGTTTTGGTAAAAATACATCTAAACCTTATGATTACTCAAAGTCGGCTAGATCTGATGATGCTTCCCATGAACTCACCCTCGGTGGCACCAACCTGCCACACGATGGTATCGTCAACCTTCAACGTGATCCCAGCTTGCACACAGTAGAAGTGACTGGCACTCACCAGACACCACAAGAAAATGGTGGCTTTGCCTCAACCACGTATCTCATTCAGAAGTACAAGAAAGGTCGCTTAACGGATGAGCGCGCTGGATTTAATGCCTATTTCCTGACGGACACTGAGACGTTGAATGACAAGACGCAAAACGCTTATATCGCTGTGCGCGGCAGCGATGCAATCGGTATCGAAAACGCCAATGATTGGGTCAGTAATGATGGCGCCTTTGCGGTAGGAAATGCGTATATCCCTCAAGCCAAGCTGGCTTATACCGGGATGAAACAAACACTCAAAGACATGCAACAAAAGGCACCTAACGCGAAACTCAATGTCACGGGGCATTCATTAGGCACGATGGTGTCGGCTCAAGCGGTGGCAAAGTTATACCAAGAAGACCCAAAAAGTTTTGCCCAAATTGGGAAGGTAGTCTTATTCGACGGTCCAGATGTGACCACTAGTTTAAAGAAAATGGGCTTGTCTGATCAAGAAATCAAAGCAGTGGGTAAGAAAGTGACTTATTACGTGAACCCGCTGGATGTCGTCAGTATGCTTAACCGTACCCAAGACATCAAAGACCAGTTTGGCACGGTCCACTATATTGTGCCGCTGAACTTTACTGATACTTTGAATAAAAAAAACAGTGCTCATGACTTCGGAGAATTCCAGATGAATGCGCAAGGGCAGCCACTAGAGGCCAGTAGTACCTTTCACCCAGAAATGATCACAGCCGGCAAGCAGTTGGCCAAATTGATTGATAATACGATAAATAAGCTCAAAGACTTACTAACCGGTAAGGGCCTGTCGCGGGTTTTGCAATTGTTGCTAGCCGGCGTCGGGGTAGAAAAATTGGCTGCTTTAGGGCTCGGTGGTGGCGAAATAGGAAAGATCTGTGGTGAGTTCATAAAAGGTTACGCCAAAATCGTCGCGCAAGCGCGTGATGCCGCGCTAAAGTGGGATCAACAGCACATCGATTCACTTCAAGGCCAAATCAAACAAGCCACCGGGGCCAAGAAAGTCACGTTGCGGCAGGAATTACTGGTGACCGTGGCGCAACTAGCCGTGACTGCGTCTGAAAAGCACGCTGAGAAGCTGAACCAGGAGCTGGACGCGGCTCACGAAAAAATTGAGTTAACGCTGAAAAATGCCCACAGTGCGGTGCAGACGTTAGGGAGCGTGTTACCTGCGGCGGAACTGAACGCGCGGCTGAGCGACTTTACCTTGGCGCATATTTGGAATGACGGCACTGAGGCGCTTGATAAGCAGCAAGCAAAAACCTATCAAACTGAGCTTGAGCAATTTGGGGCGTCATTGATTCAAATCGGTAACCATATCGAGCAGACTGATTCCCAAGGAGCCGCGGGCTTTAAACAGCAGATGGCGGAAACCGTGAAAGATTGGAGTTGAGCGAATGTTTCCTGAAAACAGTACTTATGATCCAAAGCAGGCGGCCAAAACAATCACGTCGGAATATGAAGAGACGCGGAAGACGATGGCAAGGACGGCGATTTCACAATATTTGATCACGGTAACCGAAAATCTCAAGGCGCAACAGGCAGCTTTGAAGAAGAAGCTGAAGAGCCGTGAGACTACCATGAAGACCTTCGCGACCAAGACTTTGGTTAGTAGTATGGATGAAGCGTTAACGGGTAAAGCCGCAGACGCTGCGGACACGTACCTCACGGATACGGTCAAGAAACCAGATTTCGACAACCCGATTCAAGGGGTGTAGGGGGAGTATGATGACACCGACTGATCGCCAACAACTTGAAGAGGCGCACGATCGCAAGCGCCAAGAATTTGCGGAAGCAGAAGAGCTAATCGACCACTACCATGGTCAAATGCAGCGTGACGTGGCGCAACAAATCGATGCCGTGTTGGCGTTGTACAAGCAGTTGCCGGAAGCGGATCCGTTGCCGGTCATCAATCAGTTGCAAGCGCAGCAAGCTGAATTTAATCAACTGCTTTCGCGACAAATAGGGGCGTTGGAAGACGCCAAAGAAGCCGAGCGTCGAGCGTTTCGTGATCTAGAATAAAGTGGCATCCGGAGCGTTTGGCGTATTGCCACTGCTCCTTTTTTGTACCAGCTCCTCAGCGTCATCCAGTTTATGAATTTTGACCGTGGGTATCGCGGCGTGCACGGTATAGTGAATTGATAAGCGCTGGAACTGACCGTTTGGGCACAGCTGCGCTCATAATCAACTGAGATAGGGGTAAATGATGAAACATCCTGACAACCAATTGCGTACCAAATTGACCAAGTCCGCCGGCGTGATCGCAGCGCTATTTGTAGCACTACTGGTGATGGCCGGGTGTGGTGGTGGCACCAGCTCGGCGCACCAATCGTCCAGTGCTGCTAAAAGTGCTACCACTAGTTCTGTCAAAAAAGCGACCAAGAGTGCTTCTACAAGTACTGCTGAAAGTTCTGCCAAGTCTTCTGTCGAAAGTTCTGCTAAGGCCGATGCTGCTGCTGCCGCGCAGTCGTCTAACGCGCGCCCCGTTACCAGCATTCAATTCACCGGGCACCAAGAGCTCAAGATGCGCCATTATGACAAATACGACCTGATCGACGACTGGGCGATCTTTACGTTTGACGGGACGCAGCTCACCGGTTTGACCGAAACCAATCTGTACGACGAGACGCTGGAGCCTGAATTCAAGCGCAAGGCTCAAGTCGCCCAACTCAAGCAAACCGAAGCGAGCTATCAAAACGATCCGAAGTTTAATTACACGCTGACGGAACAGAAAAAAGATGTCTACCTCGTCACCCTGGTGTATAACCTCAAGCAGTATGCGCCGGCCGACCTCTTGACTGACGATGTCTTGAAAAACGGCCAGTACGATCCGGCCTACTTGCTGCAAGCGTATGAAAAATCGGGCTACCAATTACAATAACCACTGCCTGCAACGACAAAAGCAGGTTATTTGAACTGGCCGCTCATTTCTTCATCGGTGGCCGTGATGTTGGCCGCCAGCTGGTCGAATTGTTGGCCGGCGTCAGTGATCGCCGTCGATAGCGATTTGAGGCTGGTTGCCAGTTCCTCATTGATGCGCTGAGCGTCGGCTAAGCCTTTTAAATTGCCAATCGTGGGTGGGTCAATGGTGGTCATTCCGGTGAGCTGTAGCGTCTTTAAGTGGTCCGCATGCGCTTTGGCGACGCTACGGTCGGATTGAATTTTCATTCGGGAGCGCTCCTTCGATCTAGTTTCCTAAAATTGTCGCATGCAAACGCGCCTGAAAGTCATCAGAATACATAAATTAGTAGGCTTTTCCGCACAAAAAAGAAGGAAAGCCGACGTTGGGTTTTCCCTCTAGTGGTATTAGTCGACGATCACATACGACTTGATCGCTTCGCGCTTGTCCATCGCTTGATAAGCGGCGTCGATGTCATCGAGCTTGAAGGTCTTGGTGAACACCAACCCAGGGTTGATCTCGCCGTTTAAGACGGCTTGCAACAAGACTTGCTTGTCGTAAGTCGTGACCGAAGCCGGGCCACCGGCGATGGTGGTGTTGCAGTAGAAAACAGGGGTCAGGTCCATTTCGGGGTTGTGCGGTACGCCGACGCGGCCGACTGCGGCACCAGGACGGCCGACTTTGACGGCGGTGTCGACCGATTGCTCGGTCCCGACGCATTCAAGAACGGCATCGGCCCCGTCGCCGTTGGTCAAGGCCAGCACCTTGGCGACACCGTCATCCCCACGTTCGGCGACGATATCGGTGGCACCGAAGACGCGCGCCAGCGCCTGGCGGTCTTCGTGGCGGCTCATCGCGATGATGCGCTTAGCCCCGCGCATTTTCGCGGCGATCACGCCACACAAGCCAACGGCGCCATCCCCGACGACAACCACCGTGTCCCCGGCGCCGACATGGGCGACGCGGGCGGCGTGGTAGCCGGTGGCCATGACATCCGCCAAGGCGAGCAGGGACTTCAACATGCCTTCGCTGTAGTCGCTAGGTTGGCCAGGGATCTTGACCAAAGACCACTCGCCATGTTGGTAGCGCATGTATTCGGCTTGCGCACCGTTACTGAAATTATCCTGGTGGCTCAAGCAGCCGCCTTCAAACCCGGCGCGGCACGCCGCACAGTGCCCGCAACCGTGGGTGAACGGGGCGATCACGAAGTCACCAGGCACCAGTGTGGTGATCGCAGACCCCACGGCTTCAACGATCCCGATTGCTTCGTGCCCGTTGTTTTGAGAATGCGGGGCCTGTTGGTCTTGGCCCCGGTACCCCCAAAGATCGGAGCCGCAGACGCAAGCGCGGACGACGTGGATGAGCACATCATCGTCAGCTTCAATCGTGGGTTTGGCGACGTCTTCGATGGCCACTTTGCCAGGGGCCATAAATAACGTATCTTTCATGAATTGTTCCTCCCTAATCAGTATTATTTTTATTATGCGCGTTAGGCCACTCCTATGCCAATACTTGTTGGTTTACTGATGCTATGCCTGACAAGCATAGGTGGGCCGCTACAACGCAAAACCGACCAGCCACAAGCGTCTGCGCTCGTAGTGGTCGGTCGGGGTTACTTCTTCGCTTTTTTATCGGTACGTGTGGTTTCGTCGGTAGAATCTTCCTTCTTACGATCGGCGTTCGGCTTGTTCTTCTCCAGTGGAACCGTGGCGAACTTGTCGAACATCTCGTTCCAGTCGTTCTTATTATTGATGTGTAAAGCCATGCAGGCCACCTCCAGTTGCGCTCAGTATAGCATGCAACTACCGCAGTGGCAAAGCGGCTGCGCAAGTATCCGTGCCACGACGCGAGACACGTGGTCTTTGCCGAGTTAAGGCACGCGTGGCACACCGATTTTTATATGAATATTCGTTGAATAAAAATGAATACTGGTGTATAGTATGGCCTATAGAAATTGGGGAGGATGTTTTGTTTTGAAAAAGTTAATGCGTTGGTTCATGGCGCTGGCCTTGAGCCTAGTCGCCATCGGTGCAGTCGGGGCCCAGTCGGTCCACGCGGCGGATGACAGCTTGGCGAAGGTAAAAGCCAAGGGTACCTTGGTGATGGGGACCAGTCCGGACTACGCACCATATGAGTTCTTGGTCAACAAGAACGGCAAGAACCAAGTCGTCGGCATCGATGTCGAAATCGCCAAGAAGATCGCCGCAGATATCGGCGTGAAGCTGGTGATCAAGCAGATGGACTTCGACTCGCTACTGGTCGGCTTGGAGACGCACAAGGTGGACATGGTGTTATCGGCGATGACGCCGACGGCTGAGCGCAAGCAAAGCGTCGACTTTTCGCAGATCTACTATACCGCTAGCCAAGACATCATCGTCAATAAGGCCGATGCGAAGGTGTACCACAACGCCGAGTCCTTCGTGGACAAGAAGGTCGGGGCCCAAACTGGGTCCTTGCAAGCCGACTTGGTCAAGAAGAACATGACGGATTCTAAGCTGCTCGGCTTATCCAAGGTCACCGACTTGATCTTGGCCTTGAAGTCCCACAAGGTCGAAGGCGTGGTCGCCGAAGAACCGGTGGCCAAGGCCTATGTCGACAACGACCCGCAACTGGCGTTAGTCAAGTCAGGCTGGGCGTTGGATCCGGAAGAAAATGGCCAAGCGATCGGCTTCACCAAAGGAGCAGATTCCTTGGTGGCCGCGGCGAACCAAAGCATCGGTGAGATCAAGCAACAGCATTTGATCGCCAGTTACACCAAGACCGCCGGCAAGTATATGACCCAAAACACCGCCAACACGTCGATGTGGCATTACTGGCAGTATTTTGCTAAAGGGGTTGGCTACACCTTGTTGATCACCGCGATCTCGGTAGTCTTCGGGTTGGTCCTCGGCACCCTGTTCGCCTTGATGCGCTTGGGACATAACCGCTTGTTCCACAGTCTGGCTGTGGCTTACATCGAGTTCGTGCGGGGCACGCCGTTGATGATCCAAGTGATGTTCGTGTATTTTGGCCTCGGGCTCTTCCTCGACATCCCGGCGCTTACCGCTGGGGTCATCGCCGTTTCCTTGAACTCCGCCGCTTATGTTGCCGAGATCATCCGCAGTGGGATCGATTCGATCCCGGTCGGTCAAACCGAAGCGGCGCGGTCGCTAGGCTTATCGACCCGCCAAACCATGACCAGCGTGATCTTGCCCCAAGCGGTCAAGAACATCTGGCCGGCCTTGGGCAACGAGTTCATTTCGTTGATCAAGGAAAGCTCGATCGTGTCGATCATCGGGGTCACCGACTTGATCTATCAATTGAAGGTCGTGCAGACGGCTACCTATAAAGGGGTCGCCCCGATCTTCGTCGCAATGGTGCTCTATTTCGTCCTGACCTTCAGCTTATCGAAGGTCTTGGGGCATTTTGAAAGGAAGATGCAACATGACTAAACCATTGATCCAAATCAACCACCTGGTGAAAAAATTCGGCGATAACGTCGTTTTGAACGATATTAGCGAAACCATCAACCAAGGCGACGTGATCGTCGTGATCGGCGCTTCTGGTGGCGGGAAGTCGACCTTCTTGCGCAGTTTGAACTTGCTGAACGTCCCGACGTCTGGCGAAATCGAATTCGAAGGCACCAACCTGGTGGGCTTATCTGAAAAGGCCCTTGATGGTGTCCGCGAAAAAATGGGCATGGTGTTCCAGCAATTCAACTTGTTCCCGAACATGACCGTGTTGGCCAATATCAAGTTGGCGCCGATGAAGGTCAAAAACAACGACGATGCCGCGGCAACGGCTAAGGCCAAAGAGTTGCTGGCACAAGTGGGCTTGGAAGACAAAGCCGACGCATACCCGGCTAGCCTTTCCGGTGGGCAAATGCAGCGGGTCGCGATCGCTCGCGCGTTAGCCATGGAACCTGACGTGATGTTGTTCGACGAACCGACCTCCGCGCTGGATCCAGAAATGGTTGGTGAAGTGCTGAAGGTGATGCAGGACTTGGCGAAGTCGGGGATGACCATGGTCATCGTCACCCACGAAATGGGCTTCGCCCGCGAAGCCGCCGATCAAGTTTGGTTCATGGACCAAGGCGTGATTGCGGAAAAAGGCACCCCGGAACAAATCTTCACGGCGCCTAAAGAAGCGCGGACCAAGGATTTCTTATCCAAAGTCTTAGCTCAATAGGATGCCGCAAACAGGCTGAAACAGCAAGCGGTTTTAGCCCATAACACAAGCGCCATTGCGTCACGATTCGTTCCTTGAATCGCGGCGCAATGGCGTTTGTGTTTCCGGGCGTTGCTTGATGAAACGCGACTACGGATTTTTGTCTCGGACTTTTTGTTTGCGGGGCCTTTTTCGGTTAGTGGGTTGCCGAAACGAGGGCAGACCGCTAAACTGGAATAGGCGCTATGCCACATCAGAAGAGTTAGAAGGAGTTACTATGCCACAAGCACTCATTATCAACGTCACCTTGAAAGACCAACCGCAGCCGACTTGGCGGCGGCTGGCGGTCGCGACCGATACCACCTACGCACAGCTGCACGAGATCATTCAGATCGCCTTCGGGTGGACGAATTCCCACTTGTGGGCGTTCACGCCTGCCAGCAAGGACCGCCAATATGTCGGCCAATTGGATCCGGACTGGCAAAATGCCACCGTTAAGCAGCTGCCTGCCGCCGAGGCGGCCATCGCTGATGACCTCAACCAAGGAGACGGCGGTTACGAATATGACTTCGGCGCTTCGTGGCAACACGAGATCAAATTAGAAGAAACGCGTTGGGAGTCGTGGCTGCTACCGACTTGCTTAGATGGGGCAGGTGCCGGGGCGCTTGAAACTGGCGGCCAAGCATTCGATCGCGGCGCGACGGTGATGGCCTTGAACGATTGGGGCAACACGCAAAAACCGACTTTCGTGCTCCAGCCAGATTCACCGTTATTAACGACAATGGCAGCCGGTTGGCAAGCTTTACAAGAAACCGGCGCGCTAGATGACTTGCTGACGGATTACACGGCAGGAGCGATCACGGCGATCCTTGAAACCTTGGGTGCGGCGATGCGGCAAGAAACCGCGGCCCCAATGGCGCAGTGGCAAGCCAAGCAAATCGATACGGCCTTGCGTGCGGTGCATGACCAAACGCAGGCCCATCCGCAAGGCGAGCACCAGTACGCCTTTTTCGTGGAAGTCGTGGCCACGTTCTTGCTGTGTGCCGCCGACCGCAACGTCTTGCCGCTTAATGTGTCGCAGGTGACCAAGCTGGTGACCGGGATCAAAGCGGCGTATCCAGATGAATTAGGCGTGCTCGAAATGGGCTTTGACACGCCAGATGACGTTCCTGTGATCGCTAATGAAGACGATTTGCGGGCGTTGATCAAAGGCTGGACGGCCGACTTCTTAGCGAGCCGCGAGAAGCAACTCCTCCCGGTAGGCGTCCCAGCAAAAACGGTGTATGATCTGACCAAGATGTTCGCCGAAGTCATGTATGAACGCATGGCGCAAACCCCAGAGGTCTGGACCATCGAAGGCGTTTGGGAAGTCATTGGCGGCTACTTCGTGTCCAATGTGATCTTGACAGACAAAGAATTCCAGTATCTCGGACCGGTTTTGAGTGCCTTTTGTAAGTACCTCTACCGGGCACAGCTGATCGATGAAGACTTGTCGGGTGAAGTGGCGGACGCCGGCGTCCAAGCGGCATTGTTATCGCGCGACGAAGCCAACTTCGGTCCAGCCAAAAAAATCGGGCTGGCGATGGGCGAAGCCGGTGTCGACCCGCAAGATAAAGCCGCCGTGCGGACGTTCATCGATCGCTATAACCAAGGCGACACCGGCTACGA
This sequence comes from Lactobacillus sp., assembly GCA_022651245.1. GTDB lineage: Bacteria > Bacillota > Bacilli > Lactobacillales > Lactobacillaceae > Lacticaseibacillus. Next base: position 22,893 of record JALCQM010000026.1, read on the forward strand.
ACCGCAAGCGGACTATCTCGATTGGCCACACACGGCTAAGTGGCAGCACGGGGTCGCTACCCGGATCCACAAGGCGGCGGTGAAAAACGCCCAAGCCGTGGCGAAACAGCTGCAAGACCAAGACCATGCCTTGATCGATACCGTGTGCGCGATGGTCGACCGGATGTATGCCGACCACGCGCAGTCTGCGCAAAAATGGGAACCGGAAACCACCGCAGAAACGGCGCAGCAAGTCTTGAAGTCGTTGCCAAGTGCTCAACGCGACGCGGGCTTGACCTGGCTGACGACGTATTTGACCGTCTTGCAAGCCAACTCCAGTATGTCCAAAAAGAAGATGCAGGCATTGCAAGCCGCACTTCAAGAAGGGCGTGCACACCTCGGCGTCAGTGGCCGCAAGCTGACGAAGAAGCAAGCCAAGCGGTTGCTCAAGAAGCGCCGCAAATAAGTGAACATAAAAGGCCCCTTGTTGCGTCAATCGCCGCCATTTTTGGCAGGATTGGCGCAGCAGGGGGCCTTTGTAGTTTAGTGGCTTGCAGGGGCGGTGAAGGTATAGTCCTTGTCTAGAGACTGAAAACTGCGGCCGAACGCTGCTTGGAATGCGGCGAAGTCGCTACTTGAGGATAGCGTGCGCATGCGCTTCGTGATATCGGGTACCGCCTCTAAGACCACGCCGGTTCCATCGGGGAAGGCGAAGTACCGCGTCAGCTCGGCATAATCGGTGCGATCGTGTTTCCCGGGAATGACGAAAACATACCCAGTTTGTACCGTCCTAATGGGTGCGCCTGGGAAGACTTTGACCAAATTAGGGGTTTTGACATCCGTGTAGGCGTTGAAATCACCGATCAAGTTGGCATAAAGTTGCAGATTGGCTTGGACATCGGCTTTGTCCGCTTCAAAATCGGCGACGCTCCGCTCAAAGTTCCCCGGCATGGTCGTGGGGGTGACGGCATGCTCACTCGCGGTTTCTTCGACGTGAAAACTTGGCGCGATCACCAATTGGTAGCCGTTGGAGAAACTCACCGTGTGATCGTCGACTCTGAGGACTAAGTTGCGCGATGAATCAATCGGGGCCGTGCGCTTGACGCCCGCTCGCTTCAGCGCAAAATTGTCGCGGTAAGTGACCTTGTCAGTGGACTCATCAGTGTCATCATCATCTGTTGACGTTTTAACAATGATCGCCTGGCGGATAAAGTAGGCGGTCGTTCTTACCAACGGCCAACAAAATAGTGCCACTGGCATCAAGGCGAATAAAATAATGATCACGACAGTTCTACGGCCGATTGGGGTTGGGTTTTCTGGCCGCGGTGGCTTGACGAATAGGCGATCGTATTCGGCATACCAAGCGGCTTTTTTGGCGGTAGGTTTAGCCATGCGTGGTCACCTCGTCTGCATCTGTTTGCACCACCCGCGCATAGTCATCAGCGATCGCCAGTCCCAGTTGACTGATACCTGCGACCATTTGCGTCATGGCATCGCGGACTTTCCGACTGGTCACGCCTGACTGCGTGGCGGTGAGCAATTGTTCGCTGGCGGCGACCATTCCTGGCAACAACTTGTATAAGAACTCGCTGTGTTCCGTGAGGTCCCGGGGATGCGCCATCAACTCCCGAAACAATTCTTTAGCGGCGTGCAAGCCGCCGGTTTCGCGCAATGCTTTCGTCAATTTACCGGAACCTTCTGCACAAGTTTCCACCCGCAGAATCTGCATTTTCGCGGTGCTCATCGTCTCGTAAAACAACTTGAGTTCGTCGGCACTCAAGTGATGTTGGGCGCGGTAGGCGTCGATGGCTGGTGAATGCGTGACGGCAGTTGTCGCTTGTTGCGTCGGCATTAAGGTAATGAGGAGCTTGACGATTTCAGAAATTGCCCAGATCCCCAGCCATAGCAAAATCAGTACATGACCTATCGGCTCGTCGGAATAGGCGGACAAGGCCCACCAAGTGCAGTAGCCGAAGATGGTTTGACCGATACCGAGCAACGGTGCAATACCGGCGTCGCGATACCGCCGCGCACAAAGCGCAGCGTTTGGCAGCAAAAGCAGTGCCCGGATGGCGATATGGGGGAAGATCAGGGTCTTAAACGCGAAAAAGGTCGCTAACTCAAATAGCAACAGCCAAGGCAATAGCCACCAGTATTCACTGCGGGTGCTGCGGCCATTAAAGTTGCGCGCATTGGTAAAATAGGCGCGCAAAGCGGCTAGCTTGGTCACACCGTAATCGGGATTTTGGGGAGCAGTCATCGTAACCTCCTGAGATAATCGTTTCATTATCTCAGGAAGGGAGCGTGGGCCGCCGTCAATTTTTAATAAGTAGGTTCAAATTTGCAAATGGCATTCTAGGTGGAATTGATAGGGTTACAAGCTGGCACCCTGAGTTGCGCTGACACGCTGATGCCAATAAAAGCTGTGCAACTATAAGTCAAACCGGCTGATAAGAATAAAGATTGTTTGTCTTTGCTTTTGAGGGCATTTCAAATACACTAACTAGTAAGCAACGCATAAGTAGTTTAAAAAACCTACTCACGCTCATATTCAGTACAAAAATATGCCAAGAGAGAGCTAATGTACCTAGAGTTTTGGGCTATTCGGGCAATAGTGATAGAGAAGAATTTAGAAGCTTGTGATGAACCTTTGGTGGTGATGAAGATGAAACAGTTAAAGGGGAAATGGTTAATCGCTTTTTTGGTGATGATTGCGCTATTGGGATTGGAATATGGCGGAAAGAAATATCTAGAAAATAAAAAGTTTGAAAAAAAGGAAAAGCAAATAGTTGAAGTGGTCAAAATGGAAAGAATCGCCACTAAGCAAATTAAAAATGCTTATTCAAATTTAAAAAAAGTGGAATTTAAAGATGATTATTCGCATGATTCGATGACTGGCTTCACGCTCGTAACGGTGCTGGTTACCAGCAAATCTGGACGGAAAGCAGAATTTGACGTCGACCTAGGACCAAATGAAGATGGTGACGATCAATACGCTGGTTCTGTTGCTCGGCCAAAACTCCAAGAAGGCGAAACCAAGACCCCGGTAATCGTTACTTTTTCTGATGGTTCGAAAAAGATTATATAGATGAACCTCGAATTGGCCGTGCCGGTAACTTGTTGGCTGGCGCAACTAACAGTATAATGAAGCGATTACAACCGGCGTGCGAGTGGAGGAAGAGCCATGGGAGAGACGCAATTTCTGCGAGCAGGGAATGCCTATTACGGAGCGGGTGGGCGCAAGGCTGTGAAGGCGTTTTTTGCCAATTATGCGAACTTTTCTGGCCGCAGTACGCGGCGCGAATACTGGTGGGCAATTGGCACCTTGCTTTTGAGTGGTTTGGTGTTAATAGGTGGCTTGTTGCTGATCGTGTTCGGGTCGCTGAGCAATTTGCTGCGCGGCGACAGCGGCAACCTACATGGCATTCGGATTGTGGCGCTGATCTTATTGCCGCTGGTCGGCTTGGTCGGGCTGCCGGTGTGCCTTTGTCCGTGGCTGGCATTGACGGTGCGCCGCGCGCGGGATGCCGGCGTCCATTGGGGTGTTATCGCCGGATTGTTGGTGACCCTGGGGCTCGCCAGTTGGACATGGGCTTGGGCGGCGGGAGCACTGCTTGCCGGTGTTAGTAGTGGCGCCTGGTTGGCCCTGGTGGTGATCGCGTGCCTTCCGAGCCGCCCATTACCAGAACAACCGCCGCTTGCCGGTTGGCCGATTTGGCTGCTGACGTTCTTGCAGGTGGGATTAGGGGCCCTGGGCTTGATCATTTTTGTAGTAGTGTTGCTCAAAAGGGCCACGTTTTTAGTCTTACCAGCCTACTTGCTTTGGATGATCGGCGCTCAAGTCGTCTCCCGGCAACGCGTTGCGGCTAATCGGCAGCGGTTGGCCCAGTTGTGGGCGCTGGCGGATCAGTTAGGATATGGGCCGGAAGACCTTAAGCGCATCGCTGGGCAGTATGGGCGCTTGGACTGGGCGGCGACGCGCCCGGAGAATCTCCAATTCGTGCCTAGCACAGCCGTCCAACTAGCAGTGATCGCCGAATTGCAAAAGGCAGTCGCTGCTGGCAAAATCGCTGCTTAGGCGACGGTGAGGCAAAGCACCGTAGCAAAAAAGCGGGTCCGAGGCAAAAAGCCGTAGTCGCGTTTCATAAAGCAACGCCCAGAAACACAAACGCCATTGCGCCGCGATTCAAGGAACGAATCGTGACGCAATGGCGCTTGTGTTATGGGCTAAAACCGCTTTATGTCTCAGCCTGGCTTTTTTACGATTGATTTCTGGCGTGCCGGAAGCCATAGGCGAAGTAGACCAGCATCCCGAAGGCAAACCAGATCAAACTCATCAGCCAAGTTTCGACACTCAGTTGGCTCATCAACAGGAGGCAGAATAAGAAACTGATGATCGGCACGACTGGGTACCCCGGAACTTTGAAGCCGTCATTGGCGATCCGTTCGTGGCGGCGTAGTGGAATGATGCCGATCGACACGAAGGCGAAGGCGATCAAGGTGCCGATATTGACCAAGTTGACCAGTTGCGTCAGCGGGACGAACCCACCCATCACCGCGATGATCAAGGTGACGGTCCACAGCGCGTTTAGCGGCAGCTGGTGAGTGACTTTCCCGAACCAACGCGGCAAGAGGCGGTCACGACCGATCGCATACACCAGGCGGGAAGAGGAGTAGATCATCGTCACCATCATGGTGAACATCCCCGCCAACGCCCCTAACGCGATGATGCCAGAGAGTTGCGGTTGGTGGATCACGTTCAAGGCGAATGAGACGGGATCAGCGACGTCAAGCCGCGTGTATTTGACGATCCCGGTCAAGACGATCGCAACGAGCACGTATAAGATCGTGGCGATGATCAAGGTGCCGATAATGCCACGTGGCAAGGTCTTTTGCGGTTTCTTGACTTCTGGGGCGGACGCCGATACGGCATCAAAGCCCAAGTAGGCGAAGAACACAGTCGACGCGCCGGCGAGGATGCCTTTTGTCCCAAAAGGTAAGTACGGGTGCCAGTTGGCCGGGCGCACGTAAAAAGCGCCGACCACGATGAACAGCAAAATGATGCCGAGCTTGACGACCACCATGATACGATTGACCGCCATCGAGGTCCGCATCCCGCGGCTGAGCAAGATGCCGATCAACAAAACCACCACCACGGCGATCAGGTTGAAGTAAGTGCCATGCGCCGGGTCGAAAGCCCCAGTGATCGCCTTAGGGATCTTCAGGTCGAAGCCGGCGATGAAGCTTTGAAAATACGCGGCAAAACTGGTCGAAACCGCCGCGACGGCGAGCATGTATTCGAGGATCAACGCCCAACCAATGACCCAGCCGAAGATCTGCCCGAAAACGATGTTCCCGTACGCGTAAGCTGAACCGGCCACCGGCAAAGCCGAAGCGAACTCGGCGTAACACATCGCCGCCAAGCTGCAAGCTACCGCGGCCAAAACGAAGGCCAAGGTGATCGCCGGCCCAGAAGTGGTTGCGGCGACGGTGCCAGGGAGGATGAAGATCCCGGTCCCGATCACCGCCCCAATCCCTAAGGCGACTAGATCGCGGGTCGTGAGGGTGCGGGCTAGCTGGTGATCAGCCTTGAGGGTTTGGTCCAAGTCGGGTTTTGCGGTGAGGCGTTGCCATAAACTCATGAGATTCGTAACTTCTTTCTTCATTGGCGAACCGGCAGATCAAAGCTTGCCGTTTTCCTTTTCTTCCAGGTACTTCTTTTGATCCGGCACGTATTTGAAGTGCGGGTCGATCGCCTTGTCGATGGCATCGAAGCTGGTTTGCATCTGGTCGCTGAGGGCCTTGGTGACATCATCGGTGAGCTTGCCAGTCGGCACCGTGATCGGCGTGCCGAAGCGCACCGTGACGCGCTTGCGCAAGAATAGGTGGGAGAACTTCACGGGTCCTTGGTAGACTGCTGGCACGATCGGCGCCTTGGCGAGTTTGGCGATCAAGATCGCGCCGCCTTTGAGCTCAGAGGAATAACGCGAGCCCGAGGGGAAAATGATGATCGACAAGCCGTCATTTTTCATCATCTTAACCGGCGTCTTGATGACGCTGGGGCCGGGATGCGCGCGGTCGACGCCGAAAGCATTGGCGTGCGTCAAGATCCAGCGCAAGATGGGGTTGTGGAACAATTCGCGCTTGGCCATAAACCCGACCTTGCGGGGGCTGGCGGCTAAGGCGAAGTAGATCGGGTCCCACCAAGTGCGGTGCGGGCCGACTAAAACATAAGGGCCGTCGGGTAAAGCTTCTTTATTCTCGTAATGAGCGTTGCCGTTGATGATCGCGAGTAAGACGCGCGCGACGACGCGGATGAACGAATAGAACATGAGTAACTCCCTTCAAGAATCTCAAAATTGAATCCATTATACCATTAACCATCTGTGGGGATGGGGACAAACCCGCTTAAGGCGACCGCAGCCGTCAAAATAACACGCTTCCTCACCAAACTCAGCATATTCTAACCCGCAACCGCTTTCAATAACGGTATAATGAGGGTATCAGGAAACCGAAGGGAGTTTTGACGATGATCACAACCACGACTCGAGCTAACGATGGCGCGCTGGTGCAACAGCGCTTGGCGAATTTTTCTGGGCTACCGACAGCCCAGCCACAGCGGGTGCCAAGCTTCGCGTTACGGCAAGTGGCAGCAGACGCCGCTGCCCGCTATTCGCGCGTCTCTTGTTTGCAGGTGCGCTTCACGCCTAGCGGGGCGCTACAACAAGTCCGCGCCGCTGGTATCAGCGATGCGTGTGCGGTCGGCGATGACCTGACGTGTGATCCCGACATGCTCGCCGAACTCCTGACCCAAGCGGCCGCGACTGAAGCCCCGGCGTGGTGCTTGCAAGATGCGCAGGCGTTATGCCTGTACCTGCAAGGGCCGACCCACGATAGCCTACTGTTATATGAAGTTTAAAAAATACTTGCCGTGCCGATACAAGGAGCGGCATTTTTGTTATGCTAAAGAGAATTGTTAAAGGAAGGTTGTTGCCCAATGTTTGATACCGATCCGTTGTCCCCTTATTGGCAGGCGTTTCGCCAGTCCCCCGAATTCTTGCGCCTCTCATTATATTCGGAGTCGACGATCCACCACGCCTATGATATTGTCAGCGTCGAGCTGTCAGAGACGCCTTTGGACCAGTGGGGCAAGACGCAGGTCGAAACCTTCGTGACCGGACGTGTGGCCAAAGCCGGAGACGCGCCGGACGACACAGACAACGCGGTATTGCTATTCACTTATCGCGTGTTTCGTGTGGTCATGGCCTTCTTAGCCAAAAAGCAGCTGGTGGCGATCAAGCCGGCGGCGCTCTCCAAGGTCCTTAACCAACTGGAAAAGACGTATGCGCTTGGTCCAGACTCTAGCCGCGCAGACGCGTATTTGGCGTCGACTTTGCCGCCAGCGGTCACGGGTTTGGCCCAATGGCAAGCCGCAACGGCTGACGATATTGACAGCTACACCGCCCAGTGGGTCGATGACTATGTGGTGAGTGCCGCTTGGGAAAACCGCCCAGAAGGGGTGTCTGTCGGCTTTTTAGCGGCGGTGGTGGCGGATCTCACCGCGCTGGCCTACAACCGGTACCGAAAGACGCCGAAGAGTTGGACCAAGCAAGTCTTGACCAACACGCTGTACTGGAATTATGTCTGGGACATGCCGTTAGAGGCGTCGCAATATCGCCTGCTGATCCCGGCACTGGTCGCGTGGCTGGACTGGTTGGGACAAACCAAGCGACTGAATGCGACTAAGGCCGCGAATTATCAGCGGTATTTGCAGGCCATCGAGCCGCAATTTTTGCGGGAGTTGGCGGACGAAGACCTATATGCCATGAGCAAGTGCTTATATTTGCGTATGGCAGAAGCCGGCGTCGCACAAGACGACGATGCGGCTGTCGATGCGTTTTTGGCGCAATTGGTCGGGGACCATGAAGCTTTCATGACAGCCGAGACGAATGCCATGTTAGGTGCTGCCGACACCGCCGCTGTCGAGGATACAGATGATGACTGGGCCGATGACGAGGCGTTGGCCGACTTTGAGCCCAGTGGTTTGGAAACTTTTGATCTCGATGAGTTCAAGCCAGTTTTGAACGACCCTGAAGCCATGACGAGCTTGGCGAAGCTATTCGACACGGACCCCGATGAGGCATATTTGCAAGATGAACACGTGCCGATCAACGGGCAGCGTCGTTGGCAGCAAGCCGAAGCCCGGCGCGTGCACAGCCTTGGGGTCCAGGCGGGGTTGCGGTTGTGGTTGCGCCGGGAGACGTTCCTGCCACCGGCGAACTTCGAGGCCCCGGAAGTCGTGGGCCATATCGCCGAGCTGTTTGACATCGCTTATCAAGATGAGTTAAGCGACCCTACTCGCTGGAGCACTGACTTCTTCGCCAACTTTGGCGCTTGGTTGCGCCATGAAGGCGAAACCGACGGGGTCTTGTTGATCGCCAGCATGTTGTCCTCGCAAGCCGCTGCGGGGTTGTTGACTGACGCAGATGCGCAGGCCTTGTCAGCGGCCGTGCGCGGCGAACCACTCCCGTCGGTCACCAAGCCGACCAAAGGCGGCGGCAAGGTCATCTCGATGAAGCAAGCCCGCGAACTCTTAGCGCAAAAGAAGGACAATTGACCCAGCACGCCTGAGTTAAAAAGACGCCACTGGCACAAAACCCGAATTGGGTTGTGCTAGGGGCGTCTTTTTAGAATGCTGGCGGTGTTATTGAATCTGACCACCGCGTGCGGCGATGACTTTTTGGCCGAAGGGCGACGTGTAAATGGCCGCGAGCTTGTCGCGGAACTCGTCGGTCGGGATTGCTTCGCCGAACAGCGGACTGCCGGGTTCGAGGAGTAACCCGAAGCGCAGCGGGCCGAGATCAAGCGGCGCAAAGCCGAAGCGGGAAACCACTTGTTCGACGACGGGCCGAATCTCGTCGTGATCCGTCGCGTAGGCCATGGCGCGCGGTACCGTAGGCTTGCGGTCGACTTCGATTTCGAGGTCGTGGTAGCCCATGTGGTTGAACGCCTTGGCGACCTTGCTTGCAGGCAGCCAGTCTTGGATCACCTCAGAGCTCGAATGGGTGAGCGTCGAGATCTCATTGACCGTGCCGTCAACTTCGACCCAGTAGTTGGTCGCGTCCAGCACGGTTTTACCGGCGAACGCGTCCGGATCGAGGTCGCGATAATGGCTCAAGGGGATCGCCAAAATGATCACGTCAGCGCCAGCAATCAATTCTGAAGCGGTGGTGGTCACCGCGCCCGGCGCCAAGGTGTCGATCACCCATTTGAGCTGGGACACGGGCCGCCGGCTGGCGATCAAGGTCGCAAAGCCGGCGTGCATGCTGAGGCGTGCCAAAGTCGAGCCGAGCTTGCCCGCGCCTAAGATACCAATCGTGATGTCAGGCATCAGCGCCACCTCCTAACAGTTCCTTGACCCGCGGGATCACTTTTTGGGCGTAGTTGCGGATGGTGGCGGTGCGTTGGTGTAAGAGTTGGCCGCCGGTGCCGTAAACCAAGTCGAAGCGCTGCATGTCGAGCGCCTGCATGTTTTTAGCGATTTTTTGGGCGACTTGTTCCGGGGTGCCGACATAATAAGAGCCTTTGTCGATTTCAAATTCGAAGCGGTCGCGAGTCATCGGCGCCCAGCCCCGGTCGATACCGATGCGGTCCATTTCGGCCTTGATATATTTCCAGCCGACTTCCTTGGCTTCTTCTTCATCATCGAGGATGATCCCGTGCGCGTGCATGCCCAGCGGCAAGTCGGGTTTATTCATTTGCTTGGCCGCTTTGTGGTACAAGTCGACATAAGGACGGAAGCGGGTCGGTTCACCGCCGATGATCGCGATCACGACCGGTAACTCATAATATGCAGCGCGAATGATCGATTCCGGTGAGCCGCCGACCGCCAAGCTGGTAGCGATGGTTTCACCGGCAGGCAACTTGGGGTAAACCGTGGTATCGGTGAGCTTCTGGGTGAATTTGCCTTCCCAGTTCATCGGCTCGCCGGTGAGTAATTTCTCCCACATCTCAATTTTTTCTTCAAAAAGTTCATTGTAGTTTTCCAGGTCGTACCCATATAATGGGAAAGACTCCGTGAATGAGCCCCGCCCCAGCATGATCTCTTCGCGGCCATTGGCCAAGGCGTGCAGCGTGCTGAAGCGTTCAAAAACACGGACCGGGTCATCCGAACTTAAAACCGTTACCGCGGTACCTAACTTAATGTTGCGCGTGGTGGCAGCCAAAGCGGCCAAGACGATCTCAGGACTGGAAATCGCAAATTCTGAGCGGTGATGTTCGCCTAATGCAATTAAGTCGATCCCCAAGCGGTCGGCAAGTTGGCCTTCGGCGACGACTTGGCGCAGGCTTTCGGCGCCGGTCATCGGCGTGCCATCGTCATTGAATGCCAGGTCCCCGAAGGTGTTTAACCCGAATTGATAAGTTGTGTTTGTCATAAGAGCCTCCCTGTTTACTTACTTTTAATAAGTATAACCGGAATTGGCGAAAAAGCAAGCGCCTGTTTGCGTGAGGAGGATGTTTTGATGCGTTCGATCTACTTTTATGGGGCGATGAGCCTCGATGGTTACTTAGCAGATGCCCAAGATGGGCTGCAATGATTGTTTGACACCGATCAGGCGGGGCAGGAATCTTTTTCCAGCTTTATGCCACTGATCGACACCTTGGTGATGGGCCGCCGGACCTATGAAGAAACGCTGAAACTCGTCGGCCAAGACGGCTTCTATCCGGACCAACAAAAGGTCGTCTTCACACACCGGCCACTGACCGCTGGCCCCGACGTGACCACCGTCAGCGGCGATGTGGTCAGCACCTTGCAGCAGTTGCGGCAGACGCCAGGCCGTGGGATCTGGATTGTCGGTGGTGGGCAGCTTGTCGCCGATCTACTTCAAGCGGGGCTGCTCGATGAACTCTGGGTGCAGATCGCCCCGGTCCTGTTGGGACGTGGCAAGCCGCTATTTCCAGCAGGCGACTACGCGCAGCGCCTGACGTTGGTCGGCCAACAACCGCTAGGGGAACTGACCGAATTACACTTGCGCCGCCGAGATCAGTAAGGGGGGATAGGATGACACGGCAACAACGGTTACGCGCCGTCGCGATTGGCTTGGGCCTATTCGGCTTGGCCGTTTTGGCCTGGCATTATTGGCCACTGTTACGGCAACTGCCGCTGTGGCATTTCGACCGTGGCGCGTTCATCCGGCAGTTCCGCCACCAAGGCTGGTTGGCCGTGGTGCCGCTGGCGCTGTTATTGATGGCGGTCACGCTAGTACCAGGAGCCCCGAATTCGGTGGTTGCGATTCTCAGCGGCGTGTGTTTAGGGGCGCCGTTGGGTTTCGTCGTGAACGTCTTGGGCTTGAGCGTCGGCAACGCGCTGGGCGCCTTGTTGATCGATCACGTCGAAGCTAAACACACCAGCCAAAAGCAGTCGCGCCTGCTAGATGATTTGCTTAAAATGCGCCATCCGCGCCTAGGGGTGCTTTTAGGCTACGCGGTACCGTTCATCCCCAACACTTTAGTACACGTTGCGGCCGGTAAGCTGCCGATCCCCCGACGCGCGCTGGTCGGGCTGGTGGCTTTAGGCAGTTTACCCAGCGCCTTCTTCTACGCCTTCGGTGGGGATGCGGCGCTGCGGGTGAAGCCTGGACGGCTGCTGGTCGCGGCCGGCTTATTGCTGGCTTCGGCGGCAGTCGTCGCCGTGATCCGCAAAGACCGCAAGACAGCCGGCGAGTAGCCTTGTCGCGTGTCGCTGGATTGGGTATACTGGATCATGGAAATGTGCCACCATGGCCGCTGATTCAAGCGGCTTTTTTCGTGGCGTAGGAGGGGACAACGATGGCGCTATTACCAGACGAACGCATCGATCAACTGCAAGCTGCCGGCGTGGCGATCATTCAGTCGAAAACGGTGTTTGCCTTTTCGCTAGATGCCGTGTTACTGGCGGATTTTGCCGTGGTCAAAAAACATGCGCGGGTGGTCGATTTGGCCGCCGGCAACGGGGCGGTCGGCTTGTTCGTGGCGCCGCGCACGGACGCGCAAGTGACCTTGATCGAGTTGCAGCCGCGCTTGGCAGATATGGCGCGGCGCTCAGTGGCGCTTAACGGCTTCACGAACGTTGATGTTCACCAGCTCGATTTGCGACTAGCCGCCACGGTGGTCCCTAAGGACTCGGTCGATGTGGTCACCTGCAACCCACCGTACTTCAAGGTGGCGCCAGGCCACGTCACCAACCCCAACGACCACCTGGCACTGGCGCGGCACGAGTTGACCACTGATTTTGCGACCGTGGCGCAAACCGCCGCCGGTTTATTGAAGTATCAAGGCAAGGCCTTCTTCGTGCACCGGCCCGACCGCCTTGCCGAATTATTGCATACGTTAGAAGCTGCCCAGCTGGCCCCCAAGCGCGTGCGCTTCATCCACCCCAAGGCCGACCGCGAAGCCAATATGGTGTTGATCGAGGCGGTCAAAGCCGGCAAGCCGGACGGGATCCGGATCTTACCGCCGCTGACGGTGTATGCTGACGACGGCACGTATACGCCGGCGGTGCAAGAGGCGTTGTATGGCAAGTGAAGGACCGTTTTACTTTTACGTGTTACAGTGCGCCGATGGCAGTTTTTACGGCGGTTTTACCACCGATGTGGGCCAGCGCGTCGCCACGCATAACGCCGGGCTGGGGGCCAAGTACACGAAGCAGCGCCTGCCGGTGCACTTGCTGTATGCCGAAGCCTTTTTGACCCGCCACGACGCCTTGTCGGCAGAGTGGCATTTCAAGCACCAAAGCCGCCACGCCAAGGAAGCCTTTTTGACCGCGCATAAAGTTCACTGGTAGGGCTTGTCAAAGCCTAGCCGATAGCGTACACTATTACGAGTGTGATATGCACAAACCACATTGTCGCTGATCGCCGTCGGGGTGCTCGTAAGAGTCTGGCGCCGAAGAGACGCGGCAAGAGGAATAAAACCTATGGAGGAACCATAATGTCTGTATTAAGCATGAAGCAACTGCTTGAAGCTGGTGTCCACTTCGGTCACCAAACGCGTCGCTGGAACCCGAAGATGAAGCCGTTTATCTTCACCGAACGTAACGGGATCTACATCATCGATCTGCAAAAGACCGTTAAGATGATCGACGATGCCTACAACTTCGTCAAAGACGAAGCAGCGCAAGGTGGCGTGTTCTTGTTCGTTGGAACCAAGAAGCAGGCGCAAGACGCGATCGCTGAAGAAGCAACGCGTGCCGGCCAATATTTCGTTAACCACCGTTGGCTCGGTGGGACCTTGACCAACTGGAACACCATCCAGACTCGGATCAAGCGTCTTAAAGACATCAAGAAGATGGCCCAAGACGGCACCTTCGACAAGCTGCCTAAGAAGGAAGTTTCCTTGCTCAAGAAGCAAGAAGAGAAGCTCACCAAGTTCCTTGGCGGGATCGAAGACATGCCTCGCATCCCTGATGTGATCTTCATCGTTGACCCTCGTAAGGAAAAGATCGCGGTTTCTGAAGCTCAAAAGCTGAACATCCCGATCGTTGCGATGGTTGATACTAACACTGACCCAGACGACATCGATGTCATCATCCCGTCTAACGACGATGCGATCCGTGCCGTTCGCTTGATCACCGCGAAGATGGCCGACGCCATCATCGAAGGTAACCAAGGCGAAGACCAAGGTGAAGAAGATCAACAACAAGCACCAGCAACTGATGCGCCTGTTGATTCGATCGAAGACATCGTTGAAGCCGTTGAAGGCGACAACAAGTAATTCAATTTAATCGCCGTCTGAAGTTCTCGCTACTGCAAGAATCTGCAGGCGGCGTTTTTTAAACAATGCAAGCAACCGCTTGCCAAAACCTTAGGAGGAATAGATTTATGGCTATCACCGCTGCTCAAGTTAAAGAACTGCGTGACCGGACGCAAGTTGGTATGATGGACGCCAAGAAGGCCTTAGTGGCCGCTGACGGCGACATGGACAAGGCGATCGACGTCTTGCGTGAAAAAGGGTTGGCTAAGGCCGCCAAGAAGGCCGGCAACATCGCCGCTGAAGGCTTGGCTGAAATCGCCATTAACGGCAACGTGGCCGCTGTGGTCGAAGTGAACTCCGAAACCGATTTCGTGGCTTCTAACGACAAGTTTAAGCACTTCGTGACCGGCGTGGCTGAAACCGTTGCGGCCAACCAGCCGGCTGACCAAGACGCGGCATTGGCATTAGACTTCGAAGGCCAATCCATCGACGAAGCAGCCAAGGCTTTGACGGCGGTTATCGGCGAAAAGATCTCCTTCCGTCGCTTCCAAGTGGTGCAAAAGGCTGACGGCGATAACTTCGGCGCCTACCTGCACAACGGCGGCCAGATCGCTGCTTTAGTGACCCTTGAAGGTGGCAACGAAGACGCTGCCCGCGATATCGCCATGCACGTGGCGGCGATCAACCCGAAGTACTTGGATCGCTCCCAAGTGCCTGCTGACGAATTGGCCCACGAAACCGCGGTCTTCACCGAAGAAACCAAGGCAGAAGGCAAGCCAGAGAAGATCGTCCCACGCATCGTTGAAGGGCGCGTTAACAAGTGGCTCAGCGAAATTTCACTGGTCGACCAAGAATTCGTTAAGGATTCCGACAAGACCGTGTCTGAATTTGCCAAGAGCCAAGGCGCAACCGTCAAGAGCTTCGTCCGCTTCGAAGTCGGCGAAGGGATCGAAAAGAAGTCCAACGACTTTGTTGACGAAGTCATGGGCCAAATCAAGTAAGTTAGTTTGCAAGAGGCTGGGCCAGCAGTGGTACCAGCCTTTTTTGTGGACACTGTGGCGAAAAGCCGCCTTACTGGTGACAACGATTCGCCCTCCCGCAGTACCAGAGATTATGGTAAGATATTAACAGCAAACAGAAGGGAATCGTGACAATGGTTAAATATAAACGTATCGTGTTGAAAGTGAGTGGCGAAGCGCTCGCCGGCAAAGAAGGCTTCGGCATCAAGCCACCTGTGATCGCTGACATCGCCAAGGAGATCAAGGCGGTGCACGATCTCGGTGTGCAGATCGCCATCGTCTGTGGCGGCGGTAACATCTGGCGCGGCGAAACCGGCGCGCAAATGGGGATGGAACGCGCGCAAGCCGACTACATGGGAATGTTGGCGACGGTCATGAACGGTTTGGCCCTGCAAGATAACTTGGAAAGCTTAGGCGTGCCGACACGCGTGCAGACCTCCATCGAGATGCGCCAGATCGCAGAACCGTATATTAGGCGCAAGGCCGTTCGCCATTTGGAAAAAGGCCGCGTCGTGATCTTCGCCGGTGGGACTGGGAACCCATATTTCTCGACGGATACCACGGCTGCCTTGCGGGCTGCCGAAATCGATGCCGATGTCATTTTGATGGCGAAAAATGGCGTTGATGGGGTCTATAACGCGGATCCGAATAAAGATCAGTCGGCGACGAAGTTTGATTCCCTCACGCACATGGACATCATCAACAAGCAATTGAACGTGATGGACTCCACCGCCAGCACCTTATCGATGGACAATGACATTCCGCTGGTCGTTTTCAATTTGAACGAAGCCAACAACATCAAGCGCGTCGTTGAAGGTGAAAACATCGGCACGACGATTCAAGGGAGAGAATAATAATCATGGCAAATGCTGTAATCGATCAAGCTAAAGCAAACATGCAAAAATCCACCGAGGCTTTATCACGTGAACTCGGCTCGATTCGTGCAGGCCGCGCAAATGCCGGTTTGTTGAACCGGATCGAAGTCGAATATTACGGCGTGATGACCCCGTTGAACCAGATGGCCGCGATCACGACGCCAGAAGCGCGCGTCTTGCTGGTCACCCCATACGACAAGTCCGTGCTCAAAGAGATCGAAGCGGCGATCAACATGTCCGACCTCGGCATCAACCCGGCCAACGACGGCTCTGCGATCCGTCTGGTGGTGCCGCAACTGACTGGGGAACGCCGCCAGGAATTGGCTAAAGAAGTCGGCAAGTACGCCGAAGAAGGCAAGATCGCGGTCCGCAACATTCGCCGCGACACGCTGGACAAGCTCAAGAAACAAGAAAAAGCCAACGAGATCACCGAAGACGAATTGCATCGTTTCGAAAAAGACGTGCAAAAAGTGACCGATGACGCCACCGCGACCATCGACAAGATCGCGGCGGATAAAGAAAAAGAAATCACTGAAGGTTAGTGGCACTGACCAACATAAAGAGGCTGGGCGTGATGCCCAGCCTCTTTATGTGGACATGACAATGGTTAAATTTAAGCCGCGCTTGCAGTGAAAATGTGCCCAATACTACATCCGCTAGGGGTTTTCTGCTACAATCAATAAGAATGGGCTCAAAAACCATATTTGCTGTGCGGTTTGCCCTTGTGGCAACCCCTAGCACTGGCAAGTCGGCTGCGTGATGCAGGCGACGTTGGTCACATTTTTTTCAAAGGAGGCATCAGCCGTGAAGGCTAATCAAACCGCGCCCCAACTCGATCCCGCAAGGATCCCGGCGCATGTTGCGATCATTATGGATGGCAATGGCCGGTGGGCGAAGAAGCGGCTTTTGCCGCGTATCGCCGGTCACAAGCAAGGCATGGAAGTGGTCAAGACGATCACGAAAGCGGCGAGCCGGCTAGGCGTGAAGGTCTTGACGCTTTATGCATTTTCGACCGAAAACTGGAAGCGTCCCAGCGGCGAAGTGAATTACTTAATGAAGCTGCCGGTCGACTTCTTCAGCACCTTCGTTCCGGAATTGATCGCTGAAAACGTCCAAGTCAAGGTCATGGGCGAATTAGACGCCTTGCCGGCGCATACGCGCAAGGCGGCCACGGATGCGATCGCCGATACCGCCGCCAACACGGGGATGATCTTAAACTTCGCGCTGAATTATGGTAGCCGCGATGAGCTCGTCTCCGCGGTGCAACAGATCAGCCAAGAGGTGGCGGCCAAGAAGCTGGCGCCAGAGGCGATCGACGAGGCGACCATTGCGGCTCACTTGATGACCGCGGAATTAGGCCCGCTTGCCGATCCCGATCTGCTGATCCGGACCAGCGGCGAAGAGCGGCTGTCGAACTTCTTGTTGTGGCAATTGGCGTATAGCGAGCTGGTTTTTTCCCAAACGCTGTGGCCTGATTTCACCCCTGCGACCTTGCAGGCGGCGATCGCCGAATATCAAAGCCGCGATCGCCGCTTCGGGGGCTTGACCAAATAATGGAGGAAATACTTAAATCATGAAACAACGTGTTATCACTGCCGTGGTGGCGCTGGCGATCTTCATTCCGATCTTGATCGCTGGTGGCATCTGGCTAGAAATCGCCGCCAGCGTGCTTGCGGTCGTTGCAATGTCTGAAGTATTCATCATGCGCAAGCGCATCATCATGTCCGGCGACTTCTTGTTTGCTGCACTGGGGACGTTGCTGGTCGTTTTCCCAGACAGTTACTTCAAGTGGCTGCCGGCACATATCGGGCGGTTGGACTTGATCTACATCGCCGTGGCCTGCTTGTTGCTGGTGACGGTGGCGACGAAAAACCGCACGAGCTTCGATGATGTGGCCGTGTCGACGCTGAGTTTGTTCTACATTGGTACCGGGTTCCACAGCCTGATCACCATCCGCAACGGGGCGGGGCTAGACACGCTACTGTTTGCCATGGTGATCGTTTGGTTGACGGACTCTGGTGCGTACATGGTGGGCCGCAAACTCGGTAAACATAAGTTGTGGCCAGCAATCAGCCCGAACAAAACCTGGGAAGGGAGTTTGGGTGGCAACCTCGTGGCGTTGGTCTTTGCCGCAGTTTACCTGAAGTTCTTCCCGCAGCTATACAGCTTTTGGCCGATGATGGCGATCGCCTTGTTCCTGTCGATCATCGGGCAACTAGGGGATCTGGTCGAATCCGCCTTGAAGCGTTACTACGGCGTCAAGGATTCCGGGAAAATCTTGCCGGGCCACGGTGGGATCTTAGACCGCTTCGACAGCCTCTTGCTGGTCTTACCAATGCTGCATCTGTTCGGCATCGTCTAGTGAAGGAGTGAGTTTATGCGAACGATTATCGCGTTTATCATCGTTTTCGTGATCTTGGTGCTGGTGCACGAGTTTGGGCATTTTTTCTTTGCCAAGCGCAGTGGCATTTTGGTGCGCGAATTCTCGATCGGCATGGGCCCGAAACTGTTTGCCACACGGCGCAACAACACCACGTACACCTTGCGCCTGTTGCCTTTAGGCGGCTATGTGCGCATGGCCGGGTGGCAAGATGACGACGATGAGATCAAGCCAGGTACCACGTTGACCTTGACGCTGAATGAAGCGGGCGTCGTGACGCGGATCAACACCTCGAATAAGGTGACGCTGCAAGGCGGCGTGCCGGTTCAAGTCGATCACTTGGATCTGGTCAACGACCTGTCGATCACTGGCTATGAAAACGGGGACGATTCAGCGTTGAAAACGTTCGCCGTCGATCACGACGCGACCATTATCGAACCCGATGGCACCGAAGTCGTGATCGCCCCCAGTGACGTGCAGTTCCAAAATGCGAGCGTCTGGCGGCGGTTGCTGGTCAATTTTGCCGGGCCGATGAATAACTTCCTCCTGGCGATCTTGGCATTCATCGTGGTCGGGTTGCTGTCAGGGGTGCCGCAGCCGAATACCAATCAAATCGGCACCGTCGAGGCCGGCTCGCCTGCGGCTAAGGCGGGCTTAGCCGCAAACGCCCACGTGCAGTCGATCAATGGCACCAAGATCGCCAACTTCACGGATGTGCAAAAGGCGATCAAGGCCCAAAAAAATGACCGCTTGACGGTGGTCGCCAAGCAAGCCGGCACCACGAAGACGGTGACCATCACCCCGAACAAGCAAGGGATGATCGGCGTCGGTGTGCACGTGGATCACGGGCTCGGCGTCTCGGTGCGCTACGGCTTCACCCAGACTTGGGAGCTGACCACGCGCGTTTTGACAGTTTTGAAATCCATGGTCACCGGTCACTTCTCCTTGAACAAGTTAGCCGGCCCAGTCGGGATCTATAAGATGACCGAAACCTCGGCCCAAGGTGGCCTGATTTCCTTGATCATCTTCTTAGGCTATCTGAGCTTGAACTTAGGAATCATGAACCTGATTCCGATCCCAGTCCTCGATGGCGGGAAGATCTTATTGAACCTTCTGGAAATCGTGCGGCGCAAACCGCTTTCTCAAGAAAAAGAAGGCGTCGTGACCTTGATCGGCGCCGGCCTGATGGTCTTATTGCTGATCGCGGTAACCATCAACGACATCATGCGTCAATTCTAGACGCTCACCCCCAATTTTGGGTTGGGGACACACTTTGGAGGCAATTAATTCTATGAAACAATCACGTATGTTTATTCCGACCGTCAAGGAAGTTCCAAGCACGGCCGAGGCCAAGTCACACCGCATGATGCTCCGCTCTGGCTTCATCCGCCAGGTCTCAGCTGGGGTCTACGCGTACTTGCCACTCGCCGAACGTGTCTTGCAAAACATCGATGACATCATCGACGCAGAAATGCAAAAAATCGACGCCGTCAAGATGCGCATGCCTGCGATCATCCCGGCCGAACTGTGGGAAGAATCCGGTCGCTACGCCACGTATGGGCCGGAACTCTACAAGTTCAAGAACCGCCATGATCGGGACATGATCCTCGGCCCGACGCACGAAGAAACCTTCACCGACATGGTCAAGAATTCGGTGAACTCCTATAAGAAGATGCCGCTTGTCTTGTATCAGATCCAAGACAAGTTCCGCGACGAAGACCGGCCGCGCTATGGCGTCTTGCGTGGGCGTGAATTCATCATGAAGGATGCGTATTCCTTCACGGCCAATGAAGATGACCTCGACGTGATCTATAAGCAAATGGAAAAAGCCTACACCAACATTTTCAACCGGGTCGGCTTGAACTTCCGGACGATTATCGGTGATGGCGGCGCGATGGGGGGCAAAGACTCCAAAGAATTCTCTGCGATCGCCGCAATCGGTGAAGATACCATCGTGTATTCTGACTCTTCAGATTACGCGGCCAACTTGGAAATGGCGACCAGCATGACTATGCCGGAAGCGCTGCACGCCGAGGCCAAACCACTGGCGACAATCGAGACTGGTGAGGCCAAAACCATCGCCGATGTCGCCGCGTTGCTGGACGTGCCAGCAAGCCAGTTGATCAAGGCGGTCTTGTTCATTGCCGACGAAAAGCCGGTCTTGGCCTTGGTTCGTGGGGACTATGAAGTCAACGACACCAAACTCAAAAACTTGTTGGGCGCAGACTTCTTAGACATGGCGACCCCAGAGCAAGTGCAAGCCGCCTTGCACTGCGAGATTGGCAACATCGGCCCAGTCGGCGTCGCTGACGACGTCCGGGTGATCGCCGACAACTCGCTGCAAGGCCTGACCAACTTAGTGGCCGGTGCCAACCAACCGCAGAAGCACTTGCAAAACGTGGCGGTCGGGCGCGACTTCACGCCAGAACAATTCGCCGACATCCGCTTTGTTACCGAAGGCGAATTATCGCCTGACGGCCAAGGCGTCTTGCACTTCACCCGCGGCATCGAGATCGGCCACATTTTCAAACTCGGCACGCGCTACTCCAAGGTTATGGGCGCCGATTTCTTAGACGAAAACGGCCGCGCCCAACCGATCATCATGGGCTCATACGGCATCGGGGTCTCCCGTCTGTTAAGTGCCGTCGCGGAACAACAAGCTGACGACAACGGCTTGGTTTGGCCAAAGAACATCGCGCCGTTCGACGTGCATGTGATTCCGGTCAACACCAAGAAACAAGAGCAAGCGGACCTCGCCAACGCGATCACGACCCAGCTTGAAGACGCCGGCTACTCCGTCTTGCTCGACGACCGCAACGAACGCCCAGGCGTCAAGTTCGCCGACTCCGACCTGATCGGCCTCCCAGTCCGCGTCACCGTCGGCAAAAAAGCCGCCGACGGCATCGTCGAACTCAAACTACGCAAGTCCGGCGAAACGCTGGAAGTCAAGCAAGAAGAACTGATCAACTCTTTGAAGATATTATTAGAGCAGCTTAATTAAACAGAGCGCAGCAAGCCGCACTTAGCGATGTGTGTAAGGCGACTTGGGTGCGTGATGGCAACGCCATCGCGTGACCGAGGCGACTTACAAGCAAACGCGTTGGCTTGCGGAGCTCGACTAAGAGAAACAGAGCGCAGCAAGCCGCATTTAGCGATGTGTGTAAGGCGGCTTGGGTGCGTGATGGCAACGCGATCGCGTGACCGAGACGACTTACACGCAATCGCGTTGGCTTGCGGAGCTCGACTAAGAAACAGAGCAGAGCAAGCCGCACTCAGCGGTGAGTTTTAGGCCGGGAGG
>JALCQM010000027.1 GCA_022651245.1 Lactobacillus sp.
ATCCGCTAGCAAAAACCTACGAAGAGTTGAAACAGTTGGTTGAAGAAGGAATTGAATACTTCAATCACCACAATCGGTCGGCACAAAGAAACGGCCTCACCCCAGATGAATACTGGGGTGAAGCCGCGTAGAAACAGACAAAATTTTATATTATTTCATCTGTCAACTTGACAGGGCATAGTGCATCATGCTTTGGCTGATTAGCGGGGCTATTTGTTTGCAATCAGTTGGATAGATTAACTGTGACGGAATTCATTACTGGCACGACTTCGTTTTCCTGAGCGGAGTCATTGATTTCGTCAAGAGCAATTCCAAAGTCGGTTTTATCGATAGCCGATTTTTCAATCGGGAAGGTAACAGTCTGGTCCTTAATAGTCGATCCGTTAGGAACGGAAACGCCACTAGTCTCATCGTTAGTTTGGCCTAGCGCGTATGCACGTCCGTCAAAGACTAATGATTTGAACCCTTCAAGGGTGATATCTTGTCCCGTTTTATTCGAAATTTCAAAGGTTGATTGAACATAATAGTAAGGGTTGTCTGAAACTGTGGTACTCCAAGAATCGTTCCAGAATGATTGTTGCTTACTATTTTTCGGCTCAACTTTGAATACCTTAAAGCTCGAAATCTTTAAACTGACTTTTCCGTCTGCAATCGCAGTAGTCGGGTGGTAGATGTGCATCAAAGTCACTTTCCCGAGATCATCATCATTACTGTAGGTGCCAACTTTAGTTAGCGGACCGCTGACCTCCCGAGAGGCCTTTTTTTCTGTCCCGTGGCCGGCCTTAATAGTCTTCTTTACTTTCACAGATGAGCTTGCAGCACTTTTGGAGCTAGTGTTGCCACATGCAGCCAAGCTTAATACCGCAAAAAGTCCAATTCCGAACGTGATAGCCTTCTTCATTTTCTTTTCCTCCAACCCCACAGCTTTTTCCGTCGATCAGCTTTGGACGTAAACCTAGTGTTGCCAGATTTGTTACCCCTAGCTGAAATTATAACTGAAAATTGTGCACCATTGGTAAGAATCTCGAAAATCAGGGGCCAGCGTTTGCTTTTTTCTTAGGTTCTGGGGAGTTGCCCGTATTTCTTTTGACCGCTACCGTGACCTGTGCTAGCGTTAAAGCATAAACTAGGATAGGTGATTGTATGTTAAAAATTGGCGTTATCGGCCTTGGCAATATCGCGTTGAAGGCCTATTTACCGGTGTACGCACAGATGCAATCTGATGCGCAGTTTTATTTGATGAGTCGCGACTTGCAAAAGGTGACGCGGGTGGCCAATCAGTTCCATATGGTGGCGGCAGGGACTGACCTGAAGGCGTTAGATGAGCTTAATCTGGATGCCGTTATGATCCACGCGGCGACGGGTGCGCATTATGAGCTCGTTAAACATTTCTTGTCCCGTAATGTCAATGTGTTCGTGGATAAGCCGCTGGCAGAGGATATGGACCAAGTAACCGAGCTTTACTTGTTGGCCGCGCAGCACCAGAAACTGTTGACGGTCGGCTTTAATCGCCGGTTTGCGCCGGCAATGACCACCTTGATCGCGTTGCCAAAGAAAAACCTGATCCAGGTGACTAAGAATCGGGTGGCACATCCCCAAGCGCCCCAAGACGCCATTTTTGACTTGCTCATTCACCCGCTCGATACCGCGTTAGCGCTGGCTGGTTTCCCGAGCGATCCGACGGCGCGGTATGCGCTGCATGCGGATAAGGACGGTAACGTCGAACAGGCGAGCGTCACGATCATGGCCAACGGGATCCGAGGCGAAGCGGCGATCAACTTGGTTGCCGGCACCAACCTGGAAGAGGCAACAGTCGCGTCGTCAGAAGGGTTGTTCCGCGTGGATGACCTCGCGACGAGCCACACGTATCGTGGCGATAGTGAAACGGTGGTTGCCGCCCCTGACTGGCAGCCGATGCTAGAGACTCGCGGATTTGCGCCAATGATTCGCGCCTTCTTGACGGCAGTGACCGATTCAGGTGACAACCCTGTCTTGCCAGAAACTAGCCGGCTAACGCACCAGTTGTTAAGCGATATGGTGGCAGAGTTACAAAGCTAAACAGAAGCCTACACACAGGCGCCTTCGTCTCGTAAATTGCGGGTGAAGGCGCCTGTTGTCGTTAACGGGCGGCCTGAGGCTTAAGCGTTGATTAAGTTGCTGCTGGATTTATCGATTATCGATAAATAGTTTGCTATGCTAGGGGGCACAAACGGAGGTGTGAAATGAAATTACGGAGTTGGTTTTTGAAAGCCTGCTTAGGGCTAGCGGTCCTATTAGTTGGCGCAGTGGCGGCGTTAGTGCTGTGGCAGCTGCCAGTGTCGGCGCTACAATCTGGGGTGTCTCCTTGGCTGGCGTTGCCGCTCGGAGGCGGGTTGTACCTCGTGGTGGCGGCGTTTTTTGCCGCCGTTGTGTTCGCCTGGCAGCTGCTGGGCACGATCAATCGCCAGTTAGCCTTTTCACGCCGGGCGGTACGCTTGCTGTCACGCTTGAAGTGGGCGTGCGTGGGGATGCAGATCGGCGTCTTGCTGTGCTTGCCCATGGTGTATACCGTCGCCGATGGTGGGGATGCCCCCGGGGTGATGCTGATCGGCTTAGTCTTGTTTGCGATCCCGATGATCGTTGCCGTTTTCCTCGCGATTTTACAGCGACTGTGGGCCGCGGCATTGGCCTATAAGGAAGAAAATGAACTAACGATTTGAGGTGGGACGATGATCCAAGTGGAATTAGAAGCCTTGCTGGCGGCCAAAAAGATGACGCTGACCGAATTGGCGGATGAGGTCGGATTGACCATGGCCAATTTGTCGATCTTGAAGACAGGTAAGGCGAAGGCGATCCGCTTTTCGACCTTAACCAAACTATGCGCCGCGTTGTCGTGTCAGCCAGGTGACTTGTTGCGGTATCAGGCAAAATAAGCGCCTGGGCAGTCCCATTCACCGATGAATGGGTTGCCTAGGCGCTTTTTGCGCAGTTTAGTCTAAGGTCATGGTGTAGCCGAAGTGCTGAGTTGCGGCCGGTTCAAGCAGGTTGTTGCCGGCCTTTTGTCGCCAGTCACTCGGTGCGCCTGCTTGGTCAGGCAAGCCGGCGAACGGTTCCACGCACAAAAACGGCGCATTTTTATGTTCGGCACTCCAAATCGTGACGTAAGGGAAGTCTTGCAGACTGACGCTGACCCGGTGGCTGCCATCGTTAGCAGCCAAAGTGGCAGCGGTGGTGTGAGGGGCGTCGAAAATGATCAGCCCCGAGTCGAGTAAGGCGTGATTCAGCGGGATCTGGGTGCCTTGAGCGGCCGCAAAAGGCGTCAAGGTGCCGTCGCGGAATGGTACTGGCCCGATCCCATAAGCCTGAACCGGTTCGTCGGCGTCGGCCAATTCGAGGTGATAGTCGGAAAGTGGGGCGTAGAGTTGGAAGGCGGGATGGCTACCTAAAGCGTAAGGCATCAGTTTTTGGTCATGATTGGCAACGGTGAAGTCGGTGGTCAAACCAGTTGCCGTCAAGGTGTAAGTCACGCTCAGGCTGTAAGCAAAGGGAAATTTGACTAGGGTTTCAGCCGTGGCGGTTTGCTTGAGGGTGATCTGCGTCGGCGTGGTTTCGCCGACAACGGTGAAGGCGCCGTCGCGCGCAAAGCCGTGCTGCGACATTGGGTACGTCTGGCCGTCTAAGGTGTAGCGATCCGCATTAGATTTACCGATCGCAGGAAAAAGGATCGGGGCGTGACGATTCCAATAGTGGCCTTCGGGGTCGACAAGTAAATAGTTGCGACCATCGGTTTGGCGAGTGATCTGGGTCACTTCGGCCCCGAGTTCGTTGATCGTGACGGTAAAGTAGTCATTGTGTAAAGTCAGCATTATTTTTTCCTCCTCATCGCGTTAGTTCGGCAACAAAAGAAGGCTAAGCACATCAGGGCCTAGCCTTCACAAGACAGATCAGATGAAGATGTCGAGAATCAAGACCATGATCAAGCCGACCACAGAGTTGACCAGTTCCAAACCCCCCCAAGTCTTGAAGGTGTCCTTCAGTGAGATACCAAAGGATTGTTGGAAGAGTAAGAACCCACCGTCATACATCAAGGTCATGGTGTTACTCCCACAGGCACAAGCGAGCACCATCAAAACGGGATTGACGTTGAACGCTGCGATCATTGGGGCCACGATCCCTGCGGCGGTGATCGCCGCCACGGCGCCTTGACCGGTTAAGATACGGATCAAAATGGTGATGATCCACGCCAAGATCAGCGGTGAAATGCCAGAATGACCGACTAAGTTAACGATCTTGTCGCCGATGCCGGCGTTGATGATCACTTGCTTCATGACCCCGCCAGCAGCAATCACTAACAGGACATTGGAGATGCCTTCAATCGCAGTGGTCATATGGGTGGTGATTTCTTCGCCCTTCATCCCCCGACGGTAGCCGAAGAGGATCATAGCGACGATCACGGTGATCAACATACTGATTTCAGCACTGCCGATAAAACCGGCAAAGTTATATAAACCACTATTTTTAGGGGTGAAGTTCTTCACGATAGAAGACAGCACGATCAAAATAGCGGGCAGCAAGGGGGTAATCAACGATGTGCCAAAACTTGGCAGGTCTTCTTTGGCCATCCGTGGGGCTGGCTTCATCACATTCCCTAATGGCATGTTCTCCAAGCCAGGGATGAACCGTTGAATCAAGATCCCACTGCAGATGATAGTGGGGACGATCACGATCAAGCCGAAAATGTAAACTTGGGCGATGTCCGCGTGAAAAGCGTTGACTAAGGCCATAGGACCGGGTTGCGGTGGAAACAGGGAGTGGCCCATCGTGGCACCGGCAACGGTGGGGATGACCAGCTTCATGTAATGGATCTTCGCTTCCTTCGCAATGCTGATCACTAAGGGCATGGTAATCAAGAAGGCCACTTCATAAAACATCGCCATCCCGAAGATCATCCCGATCAGCAACAATGCAAACGGTAACAATTTAGTGCCCATTTTACCGACGATAGTGTCGGCAATCTGTTGTGAGGCACCGGATTCTGTCATCAACTTACCGATGATCGCCCCGAAAATGACGATCAAGACTAAGCTTTGCAAGACGCTACCAAGGCCGCCTTCGATGGTGGTGACCATCTTCGAAATCGGCATCCCTTCAGCAAAAGCGATAAACAGCCCTGACAGGATCAAGGCGATGATGTTGTGGATCTTCAATTTAACGATCATGAAGACCAGTAGTAAGATCCCGATCAGGACCCACAACATGGCGAGTAGATCTGCTCCCATAATGTTTTTCCTCCTAAAATAATGGCGAGTTTGTAAAGGCTAAACTGAAATACTAGTATATTTGAATACGATTACAGTCTAACGGCTACGGTGTAAATGTCAAAGGTTTTTTTGTGAAGCGATAGACAATAACGGCGAAAAAGGCACACATTAAAAGGGCTGTTCCATAACGGGACAGCCCTTTGTTGACGGGGATGTTGACGTTAACATCACCCGTTACTACAACAGAAAACTTTTTTTGCGCGGTTATTCAAAATAGTCTGGATGCAGTTTCAACGCCACCTTGATATCGTCGTCGACCATGTGCAAGTGGCGACTAACACAGGTTTCGGCGCGTTGGGGCACCTTGTCGGCGACCGCTGCGACGATGGCGCGGTGGTCGTCGAAGATCTGTTGCCAGTCGAGGTCTTTGACTTCTAGGCGTAAGTAGCGGAAACGGTTGAACTGTAAGTTGACCACCTGTAGCCAGTTCCACACGAATGCCTTGTGGTCGATCGTGTAAAAGGTGCGATGGAAATCTTCATCGAGATCAAAGAAGTGGTCGTAATCTTCTGAGTGCAAATAGAACTCTTGCAGCTGGATCAGCTTTTGTAAGTCTGCCAACTGCGCGTCATCGATATGGGTGATGGCTTCTGATACCACGAGTTTCTCGATACTTTCACGCACGAAGCGGGCTTGATAGACTTCATCGATATTGATCTTAGAGACATAGGTCCCGCTTTGGGGTCGGACCGTTAGCAGGCCTTCCCTGCTGAGGCGCAAGAAGGCCTCACGCATGGGGGTGGCGCCGATATCCAACTGTGTTTGCAAGGCTTTCTTATTGATGCGTTCGCCGGGCTTAAACTCGAGGCGCAAGATCTTGTTGCGGATCGCGGCGTACGCCTCGTCTTGGAAATTACCGATTTCGACCATAATTTAGCTCCTCACTGCGCATTTTTCCTTTTCAGTATAACAAGTTTGTCAAGACAAGAATATTATTTCACAAAAAATCCTTAGCGACTTGTAATCGGATTCAGACCATGTTACATTAATGGCGTCAACTGATATATTAGTATCACGAAAAAACATTTGCCCGATGAAAGGAGCACAACTTCATGGTGCGCTTAACTGATGATTATCGAAAAGAACCAGCCGCATTCAAGCAAGCGGGGATTACCCTGCCGCAGTTTGATCAGGCCCAGGTCGCTCAAGCGGCGGCAACAGAGCCGGTGTGGGTCCATTTTGGTGGGGGGAACTTGTTCCGGTGCTTCCACGCCAAGATCGCGCAAGACCTGTTGAATCGTGGCGACTTAAAGGCCGGCGTGATCGTCGCCGAAACTTATGATGACGGTGTGATCGAACAAGCCTATGCCCCGTACCAAAACCGGGCGTTACAAGTGGTGATGGATGCGCAGGGGCACTATGATAAGACGTTGATCGCCAGTGTCGCCGATGCGGTGTACTACAACCGTGCCAATGCGGCCGGGTGGGCGCAGCTAAAGGCGATCTTCGAAAAGCCTAGCCTACAATTCGTGACCATGTCCATTACCGAAAAAGGGTATACCTTGCGCGATATCAACGGGGCGTTGACCGCCGCCGCCCAAGCGGATATCGCTGGCGACCCAGAAGCAGCGACGACGAATATGGGCGCGATTGCCCGCTTGTTGTTAGCCCGCTATCAAGCTGGGAAGCTGCCGATCGCGATGGTTTCCACGGATAATTTCTCAGAAAACGGGAAGCGGTTTGAAACCGAGATCTTGACGATTGCTAAAGGTTGGCTGGCTGCAGGAACTGTCGCGCAAGGCTTCGTGGATTACTTGCAAGATCCGCAGCAAGTCAGCTTTCCGTGGTCGATGATCGACCGGATCACCCCAAACCCTGCAGAATCTGTCGCGAAGATTTTGCAAGCAAGCGGTTTTGACGATACCCAGATCATTCATACGGCTAAGCATACGAACATCGCGCCGTTTGGGAATACTGAAGTGACCCATTACCTCGTGATCGAAGACAGTTTTCCGAATGGCCGGCCGGCTTTAGAAAAAGCGGGCGTGATCTTGGCTGACCGAGACACCGTCAATGATGCCGACCAAATGAAGGTCACCGCTTGCTTGAACCCACTCCATACGGGCCTGGCGATTTTTGGTTCCATATTGGGGTATACGAGTATTGCCGACGAAATGACGAACCCGGATCTGGTCGCATTGATCCGCCAATTGGGCTATCAAGAAGACTTACCGGTGGTCAAAGATCCCAAGATCATCAGTCCCAAAGGCTTTATTGATGAAGTGATCGAAAAGCGGCTACCGAATAAGAATATTCCAGATACCCCGCAACGCATTGCGAGTGACACGTCGCAGAAACTACCGATTCGCTATGGCGTGACGATCCAGCATTACTTGGATGCAGGCAAGGACACGAGCGGGTTAAAGGCGATCCCGTTGATCATTGCCGGGTGGTGCCGGTTCTTGATGGCGATCCAAGATGATGGCACGCCGTTTGAACCAAGCCGCGATCCATTACTGGCAGAATTACAACCTTATGTGGCTGACATCAAATTAGGCGACCATGTGGATGCGCACAGCTTGTTGCAACCGATTCTGACCAATAAGCAGATCTTCCCAGCAGATTTAGATGCCGCTGGGTTGACGCCTAAAATCGAGCAGGACTTCACCGCGATGATCGCAGGTACTGGGGCGGTGGCTAAGACCCTGCACGCGGTCGTAGGGGCGTAGAACGAAAGGATAATAATTGCTATGAAGAATATGGGATTCCGGTGGTACGGGCCAAAAGATGACCCGATCACACTACAAAACATTCGCCAGATTCCGGGGACCACTCAGGTCGTGGGGGCCTTGTTCGACGTGCCAGTCGGCGAAGTATGGCCAAAGGCGAAGATTGCCGACTTGAAACAAGAAGTGGAAGCGGCGGGCTTGAAGCTGGAAGTGATTGAATCCGTCAATATCCATGACGATATCAAGATCGGCTTACCAACGCGCGACCAATACATCGAAAACTACAAGCAGACGATTCGCAACTTGGCCGAATACGGCATCAAGGTGATCTGCTATAATTTCATGCCGGTTTTTGATTGGCTGCGGACGGATCTGCATTACGTTTTGGCAGACGGCTCCAACGATATGGCGTTTGAGGCGGATAAGTTAGCCGCGGACCCGCAAGAGATCATCGATTCGACGCGCAATGGGTCTAACGGGTACACGTTGCCAGGCTGGGAACCAGAACGATTGGCGACCATCGAAGGCTTGTTCAAGGCTTACAAGCACGTGGACGAAGCAAAGTTACGCGAGAACATGAAATACTTCTTGGACGCGATCATCCCCGTTTGTGAAGAATGCGACGTTCGGATGGCGATGCACCCGGATGATCCACCACGCCCATTATTCGGCTTGCCACGGATCTACAAGAATGCCGAAGACATGCGGGCGATCGAAGCGATGCACGAATCGAAGTACAACGGCTTCACGATCTGTACGGGATCATTAGGGGAGAATCCGAATAATGACGTGCCAGCGATCATTCGCGAGTTTGTGGCGAAGGACCGCGCACCTTTCATCCATGCGCGCAACATCAAGTTTATGAACGCCAAGGGGGACTTCCACGAGTCTGCCCATTTGTCAGAATGTGGGAGTTTGGATATGTACGCCATCATGAAGGCCTTGCATGATACCCACTTTGATGGGTATATTCGCCCGGATCACGGCCGCAACATCTGGGGCGAAGATGGCGTCCCTGGTTACGGGTTGTACGACCGCGCTTTGGGGATCGCTTATCTGAATGGTTTGTGGGAAGCACTCGAAAAGACTAATTGATCAGCACACCAAAACGTCTTGACGCCAACTCGCGCCAAGGCGTTTTTTTCTCCCGTTGGGGAACGGTTGCCGGGGATTGGCGCGGCAATCGTGGTATCCTAAAGGTGAACCCAAAATCTTAAATGGAAGGTGTTAAGATGCAAACGTTAGAGACATTGAATCAGCGGACGGCAATTCGGACGTATACTGGGGAAGCACCTCGTGAAGCGGCGTTGGCAACGATCATGCAGGCGGCTCAAGAGGCCCCTGTGGCGATGGGCCAATTCGCGAATTATCACCTGACGGTCGTTCGTGAACCCGCCGTCTTGCAGGCAATCGAGGCCGCAGGGACCAAGCAGTTCGGCCGCGAGCACATGTTGTACGGGGCGCCGGTTTTCGTGATCGTCTCGGCAAAATCGGCCCATGAGGCGTTGACCAGCGCAGAATATTCGAGTGCCGCGATTATCGTGCATAATATGGCCTTGGCCGCCGTGGACCAAGGCGTGGCGAGCTGTTATATTTGGGGCGTGATCGCCGCTTTGAACCAAACGCCCGAGGCGCTGGCCAAGTTGCAATTGCCGAACGGGTTTACGCCAGTTTGCGGGGTCACGCTCGGGGCGAGCACGCAAGCCTATGCCCCGCGACCGGTCAATGCGGCCAAGATCGCCACGACGCAATTGTAATTAGAAATGAGGGCCCGTGATGCCACAAGTGTATTTTCTTTGTACCGGTAATTCGTGCCGCAGCCAGATGGCCGAAGGGTTCGCCAAGGCACTGCTGGGGCCAACCTGGCATGTCGCTAGCGCTGGGCTGCGCCAGGATGGGCTGAACCCGCTTGCGGTCAAAGTGATGGCAGAGGTGGGGATCGATATTTCCCGGCAAACGTCGAAGAGGATCGATCCGGCGTATTTGCGCCAGTCTGACTTGGTGGTCACATTGTGCGGGGATGCCCGAGACCATTGTCCCGTCACACCGGCAACGGTGCGACGCCTGCACTGGCCCTTAGTTGATCCTGCGCAGGCCACCGGAGACGAAGCCCATCGCCTGGCTGTTTTCCGCCAGGTGCGCGAGACGATCCACCAACAAGTCCTGAGCTTGCAGGTGCCATAATAAAGGATAAGCCGATTTAGGGTTTATCCTTATTTTTGTGTTGGCGTTCGGCCAGCCGGGTAAAAAACGGGGCTTAAAGTCAGCAATCCACATGAAAAAGGATAGCTAGAACCCTGTTCGGTTTATTCATATTCGCCTAAACTTATAGAAGTAAAACGTTTACAAAGAAATAATAAGTGGCGTTATGAAAGACGGTAGTGATTATGGTGCAGACGCCGTATATCGAATCTTATGTTCAGTTTCCCACTGGTCGGATGACCTTGACTGAAATCCAGCAGATCTTTAGCACGATTCCTTTTGAGATCGATTTGATCGACCGGACGGATCATTTTAGTTGGTATTCGAATAAGCCGAATCGGGAGCATGTGCGCACGTTGAAGGCGCTGGGTGAACACGTCCAAAAGTGTCATCCGGCGAAGGCTTGGCCGATCGTGTCGCAAATCATTCAAAGTTTCAAAGACGGGACCAAGGATTTTGTCGCGCGGCCTTTGGTGATGAACGGGCACCGTGTGTTCATCCAGTATTATGCTTTGCGGGACGTGAATGGGACCTACCTTGGCACGATCGAATTTACGGGTAGCGCCGAGCCGATTCTGCAAGCCTTCGAAAACGGCGGCTGGTCGGATGCCAGCTCCGGGGCTTCTAAGGCAGACGGGAAAACCGGCCAGCCGACCGATGCAGATACCGGGGCTTCGCAAACTGAAACCACCGTGCCTGCCGTGGCGAACACCGATGCGGACACCGGCGCGTCAGAACACCCTGCTACCGGCGTCGCCGCAGATGATGGGGCCATGCAAACAGACGCCTACTCAGGCGCTTCGCAATCAGATAGCACGGGGCCGTTCGGCGATTCTGGTCAAATCAGCGATGCCATGACCGGGGCATCCGAATATTAATGGGGAAAAACGGAGGGAAAGCTTATGGCTACACCAGATTTTGGCAATGTTCAAGAGATCGACGTGTTAAATTTGAAGAGCCTGGAGAAGCGCGCAGAAGCGCTGATCGGCCGCGGGGAATTCGGCTACATCACCGAAGGCGCCGATGATGGCTATACCAAGTGGCGCAATACCAATGCGTTCAAGGACGTGCACATGCTGCCCCGGGTTTTGCGCGATGTCGCCGAGCCCGATCAAAGCACGACTTTTTTAGGCGAAAAATTAAGCTCACCGCTGATGACCGCACCGATCGCGGGCAACACGCTGGCGCATTCTAGCGGTGAAATCGGCTTGGCTAAAGGGGCCAAAGAAGCCGGGATCATGATGGCGCAAAGCACCTTTGCGTCAAAGACGATCGCCGAAACCGCGGCGGTTTCAGACGGCGCCCCGTACTTGTTCCAACTCTATATGCCTAAAGACTGGGAATATTGCCAGTACTTACTCGACGAGGCGCATAAGGCCAACGCGCGGGCGATCGTTTTGACCGCCGATTCCACTTTGGGCGGCTACCGCGAGCTTGACGTGATCAACCATTACCACCTGAAGGGCAAGATCGCGAACTTGGCCGGGTATAACACGGGGGAAAATGGCGCCGGTGCCGGCTCCTTGTTTAAAGAATCCATGCAAAAGCTCAACCTTGACCTCATTCAAAAATTGGCGGACTATTCCGACCTGCCGATCATGATCAAAGGGATCCAAACCCCAGAAGACGCAGAAGCCGCGATTCAAGCAGGCGCTGCGGGGATCTATGTCTCCAATCACGGGGGGCGTCAGCTCGACGGGGCGCCAGGTTCGATCGAGTGCCTGCCGGCGATCGCCAAAGTAGTAGCGCACCGCGTCCCGATCATTTTTGACGGTGGCGTACAGCGTGGGACCCACGTGTTGAAGGCGCTGGCGCTAGGGGCCGATTTGGTCGGCGTCGGTCGGCCGTTCAGTTACGGCTTGGCGCTTGGCGGCTGGAAAGGGGTCAAAGCGGTGGCGGATCATTTGAAGATGGAGATCTTCATCGCCATGCAACTCACCGGTTGCCAAACCATCGCTGACGTCAAGAAGATGCACTGCACCAACAGCTTCGAAATCTAGCGCGATTGCCCGCGGGTGACGCGACCACAGAAGTCCGATCGGGAGACGGGAGGCGTCAGCCGCCCGGCGTCAGGTCGGCTTCTGTGCGTTGCGACAGTGGGCAAGAGCGCGTTTATCGCATGCTTGCCTCCGTACCCCGATTCGTTTATTGAATCGTGGTGCGGGGGCATTTGCGTTTTTGGGTGCTGCGAAGGCCACCGGCAGTTGTGTGTAGTTATCCTAAAAGCTGAATAAATCTTTGACTAGTACAGGCATGTCAGTTTTGACAAACAAACTGTGTAGCTATAAACATGGTCTTAACGTGGCATTAGAACTAGACTACTATCTGTAAAGCGTTTTCAGTGAAACTGAATAACAGCGCTGACACCATTTCAAACCGTAACAGATCAACCGTTACGGTGGAACACAATTTAGGAGGCCCATTATGGCACAAACGATCAGTGGTTCCGATGCAGTCCTCAAGGTCATCGAATCTTGGGGCGTCGATCATATTTATGGTTATCCGGGTGGCTCATTTGATTCGACGATGAATGCCTTACACAACCAACAAGACAAGATCAAGTTCATTCAAGTGCGACACGAAGAAGCCGGTGCCTTGGCCGCCGCAGCCGACGCCAAGCTCAGCGGTCAAATCGGCGTTTGCTTCGGGTCTGCAGGCCCTGGGGCGGTGCATTTGATGAACGGGTTATACGATGCCAAAATCGACCGGGTACCGCTGCTGGCGATCGTGGCGCAGGTGCCATCGAAGAACATGAACATCGACTTTTTCCAGGCGATGAACGAAGAGCCGATGTTTAATGATGTGGCCGTGTTCAACCACACCGTGATGACGGCGCAAAGCCTGCCGAAGGTGATCGATGAAGCGATCCAAGCGGCCTATGAACACAAAGGCGTGGCGGTGGTCACTATTCCTAAGGACTTCGGTTGGGCGCAGATCAAAGACAACTACGTCTCTAACGCCAATACGCAAATCGAACCATACGCCGTCAAGCCAGATCCAGTCCGCATCGAAGAAGCGGTCAAGCTGATCAAGCAAGCGAGGGGCCCGCTGTTGTACTTCGGCTTAGGGGCCAAGCATGCGGCCAAGCAGCTTAAGAAGGTGTCTGAAAAATTCAAGCTGCCGCTGGTGTCCTCCGTTTTGGCGAAAGGCATCTTGGACGAAGATTATCCGGCTTACCTGGGGTCTACCGGGCGGGTCGCGCCTAAGCCCGGGGTCGAAGCAGGAATGGCGACCGATTTGATCTTGTGGGTCGGCAACGATGTGCCATTTGCCAGCATGCTGTTCAATCCTAACGCCAAGGTGATCCAAATCGACATCGAAGCGACTAAGTTAGGCAAGCGGCGGCACGATGACGTGGCGATCTTGGCGGATGCTAAAGAGGCCTTGAAGGCGTTGTGCAAAGCCGGCGACGAGCGCGAAGCGACCCCATTTTACCTGGCGTCGATCGCCAATAAGCAAAACTGGCGGGACTGGCAAGACAGTTTCAAGGATTCACCAGAAACCCCAGTCCGGCCGGAACCGATTTTTGACGTGTTGAACCGTGAAGCTTCTGACAAAGCCGTTTGGGCCGTCGATGTGGGCAACATCAACATCAACTTCGAGCGGCT
This sequence comes from Lactobacillus sp., assembly GCA_022651245.1. Lineage (GTDB taxonomy): Bacteria > Bacillota > Bacilli > Lactobacillales > Lactobacillaceae > Lacticaseibacillus. The sequence continues at coordinate 13,780 of JALCQM010000027.1, forward strand.
GATCGACATCAAGCACACCCAAAAGTGGACCACAAGTGGGAAGTACGCCACCATGGGCTACGGCTTGCCGGCGGCGATCGCGGCTAAGGTCCGCTATCCAGACCGCGATGTCTACAGCCTAAGCGGGGATGGGGCCTATGCGATGTTGTGCGAAGAAATCTTGACGCAGTACAAGTACCACTTGCACATCATCAACGTGGTGTTCTCCAATCAGACGCTAGGGTATATCGAAGCCGAACAGCGGGATGACTCGCATCAGCCGCTGTCTGGGGTCGATATCCCGGATACTGACTGGGCCAAGGTCGCCGAAGGTATGGGCGCAAAAGGCTATACCGTTCGCAGTAAGGCGGAATTCCAAGCCGCGATTGCAGACGCGAAGCAGACGGACCTGCCGGTGGTGATCGACGTTAAACTCACGCACAAGATGCCATTCACGACGCAGCATATGTATCTGGACCCGGCGTACCAAGACCCGGCCAAGATCGCAGAATTCGTGCAACACTATGATGCCCAAGACCTGCGGCCACTGCGCGCCTTTTTGCAAGAAGCCAAGGCCGGCCAGCTGGCGGCACCCAAAGCCAAGCACCACAATAAGAAAAACAAATCAAAGTAAGGAGGCAGCTAGGCATGGACGTGATCACGCTGACGACCGCCAATATCGCTTCGCTGGCGCACGAACGCCCCAGCGTGTTAGCCCTCGGCTTTTTCGACGGCGTGCACCGTGGGCATCAACGGGTATTGGCCACGGCCAAACACCAAGCTGCAAACGCGGGGTTACCGCTGGCGGTGATGACGTTCGACCGGCACGCTTCACAAGTGTTTCCCGGCCCACACAGCGCCGACTTCCGCTATTTAACGACCTTAGACCAAAAAGCGGCCTTGATGGCCGACTTAGGCGTCGAGCGGCTATACGTGGTGCGCTTCACCCCGGCGTTCGCCAGCTTGAGCCCCGCGGCGTTCGTGAGCGCCTACCTCGTGGGGTTGCACGCCCGCCGCGTCGTGGCCGGCTTTGACTATACCTTCGGCCGCGGCGGGGTGGCCGGGGTGCAGACGCTCGCCCGACTGGCGGCCGGACGTTTTGCCACGACAGTCGTCACCGAGCTGCAACAAGGCCAAGATAAGGTGTCGTCGACGCGGATCCGCCGGCTGATCGCGACGGGACAACTCGTTGCTGCAGAAGCGTTATTGGGGCACCCGTATGTGGTGAGCTTGCAGGCGCAAGGCGCGGCGTTGGTGCCGCAAAGCGCGCAGCAGCTGCCACCGGCTGGCGCCTACCTGGCGACGACAGGCGCTGGCGCAGAAGTCGTCGTTGAGGTCAATGGAAAGCGCGTGTTGGGCCTGACTGCGCCTGGTGGGGTGCAATTGCGGTTCAAACAGGCCCAAGCGCTGACTGCGATCGGCTAAAGCAGCGCAGAATTAATCATGGAGGCAATTATGACAAGTAAACCAGACTTTGACGGGACGTACATCACGTTCCCGACCGGGCGGCTTTCGCTGACCGAAGTGCAACAAATTTTTAACACCATTCCGTTTGAAATCGACTTGATCGACCATACCGACCGGTTCACCTATTACTCGGATAAGCCCAACCGCGAACACGTGCGCACCGTTGACCAGTTGAACGAGACGGTGGCCGAATGTCATCCGGCCCGGGTGTTGCCGATCGTCATGAAGATCATCGACAGCTTCAAAGACGGCACGCGGGACTTCGTGGCTCGGCCGCTGGTCATGCACGGACACCGCGTTTTCATCCAGTATTACGCCTTGCGTGATGTGGATGGCGCCTACCTGGGCACGATCGAGTTCACAGGTAGCGCCGAGCCGATTTTGACCGCCTATGAAAAAGGTGGCTGGTCAGACGCGTCAAGTGGCGCCTCTGCGGCTGATGGTAAAACCGGTGCACCAACGGATGCTATCAGTGGCGCTTCTGAAACGGCAGCCACCCCAGTCGTCGATGCGACCACAGGGGCTTCCGAAACCGAAGCGGCACCAGTCGTTGATGCGACCAGCGGGGCCTCCGAAACGGACGCTGCCCCTCAAGTCGATGCCACCAGTGGGGCGTCAGAAACCCCGGCTAATGGGAATCAGCCAGGACCGTTCACCTATGACCTGTAGGGTCGGTGGTTGGTGTGACTAATCTGAGCAGACCAAAAAAGCGCGTCAGCCTTGTAGGGGTTGACGCGCTTTTGGGTTCAAGATAAGGGTTAAAACCGTCGTCAGTCGACACGGTTGATGGGGGTGTTGGCGAAGAAGGCGGTGATGTTGTCGCCGACCATCCGGACCAGGCGCCGACGCGTTTCGAGGCCCCGCCAGCCGATGTGTGGCGTGACGATCACGTTAGGCAAGGTGAACAGCGGACTGTCAGGCGCCAGCGGTTCGTGTTCTTGCACGTCTAAGCCGGCGCCGGCGATGGTGTGCGCTTGTAGCGCCTGGATCAAGGCCGCTTCGTCGATCAACCCGCCGCGAGCGGTATTGATCAAGAAGCTGGTGGGCTTCATTGTGGCCAAGGTGTCGGCGTTGAGCATGTGGTGGGTCGCTGCGGTCAACGGGAGGTTCAAGGACACGAAGTCACTGTTAGCCAAGAGGTCGGCCTGGGTGGTGAAGTGGATCCCGTCACGATCAGAACGCGGGGTGCGCGTCGCGACTAAAATGTGCATGTCTAAGGCTTGCGCGATTTGGATCACTTTTTGGCCAATGTGACCGAACCCGATCACGCCTAGCGTCTTATCGTTGAGTTCGATGTGTTCGACCATGAGGTGCTGGCTAAAATTGGCCTCGTTACCTTGCGCGAGCATCGTCAGCTGTTGTTGCATGCTGCTGGCTAGGTTCAGCAGCAGCATGATCGCCGTGTGGGCCACGCGCTGGGTGCTGTATTCGGGAATGTTGGTGAGGGCGATGCCCTTGGCGCGCAAGGCGTCTAAGTCGTGATTGTTATAGCCTGTCCCGGCTTCGACGACGAGTTTGACGCTATCGGGGAACTGTTGCACGATAGCGCCAGGAACGGGCATTTCTTTGGTCACGATCACCGTGGCCCCGGCGACGCGTGCCAGTATCTGGTCTGTGGTGGTCGTCGGATAGACCACCACGTCTTGCGCAATGCTGGACCAGTCGATGTTGTGATCATAGTTGACGACTTCACCGTTGAGAACGACGACTTTTGCCATGAATTTTTTCCTCCTAAGGGATTTTCTTCATTATAAGCCGGGTTCAAGGTAGATGCCAAAATTTGGCCTGTGTTCGCGTCAGCCCGAAAAAAAACGTGGACAGCACAACAAAGACACGTCGGGTTTCCCCAAAACGTGTCCCGGGCAGTGCCTCAAGTGTCGAGGTGCGGTTGCCGATCCGCGATTTGTGTGGTTACGGTGCCTGAGTTTGCGCTCAGGACTGGGATAACAGCGGCCTCACGCGGGTTTGTCCCGCCATGAGGGTCGTACGCCAGACGTCTCGCCAGTGCCCAATCAGTTCTAGGCCATCTTCGGGATCTATCCTTAAGCGTGTGTGGAGGCCGACAAGGAGCATCGACTGGCACCCCCACTGTTACAACTGGGAAAGCATATGGAGTGCGCACCACCATACCCAGCCGCATTAGCTAATGTCAGTATACCAATTTTTGCCATAAATGGAACCCCTTACACAAACATTTACACAACATTTACAAAAAGTAAGTGCGACTGATCATCGGGTTGCCGTTACCCCCGGAAATAGGCGAGGTGTGTGACCTCTTTGGCGATCGCCTGGATCTGGGTGAAGTCGGCGGCTGGGGTCGTCGTCATGATCGCCAAGACGAAGCGCTGGCCGTCGGGGAGCGTGACGGTCGCGGCATCGCTGGTGCTGTTGCCTAGTTGGCCCGTAACGTTTTGAATCTTGGCTTTAGGCAAGAGTTGGGTCACGCCAGCAGGGATCCCGCGGCGCTCGACTTGTGCTGCCAGGTCTTGCAAGACGCGTTGTTGCATGCGTTGGTGAGCAAAGGGCGCCTGGTGATCGGCGAGTTTGCGTAGCAAGTTGGCTAGGTCGTTGGTCGTTGTGTGGTCTTCGGTCACATCACTAAAGGCTGGGGTCAAGTCAAGTTTTTTTAGGTAGTGGTTGACGGTGCCTTTGCCATAGCGGGTCAGTATGGTATTGGCGTAATAGGGCCCGTTATTGGCGAGCATCATGTGCATGCCAGCGGAATCGCTTGCGGTCCAAATTTTCTCCCCAGTGGCTTGCAAGTGGCTGAGATAGGCGGCGAGCGCGAGGTGGGCGCTAGCCCCGGCCAAGCGGGCTTGACTGCCTTGGGCAACCGTCGCGACGCTCCCGGCAACGTTGAGGGGGTCGGTGCGCTTAGCCGCCGTTGAACCGGGTACAGGCGTCAGGTTATAAAAGGTGACGCTGGTATCCGTGGTGGTGGTGACCTGGCGAAGGTAGTGATGCAGACGCGCACGGATGGTCGCGACTGGGACCTGGGTGTTTGCCGGGATGGTCGCCGCAGGGGTGGGTAAAGCAGCGGGTGGCAACTGTAATTGCGTCACCGTTGCCGGAAGGGTCACCTTGGAGGGGGCGACCGTGGTGACCAAGTAAAACGTTGACAAAGCGACGACCAATAAGGTGCTGCCGAGCAGCAAAGCCGGTGTGCGGTATTGCGGTTTTAGACGGACCATAAGCCCCTCCTTTCTGCGTTACCTTTATGATAATATCAAAAAAAAAAAAACAATATCAAGATTTATGACATCACGATGTTTTCACGTCTTGGTGGCACCAGGAGCAAGAAAGCATAGAAAGCGCTTTGCTGATATGCCATAATATTAGCGAAAGGAGATGGTGAGTGATGGCCAAACCACGACGGCACTTAAAGAAAAGCGTCAAGCGGACTTTGTGGGGGATTTTAGTGGTGCTCTTCGCCTTGGTGGCGGTGCATCACTACCGGGCGCGCCCACAAGTCGCAGACTCGAAACCGGCGACGCACACGGTCGCCACGACCACCAAAGCGGCACCGGCACCGTCTAAAGCGGCGGTGCAAAAGGCGCTAACGGCTAAATGGCAAGCCATCCTGGCCGCGCATCCGGACACGCCGATTTCAGTGGCGGTGTATTCGCCACAGTCTGGGGCGTTGGTGGCGCTGAATAACCACAAAACCACCCCGCACACCACGGCCAGCATCGTGAAGGTGGCGATGCTGGTGCAGCTGCTGCACGTCCACCATGCCGCCGGTGAAACCTTAACGGCCACGGAGCACAGTTATGCAGAAGCAGCGATTCAAAATAGTGACAACGCGGCAGCCACAGGCTTGTATCGCGCCATTGGCGATAGCCAAGGGCTGACGACGTTGTTTGCCAACTTGAAGATGACCAACTCGGTGGCCAACGCCAACGGCTGGGTCTTGACCACCACCACGGCCAGCGACCAGTTGCGGTTGTTGAACCAGATCTTCTACGCCAAAGACTACCTCTCGAGCGCTTCACGCGCGTACCTCAAAACGGAAATGGGGCAGATCGAAGCCGATCAGCAATGGGGCGTTTCGGCAGGCAGTACCACCTTTCAGCTGAAAAATGGCTGGCGACAAAACGGCGATAACACCTGGATCGTCAATAGCATCGGCCATCTAGGAACTGGGAAGCGCAGCTGCACGATCGCCGTTTTGACGGATGACAATACGAGCTTAAAACAAGGCATTCGCCTCGTCGAGCAGTTTGCGCGCGCTGCAGGCACGACTTTAGCACTGCCGCAGTAAGGGCGATTCCCACGAGGCCACTCAAAAACGCCAGCGGCTTGCGATTCGGTTAACGGATCGCAAGCCGCTGGCGTTTTTAGTGGTGTCAGCTAAAGATCAATGGATTTTGCCCGGTCCAGTTCAAGTAATACAAGAAGACCAAAAGCGCGTTGGCGATCAAGGATAAGACGATCACGGCGAAGCGCAACGTGAAGACGTGCCGCCAGGTGTCGTAGTTAAAGCGGCCTTTGCGCTGGCCGCGGTAGCTGAAGGTCATCACCAACAACAGCACGGCTAAGACGATCTGGAGCACAAGCCCAGGTGTGTAAAACCCGGCGGCTTGGCGTTGGACGTACCAGCCGCCGGCAGCAATGAGATCAATGAGTAGCGCGAGAAATGGCATGAAGGGTCCCCCTGTGAATTATCGTTAACTTGATGATACCGAAATCTGCGGGGAACAGCAACTAGCGCCGGTCGCTTGCCGTGCTGAAAGGCCAGATCTTGATGTGCCGAATGGCGCTGATCGGGACTGTACGCGCGCCAATCGTGACGTGGTCGGCGTTATCGTGGCCGCTGACTTGGCCGCTCCAAGGCGAAAAAGCGTGCCCATCAGGGTCGCGCGCGCTAAGCTGGGCCGTCACGGTTTGGTGGTTGGCGTAAGCCTTAGCGAGTTGGGCGCGCACGGTCGGCTGGTCTTGTGGCGGTAGCCAGGTGGCCGGGCCACTGGTCGCCGCCGTTTGTTTCAGCGCGGCGGTATGATCGGAAAGAAAGTAGCCTTGCCACTTGCGCATGCCGCGGTCGCGGTAGTGTTCTTGAAAAAAATCGGCGACTAATGCGTTGAACGCGTCTTCGCCGATCTCGTCTGCATAAGTCATCTGCTCACCTCTGATGATCAGTATACAAACAAACGTTCGCTACTGCAACTGGTAGGCGAAAAAGTCGGCGGTGCCGGGCAAGGCGAAGTCGGCATAATCCATGGCGTGGCCAGTGCCGGGGACGACGTGGATGGTGATGTCACTGCCGTTGGCTGCGGCGTGTTCGACGAAGCGCAAGGCACTGGGGAGCGGCGCGAGCTCATCGGTGCTGGTGTACAACACGGTGGGGCCAAGCTGCGGCGTCAGGTGTTCCAGCGGGTTAACGGCGGCTAAATGTTCAGCGCTTAAGTCCCCGAGGTACGCTTGCAACACATATTTGTAAAAGGCGTCGTTGACTTGGTGCCGATCGCCTTGCGCCGCCACGTCGGGACGAACATCGGGGTGTTGTTGTACCCAGGTGGCAAAATCGACCAGTGGGCTCCACGCGACAGTCGGCCAGCCGGTCGCCAGACTTTGGGTCAAGGCCATGGTGCCACCGGCAGAAGCGCCGAGCAGGCCGATCCGTTGGCGATCGAAGTCGTGTGGCGAGTCCAGTAACCACTGGCAAAAATCTCTTAAGTCGGTTTGGGCGGCAGGAAAATGGTGGGCGGGGGCGAGCCGGAAGTTAGGAATCGCCACGAAGTAACCGCGTTTGGCGAAGTAATCCCCGATCGCTGCGGCGTTTTGTTTATCGCCGCGGATCCAACCGCCGCCGTGAATGAAGATCACGACGGGTGCCTTGGCGGTACCGGGTAGGTAAAGGTCGGCTTTTTGTAATGGGTCGCTACCGTAAGCGACATCTTTTAAAATGGTCATCGCGTGCCCTCCATTAATTATTATCTTTACCATAGTGCATCTGCCCACCTTTTGGCAAACGGCCAGTCGTGCTAGACTACCCTTAACGGAGGAAGCCATGCCATTCACATTCACTTATACCGCAACGCAAGAGACGACCGTCAAGCGCTTATTGGCCGCCCAAGGGGTGAGTCACCGCTTGTTACGCAAATTGTTTGACGCCCAGTGCGTCACCCTTGATCACCACGCGGTCCGCAACGTGGCCGTGCATCCCGGCCAAAAGGTGACCATGACCCTGCCGCCAGAAGCGGGGCTGGCGATCAGCCACGAACCGGTGGCCGTCACGTTGGAAACCGCTAATTGGCTGATCGTGAATAAACCCGCCGGCCTCGCCAGTGTGCCGGGGCCTAGCCAGCCGACCGACAGCTTATTGAACCGCATCGGCGGCTTTTTGCAGCAAGAAGGGATCGCAGGGCCGCAACCGGCGATCATCACCCGATTAGACCGAGACACGACCGGCTTAGTGCTGGTGGCCAAGCACGCCTTTGCGCAAGGCCGCCTCGATGCCCTCGGGGTCAACCAAGCCGTCAGCAAAACGTATCTCGCCGTGGTCGGTGGCACCCCGGCGCCGAGCGGCCATTTGACGTGGCCGTTAGCCAAGGCCGCTGATGGCATCCATCGGGAGGTGCGCGCTGATGGCCAAGCTGCGGTGACGGACTACCAGGTAGTCACGCAAGGACCACATGCGGCGGTAGTGCGGGTGAAGCTCGTGACCGGGCGGACCCACCAGATCCGCGCGCATTTTGCCTACATGGGCCACCCCCTCATCGGCGATGCCTTGTACGGTGGTGATACCCGCGTATTTACCCGCCAGCTGCTACAGGCCAGTGAACTCCAACTGACGGACCCATTCACAAGCCAGGTGCTCAGTGCGGTCTTGCCGCAGCCGGCGGCGTGGCAGGCAGCCTTGTAGCGGTGTCAAATTAACGCCTTGACAAATGCCGGAATTCCGCTATGATTAATAAGTTAGTTTAAATCTAAAAGCGAGGTGAAGAACATGCGTGATAACATTTTACTTGCATGTGCTGAAACCGGCGAACGGATCTACCTGACTTCTAAGAACAAGCGTAACACGCCAGACCGTCTTTCTTTGAAGAAGTATTCTCCAAAGTTGCGCAAGCGCGTTACCTTTACCGAAGTTAAAAAGTAATCCTTCGTCGTCTACGGCCGTGACGACTGACCGCCGCATCAACTTATTGATGCGACGGTTTTTTTGTGGCCAAACCCGCGTACTTGGCGGTAAATAACGTATAATGAACAATAATGGAGGTGGCCGGAATGCGATTAGTTGGCGCGCGTGTGATCATTCGTGATTTTACCCAAGCAGACGTGAGTGATTATCTGCGCTACGCCAGCGACCCTGCGGTGTTGCAGCCGGCCGGGATGCGGACGGTCTTAGACCGGCAGGCGGCGCAGGCGACCTTGCGGCGGTTTGCGTTGACGCACAGTGATTACGCCGTCGAATATGCCGGCCGGGTGGTGGGCAATATCGGTGTGTACCCGCGGATCCGACCGGACGGGGCACCTGATTTGACGACGCGCGAGCTGGGGTACGCCTTGGCGCGCGACGTTTGGGGCCAAGGCATCATGTCAGAGGCGGTGGCCCTAATGTGCGCGCATTTATTTGGCCATGGGATCCAGGCCATTTGGGCGGCGGTGTTTCCGGATAACCAGCGGTCGATCGCACTGTTGACGCGGCAAGGCTTCGATTATCAATTCACGGTACCGCTCCCGCCAGGCCTAGGGGAGACGCCGCGCCATGAGGCCTATTACCGGTTGCTGCCAAAGGCATGAAAAGGCGGGATTTTTATTTTCAAGTGGCAGTAAAATTATTTTTTCATTTCAATTCTAAAAGAGTTGTCGTGGGATGCAATAGATAATGATATACTGAAACCAACATCACAGGTGGAGGTTTCAACATGAGTTCCCAAACAGAGTATGAGCAGGTGTACGCGAAGCGTTTAGCGGCGATCGAAAAAGACCCACAATACACGATCCTGTCGAGCATGGATCAACCGATGCAAGGCGATAAGGCGACGCAATATATTGTCTATACAGACTTTAAGCCTGACAACCAGCAACAAAAAAGCTTTACGGTTTCCGTGTATACCCCATTTGAAAATGTGGATAAATATGGGCACTCTAAGGCCGACTACCAATCACAATTGCTGTTTGATGTGAATCATTGGCAAAACAAGATGCACATCACGGTGTTAGAAACACTAGGTTCCGAAAGCCGCCTCGCCTTTTTTGACTTTCAGAACATGGGCTTGGCCCAGTTAGCGCTGAAGGCGTTCATCAATTTGGCACGCAAGGCAGACATTGCGGTCATCGATGGCAACATCAGTTCGTTTGATAAAGATAATTTTGCCAAGCTCCAACATATTTTTGAAAAGTATCAATTTGAATTCCACGTGGCGGATGCGACCCAAGGCATCGGCAAGGTCACGCTGGCATTAGGCGACTAAGATCACCACCCAAAATCCCCTGCAAACGCAGGGGATTTTGTGGCGTTTAAGGGGTGCAAACAGAAGTCGGGCGCATACCGATACACGCGGGGCGGATAAAAAAATCATGACCGCGGTGTGAAAAATTAGAAAGCGCCTACATACTCACGTTATTTTGCAAGTCAGCCCGAGATTGTGAAGGTATAGGTATCTGTGCCAAAATGACAAAATCATGATTCTGAAAGCGACTTGGCGGTGCTTTCATGAGAATTTCGTGTGCTGGCGGTCAACGGTCAGGCGCGAGTTAAAGCAGTCGTTCACAATTTCAAATAGCACAGAATGTATACAGATTTTAAAATTAAATGAAACAGAAGAAACCCATAGATACGGCGAAAAAATCATAATTGAGATTGCAATATAACACAAACGTGGTATGATTTTGTTACAGATAAAACCAAAAAGGAGTTTGTGATGACAGAAGAGCAACGCTACGGCGCAGATTTGATTGTCGACAGTCTAGTAAATCATGGGGTCGATTATGTGTTTGGGATCCCAGGGGCAAAGATCGACCGGGTCTTTGAGAAGTTAGAACACCCCACGAACCCAGACGCGCCCCAATTAGTCGTGGTGCGGCACGAACAAAACGCTGCTTTCATGGCCGCCGGTATCGGCCGGTTGACCGGCAAGCCCGGCGTGGTGATGACCACGAGTGGCCCTGGGGCGTCGAACTTGGCGACCGGGTTGGTGACGGCCAACGCTGAAGGTGATCCGGTGCTGGCCATTTCGGGTCAGGTCAAACGGGCGGATCTGTTGCGCTCTGCACACCAAAGTATGCGTAACGCCGACCTCTTTGCGCCGATCACGAAGTATTCCGCAGAAGTTCAAGATCCAGATAATGTCAGTGAGATCATCGCCAATGCCTACCAGGCGGCTGAATCTGGCAAGCAAGGTGCCAGCTTCATCTCGGTGCCTCAAGACGTCACGGATGCGCCGGTGTCCAGTCAGGCGATCAAGCGGCTGAAGGCGCCGAAGTTAGGCCCGGCTAGTCCAGAAGATATGACCTACCTGGCGCGGCAGATCAAAGACGCGCAGATGCCGGTACTGTTGTTGGGGATGCGGGCGAGCTCGCAAGAAGTGACGCAAGCGATCCGCGGTTTGTTGGCGGTCACCGAACTGCCCGTCGTGGAAACCTTCCAAGGGGCCGGGATCGTCTCGCACGCCCAAGAAGACAACTTCTTCGGCCGTGTCGGTTTGTTCCGGAACCAACCCGGGGATCAACTGCTGCAAGATAGTGACTTGGTGATCGCGATCGGGTACGACCCAGTCGAATACGAACCGCGTAACTGGAATCAAGATGGGCAAGCACGGATCATTGTGATCGACTCGGCACCGGCTGAGATCGATCACAATTTCCAGCCGGAAACGGAATTGATCGGCGACATTTCTCAGACCTTAGACGTTTTGGTGCCACTGTTACGCGGCTACCAAGTTTCGCCGGCAGCCAAGCCTGTGCTGGATGCCTTGCAAGAAAAGCTACACGAACGCGACGTGCCACCGGCCGTGGAAAATCAAACGTACAGTCACCCGCTGAGCATCGTGGCAGAACTGCAAAAGCGCGTGGATGACCACATGACGGTGGCGGTCGACGTCGGTAGTTTCTATATTTGGATGGCGCGCCACTTCCGCAGCTACGAACCCCGCCGCTTGCTGTTTTCAAACGGCATGCAGACGCTTGGGGTGGCCTTACCATGGGCGATCGCGGCGACGTTGGTGCGGCCGAATGAGAAAGCCGTGTCGATTTCTGGTGACGGTGGTTTCTTGTTCTCCTCACAAGAATTAGAGACCGCGGTGCGCCTTCATGCCAACATTGTGCATATTATTTGGAACGATGGCCACTATGATATGGTAAAATTTCAAGAAGAGATGAAATATGGCGGGCACAATGCCGGTGTTGATTTTGGCCCCGTCGATTTCGTGAAGTATGCCGAGAGCTTCGGTGCAAAGGGCCTGCGAGTCAACACGCCAGCAGACTTGGGGCGCGTCTTAGACGAAGCCTTTGCCAGTGATGGCCCGGTCGTGGTCGACATTCCAGTCGATTATTCGGACAACCCGGCGCTCGGTCAAGCGATGTTACCGGATCAATTCTACTAAAACGCAACCTGATCACACCTAATAGGAGGTAGCTATGAGTCAGTTATTGTATCAACACGGCACTTTGGCAAACTTGGTACCGGGGTTATTTGCGGGCACCATGACCATTGGAGAGTTGATGCGTCATGGCGATACCGGCATTGGCACCTTGGCCGGCTTAGACGGGGAATTAGTGATCTTAGACGGCGTGGTTTACCAAGTGGCCGCTAGCGGCAAGGTCCGCGTGGTCCAACCAGAAGAGAAGTTACCATTTGCCAACGTGCATTATGCGCGCTTCAATACCGTCGGCAAGCTGAAAAACGTTACGGATTCGCAACTGCGGCCGACGATCGAAAGCACGTTGACGACGGTGAACACCTTCGCCGGCGTGAAAATGCACGGCCACTTCAGCCACGTCCAGACCCGGGTGGTTTGCGCCCAACAAGCGCCATACCCGACGTTGAGGGCGACGGCAGAAGAGCAGGCACTGTTTGAAAAAGATGACGTTGACGGCACGGTCGTTGGTTACTTCACACCGTTATTGTATGCTGGTGTCGCGGCACCGGGCTTCCACTTGCATTTTTTGAGTGATGATCACACCTTCGGCGGACACTTGCTCAGCCTAGACGTGACCGAAGCCGAGCTCGGAATCCAGACCTTTAGTGACTTGCGGTTGCATCTACCGGTCGAAGACGCCGCATTCAAGCAAGAAGACTTTGACGAAACCAAGATCGTCAAAGACATCATGGTCGCAGAAGGTTAATGAGAAGCATATGAGAGCCGGTGGCAGCGCTGCTGGATCTTTGATACACTATTTAGCGCATATAGTTAGAGGTCGCATTCGCCATCAGTCCGTCGGGTTGCAAGCTGTCGCTTGAGTACCCCGGCCAAAAGGGGCGCGTGCCGAAAGCCGCGGCGACGACAGCGCCGCGACTTGGGGCGAGTTGGGAATACCACTCGCACTGTCGCCAGTAGGCGGTGCGCTAATTTGTTCGAGGGAGTCTTCATTGAGCTGATTGGCGGGAGCCGATCGGCTTTTTTTGTGGCTAACGAAGGAAAAGGGAGTATTTTTTTGGCAGACAAAACGCAACAAAATCAGGTGAGCCGCGAGCTGAAGACCCGCCACCTGTCGATGATCGCCTTAGGTGGGAGTATCGGAACGGGCCTGTTCGTCGCCAGTGGCAGTGCCATCGCCGGCGCCGGTCCTGGCGGGGCAATCCTGGCGTACATGGGGATCGGCATCATGGTCTTCTTCTTGATGACTAGCCTCGGGGAAATGGCGACGTACATCCCGGTATCGGGATCGTTTTCGGAATACGCTAGCCGCTTTGTCGATCCGGCGGTCGGTTTCGCACTCGGGTGGAACTACTGGTTCAACTGGGCGATCACCGTGGCGGTCGATATTGCGACGACGGCGATCGTGATGCATTTTTGGCTGCCGGCGGTGCCGGGGTGGGTGTTTAGCCTCAGTTTTTTGGCGTTGATCTTCTTGATCAATATTATTTCGGTCAAGTCGTTCGGCGAAACTGAATACTGGCTGTCGCTGGTCAAAGTGATCACGGTGTTGGTGTTTTTGGTCGTCGGGGTCTTAACGATCATCGGGATCCTCGGCGGTCATCCCATCGGCCTCGCCAACTACACCTATAAGGCCGCGCCGTTTGTTGGCGGCTTGCCGGCGACGTTGTCGGTCTTCGTCGTGGCGGGCTTCTCCTTTCAAGGCACCGAACTGATCGGCATCACCGCCGGCGAATCCGAAACCCCTGAAACCAGTATCCCTAAGGCGATCAAGCAAGTCTTTTGGCGGATCTTGTTGTTTTACATTTTAGCGATCGCCGTGATCGCGGCGATCATTCCGTACACCAGCCCGAACTTGTTAGGTTCTGGAGCCAGTGACGTGGCAATTTCGCCGTTCACGCTGGTGTTTAAGCGCATCGGCTTGGCCGGGGCGGCGTCGGTGATGAACGCGGTTATTTTGACGTCCGTGCTGTCCAGCGCGAACTCAGGGATGTACGCGTCAACGCGAATGCTGTGGGCGATGGGGAATTCAGGTTTTGCCCCACGGATCTTTGGCAAAACGAACAACCGCGGCGTGCCACTACCGGCGCTTTTGGCCACAACGGCAGTCGGCGCGTTGACCTTTTTGTCGAGTATCATGGGCCCTAACGTCTACCAGCTGTTAGTCGCGGCGAGTGGCTTGACCGGTTTCTTGGCGTGGTTGGGGATCGCGGTGTCGCATTATCGCTTCCGACGTGCGTTCATCAAGCAAGGCCACCAGGTGTCAGAGCTGGTGTATCATGCCCGGTGGTTCCCAATCGGGCCGATCTTAGCAATCATCATGAGTGTGATCGTGATCGCCGGCCAAGATCTCAACGCGGTGACGCACTTCGCCTGGGATCACCTATTGATCTCGTACATGTCCATCCCGTTATTTTTGCTCTTGATGATTTGGTATAAGGTCAAACATAAGACGCATTTGATCCCGCTGGAAGAGGTCGATTTGACGCCACACCGGGAGCATCGCCAATAGTATTGACACGCCTCGCCTCGAGATTTTGTTAGGAAATCTCAAGGCGAGGCGTTTTTGAATCGGTGCTTGAACCGGTTTGACAGCGCTTTCTGCTGTCGCTAAAATAGTCTCAGAAGCTGGAGATGGGGGCATTAAGATGCGGATCACACCAGAAATCAAAGTTTATCTTTATTTATTGACGCAAGCAGACGCCCAGCAAGTGGTCACGGACCGAATTTGGCAAGAGCGGTACCATTTTGATGCGCCTAAGTGGCTGGTGAGGCTCAAGCGCCGGCGCTACTTGCAAGCGTTAGGAACGACCGGCTACGCCTTGACGCCAAAAGGGCAAGCGGCGCTGAAGAATATCGAAGAGTGGCTATGGATCCATGAGTATTACCTCCCGGGAGTGATCGACTTTGCCGTGGCCAAGAAGCGCCAGGCGCACACGGCCCTCAGCGGCTATTCGCTATTGGTCAGCTTGATCGAGGCGGCGAAACAACGCGTCGGCGATGATCAAGACTACTTGGCGATCTTATTGCGGCACCAATTGAAGCTTGAGTTTGGGACACAGCATGACCAAGCGGCGTTGGCCACGCTGATGCAGTTGATTGATAGTGAACTCGATACCATGCCACCCGATCTAACGGTGAGCGGCAGTTATCAGCACTCTTGGGCGAAGGTGACCGCCTTTGAAAAAGAGCGCCTGACGCGCTTATTAGGCCGATTGGGGTTGACTGTCGCTGATTTTGAGATGATGTTTGCCGATTGGCTGCAAAACCACCCTTCCCGCGGGCGCTTCTTTACGAATTTTGAGAAAATGACGATCGTCATGTACGAACTCGGCCATGCCCACGACCGCTTAGATACCTTATACCAAACCGCGGCGGCGCGTTATCGCCGCCATCACCAATCAGGACCGTCACCGTCAGCGCCAGAAGCGGGGTAAGCCCCGGAGTTTACCAGTGCCAATGAGGATTTTTCTAATTTAATCCTGATTGGCACTTTTTGTGTCATGAAAATGTGAGAACGATGAACAAAAATCTCCGGACACTGCATATCGATTATGGCAAATGAGAGAAAACTGTGAGAGTCACACGGCTTTTTTTTGAAAAAAACGTTTTTTGACGAATATTGTTATATCAACGATTAAAAGCCTATTTGAATTAATTACGGCAAAAAAATAAAAAACTTTGCTCAGGGAGGTTGACAATTCATGAAAGTATAGTAAATTTATAGACATGATTTCTAATCAAAGACTAATTTGGTTTTAATCATGGGAAGGAGGTGACTCAATGCAACAGAAACAGTCAAGTAAGCCACAGCTTAGCGATGCAGAACAGCTCAGCGGTGCTGAAATACTAATCGATGCACTGGTCAAAGAACAAGCAAACGTGGTCTTCGGTTATCCGGGTGGCGCCATCTTGCCAGAATATGATGTGATGTATCAAAAACACTTCAATAATATTCTCGTCAGGCATGAACAAGGCGCGGCCCACGCCGCCGAAGGGTACGCGAAGTCTACCGGCCAAACCGGTGTCGTCTTTGTCACCAGCGGTCCAGGCGCGACTAACGCCATTACCGGGATCGCTGATGGGATGCGCGACTCGGTGCCGATGGTGATCTTTACCGGGCAAGTCGGGACGGCGATGATCGGCACGGATGCCTTCCAAGAAGTCGACATCCTCAGCCTCACCAAGTCGGTGACCAAGGCCGGTTTTCAACCGCGCCGCATCGAAGACGTTGCCGCAACGGTCGCCCAGGCTTTTGCCATCGCGACCAGCGGCCGCAAAGGCCCGGTCGTTGTCGATCTACCGAAGAATGTGATGTCGGGTAAGATCGCCCCGTCGGCCATTGCTGCTAAGCCCAAAGCGCCTCAAGCGCCACAGCTTAGTGAGCAGGCCAAAGCTGAGCTCCATGCGCTGATGTCCGCCTTACATAAGGCGAATAAACCACTATTGATCGCAGGCGGCGGTGTCGTTTCTGCTCAGGCTAGTCCTGAGTTTAACGAATTCGCCCATCAACATCAGATCCCAGCGGTTGCCACACTATTAGGTCTCGGCGTGATGCCGAATACCGACCCCTTGTTCATGGGGATGGCGGGCATGCACGGATCATTCGCGGCCAACATGGCCTTGCACAACTGCGATCTGCTGATCAACGTGGGCTGCCGGTTCGAAGATCGGTTCGCACCGAACACCCGGCGTTTTGCACCAAACGCCGAAGTGGCCCACATCGACATCGATCCTCACGAGATCGGGAAGATCATCAAGACGACCTACGGCATCGTTGCCGATGCCAAGCAAGCCTTGAATGAAATGTTGACCAGCGACTCTTCGGCGACACACCACCTTGAGTGGGTCGACGAATGTCGCGATCGCAGGCATGCACATCCGTATCACTACAACCACGAAGACGGCAAGATCAAACCACAACAGCTGATCGAAGAAGTGGGTGCATTGACTGAAGGTAAGGCATACGTCGTGACTGATGTGGGCCAACACCAAATGTGGGCCGCACAGTATTACCCGTATACGTTCCCTGGTCAGCTCGTGACCAGTGGGGGGTTAGGCACCATGGGCTTCGGCCTACCGGCAGCCATCGGGACACAATTTGCCCATCCTGATCAAACCATCATCCTGATCACAGGGGATGGGAGCTTGCAGATGACCAGTGAAGAAATGGACGTGCTCAGTGCTTACGGCTTGAACGTCAAGGTGATCTTGTTGAACAACGGGACGCTTGGCATGGTTCGCCAGTGGCAGGATCTCTTCTACGACGAACGGCGCTCACAAACCGTTTTCCATGAGCAACCGGATTTTCAAAAACTGGCGCAAGCCTACGGGATTGAAAATTATCTGTTAGATCCTAACGGCGACTGGAAGCACATGCTTCAGGATGCATTATCTTCAGAACACTCCGCTTTGATCGAAGTGCCGATCCCTAAGTTGGAAGCGGTCAGTCCCATGATCGCGCCGGGTCAGTCGAATGACCATATGATGGGGATCTAACGTGTTCTGACTCGTTGCAGTGACGACATCATGCTTCAAAGGAACCGAATAAGTTGATTATTAATTGAATGGATAAAATCTGGAGGGATTACCTATGGCAGTAGCAAACATGTTATACGAAAAGGACGTTACCACGAATTATATGCAGAGCAAAAAGTTTGCCTTTATCGGTTACGGGGCACAAGGCCACGCGCAAGCGAACAACTTACGTGACTCAGGTTACGATGTGATCATCGGCGCTCGTCCAGGTAAGTCATGGGACGCCGCTAAAAAAGACGGCTTCGATGTCTACACCGTTGCAGAAGCCGCTAAGCAAGCAGATGTGATCCAAATGTTGACCACCGACGAAGCGATGTCTGAAGTTTACAAAGAATCCGTTGCGGATAACTTGGAAGCCGGCAACATCTTGGGCTTCTCTCACGGGTTCAATGTCTACTATAAAGAAATCGTGCCACCTGCAGACGTTGACGTGATCATCATGGCCCCTAAAGGCCCAGGTAACCTTTGCCGCCGGACTTATAAAGAAGGCTTCGGGGTTCCTGCCTTGTATGGTGTGTTCCAAGACTACTCTGGCCATGCCGAAGACGAAGCCAAGGAATTCGCGAAGGGTAACGGGGCTGCGCGTGCCGGTTTGTTGAAGACCACCTTCAAGGAAGAAACCGACGAAGATCTTTTCGGCGAACAAAACGTCCTGATGGGCGGCTTGACTTCCTTGATCGAAACCGGCTACGAAGTCTTGACCGAAGCGGGCTACAGCCCACAACTGGCGTACTTCGAAGTGCAACATGAAATGAAGCTGATCGCGGATTTGATCTACGAAGGCGGCTTCAACAAGATGTATGCTGACTGCTCCAACACCTCTGAATACGGCGCGTACATCGTCGGTCCTAAGGTTATCGGCCCAGAATCCAAGAAGGCGATGGAAGATGCCCTCAAGGATATCCAAGACGGGACCTTCGCCAAGCGCTTCATGGCAGACTACCGTGCCGGCTTCCCAGAACTCAAGAAGCTGCGCGAACGCTCTGCAAACTCCTTACTGTCTCGTGTGGGTGCCGAATTACGTTCTGCAATGCCATTCGTCACAGAGGCGGATAAGTACAGCACGCCGCAAAACTAAGCATTTTTCCTATACGGCAGCATAAAAGGGCCGCTGGTCACGCTTCGTGGCCGCGGCTCTTTTACCGCAACAATGACTCAAGGTCGCTCGCCTTAGAGGCGAGTACCGCTTAGCGCAAGTGCCGGCGTTAAGCGGTGCTCACCGCAACTTGGGTAGCACACATTAATAGAACCAAAAGAAAGGATGGTGGCGAATATGACTGTCACGAAACAAGTATTGACTCAGACAGATGTGGAAAAAGCAAGCGAGGTGTTGGCGTCTATTATTCGCCACACACCATTACAATACGACCCGTACCTTTCTCAAAAATATAACGCGAAGGTTTACTTAAAACGCGAGGACTTGCAAGCGGTCCGCTCCTTCAAGATTCGTGGTGCCTATTATGCGATCAGCCAAACCAGTGATGACGAGCGGGCGCGTGGCGTGGTGTGCGCCAGTGCCGGCAACCATGCACAAGGGGTGGCGTGGACCAGCCATAAAATGGGCATCCACGCGACGATTTTCATGCCGGTGACCACCCCGAAACAAAAATGTGATCAGGTGCGTTTCTTCGGTGGCGATAACGTCACGATCAAGATGGTCGGCGATACCTTTGACGCCTGTGCCAAAGCGGCCAACGCTTTTTGTGAACAGGAAAACCAAACGTTCATCGCGCCGTTCGACGACTTACATACCATGGCGGGGCAAGGCACGATCGCCACGGAGATCTTCCAAGACGCCAAGGCCCAAGGTTTCGATGTGGATTACCTGTGCGTCGCCATCGGTGGTGGCGGCTTGATCTCTGGGGTGTCTGCATATACCAAAGGCGTCAGCCCGCAAACCACCGTGGTAGGTGTTGAGCCTAGCAGCGCAGCGTCGATGGCGGCGGCGTTTGCGGCAGGCCAACCAGTCACCTTGAAGTCGATGGACACGTTTGTCGATGGGTGTGCCGTCGCGACGGCCGGGACGCTGACGTACGAAACCGCTCGCCGCTACGTCGACCAATTGACCCAAGTCCCAGAAGGCGCGGTGTCGCAAACAATCCTTGATCTGTACACCAAACAAGCGATCGTCGCCGAACCCGCCGGGGCCTTGAGTGTCGGGGCATTGGCCAACTTGAAAGATGAGATCCAAGGAAAAACCGTAGTCTGCATCGTTTCTGGCGGCAACAACGACATCAACCGGATGCAAGAAATCGAAGAGCGCGCCTTGATCTATGCCGGTTTGCAACATTACTTCATCTTCAACTTTCCCCAACGTCCAGGCGCCTTGCGGGAGTTCGTCAGCCAGGTCCTAGGTCCGGATGATGACATCACGAAGTTTGAATATACCAAAAAAGTCAACCGCGGGGATGGCCCGGTCTTGTTGGGCATTTTACTCGGGGACCGCACGACTTATCCCGACTTGATCAAGCGGATGGCGGCCTTTGACCCCCATTATATCAACTTGATGGATAACCCGATGCTGTATGACATGCTGGTTTGATACGTTGAAGGAGGAAAAAATTTGGCAGAACCGATTTTAGCGTTCCGCGACGTGTCGCTAGAGCGCGGGGATAAAACGATCCTGGACCATATCGACTGGACGATCCAACCCAAGCAAAACTGGGCGATCTTAGGCTTGAACGGCGCCGGCAAAACCACGATGCTCAAGATGATCCACGGCGACTTGTGGCCGTCAAACGGTGAACTGGAAGTGCTCGGCGGGGTGTTTGGCCACACGTCGATTCCGGAGTTGACCAAGCGGATCGGCTGGGTGTCGACCGCCTTGCAAGACTGGTTACACCCCGGGGACTTAGTCGAAAAAATCGTCTTGTCGGGGAAATTTGCCAGTATTGGTTTGTACGAACGGTACACCAAAGCCGACTTGCAGGCGGCTAAGGACGTCTTAAGCGAAATGGGCGGCGAGCGTCTGATCGGGAAGACTTATCAAGTCTTGTCGCAAGGTGAGCGGCAATTAGCGATGATCGCCCGGGCCATGATGGCCAAGCCGGAACTCTTGATCTTAGACGAACCGTGCAACGGCTTGGATCTGTTCGCCCGCGAAGCCTTGTTGCAGCGCGTGGCCACTATCGCTGAACGCCCGGACAGCCCAGCGTTATTGTTTGTGTCCCATTACACGGAAGAATTATTGCCATGTTTTCAAAACGTCATGCTGCTGAAAAACGGCGCCGTCTTCGCTCAAGGCACGCGCCAGGACCTCTTAACGCCGGAAAAATTAGGCGAGTTCTATGCAGCCCCGATCCAGCTAACGGCGATCGGGACGGAGCGCGTCGCGGTTTACCCGCGGTAAATTGCGGCGTTTGATCTCGCAAACCAATAAAGCCACCTGTGCCCCAAGTTTGGGGATGCAGGTGGCTTTGTTGTGGCTAAGGGGTCGCGGGGATGAGCTTGTCTTGGTAGGTCTTGGTCAATTTGAGGTATAGTTGGTGGAAATCGGTCGCGGTCACGTCGAGGTACCAGCTAAACATGGCGTTGGGGTGCCTGGCGATGAACCGGGCAACTGGCGGGGTGACACTGGTTTCGGCATCGCAGATCAATAAGTCGGCCTCACTCAGCGGCGCGAGGTCCG
This sequence comes from Lactobacillus sp., assembly GCA_022651245.1. Taxonomy (GTDB): domain Bacteria; phylum Bacillota; class Bacilli; order Lactobacillales; family Lactobacillaceae; genus Lacticaseibacillus. Next base: position 34,933 of record JALCQM010000027.1, read on the forward strand.
ACATCCGGGTGACGATGCTGAGGTTGTCTAAGAAGCCACTCAGTTGTTGATTTAAGATGTCGTTGGCCGCCAGCAGCACCTTGACGTGGACGGTGGCCGGCGGTTGCGTCGCCGGTAAGTGTGGGGTCAATAAAAAGTTCAGACTCGCGGCATAGCTGGCCGCATTTTGGCGTAGCAAGGCGAAGTGGTCCGTTTCGGGCAGCTGCTGTAAAAATTGCACCAAATGGTCGCCCAAGGCCCGTGTGCGTGGGGTGACGTGCTGCGGCGCTGAGAAGTCACAAGCCTTCGGGTAGTTACCCCCTAAAACTAAAAAGCGTGCGGTCACCCGCTCGATGTTGGCCCCTAAGTCGTCGTCGGTTTGTAAGGCGACGTAGCCGGCGTCGCTAGGACGCAGCAGGTGACGTTGTAAATACTGGGTCACCTGTGCGGCTTGAGGGCACCACGTGGGCAAAACCGGCGGTTGCGGGGAGTGGGTCGCCAAGCGTAAATTGGTCGCTTGGTAAAATGCGAAAAATTGGTTCTCGTGGGTCACTTGGTCCCGCGTTAAGCTGGGGAACTGCGCGGCGGCAAAAACGGCCACGATCGGTACCGCGGCGTGTGGGGGCCCAGCTAAGGTATGGCCTTGGGCGATCCGCAAGCGGCTGCAAGCTAATAAGAACAAGTCCAACTGGGCGAGAAGCGGATACGGGTCACGGCAAGACAAGGCGCGGTATTGCACCTGCAGGTCTGCTAACTGCGCGACCTTAAACGGCCACACCGTTCCGTGGGCGGCTTGCCAGTAGAGCATTTGCAGGCACAAGCGGATCTGGGGTTCTGGGCCGGTAAAACCTGGGTGGGTTAGTGACACCTTGATCTGATATTGACCCAGAAACTGCCGCAGCGCGACGAGTTTCCGGTTCAAGGTGGAGCGGCTGATAAAATGCGTCTGGCAAAATTCAGCGACGCTCGGCTGGTGGCCTTGCACCAAATAGTCGAAGAAGCGAAACGGCAGGGCGTTTTGCAGCCGGTCGTATAAGTAATGGTCAGCGGAAACGGCGACCGGGCCAGGGGAGAGCAGCTGCTTGTGCATGGTGGTGAGTGGTTGGCCGGTCAGCGTGGCCAAATCTTGGCTCAACTCCTGGAACAAGTTGTAAGTGCGCTGATAGGACAGCGCTAATTTGGTACTGAGCTCCACGATGGTTTTGCCTGTGGCTTCTAGGGCACTCAAAGCCTGCAGGAGTTGGTATTTTTGCAGTTCCGTTTTTTCGAGAAAAATTGCCGCGAATTCCATGCCTTCAAGCACCTCACTTTGCACCAGTTTAGGTTCAATTATATCAAATACTATAAAAAATACTATCATTAGAAGCAACCGGGCCAGTGATTCGTTAGGCGGGCACAATAAAACCCCGGGCAAACCAAGTCGCGGTTTGCCTGGGGTTATTTGCCATTCAAAGCGGTTTTAAGCGTTCGCTTGTTGATGGGCTTGGGTCAAGGCGGCGAGGCGCTCGTCGATCAACGCGATGACCTTTTTGCGGTCGAGGTCGTTGCCGACGAAGTCTAATTCGTCCCCGTTGATCTGCATCTTAGGGCTTTCGTTGTAATCGTTGTACCATTGATCGTAGCGCTTGTTGAGTTCTTTATAGTAGTCATACAACGACGGATCGGTATCGATCTGTTCGTATGGCCGACCGCGCAGCTTGATCCGGGTCAGCATCGTCTCGAAGCTGACGCGAATGTGAACCAGCAGATCCGGCCGCTTCTTGTGCGCCGCAAACGGTAACTCTTCCATCATATTGGCGAGCAAGTCGTCATAGACTTTCACTTCTGTCGCGGTGGCCCGGCCGAGATCGGCATTCAAGTGGAAGAGCAAAGAGTCTTCGAAGATCGACCGGTCCAAGATGTTGTTGTCATCGCGGTAAGCTTGTTTGATCGAAGCGAAGCGTTTGTTCAAAAAGTAGATCTGCAGTAAAAAGGCGTATTTCTTTGGATCTTGGTAGAACAGTGGCAAGACTTCGTTATCATCAACGGATTCATAGAATGCTTGTGTGCCCAGGTGGTCTGCCAACATCTGAGTCAGGCTGGTTTTACCAGCCCCGATAGTCCCTGCTAATACGATCAATGTCATCATGCTCCCTCTTTGCTCAGGAATTCGTCGCGAAATTCACGCATCATCCATCATACGGGGAACAGCAGGTGATTGCAAGCAAAAGCCGAGGGTCAATATTCAGAAAACTTAATTTGAAAACATCTATCATCTACGGTTATAATTATTTCGAATGATACCAGGCTATAATTGGGGGAAATGTATATGCGCGGTCGGGAAGATATTTTTCTTTCGATGTCCGAAACAGAAAAAATGAGTTTGTTCCGTCGAATCGTCAATGCGCGCGTCGCACAGACGCCGGTTGAGGATCGACTGGTCCTGGAACACCAAGGCAAACCGTTGGTCAAAGACGTTAACCTCAAGCAAATCGCGTCGTTGACAGGGCGTAACTATGGTAGTGTCTATAACACGTATAACGGGCTGGTCGAGGCCTTAGAGGTGATGACGCACCACAAGAACGCGACGACTAAGCGCCTGTTTAACGTCCCATCGAGTCAAGTGCGGTTGTTTTTTGTGCAGCAAGGACAGCCGTATAAGTTCTTAGAGGCCTTGTTGTATCACCAATACGACAATTTTGAGGACTTTTTGGCGCACGAACAAACCAGTAAGGCGACGATGCTGCGGCATTTGAAGCCGGTTCGCGATTTTGCCCGCAAATTTGGGGTGCGTTTTTCATACGAAACACTGAGCTTGCAAGGCGACGAAAAACGCGTCCGGGTCTTTTTGACGATCATCTTTTGGATGGCGACAGACGGTGCTGGCTGGCCTTTTGCAGGGTGCCAGCGGGAGTTGAAGGGCCAAGAGATCGACGCGATCATCCAGATGTTCGATATGGGGCGGCCTAATTTGGTCACGCGCGAAATCGCGATGTACTATGGGGCCGTGGCGCAACAGCGCGCTCAAGACGGCCACGCGCTGTCTTTGGCAAACTCTAGCTCGGCGCTGAAGTATCCGGTGCCAAATGTTTTTGAAGAGTTGCAAGACATTTTGCCGCAAGCGCCTGAATACCGTGATTTGAGCATGAGCGAGCAGATGGGGGAGTCCGCAGCGCTGTTTTTCCTATTCAACTTCTTGCCATTTTACGTGACCACCGGCACTGACATGCAGTCGACGGTGGTGCGCCGCTTCGAGCGCTATAACCCAGAGATCCATACCTTGGTCACAGAATTCTTGGCGAAGCTGCCGGTGGACTTTATCGCGGATGCCGTCTTGCCACAAGCGACGATGAACATGTTGTTGGCAAACTTGCTGGCGGTGACCGTGTCGATCCAAGAATTCGGGGAAGACTTGACGGAAGTGATCGCCTATGAGGTCAACGACAAGCTGCACCAGATGCCAGAAAACGCCGGCTTACGTAAAAAGGTCCGTCAGACGCTGGAACACGTGGTCTTTAGCCATGAGCTGGATGAATTCACCGACTCGCTAGATGTGTTGACGGATTCGTTTTACCGCAACGTTTTACAGCTTGTGGTGCAGTTCATTCCCCCAGTCAAGGTCAAAGTCGCGGTAGTGATCGAACAGACCTTACTCGGTTACATCGATCTGCTGGCCTTTTTGATGAGTCAGCCGATCGTCGATTTGGTCTCACCGAACGAAACGGATCTCGATCAAGCGGACTTGGTGATCGAAAGTTCGACGGTGCCTGATGCGGCCGCCAAAAAGAGCCCTGGGACGGTCACGTATAAGTGGGCGTCAACGAGTTCCAACGACTGGTATGGGGAGCTATACGCCACGATCCGCCAGATCTGGGATGACAAGATGAGCGTAGGGGGTGTCGTCGATTACTGAGCACGAGCATTTATGCGTGGCGCGGGTGCCGATTTTTAATCACCTGCCGCACGCTCAGTTAGAGCAAATCGAAAACTTGGTGCACCACAACCATTTTGCGGCCGGAGAACCGTTGTATTTGGAAAACACGCCAGCCGATGCGCTGTACATTTTGCATGCCGGCCAGGTCAAAATTGCCCGGAGTTCAGCGGAAGGCCGAGAGCAATTACTGCGGCTGTTAGGCCCGGGAGATTTTGACGGCGATCAGGCTTTGTTCACAGACCGGCAGCACACGGCAGAAGCACAAGCGGTAGCACCGGTGACGGCTTGCGTCTTGTATAAGCGGGATTTTCAGCAGTTGTTGCAGACCTACCCGGCCATCAGTACCGCGGTGATCTCGGCGTTGGCGACGCGGATCGATGAGTTAGAAACGCAAACGACGATGGTCACCACGGCCGATGTGGCCACCCGGCTGGCCCGGTATTTAGCTGATCAAGCACAGGCGCAAGGGGCGACGTTTACGTTACCGATGAAAAAACGGGACCTCGCCGATTTTTTGGGCACCACGCCCGAGACGCTGAGCCGCAAGTTGGCAGGATTTGAGAAGAACGGGTGGATCAAGCAAGGGGCGCGGCGGCAGATCACGGTTGTCGATGCTGCCGCGTTGACGGCGCCAGAATGAAAAGGCGTTGGGCTATTGCACCGCCGAGAAAAATACGTTATCTTATAAATTATTAAACACACAGAGCGTACCCATAGGGGGTCTGTTAGAGACGTGGCGGTTGGTGCAAGTCACGGTGACCCTGATTCCAGTGCGTCAGTGGGCAGAGAAGATCTGCACGGTCAGGACCGTTACCCCTCAAGCGAGCGTGGCCAGTTGGCCAAACTTGGGTGGTACCGCGGAAAGAAGCCTTTCGTCCCAATTGGATGGAGGGCTTTTTGTGTGCATTTTTAGGAGGAAGAACATGTTAGATATCAAAGTCTTGCGGCAAGAACCGCAATGGGCGAAAGACAAGTTGGCGGCGCGGGGTATTGATGGCGTCGAGATCGATGAGGTTTTGGCGCTTGATACCCAGCGTCGTGGTGTGATCGGCCAAACAGAGGACCTGAAAGCCAAGCGTAACAAGGTTTCTGATGAGATCGCGGCCAAGAAGCGGGCCAAAGAAGACGCCAGCGACCAAATCGCCGCTATGCGAACGGTTGGTCAAGACATCGCGAAGTTAGACGCAACGCTCAAAGACCTCGACGACAAGATCCGCTACATTTTGGTGCGCTTACCCAACTTCCCAGCGGATGGCGTGCCGATGTCGTTGAACGAAGACGATTCCCGTGAAGAATATAAATGGGGAGAGCGCCCAACTTTTGACTTCACCCCGAAGGCCCATTACGAAATCGGGGAAGCCTTAGGCATTCTCGATTTCGAACGGGCGGCCAAAGTCTCGGGCAGCCGTTTTGTGTACTATAAAGGCGCCGGTGCGCGACTGGAACGCGCCGTGTATAACTTCTTCTTAGACGAACACGCTAAGGAAGGCTATACCGAAATGCTCACCCCGTATTTGGTCAACGATGACTCGATGTTTGGCACGGGCCAGTTTCCCAAGTTTACCGAAGACGTGTACAGCATCAACAATGAAGATCAAGAAGAAACCTTGATCCCGACGGCAGAAGTGCCGCTGGTCAACTACTACCGCGATGAGATCATCCCGAGTGAAAAACTCCCGATCTCCTTTACGGCCTTATCCCCAGCGTTTCGTTCTGAAGCCGGCAGTGCCGGTCGGGATACGCGTGGGTTGATCCGGATGCACCAGTTCAACAAGGTCGAGATGGTCAAGTTCTGTAAGCCGGAAGACTCTTGGCACGAACTCGATAACTTGATCCATGATGCCGAAGACTTGCTGCAAAAACTGGGCCTGGCTTACCATGTGATCACCTTGGCCAGTGGTGACGCGAGCTTCACGAGCGCAAAAACCAATGATCTGGAAGTGTGGTTGCCGGCCCAAGACCGCTATCGCGAAATCTCGAGCTGTTCGAACTGCACGGATTTCCAAGCACGCCGCGCGCAGATCAAATATCGCGACGAAAATGGCAAGCCACAATTTGTCCACACCCTTAACGGTTCTGGTTTAGCCGTCGGTCGGGCAGTGGCCGCCATTTTGGAAAATTATCAAAACGCAGATGGCACCGTGACGATTCCGGAAGTGCTGGTTCCATATATGGGTGGCCAGACGGTGATCGCGGCAGAAGATTAGTCAGCAATAACCCCGAACCCCGTAGCGTTACGATTACCTTTGAATCGTGATGTCGCGGGGTTTTTGATGCCCAATTTAATTTTTCTGGAAAAAAAGGTTGACCGGTGTGAAAGGACTTGATATTATATTCAACGTTGTCACTGCGACCAACGCGTCAACGCGCTTGGCTAGGCAATGCTGCACTTACATATCAGGGACGAACGGATAATTATTCACTCGTCATGAGAAAGTTGAAAATCACGATGAAAAAGTTGTTGACGACGACGCACTCAGCTGATATGATTTAAAAGTTGTCGCGAGCGCGAATGAAGCGCTTAACGGAAATAATAAAAAGTTTCTTGTTGACAACGATATAAGCGATATGATAAACTTGAGAAGTTGATTTTATCTTATCGGCAAGGTAGTCCTTTGAAAACTGAACAAAGTTTCGTTATGTGATAGGGCTTTTCTTAATTGAAAAGAATTAAACATTGCGAAGTCAATTCGCTAGTAACAACAAATCGAGCTATTCAAATAACTCATT
>JALCQM010000028.1 GCA_022651245.1 Lactobacillus sp.
CCTGAATCGCATCATGATAAATATCCGCATGGTTGACCAGCTTGTCGGACTCTTCTTTGATGAAGACTTCGCGGGCCTCTTTGACGGTCATCGTGCGTTCGACGCGCTTTTGTGGCATCAAATTGCCTAGCATTTCGCCCATGTCGATGCCCATTTGGCCGTACATGTCGTTCATCCCGTTGCCTTTTTTCTCATCCGCAACGGCCACGGTCAATTCACGGTCTTCCAACAGGCCTTTTTCGAGCTGTTCGGCCACCGATAGCCGCTGGTTGCGAATATCGTCAGTGACTTCTTCATCCTCTTTAGGCGCCTGCGGGAGGTTGCCGTTTTGCATCCCTTGCAACATGCTCATCATGTCCGCCATGGGATTGCTGTTCTTCTTTTCCTTCTTGATCGCTGGTACGAGCAGCTTCACTAGGCGCTTGTCCGCTTCACGGCGGGCCCGGGCCCGTACGTTGGCGAATTGCTTCTCTTCTTCCATCGCGACAGCCACGTCGGCGAGGTCGCGCACCATCGATTCCACATCCCGGCCGACATAGCCGACTTCCGTGAACTTGGTCGCTTCGACTTTCACGAAGGGCGCTTTGACGACCTTAGCCAGCCGCCGGGCGATTTCGGTTTTCCCGACCCCGGTTGGGCCGATCATTAACAGGTTTTTCGGGGTGATTTCTCTTTGCATTTTGTCTGACAGCTGCATCCGCCGGTAGCGGTTGTATAAGGCCACGGCCACGGCGCGCTTGGCGTCATCTTGGCCGATCACATAGCTGTCGAGTTCTTGGACGATTTCTTTTGGGGTTTTTACCATATCGGCCTCCGTTGATTATAGGGGTTTGGGGAGCGGCACAAGGGAAATGGAAAGGCTTGGGCGGCTCGAGGTTCGTCGAGCTGTGCCGGGCAACGCGGTTGCGTGTAAGTCATCCCGACCGTCGCACGGCTGCGCCGCACACCGTCCAGGCTGCCTTACACACACCGCTAAGGGCGCCCGGCTCCGCTTTGGGGTTCTTCGTCGAGCTGCGTGCCGCGACGCACCCAGGCCGTCTTACACACATTGCTAAAATCGGCTTGCTCCGCTCTGGTTTATCTTCGTCGAGCTACGCCGGGCAACGCGGTTGCGTGTAAGTCATCCCGACCGTCGCGCGGCTTCGCCGCACACCGTCCAGGCTGCCTTACACACACCGCTAATTGCGCCCGGCTCCGCTCTGGTTTCACTTAAAGCTTTCTACGATCACGTTGTGGTTGGTGAAGATGTCGATGCTGCCTGCGATGTTGATCGCGGCTTTGGCGATGTCTTCTGCTGGCATGTCCGTGTGTTGGATCATGGCCATGGCGGCGGCTTGGGCGTAGTTACCGCCGGAGCCGATCGCGACCACGTCTTCGTCTGGTTCGATCACTTCCCCATTGCCGGAAACTAGCAACAAGTCGTGTTCGTCCATGACGATCATCATCGCTTCCAACTTTTGCAAGGTTGGATCTTTGCGCCAGTCTTGAGCTAAGGCAACCGCGGCGCGGCGTAGGTTGCCTGCGTGGGCTTCCAGCTTCTTTTCGAACCAGTCTTGTAAGGTGAACGCGTCTGCGACCCCGCCAGCGAAGCCGATCACGACTTTGCCGTTGAAGATCCGGCGGACTTTTTGCGCGTTGCCTTTCATGATCACTTTTTCGCCTAGGGTCACTTGACCGTCCCCTGCGATAGCGGTTTTACCATTTTTACGTACTGCTGCAATTGTTGTCATTGAATTGGCTCCTTTTGATTAAGCATGTCCCCAGTCTAACGTGACAAGGTGTCACAGGCATCAGCCTTGGGTCCTAATTATGCTTGGGAAAATATTTCATATAGTCATTTTTGAGGTGCTCTGTCGTCATATGCGTGTAGATCTGTGTCGTCGACAGGCTCGCGTGCCCCAAAAGCGCCTGGACGGACCGCAGATCGGCGCCGTGATCCAGCAAGTGAGTGGCAAACGAATGCCGCAACATGTGCGGGTGGATGCCGCTGGTCAGGCTGGTTTTTTTCACGAGCTGATCGAGCAGGTATTCGATGCCGCGCGAGGTGATTGGACGGCCGTGCTGATTGACAAAGACGCGGTCGTGGTTTTGTTCCAGCTTCGCCATCAGCGTCTGGCGCCCGTCGCCGAGGTACGTCTGCAAGGCTTCCTTGCAGTAACTGCCGAATGGCACGTAGCGGTCCTTGTTGCCCTTCCCGTGCACCAGCAGCAAGCCCAGGTCGAAGTCGATCTGTCCCAGCGTCAAGTTGGCGCACTCGCTGACCCGAATGCCGGTGCCGTACAACACTTCTAACACCGCGCGGTTGCGCTGGTCGAGTGGTGTTGGACCGTCGACCACCGCGAACAATTCCTGGATCTCTTCTTCATAGAAAAATTGGGGCAGATGGTGGTGGCTCTTGCGCGTTTCGACCAGTTCGAACGCATTCACTTTGGCTTTGCCCGTGCGAATCAAGTAGCGGTAAAAACTCCTGAGGCTACTCATTTTCCGCGCCACAGAACTGCGCGCCAGCTGTTTTTCCGCCAGGTGCGACAAATACGTCGACACATCGAGGTGATCGACCGCCGCGAAGCCATTGAAGCCGCCATTGTCTGCCAAGAAGGCGACGAATTCCTCGATGTCTTCTTGATAGGCCCGCTTAGTTTCCGGCGAATAGTGCCGCTCAACTAAGAGATACTGTAAAAAAGCCGTCACGTCTGGCATTCGCTCACCTCCATTAAAACCTTAACATACTTTTCTTGAACCTGAACAAAAAAAGCAGTCCAGGCTAGGCCTGAGCCGCTTTTGGTGCGTGTAAGTCGCTTTCTTGGAAAGCCGCGAGCGTGGTCAAGGCCCGCTCTGCGATCGCCGTGTTGCGCTCCAGCTTGTTCTTGACGCGCTGTGGCAAGCCCGGCATGATCCCAAAATTGGCGTTCATCGGCTGAAAATGCCGGCCATCCGTGTGGGTGATGTAGTTAGCCATCGCCCCGATCTGCGTGGCCGGTGGGAACACGACCGGCGTCTCGCCTTTGGCTAACCGCGCCGCGTTGATCCCCGCCACTAAGCCACTGGCAGCCGATTCAACATAGCCTTCCACGCCGGTCATCTGCCCGGCGAAAAACAACCCGTCGCGCTGCTTGGAGGCGTAAGTCGCCTCAAGCACCTTCGGCGAATTCATATAAGTGTTGCGGTGCATCACGCCGTAGCGCACGATCTCCACGTTTTCCAGGCCTGGGATCAGCCGGAACACCCGCTTTTGTTCGCCCCATTTTAAGTGCGTCTGGAACCCGACGATGTTAAACAGGCTCGCCGCGGCATTATCCTGGCGCAGCTGCACCACCGCGAAGGGATCGCGGCCCGTGCGCGGATCGGCCAGCCCCACCGGCTTCAACGGGCCAAACAGCATCGTCTTGGCGCCGCGCTTGGCCATCACTTCGATCGGCATGCAACCTTCGAACACCTCTAGCTTCTCGAAGTCGTGGCCTTCCGCGACTTCTGCTTGCACCAAGGCGTTATAAAAAGCCATGAACTGTTCTTTGTCCATCGGGCAGTTGAGGTAGGCGGCCTCGCCTTTGTTGTAGCGCGACTTCTTATACACCACGTCCCTGTCGATCGAGTCAGCATCTAGGATCGGGGCGGCGGCGTCGAAAAAGTGTAACCCTTCTGTCCCGTTCAATGCGGCGATTTTATCTGCCAACCCAGCGGCGGTCAGCGGCCCCGTCGCCACCACCGTGATGCCGTCTGGAAAGTCGGTCAATTCTTCATTGACCACCGTCACGCGGGGATGGTTGCGGACTTTTGCCGTGACCAAGGCGCTGAACGGGTCGCGGTCGACGGCCAAGGCGCCACCTGCTGGCACCGCGGTGGCATCTGCGGCCGTCATGATCACCGAATCCAACCGGCGCATCTCTTCTTTCAAGAGGCCGACCGCATTGGTGATCTGGTTGGCGCGCAAGGAATTCGTACACACCAGCTCAGCAAAATTGGCCGTATGGTGCGCCGGGGTGGTCGCCACCGGCCGCATTTCGTACAAGATCACATCAACACCCGCATTGGCGATTTGCCAAGCGGCTTCACTGCCGGCTAAACCGGCGCCGATCACGTTCACTTTGGGCATCAAATTACCTCCGTTACGCAATAATAGCGCTTTCTTGTTGGGCTAAAAACACGGGGCACACCGTTTGTGGTGGTCCCTGTGTTTGGTGACTGACGTTGGGAAAATTGGTGCGGTACATGTGCTAGAGGCGCTTGACGCAGATGGGCGGGGCGCGCCACTGTACTTTGGAGTTCTTCGTCGAGCTCCGCAAGCCAACGGGGCTGCGTATAAGCTGTCCCGGCCGCTGCACGGCTGCGCCGCACAACGACCAGGCCATCTTATACTCACCCCTAAAAACGGCTTGCTCCGCTCTGGTTTTACTTTTGTGCGGCTTCTTTGTAATCCCCGTTCGGGCAGATGACTTGTTTGCCGCCGCGGGCCTTTTTTTCGACCAGGTAGTGGCCGCACTTTGGGCAGTCGCGGCCGACTGGTTTGTCCCAGGAGACGAAATCACAGTCGGGGTAGCGGTCACAGCCGTAGAAGATGCGGTTCTTTTTGCTCTTGCGTTCAACGATCTGGCCTTTGTGACACTTCGGGCAGATGACGCCGATTTCTTTGACGATCGCCTTCGTGTTGCGGCAATCTGGGAAGCGCGAGCAGGCGTAGAACTTGCCGTAGCGGCCGAGTTTGATCACCATTGGCGCGCCGCAGATGTCGCAGTCGAAGCCGGCTGGTTCGTCTTTGATCTGGATCTTCTCGATGCCTTCTTCGGCATGCGCGAGTTCTTTTTCGAACGGATGGTAGAACTGATCGATGACCTTGACCCATGGCATCTGACCTTCTTCGATGCTATCCAGTTCGCCTTCGACTGTCGCGGTGAACTTGATGTCGACGATGTCCGGGAAGAATTCACAGATCAAGTCGTTGACGATCTCCCCTAACTCCGTGGGTTCGAAGCGGCGGGCGTTCAGCTTGACGTAATAGCGCTTCTGGATGGTTTCGATGGTCGGCGCATACGTCGATGGCCGGCCGACGCCGTTTTCTTCCAGCGCCTTGACCAGGTTCGCTTCAGAATAGCGGGCGGGTGGCTGGGTGAAGTGCTGCGCCGGGTCGGTTTTGAGCAAGTTGACCTGGTCACCGACGACGAGGTCAGGCAACAGGTTGTCCTTTTCGTCTTGGTCGCGGCTGGAGACGTACAGCGTGGTGAAGCCTGGGAACTTGGTTTGGCTCCCGTTGGCGCGGAAAATGGCGCCGTTTTGTTCAATGGTCACCGCGACCGTGTCAATCACCGCCGGCGTCATTTCGCTGGCGACAAAGCGACTCCAGATCAGCCGGTACAGCTTCATTTGGTCCTTGTCGAGCACTTTTTCCAGGCTCTCCGGTGTCCGCAAGGTGCTGGTTGGGCGGATCGCTTCATGGGCGTCTTGAGCGCCTTCTTGCAGCTTGCCTTGGCGGATCTTGACGGCCGCATAGGCTTCCCCGTATTGCTCGTGGATAAACTTCGAGGTCTCTGTCTTGGCGACGTTCGACACACGCGTCGAGTCCGTCCGCATGTACGTGATCAAGCCGACGGTGCCGAGCTTGCCACCTAAGTTGATCCCTTCGTACAGCTGTTGGGCCAGCATCATGGTCTTGCGGGTCCGGAAGTTGAGCTTGCGGTTGGCTTCTTGTTGCAAGGAACTGGTGGTAAAAGGCGGCGCCGGGTAGCGCTTGCGTTCCTTCTTGACCACTTTGGTGATGTCAAAAGGTCCCTTGCGGTCGAGGCCGCGAAGCACTTCTTGCACGGCATCATTGTTCTTCAACGGCAACTTCTTGCCGTTCACGCCGTAGAAGCTAGCGGCGAATTTCTTGCTGGTGCCTTTTTTGAACTCAGCATCTAAGGTCCAGTATTCTTCTGGCACGAAGGCGCGGATCGCGTTTTCCCGATCGATGATCAGCTTCAACGCCACGCTTTGCACCCGGCCGGCAGACAGGCCTTTTTTGACCTTCTTCCACAGCAATGGTGAGATCGAATACCCCACCAAGCGATCGAGCACCCGGCGCGCTTGTTGGGCGTCAACCAGGTTCATATCGATCGAGCGCGGCGTCTTGAACGCGTTTTTGACGGCGTCTTTGGTGATTTCGTTGAACACCACGCGGTTTTTGCCTTGCGGGTCGAGGTCCAAAATGTGGCTGACGTGCCACGCGATGGCTTCCCCTTCCCGGTCCGGATCGGCTGCGAGATAGATGTGTTCGGCTTTTTTAGCGTTTTTCTTCAGGTCCTTGATCACGTCGCCTTTGCCGCGGATCGAGATGTATTTGGGCTGATAATCATGCTCAAAATCGATCCCCATCTGACTCTTCGGCAAATCACGAATGTGCCCCAAGGAGGCCACGACCTTATAGTTCCGGCCGAGGTATTTTTCAATAGTTTTGGCTTTTGCTGGCGATTCCACGATGACCAAATTCTTGGCGGTCATGTTCGCCCTCCTTTCGTTGAGCGGGCTGCTCGAAAACAACAGCTATCATATTCTAAGGCTTTGAACTTTGTCAAATGCCCGATTGGCGGTTGTCTCGCTAATCAGTATCACCCACTCACCGAATTAACGCAACCGGCTACCAATAATATTGCATTTCTTCCATTATATCGTCCCCTTGTAAAACCGGCTTGGCCCCAGCTTGGATCAGCGCATTGGTCCCCACGCCTAACGGGACCCCTAGTTGATTAGGCAGCGCGAATACTTCGCGATTGGCCTGCAACGCCAAGTTAGCGGTGATCAAACTGCCAGAATGGGCGGCGGCTTCCGTCACCAGCAAGCCATGCGCCAAGCCAGCAATCAGGCGGTTGCGCGCCACGAAGCGGTACGGTAGCGGGCCGACGCCATAGGGATACTCGCTGATCACCAGCCCGCGCGTGGCGATTTGCTGCTGCAGTTTCCGGTTGCGGGCAGGATACACCCGGTCTAACCCGTTAGCCAATACCGCCACTGTCGGCCAGCCTTGCGCCAGCGCGAATTCATGGGCCATGGTATCGGCACCAGCCGCCAGCCCGCTGACCACGGTGAGCGGCTTGAGCCCAGGCCGCAACCAAGCCAAGCCTTTGCGGGTATAGGCCCCGGCTTGCCGAGCACCGACCACCGCCAGGCACAAGCGCGCCAACAGCTGCCAGTCCCCTTGATAGAACAAGACGGCAGGCGGCTGGAAGTTCTCCGCCAAACGCGGTGGATAAGCCGCATCTTGGCGGGTCACGAACGGCCCCTTCGCCCACGCCACGCGCGCTTGTTCTTGCAACGTGGGGTCGCGCCACAACGCCCGCTGTTCCGGGGTCAACCACTCGAGTTGCACCTCGGTGGTCCCGGCATGATTGCGCAGCTGTTCCCACGCCGCATTGTTGACCGCATAACTTTTGGTATAGGTCGCTAGGTGCCAATAAAATAAAAAATCGCGTACTTGCATGTCATCCCTCCTCGGTATCCATACATTACGCGAATTAAAAGCGTTACTGCATCGCCGCCGCCCGCACCGGGGCAAAACTCATGCGGTGAATTGGCGTGACGCCATGTGCGGCCAAGCCGGCCAAATGTTTTTTGGTGCCATAACCCATATTATCGGCCAGGTCATAGCCAGGGTAACAACCCGCATACATCACCATCAAGCGGTCTCGGACCACCTTGGCGACAATGCTGGCCGCCGCGATGCTGATGCTGTTGGCATCCCCTTTGATCAACTTGCGCTGCGGATACGGCCCTGGCACCGTCATCGCATCCACCAGCAAAAAGTCCGGCGCCACCCTCAAGCCGGCTGCGGCGCGGCCCATCGCTAACTCCGTGGCGTGGTAGATGTTTTCGCGGTCGATTTCATCGTTATCCGCCACCCCTAAGCTGACCGCGACGGCTTGGCTGACGATCTGCGGAAACAAGGCCTCGCGCTGGCGGTGGCTGAGCTGTTTGGAGTCATTCACCGGCAAGTCAAAGTCATGCGGCAACACCACCGCCGCCGTCACCACCGGCCCGGCCAACGGCCCGCGGCCGACTTCATCGATCCCGGCGACGTGCGGGTATTGGGCCCACAGTTCCCGCTCATAGCGGCTCCGGTACACTAGCGCCAGCGCCTCTACTTCGGCCTCCGCCTGGCGCCGCTGATATTGGGCCAATAAGTGCTGCGCCCCGACGCGTGGGTCTTGCGCTAAGGCCTCTAGCAACGCCGGGTCGACCACCGTTTCAGCCAGTAAGGCCTTAAGCTCACTCAGCGTCTGCGTCATCGCCGTCATCCCCTGGAACCTCTAGCGTGAACCGCCCCAGCTTACCTTGGCGCGCATCAAAAATGATGCGTTCCGCCATTCGGTTGTAATTGTCCCCGAAGCCATTCTTCTGGCTCAAGTGCACCATCAACTCACTATCATTCAACGCTAAGTCTTGCGCATTCAGCCCGTAAGCGCGGCGGAACGCTTCGGTGTAATGTTGCCGGAAAAATTGCAACCCGTACATGCCGACAATATCTTCTTGATACACGGCATCGGCGATCGCTCCGGTCAGCGCCAACTTTTTGCCGATCAACTCGTCATCGAATTTAGGCCACAAGATCCCTGGCGTGTCCAGCAGTTGCAAGGTTTCATCCGCCTTGAGCCACTGCTGGTTCTTGGTCACCCCGGGACGGTTGCCGGTGACCGCGATGTTTTTCTTGATCAAGCGGTTTAAGATCGTGGACTTGCCGACGTTGGGGATGCCGATACACATCGCGCGGATCGCTGGATTACGAATCCTGCGCGATTTTTGCTTGGCGATCTTGGCCGCCATCAGCTTCTTACCCAGCGCCGGGATCTGGTTCAGGCGCTTGGCGTGTTGGGCGTCAATCGCGAGCGCCTCATAGCCCAAGCCTTGATAATACGCCACCCACTGCTTGGTTTTCTCCGGATCTGCGAGGTCTTGCTTGTTTAACACCATGATCCGCGGCTTGGCGCCGATGATTTCATTCATCATCGGGTTACGGCTCGCCTCCGGGGTGCGCGCATCGACGATTTCCAACACGAAATCGGCTTGCTTGAGTTTTTCTTGAACCTGGTTGCGGGCCTTGGCCATGTGCCCCGGGAACCATTGAATTTGTGCCATATATATGTTTTCTCCTTTGAATACCGACTGAATTGCCGCTCTCAATTCTAGCAGAACTTCCGCCATGATGCCATTGTGGGCCAAGCATTGCAGCAACGGCATCCGCACATAATTAACCTTGCCGAGCAGGCGGCATACGCTGGCGCCAATTTCACTTTAGGTTGAGCTTGGCATACACCCGCCGGATTGCACTAATGGTAAGCCAAAAGGCCAACAGCGGCGCAATGACCGGGATCAAAAACTGCCCTCTCGCCCTAACCTCAACCCCTACAGCAAGACGCGAAAAACGAGTAAGGCCCTCAGAGCTAAGCCAAACGAATTCAATTTTATCATATCTTTCCTTAACTGGATTGACGCCTAAAGGAGATGCTAACTGCAGCCTAACCTAACTGATTAGTCCCATTGCCACCAACGCACCAACTTGTACGTGTACGCTATCAGCAGCGGCTGAAGCAGACAGCGAGACATTATCTTAATGCATTGCTTAATACGGCCCATTGACCAATGTCACCGGCACCGTGAATAACAGGCCGGCATCTGATAATGGTTTGAGCGTATCCAACACCGTCCGCAGGCTCGCGTGATCAACCACCGTTTCGATCACAATTGGCAGGTGGGTACTTTTGTGTGCTGCGGTTTCTTCATGCACATGACGACCGTCGTCATAGCCGGCAATGCCCCGAGTGACACTGACCCAACGCACATGCATCGCTTGCAACTGCGCCACGATCTTGGTGTAGTGGTCTGGAGCAAAGCGCTTGTTGTCTTCTCGGGTAAATAACTTCACATCATAGAATGCTGCGGTCTCGTCCATCTCAATGTCACTCCCTGTTTGTCCTTGAACCGTCGTAATTTGACCGCGATCGTCAACGAGCTGCGTCAGTTCAACCAAAATCGCCTGCAGGTTTTCGCCGCTTTGTACCGTTTCGATGATTACCGGCAAGTCGTTGCCGCGCCTTGGCTTGCACAGGCTTTGACGCATTTCGTTATACTTATTGACGCCCATGATTGTGCGGCGGATCGTCCCGCCGACGATCCCGCGCTGCCAGAAATAAGCGAAGATCTGCTTCACCAGTTCTTGATGAGTCGGCGTCTGCGTGACCTCATCAGTCACCACCCGAATCAAAGTTGCTTCTGTCATCGTTCTCCTCCTACCACGCATCAGCGGCGATCAAGGCTTGGGCCTTGGCGCCGTAATGATGGGTCATATTTTCTGCTGTCACATCAACGGTACTGTAGCCGAACGCGCCGGTGGTCAACGTCCGCGTATACAGTGCCGCATAGGGAAGCTGTTCACGGTCGACTAACCTTATCTCCCGATCAAAGTCGTAAGGGAGCACACGGACCGTCCAGCCAGCAAAACGTCCGGCATCAATGATCAACAAGCCATACTGGGCGCGGCCAGCGACTAACTGCGATTGCGGCGACGTCGCTAAACCGACGCTGCCAGGGTTCATGATGTAGCGGCCATCAGTGGTCTGACGCATCAATGGCTGGTGAGTGTGGCCGTACAGCGCAATGTCTGCTTCACTGCCGGCCAGCAACGCATCGAAATTCTGTTGCTTAGCCACTGGCTCTGCTTGATGGCCACGGCTGGTGGTCGGGGTGGCGTGAAACACACTTAACTTCACACCATCGATCACTAACTCTTGATGTAGCGGCCGACTAGCTAACCAGCGAAACTGCTTCGCGGTGAGGTGCTTGCGGTCAAAAGCCGACGTAATGATCGCCACGACAGCTTTTTGGTTCTTCTCAAACATCACGAATCGGTGGTGCAATAGGCTGGCATAGACTTCTTCATGGTTGCCGATCACCCACGCTAGCGGCTGAAGCACTTGAAGTGCCTGTACACACGCTGCTGGCTCTGGGCCGCGGTTGCCAATGTCACCTAACACCACGTAATCGGTGGCGTGTTGATCATGCGCGTCTTGCAGCACAGCCTGTAGCGCACTGTCATTACCATGTACGTCGGCGATCACTGCGATCTTGTGCATCTACTCACCTCCCGGGTCAAAAAGAAAAACGTCTGCCTCATTACCCCGCTACAGCACAGGGCAGTAAGACAGACGTCATCAACAATTAGCTTGTATTAGGGTGAACGTCATCACCATTTCACTTGTTCACCGTCAATATAACATCGTTGTGGCCAACGTTCAAGCGCCTACCAATCGGTGAATGAGTAGTGGCATATTTTACAACAGGCTACCCAGCCACGCACCGATGGTCAAAGTGACGATCCCGGTTCCCGTCGTGCCAAAATAATACCAAGCAAACGCACGGTAACGCCGGTTGCGTAACAAGATAAACGAGTCAGTCATGAATGTGGAAAAAGTCGTGTACCCACCGCACACACCGGTCAAAAGTAGCAGTGACCACGCTTGCGGCAGTGCGCACATGGCCAAAAATCCCGCTAAGAAGGCGCCGCTAGCATTGATCACAAGCATCGCCAGCGGCACCCCAGGCCACCAGTTCTTGCCTAGCTGGGTCAGCACATATCGCATCACGGCGCCGACCCCGGCGCCTAAGGCCACCAACATCACCATGTCTGTCGCCGCCTTCCCCAGGCTTCGGCGCATAAATACCCGCCAAACGCCGCGCCTAAACCAACAAACAGCTCAAGCAAGAAGATCCCGATCGCGTACACCGGCGATTGGCCGATATGTTTGTAGAGGTTCAGCACCATCGTCGAAAACGTCGTGAACGCGCCAACAAAACCCGTTCCTAATGCCAAGATCAGCCAGCTGGGCAAGTCGATGTACACCGCTAGTCCGTAAGTAACAAACGCCAGTACGAAGCTGCCGACCAGATTCACTGCCGTGGTGCCGAGCATCGTGTCGGCATCATTGAGCCACAAGCCGATTCCCCAACGGGCGACCCCACCGAAGCAGCCGCCGATGAACACCGCCAGAATATCCTGGTATCGCAATCGCTGCATGAAACTTCCTCCTAAAACGCGGCTACCCAGATACAGGCAGCCGCGCGGTTACACTCATCAAAATTTAATATAACGCCTAGCATTATAGCAAACCGTGCGCCTGTAGAGCAAGCAGGCTTTTGCAAAAAAGTTTGCCAGCTTATCTTGCGCAAAATTTTGGAAGGGCGTATGCTTTGGGTGTTCAAAGTTAATCGGCGATGACGTTCGCCACTAAAATAATTGGTAAATCAATTTGATGACGTCTACTGCACAGGTTTTGCGTGCAGTAGACGTCATCTTTTTTTTACCGGAAGGAGCACAATTATGTCAGTAGTGATTGAATCTGTGAAGGCGCGCGAGATCTTCGACTCCCGTGGCAACCCAACTGTTGAGGCCGATGTCATCTTGTCGGACGGTACGCTCGGCCGCGCGGAGGTGCCATCTGGCGCATCGACCGGCGAAAAAGAAGCCGTCGAGTTGCGCGATGGCGGCGACCGGCTGCAAGGCAAAGGCGTCTCAAAGGCCGTGGCCAACGTCAATACCGAGATCAATAAGGCGTTGCACGGTGCCGACCCCTTCAACCAGGCCCACATCGACCAGCTGATGATCGACTTAGATGGCACGCCTAACAAGGCACGCCTGGGGGCTAACGCGATCTTGGGCGTGTCGATGGCCACTGCCCGTGCAGCAGCCAACGCCTTGCACACGCCGCTGTATCGTTACCTCGGTGGCACCGACTTAGAGTTGCCGCAAACATTCCACAACGTGATCAACGGTGGTGAGCACGCCGACAACGGCATCGATATTCAAGAATTCATGATTACCCCAGTCGATCGTTCCAGCTTCCGTGATGGCTTCGAGAAAATCGCCAACACCTACCACACCTTGAAGAAGGTGATCGAAGAAGCCGGCTACACCACCGGCCTCGGCGATGAAGGGGGCTTTGCGCCTGACCTCAAGAACTCCGAAGACGCCTTGCAGATGCTGCATGACGCCATCATCAAGGCAGGCTATACACCTGGCAAGGAGATCGCCATCGCCTTTGACGCAGCGGCATCATACTTCTACAACCGCGACACCAAGAACTATGACTTTGAAGGCAAAACCTACACGCCTGCTGAATTAGGCGAATACTACATTCACCTGCTGGACAAGTTCCCAGAGATCATCTCCATCGAAGATCCTTATGGAGAAGAAGACTGGGGCCACTTCGCCGACTTCACCAAGCAGTACGGCGACCGCGTGCAAATCGTTGCCGACGACCCGGTCTGCACCAACCCAACCTTGATCAAAGACGCCATCAAGCAAGGCATGGCCAACAGCATCTTGATCAAGCTCAACCAGATCGGCACGGTCACCGAAACACTAGAAGCGATCCGTTTAGCGCGCAAGAACGGCTACACCACCATGATGTCTCACCGTTCTGGCGAAACCGGCGACACCTTTGTCGCTGACTTTACCGTCGCCACCAACGCTGCGCAACTCAAATCCGGCGCCCCGGCCCGTTCCGAGCGTGTGGAGAAATACAACCAACTGTTGCGAATCGAAGAAGAACTTGGCGCTGACGGCACGCGCCTAGCTCACTTCCCTGATTCGGTCGAGTTCGACTGATCAGCATTGACCCAGCGGTCGAGCACGAATATGTGCGCGGCCGTTTGTTATCTTGCAGAAAGCTGGTATCTACTATGCCCAAAAAGAATACGCTAGACGGTCTCACTCAAGATTCGGCTGATCGGCGACTGGCCCGTGATGGCTTCAACGAAGTGGCCGAACCCCCCTTCAACTTTGCCACGGCCATTATCACCCGCCTGTGGGAGCCTAGCGCGTGGATACTCGAAGCGGCGCTGATCATTGAAATCGTGTTAGGCAAAGGCGTTCAAGCCGGGTTCATCGTGTTGATGTTGCTGTTTGCGGCGGTCAATGGTGCGATTCAATCTCGCCGCGCCAATACGGTCTTACGCAGCCTATCACATGACTTATCGCCGACCACCGCGGTCAGCCGCGATGGCAAGTGGCAACAGGTGTCAGCCAAGCACTTAGTCGTTGATGACCTCATCAGCCTACGCCAAGGGGACATTATCCCCGCCGACGTGCGCCTGCTGACGGACACGCTGGAAGTCAACGAAAGCAGCATCACAGGCGAAGCCAAGGCCGTCAACCGCACCCCTGGTGATACGGCCTATGCTGGCACCGAAGTCATCTCCGGCAATGCCTTAGCAATCGTCACCGCCATCGGTGCTCATAGCCGCAGCGGCAAAACGATCAGCCTGATCAACCAAAGCTCGGCGCCGGGCCATTTGCAGAAGCTATTGGGCAAAATCATCGGCTATCTGGCGGGGCTTGATGCGGTGTTGGCCGTGCTATTGATCATCGTGGCCATTGTCCGTCACGAAGACTTGGTCGCCATGTTACCGTTTCTGGCAATGCTGTTCATCGCGACGATCCCAATCGCCATGCCATCTAGTTTTGCCGTTGCCAACTCGGTCGAAGGCAAGGTCTTGAGCACCAAACACGTCTTAGTTTCCGACCTCACCGGCATTCAAGAAGCCGCCAATATGAACGTGTTACTCGTGGATAAAACCGGTACGATCACTGCTAACAAACCCTCTGTGGTGGCCTTCTATAACTGGTCAACGCGCCCAGACGCCGACGTGATCCAGCTCGCAATCAGTGCAGCGGATGCGCGCAATGCCAGCGTGATCGATGTGGCGCTATTCAACTATGCTCAAGCGCGCCACATTGAAGCCTGGCCTCAGCATGAATTCACGCCCTTCACCTCCGGCATCGGCTACTCACAAGCCACCGTGGTCACTGATAGCGCCACCATCAACGTAAAACTCGGGGCATTGAAAAAGTTGGCGGCGCTGGCCACCAACCGCCCAGACCTAACGGCGGTCGACTTCGCCGAAGGCCGCACCGCAGCCGTGGTCGTTGATTCACAACTAGTCGGCTTGTTCGTTCTCCAAGACCAGCCGCGGGCAGATTCCGCGGCGGCCATCAAAGGCCTGCAGGCACGCGGTGTCAAAGTGATCATGCTGACAGGTGACAATCAAAAAACTGCCGCCGCGATTGCCCGAACAGTTGGGCTAAACGGCGAAGTTCGCTCGTACACCGAGGTTAATATCGGGACCAAAATTGCCGACCTCGCAGGCATCGCCGACGTGACCCCAGAAGACAAATTGGCGATGACCAAGCGTCTACAAGGTGAAGGCTATGTGGTCGGTATGACCGGCGACGGGGTCAACGACGCGCCGGCCTTGAAACAAGCCGACGTTGGTATCGCCGTCAGCAGTGCCGTTGACCTCGCCAAGCGCTCAGCACGGATGGTCTTGTTGGCAGACGGCTTGACTCCGATCATCGAGATTCTAGACGCCGGCCACCGCGTCTATCAGCGCATGATGACTTGGACAATCACTAAGCTTTCACGCACCGCAGAGTTGACGCTCCTGCTGACATTAGGGTATCTGATTCTCCACTTCATTCCATTGACCTTGAACGCGATGATCCTGGTCGCGATCCTGAATGATTGTGTGACCCTGGTGCTCGGCACCGACCGCACAACGATTACCCACCAACCAGAAAGTTGGAACCTGACCAAACTTGGCAAAATTGCTGGCATCTTGGCGCTAGGCTGGTCATTAGTCGGCTATGGCTGGCTGACTTGGCTACAACGGCTTGGTCTAACGACTGGTCAAGTCAGCACCGGCCTTTACGTCTACCTGATTTTTAGCGCGATGCTGACGATCCTGATGTCTCGCACCCAAAAGCCGTTCTGGGCTAGCAGACCCAGTCGCGCCGTGGCAGTCGCGATCGGCGGCAACTGCGTATTGACACTAGTTCTGGCACTGACTGGCTGGGGGATCGCCACACTCAGCCCGGCCTTGATCGGCCTAGCAATCGCGATCACTTTATTAACGGGCATTGTTCTGACAGCGATTCGATATGCGGCACACATCTAGCGAACCTTCACCAGATCCACACCGCTCTTGAACCCATTAGCTAATGGATATTGGCTGATGGTTTTTTGCTGCCCTACGACTTTAGTTACCTAATTTAACGTTTTACTTTCACCGCTATGTTCAACCTCGGCCTGTGACCTGCGTACGTGTAACTAATTATCTGTCAATCTAAGGAGTCTGTATTCATGAGCCGCGAACGTGCGGTCTCTCGAATGTTCATCAGATACATGCAACAAGTGCTTCGTAACGAACGAATCAACCTCTATCGTAAACACTTTAAAGACCTCAAAGAAACTCCACTTGAGGAACGGTTATTGGAATAAATCGTTGATCCTGGACATCCCGAAGACTTTCTCTTAACTGATGACGAGGTTGCACATCTCGAAACCTTCATCGAAAATAAGCATCTTGCCACGGCCATTTCAAGCCTTTCAACTGCTGATAAGACGGTGTTGTATCAATATTACTATTCTGAACTTAACGCCGTGGAAATCGGGAACCGCACCGGCAAAACTAGTCAGGGGGGTGAACAAGAGGCGGCGACAAGCACTAGCACGAATCAAGAAAGTATACAGAAATATATATAAATAGCTCGCACAACTTACGCAACAACGTAGAAACGAAGAATCCAATAAATTTTTTTCCAGCCAATTATGGGCATGTGCGTATTCAAAGTCCAAGTAAATACCCGGGTACTGTCCAACGAAATATGTGGGCAAAATCTGATTTTATTTGCCAAGCATTGCTTAGAATCAGCCTTTACCGATGCCCTGCCGAATCATCCCACGAGTTATCGATAAAACTTGAGAGCAATCAAAAAGCCCGAATTGACGGGCTTTTTTGCTAATTTTCATTCAGCTTTATCAAAGATCCCATACCCACCATGAGTCGCATTGCCAATCAGCCTTGGTTCAACCATTGAATTTGTGCCATATATATGCTTTCTCCTTTGAATACCGACTGAATTGCCGCTCTCAATTTTAGCAGAATTTCCGCCACGGTGCCATTGTGGGCTATGTATTACGCCTTGTCCCTATTGCAGCAATCACAAGCGGCACCCGAATTCGTCTATGAAGGTAGACTGCACCGGCGCCAGTCTCATATTCGGCTAAATCCATTTATTCTCTTTGGCGACCTGAATCGCCTCAAGCCGACCGCGAACACCCAACTTGCTAAATATGGCAGACAAATAATTCCGCACCGTCCCATCGGACAAGTGTAGCCGTTCAGAAATCTCATGTGTCGTTCCGCCTGTCACAGCCTCCACTAGCACTGACTGTTCACGCGCCGTCAGTGGGTTGTGTGCCGCCGATACCATGTTAATGACCAATTCTGGATCAAACCGCGTTAAGCCTTGGACAACATCACGAATCGCAGAGATCAGCTGATCACTTGGGCTGTCTTTGAGCAGGTAGCCCGAAACCGAAGCGGCCACGGCCCGCTCAAAGTAAGCCTTTTGCGCAAAGGTCGTCAAAATAATGACTTTGGTCTCAATTTGGGCCTGGTGAATCTGATCCGCAACATCTAACCCCGTTTGCTTGGGCATTTCAATATCTAGGATCGCAACGTCAGGTTTCAAGCGCATAATCTCAGCACTAGCTGCCTGCCCATCCTTGGCCGAGCCGACCACTGTCAGATCATCTTCAAGTTCGATAATTTGGGTCAACGCTGAATTCAACATGCTTTGATCCTCTGCGAGATAAACTGTAATCACGATTTTTCTTCCTCCGGTAGCTCGCAGGTCACAAGTGTGCCAATGCGGTTTGAACGAATCGAGAAATGGCCGCCTATCGCCGAAAGCCGATTTTGCATCCCACTAATCCCATTGCTCCCTGGACGCTCAAACAACTGGCCGTCGCCATCATCTTGGATGGTCACCTCGTATTGGGCTGATTGACGATTGAAGCCGACGGTCACTTTTCCGGCATGTGCATGGCGAATCACGTTGGTCAGCGCTTCTTGCAGGACTGCAGAGATACTGGCCTGAATTTCTGTCGGCCACTGCTCAGCCTCATTTTCACCAAACGTCACCATTGCCACGTTAGCGGCGTTCAGTGCTGCATTCTGGGTGACCAGCATTTCGCTGATTGATTGTTGATGCAAATCATTGACGATTTCACGGACAAGCTGCAAGTTCTTGCGACTGGTTTGTTGAATGTCCTCTAATTCCGCCCCAACGCGCTCTGGTGCCTTATCCATTAACTTTTTGGCCAGCTCTGCCTTAACGGTGATCATCGAGAAACTTTGCCCCAGCGTATCATGCAAATCCCTGGCAATTCGCTCACGTTCATCGCGTTGCACGACCGCCTCCAGCCGGCGATTGGTCTGGCGCATCAGCCGACTGGCAAAAATTTCTCGGGCAAAGAAATAGGCCATAAACGGTGAGACCACTGGGAAAACTGCCCCGACCAGCTCGGTACCATCCCAGCTAAAACCACTTGGTGCCGCCAGGCTGTACCGGACGAAGCTGGCCACAATGATCAACTCATAGATCCCGGCAAACCAGCGAAATACGCGGTGCCCGCGGCTAGTCTGCGCCAGAATAAACGCCACCTGCCACGCCGGAAATATGATCATATAATTATTGAGCGCAAACAGCGAGAAAACCGCACAGATCATCAGCTCCATTGGCACCAAGAACACCCGGTACCGCGGTAACTCAGCGACTGCAATATACACAGCAACGAAAACCGCCCCCAATGCCAACCAGAGCCAATCATACAGGCGCCTTGGCGGCAAATAAGCAAAAAGATTGAAGGGCACGTAAACGAGCCAAATGTAACTGATCCATTCCATGGTTGAAAATCTTTGTCGCCACTGGCTACTCTGTAACACCTTGTCCCCACCGCCTTAACGTCACGTTTTGAATCAGCACCGCCGCTACAGAAACCGCAAGCCAACTCACAATAATAAGCCAATCATACCCCGAAGCATGCTGGTTCGCGACAATATTATTCAACAACTGGTTAAGCCGATACGTCGGTAAAGCTTTGCCGACGACTTGAAGCCACTGTGGGAGCATGGTCATTGGCCACCATAAACCGCTCGCAATCGCCACCGGGAACGTCAAGAGATTGCTGATCACACTCAGCGTTTCTTCACGCCCAACGCGGCTGATCAGCAACCCGATGACAAATAATGGCAGTTCACCAATCAGCGAAACCAGGAGCAGCAAAGCCATCTGCCCACTATGTAGCGTGACGTGATTCAAGCCGACGGCAAGCGCGAACATAATTCCTGTAGACAGAATGGTCATCAGCATGACGCATAACGCCATCGAACAATAATAGGCCTTCAACCCCACCGGCGTCTGACTTAGTCGGGTGACATAGCCACTGCGGCGATCACGCTGCAGTAGCGCTGCGAGCCCGAAAAAGGCGCTGATCATGAGACTATAGACAATCATGCTGCACATATAGCTGCCGGAAAATTGCTGTACTTCCCCTTGGCTACCACTGACCATCACCTTCGTGAATAAAATGTAAAAACCAGCCGGCATTAGTAGTGAGAAAAACAAAAATGGTAGATTCCGCAAAATCTCACGCTGAACGTCAAATTTAAACTGCTGAACGAATGGTTTCATTTGGTGGCCTCCTGTCGCATCATTTCACTGAAAATATCGGCTAGTGATTGCTTCGTCACACTCAGCTCATGCACTTGACTGAGTTGCCGACTAAGTGCGCCGAGGGTTTGATCACCATCGTGACTAGTCAGCTCCCAATAGCCGCCCTCCTGGGTCACCGATTGCACACCAGGTAATTGCAATAACTGGGTTTCAGACAGTGAGCTAGTAAAGCGAAAAAGCGTTTGAACATGCGCCGCTTGTAGCGCGGAGAATGTCCCTTGAAAACGAATTTGGCCTGCTTTGAGAATTAGTAAGCGATCGGCAACATTTTGCAGTTCCGCCAAATAGTGACTGGTGATGATGATGGTGACGCCTGCGTGTTGCATCTGCTTGACCTGTCGCCAAAGCTTCTCACGCGCCGTGACATCCATGCCCACCGTTGGCTCATCCAAGAACAGCAGCCTGGGTTGGCCCACGAGTGCAGATAAGAAAGTAACCCGGCGAAGTTGGCCGCCGGATAAGCGGTCAATCCTTTTTTGACGCAACCCGGCAATCCCGTTGTCACGCATCAACTGCTCAATATTGGCAGGGTTGGCATAACTGGCACTCAAATTGCGCAACAGCTCTTGCACCGTCACCCCTGGTAGCTTTAAATCGCCTTGAGGCATGGCGCCAAGCCAGTCACGAACACGCTTGTCCTGCGCTTGATGCCCAAAAATAGCGATTTCGCCGCTGATCGGCAGCTGTGCTTGCATCAGTTTTAATAACGTCGTTTTACCAGCACCATTCTCACCAATTACCCCAATCATTTCGCCAGCGTTAACCGCAAAGTTGACCTGATTAAGAACGGGTTGCTTCCCGTAATCAAAAGATAAATTCTGAATCTTAACTGCTTCTGTCATTGTGTGCCCTCCATGTCCTCAGAATACACGGCATCATGAGCGCGCCCTAGTCACGAATGTCATGAAATGGGTATGACAAATGTCATAACTTTGCTTTGGCTTGGTGGCACAAACATGGACATGTGACGATTCGTCAATCACGGCAACAACTGGGAACTACTCAAACCAACATGTTTGAATAGCCATGCGTCTGCCAGTACAAAAAGATGTCAAATATCTCACAGTTGATGAAGACCAGCTTGTGCGTTGGTTTCAAGACGCCCTCGCGCATAACCAGTTAGTGCGCGTGTACTTGTTTACGCCGTCGTATCGACGCACAATGGCGCCCATCACGATCACTACCCCAAGGAGAACCCGGCACAACCTTACCGCGCCGATGCGATAAAGTCTTTTTGGGTTTGGTTGTTGACATTTTCAGTACAGGGTCTTACTATGTACCAGTACCTAACATCGCAAGGCACTCGAGTTATCTAAAATATTTCACGAGGTGAACAGAGTGAAAGGCTTAACTGAACTACTGAAAGGCGCGCTGGAGGGCATCGTGCTTCAACGGATAAAAGAAGGCGAAACATACGGTTATGAGATTACGAGTTACCTGGTCAACTTGGGATTTGAAGATATTGTTGAAGGCACCGTGTATACCGTCCTCTTACGACTGGAGAAAAAAGGCCTGCTTAGCGTTGAGCGTCGGAATTCCGTGGTCGGACCACCGCGCAAGTTTTACGCCCTTAATCAGGCAGGCGAACAGTATCTACAAGAATTTTGGACAAAATGGGATTTTCTGGCGACCACAATGGCTAAATTGAAGGGGCAAAACAATGACTGACATTAAAACTAGCATTCAAGCGATGATCAAAGATAAGCAGCGGTATAAGCAATTTACTAAGGATGTGCGGGCTCTGCCCACACCTTATGCAGCGACCGTAAATGCTTTAACCAAGTATATCTGGAGCTTTGCCGGGAGCGGTGCGATGGTGGATGTTCTCGAAGAAGTGCTGCACATTTTCCAAGAAAGTGCAGCGGAAAATGTTCCGATTCGCCAAATTGTCGGCGAAGATCCAGTCGAATTTGCGGAAAACATCATGGCCGAATATCCAAATGAGTTGTGGCTAATCAAATATCGTCATCAGCTGCGGCAGAAAGTAGCAGAGGTTGAACATTCATGAACGCAATCGAAGTACGTGCAGTCACTAAAGACTTTGGTAAGCTCGCGGTGCTCAAAGGCATCAACCTGGACGTCAAGCAAGGCGAAATCTTCACCCTCCTTGGTGCAAACGGTGCTGGCAAAAGTACCCTGATCAATATTTTAACCACGTTATCCCAACCCCAGTCTGGTACAGTCTCGCTTATGGGGCTGGATCCAACAAAGGCTGGTAATCACGTCCGCGAACTGATTAGCCTGAATGCACAAACGGCGACACTTGACGGTGAGTTCACGGGAGCGGAAAATTTGCGATTAATTGCCCAACTTCGCGGCATCAAAGACCAAAAAGTAGAGATTGCGGCGATTGCTACCCGACTTGATTTAACTGGGTTCTTGAATCGCAAGGTGAAAACATACTCCGGGGGCATGCGTCGCCGCTTGGACATCGCGATGTCACTGATCGGCGACCCACAAATCGTGTTCCTTGATGAACCCACAACCGGTGTTGATCCGCAGAATCGGTTGGCGCTTTGGCGCAGCATTCGTGAAATTCGTGACGCGGGTAAAACGGTCTTCTTAACCACCCAGTATCTCGACGAGGCTGATGCACTTTCTGACCACATCGCCTTTATCCACGACGGTGTTATCGTTAAGCACGGGACACCGGAGGAAATTAAACAACGCGTCACTACGACTTACACGCTTCAAGTCGCGCCGAACGATAAAGACGCAGCCGACCAGACATTAACGACAAACGGTATCGACTACACCCAAGGCGAACATGGCATCTCGCTGACTGCAACTAACGCCACGAAAGCATTGACAACACTGCTTTCGGCACAAATCACCATCGAACACTACGACCGTGACGAAGCTGATTTGGAATCTGTTTTTCTCAATGTCACGAATCGGGAGGCTGCCAATGAAAACGCCTAAGCAACTCGGCGTCTTGACCGGACGCATCATCCGCCAAAATTTGACCAACGCAGACACCATCATCACCGTGATTGCGATGCCAATTTTTATTCTATTGTTCTTCGTCTACGTCATGGGCGGAAATATCGCGACCGCTGGTGGTAGCGGTTCCGCTGCTTACCTCCGATATGCTTTGCCAGGATTCTTACTCCTAACGATGGCGATGGGTTCCGCCTATACTTCGATGCGGATCAATCTTGATCGTACCTCCGGCTTTCTCGATCGACTACACTCACTGCCAATTCCGCGTTGGGTCATTCTCGGCTCACACGTGTTAGCGTCGGTGATCTTCATGTTGATCGCTGAAGTTGCGGTTTTTCTCGTCGGACTCCTGATGGGTTATCGCACCAACGCAACGATCAGTTCAACGCTCATGTTTATTGGGCTATCGATTCTATTTGGTCTCGGCATCACCCTCTTAGCAATTCCGTTCTCGCTGAAAGCAGATAACGCTGCCTCGGCCGGTGGGTTCTCATATGTACTTCTAATGTTGCTATTTGTGAGTTCGGCCTTGATGCCCACTAAAGGCATGGCTAAGCCAGTCCAGATATTCGCTGATTATCAGCCAATGACGCCGATTGTGAATACTGCTCGCGGGCTACTTGATCAGGCCACCGCAGTTGGTCAGCATACCGGTATTGTCGCGTTTGTTTGGCTTATCGGGGGGATTTTGGTTTTCGCACTATTGTCATATCGTGTCTACGTGCGCATGTTCTTGACCCGATAGACGCACGACTCAAGGACGAGGACATAAAGCCATAGTCGCAGTCCATAAAATCGCTTTATGTCTTACTCTCCTTTTTGACTGTAAACGCAACAACGTACAAGTCGACAGCCGCACCGGAAAACAAGCTGCGCGACAAATCCTGTCGCGCCAGATGAAATAAAAAAGTCCGCAATAACGGGCTTTTTTGCTAGCCTTTATTCAGATTAGTCAGAGGCTCCGTAGCCAACATGAATCACATTGGCAATCGACCTTAGTTCAACCAGTGAATTTGTGCCAATGTTTGTCACTGTCTATTTCTGCAATGGCCAGCGCGCATCCCAATTAACCTATACGAGCAGACTGTGCGTACCTGCAAGCACTGGCGCTAGTTTCACTTTAGCGTTAACTTGGCATACAACCACCGGATCACGTTAATGGTAACCCAGAAGACTAACAGCGGCGCGATAACCAGGATCAAAAAATTGCCATCTCGCCCTAACCCCAATCCATATAGGACGACGCGAAAAATGAGTAAGGCACCCAATGCTAAGCCAAACGAATTCAATTTCATCTTGTCTCTCCTCAACCGGATTCACGCCCAGACAATGCGCTAACCGCAACTCTGCCTTCCCGTTTAGTCTCATTATAGCCACCGAAATCTTCGGGTCCACAAAAAAAGTTTTAAATTTCGCTTGCCTTACACCAACTGTAAGGCACTAAGCTGATCTCAACAGTTTGGAGGGGTTCACATGAATATGATTATGTTCTTTATTATTGTGTTGGCGATGATTGGCCTACTCAGCTTCGTCATGCCAACCTCCACGCAACCATTACCACAACGCGCGGAAAACTCAGCGGCAGCGCGCACCCAGAAGCGGCAGAGTTAACCGTCAGAGCCCGACTGTCCGCAATCAATAAGGGGGAAACTGATGCCAAAAATGTTAATTGTCTATTATTCCTGGTCAGGGCACACGGCTGCCTTGGCACAACGGCTCCAGCAAGCGACCGGCGCCGATACTTATGCCATCGAGGTGCCTAAGGACACCTTTGCACAAGATATGTCTACCACCGCAGACATTGCCAAGGCCCAGCAACAAACAGGCCAACTCCCGCAATTGTCTCAGCCACTCCCGGACTTGACACCTTACGACTTACTGCTCGTCGGTGGCCCTGTTTGGTCAGGGGCGCCGGCCACACCGATGCTCAGCTTTTTAGCCGCAGCCGATACTGGCACCGCGCGCTTGGCGCCATTTTATACCCATGCCGGCATGGCTGGGGACTACGAAGCGGCGTTCAAACAGGCCGCCGGCTCCCGCCCCGTCACTGCCGGATTAAGCCTATCTGACGCGCAGGTGGGCAACGCCACCGCTCAGATTCAACAGTGGTTAGACCAACTATAAGGAAAATATTCAACGGAGGAAAATCCATGCAAAACACCATCACGCTTAACAATGGCCTCGCGATTCCGCAAGTGGGCCTAGGCGTCTACCAAATTCCAGGTGACGACCAGACTGCCCAAGCCGTCGAAACCGCCTTAAACCTCGGGTATCGGCACATCGACACCGCCCACGCTTACCGCAACGAACGTGGCGTCGGCCGCGGCATTAAAACCAGCGGCGTGCCGCGCGGCGAGGTCTGGATCACCAGTAAACTCTGGCCGAATGAATATGGCAAACAGGTCACGCCTCAAGCCATTGATGCGATGTTGACGCGCTTAGACACCGACTACCTCGACCTCCTCTTGCTCCATCAACAGATTGGGGATTACATGGGGGCATGGCGCGCAATGGAAGCGGCAGTCGCGGCAGGCAAGGTGCGCGCCATCGGCTTGAGTAACTTCGACGGCGAACGCCTCACAGACGTCTTGACGCACGCAACCGTGAAGCCGGCGATCATGCAAGCTGAGCTACACCCTTACTACCAACAAGACCCTTTGAAGGCCCAGCTTGCACCTTACGGAACCAAATTGGAATCTTGGTACCCGCTCGGCCACGGCGACGCCACTTTGCTCAACGAACCGCTGTTCACCCAGCTGGCCGCGAAACATCACAAAACTAACGCACAGATTATCTTGCGCTGGCACGTCCAGTCGGGGCATATCGTCTTCCCGAAAACGACGAACCCGACGCATATGGCCGATAATCTGGCCTTATTTGATTTCACACTGACTACTGCCGAAATGGCCCAGATCAAGGCGTTGGATAAGGCGACCCGCTACTTCAACGTGCCTTACGACCAACAAGTGGCTCAATTTTCGCAATGGCAAATCACTAATTAAAAAATTCTGGAGGTTTTTATGACGAATCGTCCCTATATTTTCTGTCACATGTTCACGTCCCTAGACGGCAAAATCACCGGCAGCTTCTTTGATGCCCCTGGTACAGACGTTGCCGACACGCTGTTTTATCACGAAGCGTTCGAAGAAGGCGGCGCCTTGGCGAACGACGGCTGGTTGTCTGGCCGCACCACCACTGACGATAACTTCACGATGTACGAAAAACCCGCCTTAACTGCCGCCGATCACGCCGCGACCGTCCCGGCTGGCGACTACCTCGACCCCGCGGCTCAGGCACCATATTACTTCTCCGTCGACCCGCGCGGCGTGCTGGCCTGGACTGACAACACCTTGCGCTATGAAACCACCACCGCCCACGTCGTCGAACTGTTGAGCGGCCAAGCTAGCGCCGCCTACAAGGCCTTCTTGCGCCGGCTGCACATCTCCTACCTCATCGCCGGTGACACCACTTTTGACCCGCGGCTCGCCGTCGAAAAGCTGGCCACACAATTACATGTTAACCGGGTGATGCTCGGGGGTGGCGGCGTTTTGAACTGGTCATTCATCGCAGCCGGCGTCTGCGACGAAGTCAGCCTCGTCATGGCCCCTGCCGCCGATGCTTCGGCCAACTCGCCGTCGGTGTTCATGAGTGCCGTGGCCGACAATCCCGACCCGGTCGCGTTCAAGCTCAAAGACGTGCAAACCGTCGCCGACACCGTCTGGCTGCGCTACACCGTTGTAGGCGCCCACTAACGCAAACACGCGCCTACCAGAAGCGGTAGACGCGTGTTTGACGCTAGGCTTTGGTCGCCATATCCGGGTCATGATCCGGTGTGGCGGCGACGTTAGACGGTTCGTAAGTATCGGGCTTAGCGTTGATCAACACATCGGCATAATGCGCAACTTTTTGGTTGATGGTGGCCAAGTGGTGGTTCAACTCGGCGATCTCGTCTAGTGTGCGCTGTTGCTGCTCGAGCATGATCTGGTAGCGCTCAGGCACGGTACTTTGGCCTTCGATGACCAAGTCAAAATAATGCTTGATGCTTTCCAGCGGCATCCCCGTCTGGCGCAAGCACGTGATCAGATGCACCCACTCCAAGTCCACATCGTCAAATACGCGGTTGTTGTTCTCATCACGCTTCACGTATGGTAACAAGCCGTGGTCATGGTAGTAACGCACGGTGTATGTGGTCAGGTGCATCTTTTTAGCGACTTCTTGAACGGTATAAGTCATATGTCAGTCCCCTCTCACCAATCTTTGTGGCTATCATACCCCTTTAGCCCTACTCTAAGGCAAGGAAAAATGCCAACCAGGACCCGCCACGGTAGCCACAACCCGCATAGATTCAAGCCTGACCAGCCTTGCGCAGGCCGCCAAACTTTTTTAAAAAAAAGGCTTGTGCTTCGACCAACTCGAACCCTTATGCTTAAACCAAACTGAAGGTGACACCATATGCCGAATAACTACTACGCCGTCGTCGATACCAACGGCGGCGACTTGCGCGACTGGACGCAAGCTTCTGCGCCAATCGTGCAGGTCCTCTACCACCACGCCAACGCCAAGCTGTTGATCTGCCACGAATCGCCTGACGATCAAGAAGATTGTCGCATCGTGGCCACGATCGAAGCACAGCTGACGCTTGAGGACATCGGCCTCACACCGCACCCGGGCAGCCGCCTGCTCGAGACACTAGACGCTCTTTTAGGCGCACAGCTCGACTGCGGGGTCAACCACTACGGCGCCGCGCACGCCAAGCGGTTGGCGTATCTCACCTTGTACTTCGCCACACTCAAGCACCTAGCGCCGCGCGACACCAATCTGTTACTGTTGGCGGCGTATCTCCATGACTTCGGCTATGACCACCCAGGGTTCAACGGCGGCGACGGCTTGATCCGCTTCAACCGCTATCTCGACGGGCGCGGCCGATTCGACCCAGAATTATTGCACGCCACCTTCGCCGCCACCTTGGCGCGCGCCGGCCAGCCTTGGTCGCTAGCCGACACCGATCGCCTGTTGCACGTCTTGGCGGAATCGCGCGTCACCGGCTGGGCCAGGCGCCTGCAAGTCTGGGCGGCGGATTTACGCCAGCTCGACGTCCTACGCTTCGGCCATCCCGCCGACCTCGGCGCCTTGCACGACCACGACGCCATGCGCCTACTGTACGCCTCACAACAAGAGCTCAACTTGATCCCAGACCGTAAACTAAAGGAGCGTTCAAAATGACCAATATTCTAATTATCGGCGCGACCGGCTCAATCGGCCAAGCTACCCGTACCTACTTACTGCAACACACCACCGACCAGCTGACCTTGATGGCGCGCCACACCAACCGGCTCAGTCACCTCGACGCGACGCGCGAGCGCGTGATCGAAGGCAGCGTCACCGAGGCCACCACCTTGCAACCAGCGTTAGCCGGCCAAGACGTCGTATTCGCGGCGTTAAGCGGTGATTTGCCGCGCATGGCGCAGGCCTTGGTTGCGGGGATGAACCAAGCCGGCATTGAGCGCCTGTTGTTTATCAGCTCCATGGGCATCTACAACGAGATTCCCGCAAACGTCGGCGCCGGTGGTAACCTCGATGGCAACCCAATACTAGCCCCCTACCGCCGCGCCGCCGACATCATCGAAGCTTCCGCCTTGAACTACACCGTGATCCGGCCCGGCTGGTTCGACAACGGTAGCACTGATTACCAAATCACCCACAAAGGCGAGCCCTTCGCCGGCCATGATGTGGCCCGGGCCAGCATCGCCGACCTCGTGATGCGCCTCGCCCACGATTCAAAATTTGGCAGCCGCGATAGCCTCGGCATCAACCGCAAATAAGGAGGAACGTTCACATGAAACTACTGATCCTAGCCGCTAACGGGCAAATCGCCCGCATCGTGACCCACCGCATTCTCACCGAACCGCAATTCACCGACGTTGACCTGACGCTCGGCTTGCGTCACGCCGAGCGCTTAGCCCACTTCGCAGACGACCCACGCGTCAACGTCATTGAAGCCGACCTCGAAGACCCGCAAGCCGTCGCCGCCGCAGTCGCCGGCCAAGACCTGGTGTTCGTCGCGGTCGTCGATCATGACCACGATAACGCCATGACCAAAAACATGATCGCCGCCATGCAGCAACAGCATGTCGAGCGCGTCGTCTTCACTAACTTCTTGGGCCTTTACGACGAAGTGCCTGGTGAATTCGGCCGTTGGAATCGCGAACAAGTTGCCCGGGGGCTCAAAGCGGCGCAAGTCTCAGACCAATTACTCGCCACTTCCGGCTTGACCTACACCACCTTGCGCCTGCCGTGGCTCAACGACCGGCCAGAGGTCAAGTACACGGTCACCAGTCGCCACGACCCTTACGTCGGCGTTTCCGGCTCACGCCAAAGCGTCGCCGATGTCGTGCTCAAGATCGTGGCTGACCCCAGCTACGCCGCCAACGACAGCATCGGCATGGCCGACCCTGACACCGCAGGCCAAGACCGGCCCGTTTACTAAAAAACCGCCAGCAAGGCAAACACCTTGCTAGCGATTTTTTGGTATCATTCAATGTCCTTGAGGCTCATGATCGCCCAAAAAGCGCCGGCAATCAGCGTCACGATCATGATCGTCGGCGGGTAAACCACCGACAGGCCAAGCGCCACGCACTTGACGACGATGTCCCAAACCAGCCAGCGGTTCCGCCGCGCGGTCTGGAGCACCGACCGGTAGAGAAACAAGTTGCTGACCGTCACCGCGATCACCACAATGCCGTAAAGTGCCTGCGCGCCAAAGCTCATGAAATGATCCGAAACAATTTTGGTGGCGTAAGGAAAAAGTGAGCTGAAGAACAATAAGATCACGGCGAGCCAAGGCGTGCTGCGCCGAATCGTCTTCACGTGATGCCAGTTATTATGTAGGCCGACCCACATCGTACCCACCCAGAAAAAACTAATGAAGTAAGCCACGAATTGGTCTCTCAAGGCCCAAAAGCCCGCTAAATTCACGTGCGCTGGTGCCTGCAAATCTAACACTAAGATCGTCATCACGATGGCTAACACCGCATCGATGAAGGCCGTCACGCGCTCTTTTGTCATGCTTCCCACCACTTTACCATTTTTAATAACCAAATTATCTCACACTTGTCCATCAATATCGAAGGTCGATCGGGCATGGCAACAGCGCTAACTTGGCCGCTTAAAGGCAAATCTCAATGAGATCGCCGCTCTTCACCGCACCTTGATCGCCCCTGATTGTGTCTGGACCGCCAACAGCGGTGACTCGGCCTGCCCACCGTGCCAGTGGTGCTCACTGAAGCGCCGGGTCGACATGCCAGATAGCTTCACGGCCCCACTGGCAGACCGAGCGTCAACGCTGACTTGGCGCAAATTAGTCAGGTGCAGGTCGACCGCCCCACTTTGCGTCGTTACTGTCGAATCAGCCGAGACACCAGCAACGGCCAGCGTGACTGCACCAGAAGCGGCACGCACCTGCAATCGCTTGGCTGAGAGATTGCCACTGATCGCACCGCTTTGCGTCGAAATGCGCATCGCCCCACTGTGGCTATCGCGCACCATTACTGCGCCACTAGCGCTATGAATCACCAGGCGACCTGAATAAGTCCGCGGGATGGCAACTTTTAGTTGTACCCGGGTGGGGAAAAAGTGCTGCACCCAACTCACCTGACTGCGTCCTTGCGTGACGGCACCGTTGTGGATCGTCTGCGGCGTATAAGCCACGTTAGCGGACTCAGTGACTAGGACTTTTTTGGCCTGGGTCGTTGTGACCACGATGTCTGCGTTAGTGGCCGTGACGATCAGCCGTTTAGGCACAGCCACATGGATTTGGCGCACCACCGTCGGCGCTTGACCATAGTGCAAAAACAAGCTACCGTATAGCCCCGCGATCACCAATGGCAACAGCAGCCATAAGGCCCTTTTTTTCATGCGCTCACCGCCTTCAACCCTGCCGAAAACATGGCAATGTGCTGGTCCAACAAGCGCTCGTGAATCGAGGCGGGATAATGCGCGCGCATGATGGTCTGCAAACCGGCAATCAGGTTATGTGCAAAGATCTGGGCGTAGGCGCTTCGCATGTCTGGCTCAGCAGCAAACGCGCCATTAAGCGCCAAAATCTCGGCAGTGACCTGCTCGGCCAGCGTCTCTAGCCGCGCTGCACACCCTGCCAAGCGGCTGCCTGCACTGTAATTCAGCAGCAAGTTGACTCCTACACTTCGCGTCTTAAACAAGTCTAATAGCGCCTGCTCAATCCGACTAAAATACTGTTTATCTTGCTGGTCAGTCGCAATCGCTGCTTGGTATTGCGCCGTCATGCGGCTGATTTCTGCCGGTAGCGTTGTCGCCACGTCCCCGACACATGCGGCAAACAAGGCGTCTTTATTGGCAAAATAAGTATAGAGATTGCCTTTACTGATGCCTAGTTGCGTCGCCAGTGCACTGATCGTAACGGCAGTATAGCCCTGCGCGACGAAGGCTTCAGTCGCGGTATCGAGAAGCTTTTGGCGCAATTCTAGGTTAGGTTTTTGCATTAGTGACCATCCGTTCATTTTTAAATCAGCATAGCATATGCACCTGCCGCGCTTCAAGGTGGCACCAGTCCAAAAAGTCCTGCGCCCTTTTCTTCGGATCAGCTTAAACCATCCGCTAGCCGCGCATGGCCAACCACCCGAACACCAAGGTCACCGCCGCCGGCAACGCCTGGATCAAGTAGATCTTTTTGGTGACGGTCACGCCCCCGTACAACCCAACCACCAAGACGAAGGCGGCTAGCCCCATTTGCGCCAGCAAAGCCGTCGCGGCATCCGGCAGCGCCAACGCCGCCAGTAACGCCACGCCCAGCATGCCGTTATAGATGCCCATGTTCTTCAAGGCCACTTGGGCTTCTGGCTGCACCACGAAAGCCTTCGTCATCCCAAACGCCTGCGCCTGCGTGTCCGTGTTGGCAAACATCTCAAGCCCCATGATCACGAGGTGCAACACGCCTAAAAGAATCACCAATCCTGTAAAAATCATCGTCATAGCTTCCTCCTACCATCTATTTACTGAGTTACTTTCATTCTAGCATTAAGGCCAATCATTAGCCGCTTTGTTTTGGCGATCACCTCAGCCTCCCAACTCACCAATATTAGCAGAGAAGGTTGGGACAACAATCAAGTGTCACGCACCCTAACCAACCGTCCAGACACACAAACGCCCGCACGCCGCATTCAAGGAACGAATCACGGTGTGCAGGCGCCTGCGTATGGGCCGATTTAAATCGGTTATTTTTTTATTGTGCCAGCGGGCGAGCAAAGTGTCTGCCACCTAACCAAACGATCACTGCAAGTAGCCCCAGCACCGCGACCACTGTCAGCCCACCATGAGTCGTATAGTCGCTAAGGAGCCGCGCCCACATTTTTGGTCCCCAAGTTGTGTACCGCACCGCCGCGATCCCACCACCGATCAAAAGCGCAACCACACCACCAAGTAGTGACATCGCCACTTGGGCGCGCTCAGCCCCATAGCGTAGCTGATAGCTTAACGTCACACCCAAGATCAAGAAGATAACCAAAGCAAGCGAACCGCAGATTCCTAATAGGGTACTAGGCGCAAGCGCCCAATGCGCATACACCCGATAACCCAAGGCCAGTGCCATCATTGCCAAGGTCGTTGTTCCGATAACCGCCAGCAATAACGCAAATTTTTGGGCCACATATTGGCGTGCCGTGATCGGTAACGTCAAGATAAAACTCAGTCCATGACTCGCCTGGTCGGCACTAACTGTCGCCAGCATCACCAATGACATCGTCAAACTCGCGATCCCCATACCAACCACGATCCCTGTTTGGCGAAAGACAAGCATTGCCCCCCAAGCTAAGACGCCGGTGATCACAGCTGCTAACCACTGTGCCTTCAACAACAACCAATCCTTGAGCCACAAGCCTTTCATTCCACATCCTCCTCAGTCAGCAAAACCAGCAAGTCATCGAGCGTTGCAGGTTCGATCACCAGTTGTGGGTAGTTTTCCTGATAAAACTGCCGCTGATCCGTCAAGGCTTGATAGCCAAAAGCTCGCGGTTTAGCGGCTAACAAGTGCTCAGTTTTGACCTGCGCATACTGTGCAGCATTGAGTTTTAGCACCCCAAAATGCGTTTGGAGCTCATCCACCGTAACGGCTAATCTAATTTGCCCAGCATCTAATAGTAAAATGCGATCGCACAACGTCTCCAAGTCCGTGGAAATATGTGAACTCAACAAGACTGCACGGCCAGCTTTGGCGTCTAAATAATCTTGCAACATAGCCAGTACCTCTTGGCGAACCAACACATCTAACCCACTGGTAGGTTCATCCAGCAACAAGAAGTCAGCCTCATGACTCATCGCCACCAATAACTTTGCCTTAGCCTTCATCCCCGTGGAAAAGGCCTTCAGTGGTTTATTTAACGGCAAATGCTGTGCTTGGCAGTTGGCAAAAAACGTCGCTAGCACAAACCCAGAATAACTGGCCTGCAAGATCCGCCCAATGTCTTGTAAAGTGAAACTGTCTGCAAAAAAGCTCTCTGGAAAAGTTGCCCCGATCCGGGCTTTGGCCTCAGGCGTGAGTGTTGTCACAGGTTGGTCAAATAACGTAATATTGCCAGCATCTGGCGCCAGTAAATTCAAAATAGCTTTAAAAGTCGTCGACTTACCTGCGCCATTACGACCAATCAGGCCAACGATTTCATCCGCCTCAACGGTAAACGACACATTTAAGTCAAAATTAGGATAGTGTTGTTGCAACTGGTCAACATTTAGCATTACTCTGCCTCTTCTAACAACAACGCTACTAACGCCCGAATCTGAGCGTCAGTCAGCCCCAATTGACGTGCGCGAGTAATCGCCGCGTCAAACGTGGCTTCCAATTCTTGGCGTTGTTGTTCTTTCTCGATAGTCGGATCTATTTTGGCAACGAAGCTTCCTTTGCCTTGCACCGTTTGAATCAATCCGGCTTGTTCCAGCTGGTCATAAGCCTTCTTGACGGTCAATGCCGAGATTTGTAAATCTCGCGCCAGCCGCCGCACTGAAGGCAAGGCGTCCCCTGCCGAAAAGTCATGGTCTGCGATTTGTTGGCGAAACTGGGCGACAATCTGCTCATAGATCGGTACGACGGTGTTATGTTGAATAATGATTGGCATCGGTAAGCCTCCTTGTGATAAACAGTATATAACAGTACATATCAGTGTCAACACTTCTTCGACGATTGGCGCAAAAAACCGGTAAAAATTGCCACGCAATCTCTACCGGTCCTTTTACTTGATTTTTACCGCCAGCGCACCGCGACCCAAATGCTCAAGAAGATCATCCCGGTGCCGACCGCAAAGCCAACGGTCAAAGGCTCACCGAGAAACAGCCATCCGAGCACGGCGCCGACGATCGGCTGGAACAAGAAGAACAGCCCGGACAAGTTGCTCGCCAGCAGCCGCAAGCCCGCGTTCCACACCACAAACGCGAGTGCCGTTGAGATCGCGCCTAAGTACAAAATACTCAACCAGATGTGGGGCTGACTGAAATCCACCTGCGCCAGCGTGTGCCAATGGGTCGCCGTCCACGGCGTCAGCGTCAGCCATGCCACCACGGTACCGACGAATGTCACCTGTAAGGCGTCATACTGGGCAGCGACCAGGCGCACCAACACGGACATCAGCGCCCAGGTCAACGCCGCGAGCAATAGACACAGCGCGCCTAGAAGCACCCGCCGACCCTTGAAAGCTAGCCCAACGATCGCCACCACGCCCAGCATCGCCAATACGAGGCTGGCCCAGTCACCGCGCGTCGGTCGCACCCGCAACAGCGCCCAGCTGAACAGCACCATGAACGCCGGCGTCGCTGCAGTCACGACCGCGCCCAGTTGCGCCGAAGACAGCCAGGTGCCGGTTTCTTGCGTCACGATCGACAAGGCATTGCCCACCAAGCCGATCACCAGCAACAGTAAGCCGTTGCGCCGGTCCCACTGCCAGCGCACCCCTTTGAGACGCATGATCACCAGTAACACGACCATCGCGACCAAGTAGCGCAGCCACACCAATTCGACTGGCGGGATCACAGTCACCACCGACTTCACGACCACAAACATCCCGCCCCAGATACTGGCAGCAAGACTCAAACACAAGGCGCCGATTAATTTTTTATGGGTCACAATTTTCCTCCGTTTACCTCGTCATCAACAACGACTAGGCAAACGGCACATCATTTTCAAATAATGGGGCAAAAAGCATGGCTGCTTCCCTCCTTTGCGGGCAACGTTACAAATATTCTTATTATACGGCAATCCCACGCGTCTGACCATCAAAAAAGCCCGCAATAACGGGCTTTCTAGGCGCTGGTCGGGCGCCAGGTTCAAACCACCACGACCACTTTTCCTAAGCCCTCGCTAGTGGCTAAATACGCATGCGCCGCGCGGGTCTGCGCCAAGCTGAACACTTTTTGCGGCGTGACATTGACGTGGTGAGTGGCGATAAAATCAAACAGCGCTTGCACCTTTTTGGTGTCCACATCTCCGGAATAAAAACCGGTCAAGTACCGATTATTCGGAATCGCCGTGATCGGGTCAAAATCGTCAAGGGTCCATACGCCGCCTAGCTGGCCGGTCGCACTGACGATGCCAAATTCCGCCAAGTGGGCGAGTGAATCCCGCACCGCAGACGGGCCGATCAGATCCGCAACCTTATCGAATTCGCCAACCCCTTTTGGTAAGTGGTTCGGGTCTGGCGTATGCACGATGGCATCGATTCCGAGTGCCTGCAACGCCGCGTCCTTACGCTGCGAGCGGGTCGTCCCGGTGACCGTCAAGGCCAATCCAGAGGCCTTCAGTAACTTCAGCAAGGCGACGCCGACACCGCTCGTGACCGCGCGAATCAACACCCGTTCACCTGCATGCAGCCGCAAGCTCTGATAGATCCCGTAGGCGGTGTAAAAAGTTTCCGGGATCGCCGCTAACTGCGCCCACGCTAGCGTCGTGGTCACTGGATAGACTTGGGCATTCGGTAACAGCACATATTCGGCATAACTCCCATCATACGCACGGCCCATTTCCCCCATCAACGACACCACGGTTTGCCCAACAGTGAACTGTTCAGGCGCACTGGTTGCGTCAATCGTGCCGACGACTTCGATCCCCAAGATCCGCGGAAATTGCACTGACGGTGACTGGCCTTCACGCGGAAAATTTCGGAGTGGTTGATGCCGAAGCCGCGCACCTTGACCCGGGTCCAGCCTGGGCGCACTGGCGGCAGCGGCACTTCGGTATATTCCAAGACTTCTGGCCCGCCGGGATGATTCACCACGATTGCATGCATTTTAAAGGCCTCCTTTACTCACGCGCTTCACTCGCTAAGCTAGGCATGCGGTCATGCTTGCCCTGACGATTTTGTCGCGGCCCAGCCCCGCGTCAAAAAGCTCGCCATGCTTTCCGGTGCGGCACCGGTGAGCGTCTGGTAATCGGCAGTCGCCTGATCGAACAACCCCAAGGCCCCGGCAGCGTACATACTGGCGAGTTCCTCGCCGTCGCCTTCTGGTGCATAGATGCGCCCGAATTCCTGCGTCGTCACTGGCGCATACCCGATCGCATGACCGGTGACGGTGGTCATGATCGCACCCAGTGCCGGCATCGTCAGGCTTTGCATCTGCGTTAAGGTGTACACCTGGCCGTGATCGCGCAGTTGTGGCTTAACCGCCAAAGCGGCAAGCGCTTGGGCACTATCATCGCGCGTGATGAAGCTCATCGCCTGGTCACCGACGGGATAGATCAAGGCTTGGCGGGCGATCAACTCTGGGAGGTAAGGCACCAGCGGGTCCGCATACAGCGCATTTTTGACCACGGCATAGCGCAACCCGCTTCCGGCCAGGCGCCGCGGGGCGTAGGCATAATACGGCGACATGGTGAAGGGGTTGTTTTCTTGGTCGGCATAGAAGCTGACGAAAATCACCGCCGGCACCTGGGCTTGCTTGAGCGCCGCGAGCGTGTTTTCAAATTCGGTGATGCGCTGCAACACCGAGTAAGTCTTGCTGGGGATGTACACTACGACGTCTTGACCCGTGAAAGCCTGGGTCATCCCGGCGACCTCCCCATAATCACAAGGGACGACGCGCACGCCTTGAGCCCGCAGCGCGGTGGCCTTAGCAGGCGTATGGACGGCGGCGGTAACCTGGGTAGTGCCGACTAAGGCGACGACTTTACGGCCGAGGTGGCCGGTGGCACCGGTAACGAGATAGTTCATGAACTACTCGGGAATGAATTCCCAAGTTTCCAAGCTCTCTCTTGAAAACATCGTAAACTGCGAGTCATAAGGAGTACTCATGATCCCTACAAGGCCATTAGGGTGGCCCGAACTCTAAACGCAACGACCGTGTTTTGCCACAAATGTCACCAAATGCAGGTCAACGGTATACGCTCACTTTTAGGTCTTCGTTTACTTTGCGACCAGCTTAGCCCTAATTTCAA
>JALCQM010000029.1 GCA_022651245.1 Lactobacillus sp.
ATTCAGTTCCTCTAGAATAGCTAGTTTTTCAAGCGCTGTGTGTCTGGATCTTGGCATACAAAAATCCCTCCATAATCATCAAATGAATTATTGTATTTCATCTGACAACCATAAAGGGATTATCGCAGAAACCCAAACGACGGGTTTGCAGGGGGCTTTCCTGATTCCGGCCAGCCCAGGCGTGGCAATTGCTTTTCGTCAGGCGCGGGTGTATATTGTGCGCAAGTCAAAGATCACGGGGGAATGCGTAATGTTCAAACGACACAAACCGGACTTACAGGTGTTATCGGCGTTGACCGCAGCAGTTGCGGCGACGGCGGCAATGCCGAAATTGCAGCAGCAATTGACGGCTTTTGCAGCGGATTACCAACAAGGTAAAGTGAGCCG
Source organism: Lactobacillus sp. (assembly GCA_022651245.1). Lineage (GTDB taxonomy): Bacteria > Bacillota > Bacilli > Lactobacillales > Lactobacillaceae > Lacticaseibacillus. The sequence continues at coordinate 388 of JALCQM010000029.1, forward strand.
CGTCGCAATTGGCGTGTTCTCAAGTCGTATTTCCCGGGTGATCTACCACCAGGATTACCAAGTGCCGACAGAGGTCTTGGCCTTGTTGTCGCTACTGAACCAAAGGACGACGACAGTTGATCCGGGCCTATCGTAATAAACCTAAGTCTGGTGGCAACGCCAGACTTTTTTATTGCGTGTCCTAATTATGCTATGATGAATTAAAGGAGTGAACGCCGATGAAATTAATTGAAAATCCGATCCGCTTAAACGCGAGCTTGCACAAGATGTTGCCGTACACGATGCGTTACCTGTATGGGAAACATAACGGTACCGTGAAGATGTTCCGCCTGTATACACTCGGGTCAGTCCACGTGCACTATGTTGAAGGCTTCACGAAGACAGATGTGATCTTGACCCATGACCACCGCCAGGTTAAGCAAGAAGAAATTGATTTTGTGATCAGCAAGTTGTTCCCAGATGTTCCTGCTGATCAACTAAAGGTCGATCCTGAAGCGAAGCCCGAAATCGAAGCTGCGGTTCGCCGCAAGTTGCCATTCAAAGATATGGTGATCATCGAATTACCGACCGCCTAAACGCGGGAAATCCCATCAAGAAGGCTTTTTAGCGCACTTGGTAGGATTTTTCTTTGGCTAGAACAAAAGTACTGATAGCTTTTCAGAAAGTGATGCGCTAGAATAGCTTCTGTTTGATTTCTAGAAATGGGAATGGAGAAACGAAATGGCTCATTTGAAACGCTTCTTAGTGGGGAAACCCCTCAAATCCAATGAGGAAGGGGGGCAAAAGCTCGGCAAGCTCAAAGCCTTGGCGATGCTATCCAGTGACGCTTTATCCAGTGTCGCTTACGGGACGGAACAAATCGTCTTAGTTTTGACGACGTTATCGGCGGCGGCTATTTGGTATTCGCTACCGATCGCGGCGTTTGTGCTCGTGCTGTTGTTGGCCTTGACCATGTCGTACCGGCAGATCATTCACGCTTATCCTAGCGGCGGGGGCGCGTATGTCGTCGCCAGTGAGAATTTAGGGCAAAATGCTGGTTTAGCCGCAGGTGGGAGCCTGTTGATCGATTACATGCTGACGGTGGCCGTATCAACATCGGCCGGGGCTGAGGCGATCACCTCGGCGATCCCGGCGCTATACGGGCACCAGGTGGCGATTTCGCTGGTCATTATCGTGATCTTGGCGTTAATGAACTTGCGTGGCATGAGCGAATCGGCTAACTTTTTGATGATTCCCGTGTATTTGTTCGTTTTGGCGATCACGGCAATGATCGTTTGGGGCCTGTACCAGATTGCCTCTGGTGCGATTCCGTTCAAAGCGACGGCCGTCGTTGGCGGCGTGGTGCCAGGTATCTCAGCGGCATTGATCTTCCGGGCGTTTTCCAGTGGGTCGAGTTCCTTGACCGGGGTCGAGGCGATTTCCAATGCGGTCCCGTTCTTCAAGAAGCCGCGTGAGCATAATGCGGCGTCGACACTCGCCATCATGGCAGCCATCCTGGGCTTCTTCTTCGCGGGGATCACCTTCTTGAACTATTGGTATGGGATCGTGCCGGAAGCTAAGGTCACGGTGTTGTCCCAAGTGGCAGCACATACCTTTGGCAATGGTGGCATCATGTATTACGTCGTGCAGTTTGCCACCGCTTTGATCTTAGCCGTGGCCGCCAATACCGGGTTTTCGGCATTTCCAATTTTGGCGTATAACCTCGCCAAAGATAAGTACTTGCCGCATATGTATATGGATCGTGGCGATCGGTTGGGCTACTCTAACGGGATCTTGACGTTAGCGATCGGGTCCGGCATCTTGATCACGATTTTCCAAGGTTCGACGGAGCGCTTGATCCCACTGTACGCGGTCGGGGTGTTCATTCCGTTTACGCTGTCGCAGTCCGGGATGATCCGGCACTGGTGGCGTAACCGCGGTAAGGGCTGGCTTGGCAAGAGCTTTGCTAACTTCTCAGGGGCGTTGATCTCCTTTGCGATCCTCGTGATCTTATTTGTTTACCGGCTACCCGACATTTGGCCGTTCTTCATTATCATGCCGTTGTTGATTGCCGTTTTCTATAAGATTCACACGCATTATAAAGAAGTGGCGGCCCAATTGCGGTTACCTGAAGAAGTGGCAAAGCACGAGTATTCCGGCTCGACAGTCATCGTTTTGGTCGGTAACGTGACGCGGGTGACGCGTGGCGCGCTGAATTACGCCCAGACGATCGGGGATTACGTCATCGCGATGCACGTGTCGATGGATGAAAACCCTAATAAGGAACACGAAACGCAAGACGAGTTCAAGCGGGACTTCCCTGATGTGCGGTTCGTCGATGTGCACTCGTCTTATCGCTCGATCACGGGCCCGACGATCCGATTTGTGGATATCATCGCCAAAAACGCGGCAAAGCGAAACTTTACCACTACCGTCTTGATTCCGCAGTTCGTCCCGAAGCAACCGTGGCAGAATATTTTGCATAACCAGACCAACGTCCGGTTGCGCACGGCCTTTGCCTCACGCGAAAACGTGATCATTGCTACTTACAGTTACCACCTCAAGCGCTGAGCGGCGCTCAAGTCACAGACCCCTGACCAGTCACGATCCAACGTTGTGGATTGACTCGGCAGGGGTCTTTTGCGGCCTTTGGTGGCGAGCGCGTGAGGCGGCGATTTGGTTCGAAAAGTAAAAATAACGCTTGTTTTTAGTAAGCTGGAATGCTATGGTAATCTGAAGATTCAGTGTCGTGTTTTGTGCGCCGACTACTGCGTGTCAAACACGGCTGCTTGACCGTTTTGGTGAGGATCAAGTGTGCTGAATCGGTCGTTGTCAGATGGGCGATTTAGCCCATGAGCTTTCAACGCATGAGAGAGAGGTCGCTTTTGGTCAGGAGACGCCGAAAGCGGCCTTTGTGCGTTTTAGCGACGCTGTGGCAATCATGATACAATGGGTGCAGACGATAATTCAAAGATAAGGTGACAAGATGCCCCAAAAAACTCAAGATACCCCAATGATGCAACAGTATCAGGCGATCAAGGACCAGTACCCTGACGCTTTTTTGTTCTACCGAATTGGGGATTTTTACGAATTATTCTATGATGACGCGATCAAAGGCGCACAATTGCTCGAGTTGACGCTGACGGCGCGCAATAAAGCCGCAGAGGATCCGATCCCGATGTGTGGCGTCCCGCACCATGCGGCCCAAAGCTATGTGGATATTTTGGTGGATCAAGGCTACAAGGTGGCAATCTGTGAGCAAACTGAAGATCCTAAGCAGGCCGTGGGGATGGTCAAACGTGAGGTGATCCAGCTGGTCACGCCAGGGACGACCATGGCGATTCGGCCAGGTGACGCCAAGGCGAATAACTACTTGACGGCGGTGTTGCCGCAGGACGGACGCTATGGGTTTGCGTATGCGGATCTGTCGACTGGTGAATTGAAGGTCACGGCACTGGCGCACCGCTTCGCCGTCCAAAATGAGTTAGCGGCGCTAGGAACGCGGGAGATCGTGGTGCCTGAGACGCTGTCAGAAGCGGATGCGCAGTGGCTGGGTCAAGGCCGGCTGTTATCCCGTCAAGCCCAAGGGGAGGCGGCTGCCGAAGCCAGCTATGTTAGTCAAGACTTGACGCAACCGCTGCAATCGGCGGTGGTCGTGATGCTGATGCAGTACCTGTTGGCGACGCAAAAACGCAGCTTGGCGCACATTCAAAAGGCGGTGAGTTACCAACCCTCCAGCTTCTTGGAAATGGATCAAGACGCGCGGACGAACCTCGACATTTTGAAAAACTCGCGGACCGGGCGTAAAGGCGATACCTTATTAAGCATCTTGGATCAAACCAAGACGGCGATGGGCGGCCGGCTTTTGAAGCAGTGGCTCGATCGGCCACTCCTGGATCTCCAACAGATCAAGTCGCGTCAAGACCAGGTGCAAGACTTGCTGGACCACTATTTTGAACGGAGCGAATTGCAAGAACGCCTGACGAAAGTCTACGATCTGGAGCGGCTTGCAGGGCGCGTGGCGTATGGTAATGTGAACGGGCGGGATTTGATCCAGTTGCAAACGTCTTTGGATCAGGTGCCGGCAGTGCAAGATATCTTAGCGCAACTTGATGATGGGGCGTTCGCGACGCTGCGCCAACAAATCGACCCCGTGCAAGATGTTGCGAACTTGATTCGGCGCGCGATCGAACCGGAAGCGCCGATTTCGATCACTGAAGGGGGCGTGATCTTGCGCGGCTACAACCAGCAGCTAGACACGTACCGCGATGCGATGGCTAACTCGAAGCAGTGGATCGCGGATCTGGAAGCGCAAGAACGAGAAGCAACAGGGATCCACAACTTGCGCATTCGCTATAATAAAGTCGCCGGTTACTATATCGAGGTGACCAAAGGCAACCTCGATAAAGTCCCTGAAGGCCGTTATGAGCGTAAACAGACGCTGACCAATGCGGAGCGGTTCAGCACCCCAGAGTTAAAAGACAAGGAAACGTTGATCCTGACGGCGCAAGAGTCTGCGACGGGCTTGGAATATCAGTTATTCCAAGAAATCCGCCAGCAGGTGCAACAAGAGATCACGCGGCTGCAGCAATTAGCGTCTGTGGTCGCGGCGTTAGATATTTTACAAAGTTTTGCCGTGGTGGCGGAAAACAACCACTATATCCGTCCGGTGATGCACGCGGGGACGCATGCCGTGGCGATCCATGGTGGGCGCCACCCCGTCGTCGAACACGTGTTAGGGGCGCAACAATACATCCCCAACGATGTCCTCATGCAAGACGATACCGATATGCTGTTGATCACGGGTCCCAATATGTCAGGGAAAAGCACCTATATGCGGCAGTTGGCGCTGATCGTGATCATGGCCCAAGCGGGATGCTTTGTCCCTGCGGATGCGGCTGACTTGCCGATTTTTGACCAGATCTTTACGCGCATCGGCGCGGCGGATAACTTGGCGGCTGGCCAGAGTACCTTCATGGTCGAGATGATGGAAGCCAACGCGGCCTTGGCCCACGCCACGGCCAGTTCGTTGATCTTGTTTGATGAGATCGGGCGCGGGACGGCGACGTATGACGGAATGGCGCTGGCACAAGCCATCATCGAGTTCCTCCACGATCATGTGCATGCGAAGACGCTGTTTTCGACCCACTACCATGAGTTGACGAGCCTGGAAGATTCATTGACCAAGCTGCGCAACGTCCATGTCGGGGCGGTCGAAGAAAACGGCACGTTGGTCTTTTTACACAAAATGCTCCCGGGGCCAGCCGATAAGTCGTATGGGATCCATGTGGCGAAGTTAGCCGGCTTACCAACTGAATTATTGACGCGGGCGGATACCATTTTGACCCGTCTAGAAGACACCGGGGCCAAGCAAGCGCCAGCGCCTGCGACCGCGCCACAGGTGCAAGAGGCGCAGCTCAGCCTCTTTACGCCAGAACCGGTGGTGCCAAAGCAAGATCCGCTCTTGGCGAAGGTCAAGCGGTTTGACTTGATGAATGCGACCCCGATGGACGCGATGAACTTATTGTATGCGTTACAAAAGCAATTAAAGAAGAAGTGAGTATATGCCTAAAATCCATCAATTATCTGCGACGTTAAGTAATCAAATCGCCGCCGGTGAAGTGATCGAGCGGCCAGCGAGTGTGGTCAAGGAACTGGTCGAAAATGCGATCGATGCCCAAAGTACCCAGGTCGACATTAACGTTAAAGAAGCCGGGATCGCCTTGGTCCAAGTGATCGATAACGGCATTGGGATCACCGCAGAAGATGTGCCGACGGCTTTTTTGCGGCACGCGACGTCGAAGATCTTAACGGTCCGCGACCTCTTTAACGTGACCAGCCTCGGGTTTCGTGGCGAGGCGCTGGCGTCGATCGCGGCAGTGGCAGACGTCACGTTAGAAACGGCAACGGCCTCTGGGTTAGGCACGGTGGCTAAGGTCAAAGGTGGCGAACTGCTAGAACAGCACAGTGCGGCAGTGCGGCGCGGCACCCAGATTTCAGTGCGCGACTTGTTTTACAATACGCCGGCAAGGCTGAAATACATCAAGTCGCAACAAACGGAACTCGGGAAGATCGTCGACATTGTTAACCGACTCGCCTTAGCACATCCAGACATTGCCTTCACCTTAAGACACGATGATAAGTTGGTGCTGAAAACGGCGGGCCATGGTGATCTACAGCAGACGTTAGCCGGTATTTACGGGGTGACGACGGCGAAGAATATGCTGGATTTTCATGGCGAGGATCTCGACTTTAAGGTCTCGGGTTATTTTAGCTTACCGGACACCACCCGGGCGTCCCGCAATTATTTGACGTTAATGATCAATGGCCGCTACATCAAGAACTATCAGCTGACTAAAGCGGTGATCGCCGGGTACGGGTCGAAGTTGATGGTCGGCCGCTACCCAATCGCGGTGATCGCGATCAAAATGGCGCCGTTGTTGGTCGATGTGAACGTGCATCCGACTAAACAAGAGGTGCGACTGAGCAAGGAAACGCAACTCGCCGACTTACTGGCGGCAACGATCAAAGCACGTTTGGCGCAGGAAAACCTGATCCCCGAAGCACTGCATAACTTGCGGCAACGGGAACCGGTCGATTTAGACCAGCTGAGTATGACCTTGCAAGAAGTCGGTCCGCGCACCCAAGACCGGCCCCAGCAGCCGGCCCCACAAGCGCCGACAGCCACGTCGCCTGCACCGGAACCTAAAGCGTTTGGTCTGGCGATGTCTGAGTTAGCGGCCACCCCGATTTTTAAGGACCCTGAACACCTCGCGGCTTGGGATGCCAAATATGGGCCCAAAGCCGTTGTAGTCCCCCAAGAAGCTAAGGCAGAAACGCCGGCAGACCCAGTAGCACCGCAGCCGCGGTTTCCGGACCTGCGTTACCTCGCGCAGTTGCACGGGACCTACTTGTTAGCGGAGACGCCAGAAGGGTTTTATCTGCTCGACCAACACGCTGCCCAAGAGCGGGTCAATTACGAATACTATCGTCAAGAGATCGGTAAGGTCGCAGCGGATCAGCAACGCCTGCTGGTCCCAATTGTCCTCGATTATCCCGCCAGTGATGCCGTCATCATTCGCGATCGCCAAGAGACCTTGCACAGTGTCGGGTTGTATTTGGAAGATTTTGGGCAAAATAGTTTCGTGGTGCGGCAGCACCCAACGTGGTTCAAGGCGGGCCAAGAAGAAGCGACAATCAAGGAGATGGTTGACTGGGTTTTGCGTGACGGCCGGCTGACCGTAGCGGAATTTCGGGAGAAAACGGCGATCATGATGAGCTGTAAACGCGCCATCAAAGCGAACCACCACCTCGACGACCAACAAGCACAAGCGTTGTTGACCCACTTGTCCCAAGCGGAAAACCCGTTTAATTGTCCGCATGGGCGCCCGGTGTTGGTCCACTTCTCGAATACCGACCTGGAGAAGATGTTCAAGCGCATCCAAGATAGTCACGTGGCTAGGGGGGCAGAATGATGCTGATATTAGCGAGCCAATCGCCGCGTCGCCAAGAACTCTTAACCCGGATCACACCGGATTTCAGCGTCTGTCCGGCAACGATCGATGAACGGGCCTTGCCGCTGTTACCGCCGCCGGCTTATGTGCAGTCACTGGCGCAGGCTAAAGCGGCCGCCGTCGCCAAGACACACCCTGAAGCGATCGTGGTGGCTGCGGATACGATGGTCGTCTGGCAAGGGCAACTTTTGGGCAAACCAGCCGATCGGGTTGCGGCAGCGACCATGTTACAGGAGTTAAGCGGCCAGACGCATCAAGTACTGACTGGCTTGGCCGTTTTCTTTCCAGATGGGCGGCGCCAAGCAACGGTGGTGACGACGGCAGTTACGTTTTGGCCGCTGTCGCAAGCCGCGATCAACGCCTATTTAGCCACCGGCGAGTATCAAGACAAGGCGGGCGCGTACGGCATTCAGGGGCAAGGCGCGTTGCTGGTCCGTGCGCTACAAGGGGATTATTACAATGTCGTCGGCTTACCCATCAGCACCTTAGCGCGTCTGTTGGCCGCTGAACCGATATAAAAAGAAGGCAAGCCTGCATGGGCGTGCCTTCTTAGTGTTTAGCCGCAATGATTTGATGTTAGAAGAGGTGGCTTAGCCAGTGCGCGCCAGAAACCAGTGCCCATGAATAAGCGGCGATGGTGAGCGGCTTGCCTAAGAAGATGATCAACAAAAAGCGGCGCCAAGACATTTTGGTGAGCCCGGCGATCAGACATAACGCGTCATCTGGGGCCACTGGAAAGACGATCGCTAAAGCGAAGAACCAGTCGAAGCGGCGCTGATTTTTGGTATACGCCATGTATTTGGTGTAGGTGCGCTCACTGATAATATGGCGGATAAACGCCTGGCCGTAGTGGCGAGCAAGCGCGAAGTTGATGATCGAGCCAATCACGATACCGATATAGTTGTAGCCAAAACCTGCCCATGGGCCGAATAACAGCACGCCGACCGCGGTGCTGATACCGCCTGGAATCACAGGAATTACCACTTGGATGACTTGGATCAAGATGAACGCGGCAGGCCCTAGCCAACCGGCGTCGCTGAGGTAGCCTTGCAGACTGTTCAAGTCGTGGAAGATGCCGAGATGATACCAGTAAATGGTTAAGCCGACCGCAGCGGCCAGGCACAATAGCGTGCTGGCGTTAAGGACCTGGCGCGTTCGTGGTGCTTCCATGTCATCCCTCCTTCACTGATACATTTAGTCTAGCAAAAGTAGCAGGCCTTGCCGATTGGACTTCAGCCCGATATTGGGTAGGCGGGGAAACTATGTTAAAATAAACCAAACGTATGTACTGAAAGGATGCCCCATGTACGAATTTATGCAAGGACGCGTCGCCGCAGTGAACCCTGGGTATATCGTCCTCGCTGTGAACGGGATCGGTTATCGCCTATTGGTCGCGAATCCCTATCACTTTGAGGTTGGCGCGGAGACGACAGTTTATGTGCAATTGATCATTCGCGATAACGATCAGGCGCTATATGGGTTTGCGACAGTCACGGATAAACAGACCTTTAATCAGCTGCTGACTGTGACTGGGATCGGCCCAAAATCAGCGTTGGCGATTTTGGCCAACGCGAACACAGAAGGCTTGGCCAATGCGGTCGCACAAGATGACGTTCGCTTTTTGACCAAGTTTCCTGGAATCGGTAAGAAAACGGCCCAACAGATTATTTTGGACCTTAAAGGCAAGCTAGAAGCCACCGGCCCCTTGCGCCAAGATTTGGCGCCAAAACCACAGGCAGACCCGCAATTGGCAGATGCCACCGCTGCTTTGGTGGCGTTGGGCTATCCGCAAAAGGCGGTCGATAAGCTCGTGCCGAAATTAGAAGCGTCTACGGCGAAAACCACAGACGCTTATATGCGTTTGGGGTTATCATTGTTAAGCAAGTAAAGGAGGGCGCAAATGACTGACGAACGATTGATGGCGACTGGAGCCAGTCCGGAAGAAGATCCGATCGAACGCAGCTTGCGACCACAATTGCTAGCTGACTACATTGGCCAAACGACGGTCAAACAACAGTTGAGCGTCTACATTCAAGCGGCCAAAAAGCGAGAAGAAGCGTTGGACCACGTGTTGTTATATGGCCCACCTGGCTTGGGCAAAACCACGTTAGCGTTAGTGATCGCCAACGAATTAGCGGTCCACATTCGCACGACCAGCGGCCCCGCGATCGAGAAGCCAGGGGATCTGGTGGCCTTGCTGAACGAATTGCAGCCGGGGGATGTTTTATTCATCGATGAGATTCACCGACTACCTAAGATCGTTGAAGAAATGCTCTACTCGGCGATGGAAGATTTTTACATCGACATCGTGGTCGGTCAAGGCCCAACTGCGCATCCCGTCCATTTCCCGCTGCCGCCGTTCACCTTGGTGGGGGCGACAACGCGGGCAGGGATGTTGTCGGCGCCGTTGCGCGACCGCTTCGGGATCACGGAACACATGGCCTATTACACGGCCGACGAGTTGACTGCGATCGTGCAGCGGACGGCGGGCATTTTTGATATGCGTCTGCAGCCAGAAAGTGCTTTAGCGCTGGCCCGCCGTTCGCGCGGGACGCCGCGGATCGCGAACCGCTTGTTAAAACGTGTCCGGGACTTTGCGGAAGTGGCGTCAGCCGAGTCGATTTCTGTGGCCTTGGTTGACCATGCCTTAAACCAGCTCCAAGTGGACGCCAAAGGCCTGGACCAAATCGACCGCAAACTGTTGCTGATGATGATCCGCGATTATGATGGTGGGCCAGTCGGGCTCGCGACGATCGCCGCCAATATCGGTGAAGAAACGGCCACGATCGAAGAAATGTATGAACCGTACTTACTCCAAATTGGCTTTTTAAAGCGGACGCCGCGTGGCCGAATGGTGACGCCGGCAGGGTTTGCCCATTTGGATATCCCTTATTTGACTAAGAAATGATTGGAAGGATAAATTTTGTTAACCACAGAAGATTTTGATTATGACTTACCCCACGAACTGATCGCACAGACCCCGCTGAAGGAGCGCGATGCAAGCCGGATGTTGGTTTTGAACGCTGAGACGGGCGCGACCGAGGACAAACATTTTTACGATATTCTCGACTACATCCAGCCAGGGGATGCGATCGTGATGAACGATACTCGGGTGATGCCGGCCCGCCTGTACGGGGTCAAAAAAGACACTGGCGCGCATATGGAAGTGCTATTGCTCCACAATACAGAAGGCGACCAGTGGGAAACCTTGATGAAGCCAGCGCGCAAGGCGCCGGTGGGCACCGAAATCGATTTTGGCGATGGCCTATTAACGGCCGTCGTTAAAGAAGAGTTGGATCATGGTGGCCGGATCGTTGAGTTCCATTATCAAGGGATCTTCATGGAGGTGCTGGACCAGCTGGGAGAAACCCCATTGCCGCCTTACATCAAGGAAAAACTAGATGATCCAGAGATGTACCAAACCGTGTACGCCAAAGAAGTCGGCTCCGCAGCGGCACCAACAGCCGGGTTGCACTGGACAGAAGACTTATTGCAAAAAGCGCAGGACAAAGGGGCCAAACTGGTTTACCTGACCTTGCACGTGGGCTTAGGCACGTTCCGGCCGGTATCTGTGGATAATATTGAAGACCACAAGATGCATAGTGAATTCTACCGGTTTTCTCAAGAGGCGGCGGACACTTTGAATGAGGTGCGGCGCAACGGCGGTCGGATCATTGCCACCGGGACGACCTCGATCCGGACGCTCGAGACGATCGGGACAAAGTTTGATGGGGAGATCAAGCCGGCTAGTGGCTGGACCGACATTTTTATTAAGCCGGGGTATCAGTGGCGGGTCGTCGATGCCTTCATCACGAACTTCCATTTGCCAAAGTCGACGCTTGTGATGTTAGTCGCTTCTTTCACCGGCCGTGAGAACATCTTGAACGCGTATCAGCATGCAATCGAAGAACGGTATCGCTTCTTCAGTTTTGGTGATGCGATGTACATTCATAAATAGCTTAAAAAAACGCCGATGCTGAACCAGCATCGGCGCCCCACGTGGTAGGCGGACCCCATTATCGGTTAGTGCCTTGACGACGGAGACGTTTCTTCTAGACGCGTGAACGCGCTAAAACATCGAATCAAAAATCGAACGCTTGAATGGCGGCAAAAAAGCTGCCGAGATCGGTTTTTGGATCCGCCTTAATCGCATTATCGCATGTCTGCGCACCGCGGGCAATCAATCTGCTCGCAGCATACGAGGAGGTCAACAGCTGTAAATAAAAATGTAGAATAATATAGAGTTTCATCACGCTTTGTGACGCTGTAGTGATTCAGTGGAAGGTAGCGTCATAGTGTTGTATGAAATGATGAACTCGTGAGAAGTGCATAGTAAACTGGTGCTCTCTTAGTGGTAAAAGTTTCTCTGTCTTGACAAACTTCTTTCATCTTCTTTGCGTAATTTATAGATGAAGGAGGTGATGAGATGCTAAGAACTCACAAAGTACGCTGCTACCCGAATGCCACGATGCAACTGGCCTTGAAGCAAGCGTGCGATTATCGGCGCTATAGCTATAACCAAGCTCTGGCAACTTGGAACGATATGTATGATGAATCCGTCATCTTGGAAGACAAGCGCTTGCGCCCAAACGAGCGCAAAGTGCGTGACGAATTGGTCGCCAATAAAGCTGACTGGCAGTTCAGTCGTTCAGCCCGTATCCTACAGTTGGCCGTACATGACGTTGCCCAAGCGTGGAAAAATTTCTTCAACCCGAAGATGCCCGACCACGCTAAGCCGCGATTCAAGTTTCGAAAGCGTAGTCGCCAGGCCTTTAAGACTGATCGTGCGACGATCGTGGGTGGTAAGCTGCGGCTGGACAAACCACATGCGTATCAAGGTGCTTGGTATGGTATCCGCTTAGCAGAAACCCCGCGCTGGAAAGGCCCTATTCGGTTGGCAACCATTGCTGAAGAAGCTGATGGCTACTATGTGAGTTTGAGTATCGAGGTTGAACAGCCGCAACCCTTGCCAGCTTCGGAGCGGGTCTGCGGGGTCGACGCCAATATCGGCAAGTACGTCTATAATAACGGCGACACCATGGCTACCCTGCCAGTATTGACTGCCAAACTCATCAGCCTGTACGACCGCATCTCCTTGTATCAACGTCAACTTGCCCGCAAGCGGCGAGCGAATCCAGGACACTTTCTGTCTAAGCATTACCGCGCAGCGAAAATCAAGTTGAAGCGGGCTTATCAGAAAGTATCACGGATTCAAAATGATCTCTTGCAGAAGCTGACGACGCAGCTGGTGGTTAACAACGGTACTATTGCCATCGAAGACCTGGATGCGAAGCACATGAAGATGAACAAACGACTGGCCAAAAACCTTCATCGCTCGTTGTTTGGGCGCTTCAAGGTGTTGATGCAGGATAAGACCGCTTGGTATGGTCGAACATTAGTGCTCGTCGATCGCTTCTTTCCTAGCACGCAGCAGTGCAGCAATTGTGGCGTCGTCAAGACTGGCATCGATAAGCTGACCTTGGCTGGCAATCAGTATCATCACACCAAACATCACGAGTTTCATTGTTACGGCTGTGGCATCCGGTTAGACCGGGATCAAAACGCTGTATTGAATTTGATTCAGTATGCACAGGGGCAGGCTATGTCCTAGCGATTCAAGAGCTAGTCAATGTTGCCAAGGGGTATCCCGCGGTAAGAATACTGGTGTTGACGGGATCAAATAAAATAAGAGTGAACAACTAAGAAAGGAAATATATAATCCTTTACTAGTGTCAATGGACATTCTTCCACGTTTTATATAGCAGAGTTTATGGAACCAGCTGTAAAATACCACCTCAAACACGTCGACGCCCACACCGGGGCGCGCTTGGGTGAATTGATCACTCCCCACGGGACCTTTCCCACCCCGATGTTTATGCCAGTGGGGACGCAAGCTTCCGTGAAGACGATGGCCCCAGAAGAACTCGACGCGATGGGCGCAGGGGTGATCCTCGCCAACACCTATCACCTGTGGTTGCGGCCAGGGGAAGACATCGTCGAAGAAGCTGGCGGCTTGCATCAGTTCATGAACTGGGACAAGGGGATCTTGACCGATTCCGGGGGCTTTCAAGTCTTCTCGCTGGCTGAATTGCGGGATATTACGGAAGAAGGCGTGCACTTCAAGAATCACCTCAACGGCAGCAAGATGTTCTTGTCGCCAGAAAAAGCGATCGCGATCGAAAACGCCTTAGGGCCAGATATCATGATGAGTTTTGATGAATGCCCACCATTTTTCGAAAGTTATGAATACGTTGCAAAAAGTGTCGCGCGTACGAGCCGTTGGGCCGAGCGGGGCTTAAAAGCCCATAAGAACCCTGAGTGGCAAGCGCTGTTTGGAATCGTTCAAGGGGCCGGCTTCAAGGACTTGCGTCAACAAAGCGCCCGGGATTTGGTAAGTCTCGATTTTCCAGGATATTCCATCGGCGGATTATCTGTCGGCGAATCCAAAGAAGAGATGAATCACGTCCTCGATTTCACCACACCGTTGTTACCGGAGAACAAACCGCGCTACTTAATGGGGGTGGGTTCACCGGATGCGTTGATCGATGGCGCGATGCGGGGGATCGACATGTTCGATTGTGTCTTGCCGACGCGGATCGCCCGCAACGGGACCACGATGACTTCGAATGGCCGAGTCGTGATCAAGAACGCGAAGTATGCGCGTGACTTCACACCGTTAGACCCGAACTGCGATTGTTACACGTGCCGGAATTACTCGCGGGCCTATATTCGGCATTTGATCCATACCGATGAAGCCTTTGGGATCCGGCTGACGAGTTATCACAATCTGTACTTCCTGTTACACTTGATGCAGCAAGTGCGCGAGGCGATCGCTAACGATCAGTTGTTAGATTTTCGCGCCGCCTTTTTTGACCAGTACGGCTACAATCAGCCGGGGGCTAAGAGCTTCTAAGGGTGGCTGAAAGCCGGATAATCTGTTACAGTATTAGACGAACGAATAAAAAAAACGAGGTGCCTATATTGGGTAATTATTCCATGATTTTACTGATCGTCGTCATGTTTGCCTTCATGTACTTTGGCATGATGCGACCACAAAAGAAGCAACAACAAAAGCGCGCCGAAATGTTACAGCAGATGAAAAAAGGCGATAAAGTCGTGACGATCGGTGGGTTACACGGTGTCATCGATAGCATTGATAATGCTAAAGGCACTGTTGACCTCGATCTTGACGGTATCTTCTTGACCTTCAACTTGAGCGCGATCCGGACAGTTGATCCGACTGCAACTGCAACCACGGCCGCGACGACGCAATCCGAGTCCACAGAGACGGCGGATAAGGTAGAAGCTAAGTCGGACGCTGATGACAATGCGGACGATGACAAGTCGGATAAAGATTAAGCAAACTGAGACCGCCCCGTTGTGGGCGGTTTTTGTATGCCGTAGATTTTGAGTGCACGCCAGTCACTTCCTCGTGATCGCAAAAAAACCGTGTGTTAGCTCGTCATGAGTTTTGTGGCGCCAACGTCGCCGCGCTACGTTGGCGCTTTTTGAATTGTTTGTTAGTTATTCGCGTCCTTGTGCAGCACCGCCTTTCCTTCTGGTACGGGGTCGTCAGCCAGGATTAATTTCGTCAAAGCGGCTCAATGACAACTCGGTGTGTTCATCATTTTCAATCCCTTCGTTCGTTAGCTTCGGACCACTGATCGGGTGCTCCTATATACAAAGAGGCAATTAACCTTCGAAAAAGAGAGTGCTCTCATCGAACTTTAATATTAAAAAATAAATTTTTCGTCGTGTATGACATGCGCCGCAACCGGTACACGACAATTAGCCTAAAAAATTGTGCGTAGACGCCTCTCTTTTTTGACCCTAAATTGCCTCTTTGTATATATAAGGGTCACCGATCAGTCCCTTATCGCGATCACGTGAGTCGCTGGTATTCTGCCCCACAGAAACCAGCGCGGGGCACGTGCGGTCGCTGAAAGCGACGTGGGCCCACGCCGCTTTCGCCTAGCCATTGTGCCGATAGTGCGACCTTTCGTCTTATCGCCTCAGCCGGTTAGGCCCCTGTTGTCCGTCGCTTTGGCCTGGTTTACCCGATGTGCTAGCGCCGTTCGCTAGACGCATCACCGCAGGCACCCCCGCTGAGGTCGCGCGCCAAGATCGTTGCGACCCACCTGTACCATTGCCGCGCCTTGCGCGTGACCAAAGAGCATACCGATACGCACGATACCGGCTAGCGTCAATGCACACGCCCCTATAAAGCCTCTATGCTCATGCCGCAGTCCGGACCAGTTGCCCTCGGTCCCTCTTCGCTCACGGCTTGGCCCGGCCACTGTCCGTTGTCCCCGTGCCTGTGGGCACCACCCGCGACGATTTGGCGCCGCGGTACTTACAACTGAAGCGCCAAAGGCTCACAGCGTTCAGGCGTTGGGGGTCTTTGGTGTGCAAAAAACCAGAGCAGAGCATCGCGGTTTTAGCGGTGTGTGTAAGGCAGCCTGGTCGTTGTGCGGCGCCAGCCGTGCAGCGGCCGGGATGACTTACACGCAACCGCGTTGCGCTGCGGCGCTCGACGATGAACCAGAGCAGAGCAAGGACGGGCCTAGGGGTGGGTATAAGGCGGCGTGACGCGTTATGGCGTAGCCATAGCGTGGCGCGACGACTTATACACGACCCCGTTGTCCTTGCGTAGCTCGACGATGAAAACCAGAGCGCAGCAAGCCGGTTTTAGCAATGTGTGTAAGGCGGCTTGGGTGCGTCGCGGCACGCGGCGTGAACGGGATGACTTACACGCAATTGCGTTGCGCTGCGGCGCTCGACGATAAAGCACCTCCCGAAAGGCTAGATGACGGCACCTTCAGTCGTTGCGCGGAGACTTGTGGCCGGATATCACCCGAGCACAAGTCTTTTTTGCTGCCGACATGGAAAAAGATGGCGGAGCGGAAGACTTCGTGAAATTAATAATACAGTTAGCAGCAGAATGAAGCACAGAAAAAAGATTTATTGAGAAGAAAGTTCATAGTGTAACAATTTAAAAGGACGATATATTGAAGGAAAATGCCTAATCTAGCCTGATTTCAAAAAAATCGTGAAAAATATCACCAAACCTGTTTACAAATTCACAACAATCGGTTATATTGTTCTTGTGAAATGGTTAACGAAAAAATTTCGACTCGTGGAGGGAACGTAACATGCTGAAATCGTCTGACAAAAAAACTGTACAAGACACCAAGGCTGTTGATGTTGATAAGATGATCGATGAACTCGTTAAGAATGCCCAAGAGGCATTGGAAATCATGAAGGGCTTCGATCAAGAGAAGGTCGATCATATCGTGCACCGGATGGCGATCGCAGGCCTGGATCACCATATGGAGCTCGCGAAGTTAGCGGTTGAAGAAACCGGCCGTGGGGTTTATGAAGATAAAGCGATCAAGAACATGTTTGCCACTGAAGAAATCTGGCATTCGATCAAGAATGACAAAACCGTTGGGGTCATTAACGAAGACAAACAAAAGAATGTGGTTTCGATCGCAGAACCGATCGGCGTTATCGCTGGGGTGACCCCAGTCACGAACCCAACGTCGACGGTGATGTTCAAATCTGAAATTGCGATCAAGACGCGTAACCCGATCATCTTCTCCTTCCACCCAGGCGCCCAAAAGTCTTCCGCTCGTGCGTTAGAAGTCTTGCGTGATGAAGCGGTGAAGGCCGGGTTACCAGCTGGCGCATTGCAGTTCATTGCCGTGCCAAGTATTGAAGCGTGCCAGGCCTTGATGCATCACCCAGGGGTGGCCACGATCTTAGCCACCGGCGGCCCAGGCATGGTGAAGTCCGCTTATTCTTCTGGCAAACCTGCATTAGGGGTCGGTGCTGGGAATGCCCCGGCATATATCGAAGCCAGTGCCGATGTCAAGCAAGCCGTCAATGATATCATGCTTTCCAAGAGTTTTGACCACGGGATGGTTTGTGCTTCCGAACAAGGGATGATCGTTGATGCACCGATCTACGATAAGGTGAAGCAAGAATTTAAGGATCAAGGGGCGTACTTCATTCAAAAGAAAGATATGAAGAAGTTCACCGAAACCGTGATCAACACTGAAAAGATGGCCGTTAATCCGCGGATCGTGGGCCAAAGTGCTTGGCAGATCGCAAACTGGGCAGGCATCGATATTCCTAAAGATACCCAGTTGATCATTGCTGAACTACCAGAACCAGGTGATAAGTACCCATTGTCCCACGAAAAACTGAGCCCAGTTTTGGCGATGTTCAAAGCAACCGATCATGAGGATGGGTTCGCGAAGGCAGAAAAAATGCTCGACATCGGTGGTCTTGGCCATACGGCTGTAATTCACACCCATGATGAAGATTTGGCGTTAGCTTATGCCGATAAGATGCAGGCGTGCCGGATCTTGGTCAACACCCCATCCACGATGGGCGGGATCGGTGATTTGTACAATAATATGATCCCATCCTTGACACTGGGTTGTGGCTCTTACGGTGGTAACTCAATTTCGCATAACGTGGGGACGATCGACTTGTTGAACATTAAGACATTGGCTAAGCGCCGTAATAACATGCAATGGGTCAAACTACCACCGAAGATTTACTTCGAACGCAACTCGGTTCGCTACCTGGAAAAGATGGACGGACTCGACCGCGTCTTGATCGTCGGTGACCGAGGCATGGAAAAGCTCGGTTACGTGCGGATTGTTGAAGACGTGTTGAAGAATCGGACGAACAACGTTGATATTCAGACGTTCTTGGATGTTGAACCGGATCCATCCAGCAACACGGTGTACAAAGGCACGGCAATCGCTAAAGACTTCAAGCCGGATGCGATCGTAGCCGTTGGTGGTGGTTCCGTCATGGATGCGGCCAAAGGAATCTGGTTGTTCTATGATGGCGATGGTGACTTCTTCGGTGCCAAGCAAAAGTTCTTGGATATCCGTAAGCGGACTTACAAGTTCCCGAAGCCAACGAAATCCAAGCTGGTCTGCATCCCGACGACTTCAGGAACTGGTTCTGAAGTGACCCCATTTGCGGTCATCACGGATTCGGATACCGGTATCAAGTATCCATTGGCTGACTATGCCTTGACCCCTGATGTGGCCTTAGTTGACCCGCAGTTCATTGAAACGGTGCCGGCAAAAGTCGTTGCGGATACTGGGCTGGATGTGATCTGCCACGCCACCGAAAGTTTCGTTTCGACGATGGCTAGCTCCTACACTCGCGGCTTGTCGCTGGAAGCGCTGAAGTTAGCCTTTGATAATTTGGAAGCTTCTTATAACGGCGACTTGGAAGCCAAGGCCAAGATGCATGATGCCTCGACCATTGCCGGGATGGCCTTCGCCAATGCCTTGTTAGGGATCAACCACAGTATCGCGCACAAACTGGGACAGACGTACCACTTGCCTCATGGACGTTGCATCGCGATCAGCTTCCCACACGTGGTTCGCTACAATGCCAAGACCCCGACCAAGCGTGCGGTTTGGTCGAAGTATAACTACTTCAAGGCAGATGAAGATTACGCCCAAATTGCTCGGTACTTGGGGCTTAAAGGCAACACGACGGCAGAATTAGTCGAAGCCTTTGTCCAAGCTTATATCGATCTTGCTGGTCGTATCGGCGTCAAGATGAGCCTGAAGGAACAAGGCATTTCTAAAGAAGACGTGTTGGCGAATGCAGATCGGATCGCCGAGTTAGCTTATGAAGATAACTGCACGGTGACTAACCCGGTTGAACCATTGATCGCAGACATGAAACAAATTGTCTTAGATGAGTATGAAGGCACCGCTTCGGATCCGTCCGTTCGCGCCTAAAAATACTGAATTGTCCCTCCACAGTTCAGTCTGAAGAAGTCGCACTTGTGCGACTTCTTTTTTTGTGAGATTCATGCCATAATAGACAAAGACAAATGGCTAAAAAGTAAGGATGGGCTATGACACCAAATAAAGAAGATTATTTAAAAATGATTTTTGAACTGGGCGGTGACACCCAGCTGATTTCGAATAAGCAAATTGTCGCCGGCTTGGATGTCTCAGCCGCTTCTGTCAGTGAGATGATCACCAAACTGGTCGAGCAAAAATACGTGACGCATACGCCGTACCAAGGCATTAAACTCACCGCGACCGGGCAGAAGCGGGCCGCGCTTTTAGTCCGGAATCATCGACTTTGGGAAGTGTTTTTAGTCGAGTCGTTGAAATACCCAGTCGACCGAATTCATCAAGAAGCCGAGAAGCTGGAGCACGCGACCACGCCCGAAATGGCAGACCGGTTGGCGAATATGCTCGGGGAACCGCAATATTGCCCACATGGTGGGGTGATTCCAGATTCTGATGGGCATTATATTGACCAAAGTCGCGTGCCACTGGCGAGCTTGGTCAGTGGGCAAAAGGCCCATATCGAGCGAATCGTCGATGAGGCAGCCGTTATCGACTATATTCACGATATCGATTTGCGGGTCAACGACCATTTTACCGTCATCGGGGTGGATAAGTCGGCGATCACGATTCACCAGGTGCGTACCGACCGTGACATTGCGGTCAACCGCGTGCGTGCGGCCCACATCTTCGTGGATCCGGCGTTTAATTTGTAAACAAATAGGAGCAGCTTAATGGTAGAAGAAAAAGCAGCAGTGATCATTTTATTTGGTGGTTCTGGCGACTTAGCCCGGCGTAAACTTTATCCGGCGATGTTTGGCTTGTTTCAGCGCGGCTTTTTGAAAGACCGGTTTGCCGTGATTGGGACTGCCCGGCGGCCATGGTCGGACGATTATTACCGAGATATCGTGACCAATGCCGTTAAGGACCAGCCAGGGGCGACAGTTGAGGCGGCAGAGGCGTTTGCGGCGCATTTCTACTACCAATCACACGATGTCACCGACGCGGCCCACTATATCACGTTGAAAGAACTGGCGGCTAAGCTCGACGACCAGTATCATGTTGGGGGCAACCGTCTGTATTATATGGCCATGGCGCCGAATTTCTTCGCCACGATCGCTGAGCATCTGAAGTCTGAGTCTTTACTGACGGCAGAAGGGTTCAACCGGTTAGTGATCGAGAAGCCATTTGGCCATGACTATCAAAGCGCCAAGGCGCTGAACGAGTCGATCACGGCGACCTTCGATGAAAAACAGATCTACCGGATCGACCACTACCTCGGCAAAGAGATGGCACAGGCTATTTTAGCGTTGCGGTTCGCCAATCCCTTGATCGGGGCGGCTTGGAACAAGGATCACATTCAGAATATGCAGATCACGCTGGCAGAAGCCGTGGGGGTCGAAGAGCGTGCCGGTTATTATGAAGGCTCCGGGGCGATGCGCGACATGGTGCAAAACCATGTGATGCAACTGTTGGCGTACTTGACCATGGCCCGGCCGCAAAGCCTGACGCCAGAAGCTGTGCACGCGGTCAAAGGCGACGTTTTTGACCATTTGCAACCGTACACGCAAGAAGAGGCGCTGGCTAATTTTGTGCGCGCACAGTATGCGCCAGCCGTCGTCGATAATTTGACCGTTTCGGGGTACCGTGATGAAGCCGGCGTGGCGAAAGACTCGTTGACGGAGACTTTTGTTGCCGGTAAGATCACGGTCGATACACCAGAATTTGCTGGGGTGCCGATCTACGTCCGCACCGGGAAGCGGTTGACCCGCAAGTCGACACAGATCTCGATCGTGTTTAAGCCGGTCGCACATGATTTGTTTGGTGCGCAAGCCAAGTCGAACGTGTTGACCATTTATGTGGAGCCAGGCGAAGGATTTTCACTGACGTTGAATGGGAAGGCGTTGGGGCAGTCAAACGACCTGACTTCTGAGGAATTGCGTTTTCGGCATGATGAGCGGGCCACGAAGGCTGCGCCGGAAGCGTATGAGCGCTTGATTCAAGATGCGCTAGAAGGCAACCAAACGAACTTTACGCGCTGGACAGAGCTGGCGCAGACGTGGCAGTTTGTCGATGCGATCATCGCGGCTTGGCACACGACGACGGCGATGCCGACTTATCCGGCGGGCACGATGGGCCCCAAAGCTGCCAGTGAGCTATTAGCTCGGGATGGTAATCACTGGGTCTGGCAGCCCACGCACGTCCAGCTCGCCGATTAAGGTCGCGTTAGCTGATTCGTCGGCCGGAACAAACAAACCTCTGTATCGCGATTCAATTCTTGAGTCGGGGTGCAGAGGTATTTGTATGTCTTGGCAGGGGAAATGGCATTGCGGTTAAGCCCGTCCTGGCTTCGCTCACGCTAAACGCGTTCCCCGATGCAAGGGTGAGCGTTCTAACTGGTCACGGCGGCGTGCGGCTGTTCGCCACCCACCACCATGCCCTGTTAGACCGTCACCCTTAATCGCATCGGCTCACGCTCTGGAAGGAGAACCGAATGGCTTGGTTAGAGGTGCCACTCACCAATGATACGACACGGCGGATTTTGCATATTGATATGGATGCTTTTTATGCGTCGATCGAGCAGCGAGACGAGCCTGCCTTGCGCCAAAAGGCCTTGGTGATCGCGCATGACCCTCGTGAAACCGGGGGCAAAGGCGTTGTGACCACGGCAAATTATGTGGCCCGGCAATACGGGGTGCATTCGGCGATGGCGGCTAATGAGGCCTTGCGCTTAGTTCCGCGGCGCTTGCTCGTCTTCAAAACGCCGGATTTTACCAAGTACCGTGCGGTTTCCCAGCAGATCCATGACCTGTTTCATCAGGTGACCGATTTGATCGAGCCGGTGGCGTTAGACGAGGCGTATCTAGATGTCAGCGCCAACCGAGACTTCTCGACGACGATCGATCTCGCTTTGTGGTTACAAGCACAGATCCGTACGGCCACTCATTTGACGTGTAGTTTTGGCTTGTCCTATAACAAGTTTTTGGCCAAAGAAGCGTCCGAGTACAACAAGCCTAATGGCCGGACGGTGATCCTTCCAGAGCAGGCGGAGGCTTTTTTAGACCGGCTGCCGATCGCGGCGTTTCGTGGTGTCGGCAAGAAGACCTTGCCGAAGCTAGAAGCGTTAGGTATCACAGACGGCGCGAGTTTGAAGCAATATTCGCAATCGGAGCTGATTCAGTTGTTCGGTAAAATGGGCTTGGGGCTGTACCAACACGCCCGTGGGGTGGATAACCGCCCAGTGCGCGTGACAGACGCTAAGTCGATCGGCAAAGAGCGGACCTATCGCGCCATCAAAACGACGGACGCCCAAGTTGAAGAAGAACTGCACCGGCTAGCGGCGCTGGTGCAAGCGGCTTTGGTGCGCAAGCAAAAGCACGGTAAAACGGTGGTGCTTAAGGTGCGCGATTCCGCGTTCAACACGGTGACGCGGCGGGTGACCACGGCACATTACATTGAAGGCGAGACGGCCATTTTTCAGGCGGCTTGGCAACTATGGCAACAGGTGCGGCCGAGCGACATTGCGATCCGCTTGCTCGGAATCACGGTGACGGGACTCGACCCACAGCAGTTCGAAAATATCGATCTGCCTCTGTGATTAGTACAGCCGTGAGATGTGTTATACTGACAGTAACTGAAATGACATGAGGTATGACTATGGCGACGAAACATGAACAAATCCTGCAATTTATCGCGAATCTTGCGGTAGGCACGAAGATCTCGGTCCGCTCGATCGCAAAACAGCAACAAGTTTCAGAAGGGACGGCGTATCGCGCGATCAAAGAAGCCGAGGCGACCGGGTTAGTCTCGACAATCGAACGCGTGGGGACGATCCGCATCGAACAAAAGCCGCTCAATAACATCGACTCCTTGACGTTCAAAGCGCTGTTGAAGCTGATCGATGCGAAGGTCTTAGGCGGCTCTGCCGGTCTCGGGAAGAAGCTGGATAAGTTCGTGATCGGGGCGATGACGCCTGACGAAATGATCCGCTACATTACCAAGAATTCTCTGATGATCATCGGGAATCGAGAAGACGCGCAGAAATTAGCCTTGGAAAATGGTGCAGCGGTATTGATTACGGGTGGTTTTATGACTAGCGACGCCGTGATTGCCAAGGCGAACGCGGCGTCTTTACCGGTGATCCAAACCAGCTACGACACCTTCACCGTCGCGACGATGATCAACCGGGCCTTGTCCGATCAGGCCATCAAGCAAGATATCATGACAGTGGCGGCGATCTATACGCCGCTGAGCAAGACGAAGACCGCTTTGCCGGATGAAACCGTCGCGGACTTCCAACACTTGCGCGGCGACCAAAGTGACTTTTACCTGCCTGTGATCACGGCGACTGGCCGGCTCGTCGGCATGGTCACCGAGGCGATGGTCGCAGGTAAGAAAGGGACGACCCCATTAGAGCGGGTAATGTATAAGGATCCGCAAACCGTCAAGCCGTATCTGAGCGTGACGACCGTTGGCCACACGATGCAAGGTAACGGATTGCGGGTTTTACCGGTGGTCGATGATTCTTGGCAATTACTCGGGATCGTGACGCGCCAAAGCGTTTTTGCCAGCATGGCAGACCTCAATCACAGTCGGGATGCCGCGACGTTCGCTGACCAAGTCGCCAGTCAAATGACGTTGGTCGAATCAGCCGCCGTCGATCAAGCCGACTACCGCTTGCACACGACGCCGATCATGACCAATCAGTTAGGGACGTTGAGTTTTGGCGTGCTGAATGAAGCGGTGAATGCCGCGGCCACCGGGTATTTGAACCGGGCTGGCCGGCGTAACGTCTTGGTGGCCCAGCAGTCGTTGCATACGTTCCGCCCGATCCAATTGGAAACCACGGTCAATATCCATGTCCGGCCATTAGAATTGACGCGGCATGAAGCGACGTTGGATATCGAGTTGGCGACAGATGGCTTGCCGGTGGCCAAGGCGTTGGTGACCTGCCAGCTATTAGAAAGGAACTAGCATGAATTTAGAGGCAATTTTGGACCACATCGAAGAAGCGGAGACGATCATTATTCACCGCCATGTCAATCCAGACCCTGACGCATTAGGCTCACAAGGCGGCTTAGCGGCTAGTATTCAGGCGGCCTACCCGCAAAAAAAGGTGTTCTTAGCCGGAGAAGGCGTCGGTAACTTGGACTGGTTATCAACGATGGACCAGGTGCCAGATGCCGCGTATGCCAACGCCTTAGTGATCACCGTGGATACCGCAGACACCCCGCGCGTCAGTGATCAGCGGTTCAATACGGGCAAATTCTTGATCAAGATCGACCATCATCCCAATGACGACGATTACGGGGATTTATCTTGGGTGGTGCCTGAAGCGAGTTCGACTTCGGAGTTGATTTATGATCTGATCCAGCATGCGGCGGGCCGTTTAGGCTTCAACGCGACGGTCGCGCGGCTGTTGTACGCCGGGATCGTCGGAGACACGGGCCGCTTCTTGTTTAACAATACCAGCGCGCACACGTTGCGAGTCGCTGCGGCACTGATCCAAGAGGACTTTGACCCGACGGCGTTGAATAACCGGATGAACCAAATCACGTTAGCACAAGCCAAGTTGCAAAGTTATGTTTTTGAGCATCTCGAAGTCACGGCCAGCGGCGCGGCCAGCGTGGTGATTCCTTTGGCAGTTGTCGAAAACTTAGGGCTGACCAGCGATCAGGTGCATGCCGCCGTGGGGACGCCTGGCCGCTTAGAGGGAGTCGTTGCGTGGGCGATCTTCGTTGAACAGCCCGAAGCCCCGTACCGCGTTAACCTACGTTCTAAAGGGCCGATCATTAACGAACTGGCTAAGGGTCACCATGGTGGCGGGCATCCACTCGCCAGTGGCGCCAAGGCCCAAAATACCACTGAGATAGCAGAAATTCGGGCGCAGTTAGATGCGCTCGTGACGCAATTTGTGACGGCATAACGTCACGCACCCCATACAGGAGGCTACATGAACCAATTCAAACAATACGCGCTGAACGCCGGTGTGCTCTCTGGTTTAGAGAACATGCAGATCACGA
The DNA here is from genome assembly GCA_022651245.1 of Lactobacillus sp. GTDB lineage: Bacteria > Bacillota > Bacilli > Lactobacillales > Lactobacillaceae > Lacticaseibacillus. The sequence continues at coordinate 25,744 of JALCQM010000029.1, forward strand.
CGCCGACCCCGATCCAGGAGCGGGTGATCCCAGCTGTTTTGCGCGGTGAAAGTGTCATCGGCCAAAGCCAAACCGGTTCTGGCAAAACGCACGCCTTTTTGGTGCCGATCTTATCGCGGATCGCGCCGGATAAAGACCAGGTCCAAGCCGTGATCACAGCGCCTAGCCGCGAACTGGCGACGCAGATCTATACGGTGGCGACCACCTTGGCGGCAGACTTGCCAGAAGTCCGGATCCAACGCTATGTTGGCGGGACGGATAAGGCCAAGCAAATGGATAAGTTGCAGCATCAACAACCACACATCGTGATCGGCACGCCGGGACGTGTGTTAGACTTGATCCGTTCTGGGGCGCTAGCGGCGCATACCGCCACGACGTTCGTGGTCGATGAAGCGGATATGACGCTCGATATGGGCTTTTTGCCCGCTGTGGATAGCATCGCGGCGACCTTTCCTAAGGCGCTGCAAATGCTGGTGTTTTCGGCGACGATCCCGCAAAAACTACAGCCATTCTTAAAGAAGTACATGGCTAATCCGACGGTCATTGAGATCCGGCCACAAAGCGTGATCGCCGACACTGTGGACAACTGGTTGATCGCGGCTAAGGGGCGAGATAAGAACCAAATGATCTATCAACTCCTGACGATCGGCCAGCCATTTTTGGTGTTGATCTTTGCCAACACCAAGACCAGTGTTGACCACATTCATCAATATTTGACGGATCAAGGCTTAACCGTGGCCAAAATTCATGGGGGAATCCCACCGCGTGAACGCAAGCGCGTGATGAAAGACGTCGCCGCCTTGAAGTATCAGTATGTGGTGGCGACCGATCTAGCCGCTCGGGGGATCGATATCAAAGGGGTGTCGCACGTGATCAACGCCGAGATCCCTAGCGATAACGAGTTCTTCATTCACCGGGTGGGGCGGACCGGGCGTAATGGCATGTCCGGGATCGCGATCACGCTATATGCCCCGGGCCAAGAAGAGCAAATCGCCGAGTTAGAGCATTTAGGGATCCATTTCACCCCTAAGGCGATCAAAAACGGTGAGATCGTTGATTCTTATGACCGTAATCGCCGCACGACTCGCAAGGCCAAGGAAGATCCGCGTTCCTTAGCGATTCGGGGGCTAGCGAAAAAAGAACAGAAAAAGCATATGCCAGGTTACAAGAAGAAGATTCAAAAGGCGATCGCAACGGAGCGGCGTAAGAATTCGCGGATTAAAAAACGTGAAGAAATGCGTGCGGCACGCAAAGCAAAGAAGTCGTAACAAGGTAGACGGGGAGGCGCGCTCATGGTCAATGCGGAGTTGTTATTTCCAGATTGGGAAGGATTGAAGCCCCAACGGCGGCAGTTTATTTTCGAACAGTTAACGCGGTATTTTCTCAGTCCGTTATTGTCAGTTGACCAATTGAAGCCGGTGGCGGTGAATTATTTTGGTCAAACGCTGAATACCTTTGATGCGTTGATCGGTGGTGAATGGTTACGGTTTATCCCCGGGCGACAAACGGTCACCTTAGGGGTCGACCGCACGGCCCCGGCGATTGCCGCGTTACTGGATCAACTGCCAGCAGGGGAATTGAGCCCTCAGCGACAGGTGATGATGCCACCGATGCTGGTGGCCCGCCAAGCGGTGCCGGTCAATGAAGAAGTCATCGGCCAAGTCAACTTGTTGACGCAAGTCTTTAAAGGCAACCATTTTGCCTATGTGCCGTATAAACCGACCGTATTGGCGTTGTTGCACCCAACAGTGACCAGCGTCGACCCTGAGGCCCAGCCAACTTGGGCGCCAGTTCTCGCCTCTGGCCGGGTGCGGTTAATTCAAGCCAGCGCCCACCACTACCAAGTCCGGTTGCAGCATGATTGGGACCAAGCCGGGTTGACGAAGGCGCTCGGTGGTTTTGGGTTTAGCCTGCCAACGGAAGATCAGTATGAGTACTTGCAAGGTGGCGGTTTTGACCAACTCTTTTCCTGGGGGAATCAGCGCCTCAAGACGTTGCCGGCGTACTTACCGAATCGATTTGGCCTGACCATCCCCACGCACGCCGCCGTGCCAGAACTCGTTGCCGAAGGGGTGACGAAGCGCGGAGACGGGTTGTTGGGCTGGTCACCATTCTACCGTGCCGCGCAACCTGCCGCATTTGCAGACCACACCTATCGTAAGGTCGCCGTCGTCAGTTTAGACTAGTTCAGCCGGCTGAGGTTGACAGCAGTCGGCAGGGTTCGTATAATTAGCAACCGTTAGGATATGCGGTTAAGTGGGCACTCATACAGAAAGCAACGGCGTGCTGAGAGCGTTGCGACCCCGACTTAGCTTGTGCTCCCTGATGCATAATTGAACACGTTAATGAAGAGGTATACGATCAACATCGTTGCAAACAAGGTGGTACCGCGCGTCAGCGTCCTTGGATTGCAGCGGTGTTTTTATATGCCGTGAGAAAAAATCTTTAGGAGGCCGCTATGAAGCAGCTTAATAGTGCAGAGATCCGCCAGATGTTCCTTGATTTCTTCAAGTCCAAAGGGCACGATGTTGAACCCAGTGCCAGTTTGATCCCCGTAAATGACCCGACGTTATTGTGGATCAACTCAGGGGTCGCGACCTTAAAAAAGTATTTTGATGGCAGCGTTGTGCCTAAGAACCCGCGGATCACGAACGCGCAAAAATCCATTCGTACCAACGATATTGAAAACGTCGGTAAAACAGCGCGCCACCTGACATTTTTCGAAATGCTCGGGAATTTCTCCGTCGGCGATTACTTCAAGGCTGAAGTGATTCCGTGGGCGTGGGAGTTTTTGACGTCCGATCAGTGGTTGGGGCTGGATCAAGACAAGCTATACGTTACGGTTTACCCGAAAGATACCGAAGCGCGCCGTATTTGGCATGAAGTGGTCGGCTTGGCCAACGAGCGAATCTTTGATGTGGAAGACAATTTCTGGGATATCGGTGAAGGCCCTTGTGGCCCCGACTCCGAGATCTTCTTTGACCGTGGGCAAAGCTTCAACGATATTGCCGAAGATGATCCAGAGAACTATCCTGGCGGTGAAAACGAGCGCTATGAAGAGATCTGGAACCTGGTGTTCTCCGAGTTTAACCACTTGCCAGACGGGCGCTATGTCGAACAGCCGCATAAAAACATTGATACGGGGATGGGCCTAGAGCGGTTAGTCTCGGTGATCCAAGGCACCCGGACCAACTTCGAAACCGACTTATTCATGCCAATCATCCAAAAAACCGAGGCCTTATCCGCCGGCAAGCATTACAACGCCAACGCGCAAGATGACGTGTCTTTCAAGATCATCGCGGACCATGCGCGGACGGTCACGTTTGCCATCGGGGATGGCGCTTTGCCATCCAACGAAGGCCGCGGGTATGTCCTGCGGCGGTTGATCCGGCGGGCGGTGTTGAACGGCAAAAAGTTGGGCATCGAAACCGACTTTTTGTACCAATTGGTGCCGATCGTCGGCGAGATCATGCAAAGCTATTACCCTGAGGTTTTGAAGAATCAGGCGTTCATCCAAAAGGTGATCCGCTCTGAAGAAGCGCGCTTCCGTGAAACGCTCGATGCCGGGGTCGCGCTGTTGAATCAAACCATTGCGGACTTGAAGCAAAAAGGCGAAACCGCCGTTCCCGGCGCAACGGCCTTCAAGTTGTTCGATACTTTTGGCTTCCCGGTCGAAATGACCCAAGAACTCGCCGAAGATGACGGCTTGACCGTGGATATGGACGGTTACCAAGCCAACATGGCCGCGCAACGTGAACGGGCGCGGGCGGCGCGCGGTGACGCCCAGTCGATGGGGAGTCAAGATAAGCTGTTGATGGGGATCGAAACCGCTAGCCACTTCACCGGCTGGACGACGACCGAAAACCAGGCGGTCTTGAAGGACTTGATCGTGGACGACGCCTTAGTGGAAGTGGCGACTGCCGGCGTGGCGCAGCTGATTTTTGATCAGACGCCGTTTTATGCGGAAATGGGTGGCCAAGTGGCTGACCACGGCGAGATCGTGGCGGCAGACGGTGCCGTGGTCGCGCGGGTGACAGATGTTCAGCACGCCCCGAATGGGCAAAACTTACACACGGTCGACGTGGAAGGCACGCTGAAAAAAGGCGAAACTTACACGCTGAAGGTGGCGTTGGAACGGCGCAAGAAGGTGTCGATGAACCATACGGCGACCCATTTGCTCGATACGGCGCTACGGCAGGTGCTTGGCGACCACACGCATCAAGCAGGGTCGTTGGTGGAGCCGAACTATTTGCGGTTTGACTTTACTAATTTTGGGCAGGTCACCGACGAGCAGCTCACCCAAATCGAGCAGATCGTCAATACCCAGATCTGGCGCGCTTTGCCGATCACCTGGAAGGAGATGCCGTTAGCAGACGCCAAAAAAGAAGGCGCCATTGCCATGTTCGGTGACAAGTATGGCGATACCGTGCGGGTCGTGACCATTGGGGACTTCAACAAGGAATTCGATGGGGGGACGCATCCGGACAATACCAGTGCCTTAGGCTTGTTCAAGATCACAGGGGAAAGTGGTATCGGCGCTGGCGTTCGCCGCATCGAGGCGGTCACCGCTAAGGAAGCCTTCGAATACTTGAACCACCAAGAGGCTTTGTTAAACCAAGTGGCAGCAGCGGTCAAGAGTGAGCAACTCGATACCGTGCCAGCCAAAGTAATGAGCCTCCAAGCAGACCTCAAGGCGAGTCAAAAACAAGTTGAAGCCTTGCAAGCAAAGTTGGCGGCACAAGCGGCGAGTGGGTTGTTTGATTCTGCGACGCAAGTGGGCCAGTACACGTTGATCAAGGCGGAGCTGAAAGTCGCCGGCATGAACGAACTGCGTCAATTAGCCGATCAATGGAAGGAAAAAGGCGCCTCCGACGTCTTAGTCCTGGCCACAGCGGCCAAAGGCAAAGCCAACTTGATGGTGGCGGTGAGCGCCGAGGCCATCAAGCAAGGGGTCAAGGCAGGCGATTTGATCAAAGCGATCGCCCCTAAGGTTCAAGGTGGCGGCGGTGGTCGTCCCGATTTGGCTCAGGCTGGGGGAAAAGACCCTGCTGGGATCCCTGCAGCGTTGGCAGAAGCGGTCACAGTTTTGGCGGCTAAATAAGTGGAATTGGCCTAGGCTTGGCCTGGGTAAATGCCGTGAAGACATTTTAGTTTGATTGTACTTTGCTGACTTTTCAAGTAGAATAATAGGTGAATTGGACAGAATAGAGGTGTTAGGAATGAGCACATTAGATCAAACCGTCCACTTTGATTTTCGCGATAACGACCCGAAAAATGTTCATGAAACATTAGAAACGGTGTATAACTCGCTGGAGGAGAAGGGCTACAACCCAATTAACCAGATCGTCGGTTACCTGATTTCTGGCGATCCGGCGTATATCCCGCGGTATAACGATGCCCGTAACTTGATCCGCAAGCACGAACGCGACGAGATCATCGAGGAGCTCGTTCGTAACTATCTCGGCAAGGAGAAAGCTTAATGCGCCTAATGGGGTTAGACGTTGGGTCAAGAACCGTTGGGGTCGCTTTGAGTGATCCTTTAGGCTGGACGGCCCAAGGCCTCGAAATTATCCGGATCAATGAGGATAAAGGGGAGTTTGGCTTGGATCGGGTGGCGGAGATCGTCAAAGACTATGCGGTCACCGGATTCGTTTGCGGATTGCCGAAGAATATGAACAATACGTTAGGCCCTCGAGCTGAGAAGGCCCGAGAATATGGGGCGATGCTTGAAGAACGGTTTGGCTTACCGGTCGATTTTACGGATGAGCGCTTGACGACCGTCGAAGCGTCGCGGATGCTGATCGAAGAGGCGGATGCTAGCCGGAAACGGCAAAAGCAAGTGATCGATAAGCTAGCCGCACAGATGATCCTACAAAACTATTTGGACCAAAAGGGTCGCTTGACCCGCTGATTTGCTGATAGGAGGCAACTATGGCAGAACAAGAAGACTTGCATCCAGCTGAAGATGAACAGCTGATCACCTTGATCGACGACAAGGGTAACGAAGAGCTATACCGCGTCTTGTTTACCTTTGATTCTGAAGACTATCACAAGAGCTACGTTTTGTTGTATCCGCAAAGCGATAGTGACAACGATGAACTCGATATTCAAGCGTTCTCCTTCACGCCTGATGAGAATGGGGACGCCAGTCAAGGCGACTTGTTCCCGATCGAAGATGACGACGAATGGCAAATGGTCGAAGAAGTCCTCAATACCTTCTTAGGCGATGAAGACGCCGAGTGATTTCACTTAGTTGCGGCTGAGCTTAGTGCAAAGCCCAAAACATGCGTGCCTTCGCACCACGATTCAATCAATGAATCGCGGTGCGAAGGCGTTTGTGTTTCTGGCCGCGATGGGATAAGGCGCGCCGCGTGCGGATGTCTCGTCTCTAGCTTTTTTCGCGTTGCCTTTCATGGTAGAATGATTATCGGTATACAATTGAGGAGGCAGTGTTGTGACAGAGCAGAAGCGGCGGTTTAAGGCCGAAATAGCAGGTAAGACCTATACGATCATTGGCCCCGGAACGACCGAACACTTCCAAGCCACGACGGCGTTGCTCAACCAACAACTGGCCCAGATTCAGAAGCTTTCGCCAGAGTTGAGCCTACAAGATGCGGCCGTGTTATTAGCTTTCAATGCGTTGTCCGATCAAGTGACGGCGCAGGCGGCTCGGCAGCTAGAGGAACGCGAGGAAGAATAATGGTATCGTTGATCATCCTGGCCCTGTTCGCGTATTGTTTTTATTCTGGCGCGCGCCGGGGAATGTGGTTACAGCTGGTTCACGTGGTGGGCTATCTTTTGAGTCTAGGCTTAGCGTGGGCGACTTATCAGCCGTTAGGAGTCGTCATGGCGCAGTGGGTGCCTTACCCGAGTGCGACGGAACAAAGCCAGTTTGTCTTTTTCACCAATCAAGTGGGGTTGACCTTAGACCATGGGTTTTATAATGGGGTCGCGTTTGTCTTCATGTTGGGGATCGGCTGGTTGGTCACGCGGTTTGTGGCGTTGTGGTTCCATAACCTCACGTATCGCACAGGCGACCGGCAGATGAGCTTACTGATCGGTGGGGGCTTGAACTTTTTGATGGGCTATTTGTTCATTTTCTTAGTGCTGTATCTGTTGGCACTGATCCCAGTCGCATCGATCCAAGACATGTTGGCGCATTCGGCCATTGCCCGTTCGATCGTGCGGTATACGCCGGGCTTGACCAATCTGTTCACCACATTATGGATCGCAAAATAAACGTTAATCATCAACGGCGGCTATGCTTGGGGTAGACTCATGGCATCAGACGTCGTTTCTTTTTGGATTAGGAGGTAGGCATGAACACGAAGATCTTAACGACCTTGGAGTACGGCAAGGTGCGCGCAAGCCTGCAAGGCCTCGTGACGACGGCAAGCGGGGCGGCGCTGGTGGCACAGCTGACGCCTTCCAGTGACCCGCAATGGGTACAAACCGCTTTAGACGAAACGGCAGACGGGGCTTCGATCTTGCGCTTAGCCGGCGGGATCCCAGTGCCACAACTGGAGAACATTGCGCCCGCATTGAAGCGTGTTGACATCGACGCGACCCTCAATGGGCGTGAATTAGCGGCGATCGGGCGCGTTTTGAAAACGGTTAGCGCGGTTGAGCGCTTCTTAGACGACCTTCAAGAGCGCCTGGAGTTGCGGCGTGTCTATGCGTTGCAGGCCCAATTGGTGGCACTACCCGCTTTAGAACGGCGCTTGTTAACCGCAGTCGATGAAGACGGTAGCCTGACAGACGAAGCCAGCCCGGCGTTACACGGGGTACGGCAAGCGATTCGCGGCCTGGAAGGCGAGATCCGCAGCCGGATGGAAAAATACACGCGAGGCGGCTCGGCTAAGTATTTAAGTGATCCGATCATTACGATCCGAGACGATCGGTATGTGATCCCTGTGAAGGCGGAATACCGGGGTCAGTTCGGCGGTGTCGTCCATGATCAAAGTGCTTCTGGCCAGACGCTGTTCATCGAACCGCAAGCCATCGTCGAGATGAATAACCGGCTACGAGAAGCCCAATTAGAAGAACAAGCAGAAATTACGCGCCTGCTGGCGGAGCTGTCTGAAGCGGTGGCGCCATATACCCGCGAGTTGCGCCATAACGCACAGTTGCTGGGCCATTTTGATTTCATTAATGCCAAAGCCAAGTATGCCAAGCAGTTGCAGGCGACGGAGCCACAAGTGTCGGCCCAAAACCATGTGGACTTGATCCAAGCGCGCCACCCGCTGATCGAACCGCATCAAGTCGTGCCGAATACGATCACGATCGGTGCGGATTATCAGGCCATCGTCGTCACCGGGCCCAATACAGGGGGGAAAACCATCACGCTGAAAACCTTAGGGCTTTTACAGCTGATGGGGCAGTCTGGCTTATTTATCCCGGCAGAGGAACAGTCGACGATCGGGGTGTACTCGAATGTCTTCGCTGACATCGGTGATGAGCAGTCGATCGAGCAAAGCTTGAGTACGTTCAGTTCCCACATGAAGACGATCGTCGATATTTTAGCCGCAATGGATGACCACGCCTTGGTCTTGTTCGATGAATTAGGGGCAGGGACCGACCCGCAAGAAGGGGCGGCGTTGGCCATTGCGATCTTGGATGCGGTCGGGGCAGCAGGGGCGCAAGTGGTCGCGACGACGCACTATCCAGAATTGAAGCTATACGGGTATAATACGCCGGGCACGATTAATGCGTCGATGGAATTCGATTCGGCCACCTTACAGCCGACGTACCGGTTGCTGATCGGGGTGCCTGGTCGTTCGAATGCGTTCGATATTTCGCAGCGCCTGGGCCTTTCGCCGACCATTGTTACCGCGGCGAAAAGCTTGATCGCTGACGATTCGCACGAATTGAACAATATGATCTCGGATCTGGAAAGCCAGCGCAAAGCGGCAGAAACCGAGTACTTGGAGACGCGGCGCCAGCTGGAAGACGCGCAACAATTGCATGATGACCTGAAGCATGCTTACGAGGACTTTTTCACCGAGCGCGAGCGCCAGTTGGACCGGGCGAAGGATCAAGCCAATGCGATTGTCGATAAGGCACAGGCCAAAGCGGATAAGATCATCAAGGATCTCCGCCAGCTCCAAAAAGCACAACAAGGCAACGTGAAAGAAAACGTGCTGATCGATGCGAAAACCGCGCTTAAGAATTTGCATCAAGAAAAGGCCCAGCCCCAAAATCGGGTGTTGCGGCGCGCCAAAAATAAGCAGGCCCTGCATCAAGGCGATACGGTCCGGGTCCTTTCCTATGACCAAACTGGCGAACTCCTGGATCAAGTGGACGCGACGCACTGGGACGTGCAAATGGGCATTATCCGTATGAAGATCGCCACGCAAGATATTGAAAAGGTGCAGCCAGCCAAAACCCAAGAACCCAAGCGCCGCGTGACGGTGGTGCGCGGGGCGACCGGGCCGTCGACGACCTTGGACTTACGCGGCCAGCGTTACGAAGAAGCGATGACCAATCTCGATCAGTATATCGATGCGGCCTTATTGGCAGGCTACGCGCAGGTGACCATCGTTCATGGCTTGGGCACTGGCGCGATCCGCAATGGGGTCACGCAATACCTCCAACGCAATCGCCAAGTCAAAAAATTTGGCTTTGCGCCGCAAAATGCTGGGGGTTCAGGTGCAACGATCGTTCAGTTCAAGTAACGTGGTGGTATTTTTGGGGGCATCGTGATAAGATGTAGTTACGAAAAGTAAGAGGAGGAATGGCGAATGGTTCAAGCAGTGACAGATCAGGATTTTGAAACCGAAACCGCAACAGGCGTAACATTAACCGATTTTTGGGCAACTTGGTGTGGCCCTTGCAAGATGCAAAGTCCCGTTGTGGATGCCTTAGCAGAAAATCGCGATGATGTGAAGTTCGTGAAGATGGATATCGATCAGAACCCAAACACCCCGCAGTCTTTTGGCATCATGGCGATTCCGACGCTGTTGATCAAGAAGGACGGCAAGCCAGTCGAGAAAGTGGTTGGCTACCATACCAAAGATCAGCTTAACGAAATCTTAGATAAGTACACGGCCTAAGGGTCAAAGGCTGAGACGTAAAGCGGTTTTAGCCCATAACACAAGCGCCATTGCGTCACGATTCGTTCCTTGAATCGCGGCGCAATGGCGTTTGTGTTTTTGGGCGTTGCTTTATGGAACGCGACTACGGATTTTTGTCTTGGATTCTTTTTTGCGCTGGGACGATCTCAGTCCAGGGGCCTAAAAATAACGCCTTGGACGGACAAAGCGGCGGCCCTTTTGAAACCCGACGTTAGGGTTCACAAGGGCCGCCGCTTATA
>JALCQM010000030.1 GCA_022651245.1 Lactobacillus sp.
TCTTCGATATCCCAGTCGATCACCTGATGGGTGCGCCGCTGTTGGCGGACTACTTCTTGCGTAACGCGTATACCGGTGAAGATACCGTCGTGGTTTCCCCTGATCACGGCGGCGTGACGCGGGCCCGAAAGCTCGCGGAGTTCCTGAAGGCCCCGATCGCGATCATCGATAAGCGCCGTCCGCGGCCGAACGTTGCGGAAGTGATGAATATTGTGGGGAAAGTCGAAGGCAAGCGCTGCATCATCATCGATGACATGATCGATACAGCCGGCACCATTACCTTAGCCGCAGCTGCCTTGAAGAATGCTGGCGCGACTGAGGTCTTGGTTGCTGCCACCCACGCGATCTTCTCTGGTCCTGCGGTTGAACGCCTCGAGAACTCTGTGATCGAGCAAGTGGTCGTGACCGATTCGATCCAACTGGCAGAAGATAAGAAGCTGTCTAAGCTGGTGACCGTTTCTGTTGGGCCACTGCTCGGCCGTGCGATCACCCGTATCCAAGAAAACAAGCCGGTTTCCCCGCTGTTTGAAAACCGCTTCAAAAAATAAGTTAACCCCTCCGCAGTGCACTCTATGAAAGCGCGCTGCGGAGGGGTTGGCGTTACGGGGCTAAAATCATGACAAAACCGTCGTCGGATGATCAAACTTTCTTCACAGACGACCGGTAGTATGAACAACATAGAAAGCAACTACCCCAGCTTTCTACCCCACTTTTTCATTTTTACTCCTCCAAAATTAGTCCCAACCCCTATGGCCGCCAAGCCCATGGCGGCTTTTTTGGTGGGCGAGGGGGATAAATCAAGAAATCCCTTTCATTCAACTCGCTTAAGGCTTATGGTAAAGAAGATGATGACGGCACAGACTATGGGAGGCAATCAATGTTTCAGTTTTTGACGTACCCGATGCTTGTTGCAGAAGATGTCCATGATTCCGAACACCGTTTCACGTTTACCAGCCCCGATTTTGCCAGCCTACAAATCAGTGGGCCGACGATCGTTGGGACCGCTCGCGCTGCAGGGCGGGCGATCACGGAGACGCTGGCAGAAGGAACGCCGGTGCCAGCACCGACGGCAGTCGATAGCACTCGCCAGCGCGTGGTGTATGTCGTGGTTGATCACCGCTAAGTAAGCTGAATACCCTGGCCGCACGATTCAGATGAGATCGTGCGGCCAGGGTATTCGTGGCTTTGCGCGCACCATTATTTTTTGTAAACGATTGCAAACTCGTCTTGAGTTGATTAAAATTTGCTGTAAGCTGGCTGCCGAAGTAGGTGGCGAAGGGGGAATAATTTTGGTGGAAACGCAAGCATTCGGTACGATTCACGGTCAGGCGGTGACCGCGTATACCTTGACCAATCAGCATGGGGTGCGCTTGACGTGCTTGGACTACGGGGCGACTTGGCTCAAGCTAGAAGTGCCCACCGCGGTTGGCCGACAAAACTTGTTGTTAACCTCACCGAGCTTTGACGGTTATGCCGATCCTAGGAGTTATCATGGCAAAACGATCGGGCGTGTCGCCGGGCGAATCGGCGCCGATCAATACCCGCAGCCACTGCCGGCTAATGAAGGCACCTCGACGCTGCACGGTGGGCCACACGGGTTTAGTACCTTGATGTGGGCGGTACAAGCCACAGCGGAGCAGCTCGTGTTCAGTCGGTACATCACCAGCGCAGAAGACGGCTTTCCAGGCGATATCGACGTGAAAGTGACGTATACGTTGACGGCCAATGACGATGTGCTGATCGACTTTGATGCCAACACGGATCAGCCGACGTTGTTTAACCCGACCAATCATGCCTATTGGAATCTGAACGCAGGGGATGAAACGATTCAAAATCATCAGTTGATGCTGAACAGTCACCAACGGTTTGCGGTCCAGACGAATAAAGTACCAACAGGAGAGCTGCTCGATAACGCCCATGGCGGGTTTGACTTTTCTCACCCGACCGATTTAGGCGCGGCTTTGGCGACGATGCAGACAACTGCCGAAAAAGGGTACGATGATATTTTTCTGGTAGCCCCACATACGGCTAGTGAGCCGGTAGCCAAGTTAACGCAAGGAAAGCTTGGCGTAACAATGTATTCGCGCCGAAATGCGCTGGTCGTCTTTACGGCCAATGCTTTCGGTGACGAGTTAGACTTCGGCGAGAAAACGTCGCGGCCATACATCGGCATCGCGCTGGAAGCACAAACAGCGCCAAGCGCCGTGGCCGATCCGCGTTATGGGGACATCACGTTATTGCCAGGGCAGCCACGGCATGAGCAGGTGCGGTACCATTTTGAGTATTGAACCGTGTTTAAATATTATGACAATATAACGGAAAGAATATTATGGTATCCATTTATTTGATTTTGCAAGGTATTTCTATGCATGTTGAAACGGAGGATTATTAATGGTTCGTTATGGAAGCATTGAAGCAGGTGGGACGAAATTTGTGTTGGCTGTTGGAGATAATGACTTAAGCATCATAAAAAGAGTACAAATTCCAACAACTTATCCAAAAGAAACTTTGGCTAGATGTATTAACTTCTTTTCTGAAAATATGGTTGATGCGCTTGGGGTGGGATCTTTTGGCCCAATTGACGTTGCTGAGGATTCCGATACATATGGACAGATACTTGCTACTCCCAAGCCAGAATGGCAGGGGACTAATATATTGCATGAGTTGACAAAGGCTTTAAAAATTCCAATTTCAGTGACAACGGACGTTAACGCTTCCGCATATGGGGAATACATCGTTGGCGGAGGGAAAAATGTAAGTTCACTGGTTTACTTTACAATTGGGACTGGAATTGGCGGTGGAGCAATTCAAGACGATCAATTTATCGGCGGAATTGGACATGCCGAGATGGGGCATGGTTTTGTAATGCCACGTTCTGATGATGGTTTTAGTGGATCTTGTCCTTTTCATAAAAATCATTGCTACGAAGGTTTGGCTTCAGGTCCCACTATTGAAGGTCGTTTGGGGATACCTGGACAAATGGTGCCGCGTACAGATAAAGTTTTTGACTTAATTAGTTATTACGTGTCACAAATGCTCTTTAATTGTTATCTTAGTCTGCGACCGCAAAAGATTATTTTAGGTGGTTCTGTGCTATCTGAAACAGAATTACCTAGGATTCAGAAGTATTTCGCACAATTCAATCACGATTATGTTGTAACACCACCGCTATCGGATATGATTGTCACATCAAAGATGGTAGATAATTCGTCAGCAACAATCGGAAATTTTGCTTTAGCAAAAAAACAGTACAGTACAGTATAGCGTTCTTGCCAATTTATATAACTATATCTTGAAAGCTAGTATAAACATAAGCGGCAAAAAGAAATGGACGAGTCATTTTCGACTCGTCCGTTTTAATCTACTTATGTGCGTTACTCTTGGGATTATCTTGGCCATAATAAGCATCTTCACCATGTTTTCGGTAATAATGTTTGTCTAGCAGGTATTGTGGTACGTGGCTGTCACGATGACTGAGAGTCAAGGCGTGATAGTCCATCTCCGCAACGACCTCCATGACCTTGGCGTTATAGACCGCCTTGGCTGGTGTGGGCCCCCAAGCGAACGGGCCATGTTGGGCGACGAGGACAGCAGGTACTGCATTGTGATCAATCTCTCGATCGGCAAAAGTCTTGATTATTGCTTGTCCGGTTTCTTCTTCGTAAGCAGTGTTGCTCTGCTCTTTGCTTAATGCTTCAGACACAGGAATGTCACCATAAAACGTGTCTGCAGCTGTTGTGTTTAGGTTGGGGATATCCATTTCGGCTGAAGCAAATGCTACAGCCCATGGCGAATGAGTATGTACAATTCCCCCGATATCGGGGAAGGCATTGTATAGCACAGTATGTGTTGGCGTATCGCTGGATGGATTAAGCGTACCCTCAACGACTTCCCCATTAAGGTTAACAACGACCATGTCCTCAGGTGTCAGCTGATTGTAGTCAACACCTGAAGGTTTGATGACAAATAAGCCTTGATCACGATCAATCCCGCTAACATTCCCCCAAGTGAATGTAACGAGGTCAAGCTTGGGCAGTTGCATATTAGCTTCGTAGACTTCGTGTTTCAGTGCTTCTAGCATAATAGAATACCTCCTGTTTTGAGTGGTATGGCTATGCCCACTTTAAAATATTTGTTCGTATAAGTCAAAGCATTATTAATTAACCAGACAATTAGTAACGCTAGAAAAAAACGTTTATTCGTTATAAAAGGAGAAATTTTACTTAAAATAACATATATACCCATAATAAGTGCTCATTAGTACTAATTTTTCATAAAAAAGAACAAATTATATACGGTTAAAAAATTGACAGCGGTTTCATTGTATGGTACAACTTAAGCGTGCCTATTTACAAATTTATACTTTAATTTCAAGGAGGGAAACAACTAATTGATTTTCCGTAGGGTGAAATGCGTAACTCAGCCAATTTGGAGGGAAATAGGTTATGAATAAGTGGTTCAAGATAGTGGGACTTGTCGCGATTGTAGCATTGGGTCTCGTCGCGTGTGGTAATAAATCTTCGAGTGATAGTAAGAACACCAAAACGTTGACGGTTTGGACCTCGTACACAGAAGGTGCAGCTACAGGTAAAGAAATTAAGAAGACCATTAAAGAGTTTGAAAAAGAGACTGGATATAAAGTTAAGCAATCGAATTTCACCTATGACATGATGCACGACAAGATCAAAGCGTCTGCTGCAGGCGGAAATTTGCCTGATGTCATTTGGGGATTGCCGGAGTGGATTGGTGAATTTAACCAGATGGGGATTGCAGAAGATATCACTTCTGAGGTTAACGATTGGAGCCAAAAGGGTAAGATTTCCAAGGCTTCACTTAACGCGATGAAAATTAATGGCAAGTACGTAGGGATTCCATACGAATCTACAGTGCGGGCCTACTTAACACACGAAACGACCTTTCAAAAAGCGGGCGCTGCTGTCCCGACAACATGGGAAGATCTGCTGAGTATGAAAGATTTTAAGAGTAAGACTGGCATTTATCCCTATTCTTTCGCAGGTAAGGGTGTTCGTGAACCACAAGAATTGTTAGTTTACTTAGCGCAGTATGGTCTTAACATTGCTACCGAGCAAAAAGGCGGTAAATTCAAAAATACTTGGAATAATAACCCCGCGCAGCTTGCAAAGGCAACTAAAGTATTTCAGTTCTATAAGGATTTAATTTCTGACGGAATTGTGGATAAAAACTCTGCAACGCTTGGTTGGGAAGATACAGACGAAAACTTTGCCACGGGGATCTCTGCTTCTTATGTGACAGGTAATTGGCTAGCAGAACGTGAAGCAACGAATCCTAAGACGATGAAAGATGTCCAAGTTAATGCTATTCCCTATCCTACGGATGGAAAAGCGGCCACTTATTTGGAGGCAAAACCGTTATTTGTCTTAAAAAATGACACGGATAAAGCCGCTAAAGTTAAACTTGCTGAAGCTTTCTTGAGCAAGAAAGCACAGAAAGCGGCCTTCTTGGATCGTTCCCCGCGGACTGATGTAACAGGCTCCTCGAAATGGAGTAAAGATTTTAAGAAACTCTCTGATACGGGGGTTACCTTCCCGCCTGTCACAGTTTCAAATATTCAACAAAACATGATCGATTCTTTGGCTAAGGTCTTGCAAGATGGTATGGCACCTAAAGATGCCGCTAAGTGGCTCTCCACGGAAGTTAATAAGTCACTTGCTGACAATAATGAATTAGCAAAGTAGGGGGGAGAAGTGCCTAGTAAAGCAGCTAGGTACAATATATGGACAATTCGAAAAAGGTTCGCCGTTTCGGCTTTCTGCGTACACGTAAACAGCGCGAAATAAGCTTTTCGGTTGGTATGCTGTTGCCAGCGCTAATCTTCCTAGCTGCCCTGATTGGTTATCCACTGGTCAAAGTTATTCACGATGCGTTTTATAACGTTAACTTATTGACTAGTACTTCGGCTGGGTTTGCAGGGCTGGGAAATTTCAGAAAAGTTATCGCTGACCCTAATTTTTATCCTGCGCTACGTCATACGATTGTGTGGACACTTGTTTCGGTCGTGGGTGAGTATGTACTGGGCCTGGGCAGTGCAATCTTATTAAATAAGAAGGTCAAGGGACGTGCTTTCTTTCGAATGGCGATTTTTATCCCTTGGTTAGTTCCAATCATTGTGGCAGGGATGACTTGGAGTTGGATGCTTAATCCCGATTATGGGGTAATCAATTATTTCTTAACGCATCTGGGTATCATTAAGGAACCGATTAATTTCTTGGGTGATACACATTATGCGTTAGGAACAACTATTTTTGTGAATATTTGGCGGTCATTCCCATATTATACGATTTCGTTACTGGCGGCTTTACAAGCTATTCCAGACGATCTGTATGAAGCAGCTTCAATTGATGGAGCGGGAAAATTTAATCAATTCTTGCACGTTACACTACCACAGTTACGATCAGTTTCATTGGTAATTGTTTTTATACATTTAATTTGGACCTCAATTAACTTTGATTTTATCTGGGTGTTGACTCAGGGGGGCCCGAACTATGCAACTGAGACGTTACCGTTAATGATCTATCGGTACTCAATGCAAAAGTTCGATGTTGGCGCAGCATCTTCGCTTTCAACAATGATGTTGCTAGGAATGTCATTACTTTTTGTTTTCTACTATAAGTTCAAGTCTAAGATTAGTGAAGAGACGATTAGCTAAGAAAGGGGGAAACACAATGAAAAAAAAGGGTGGTATTGGGACCTATATACTCTTGACGTTAATCAGCATTTACTGTGTTTTTCCTTTTTTGTGGATGCTAATCTCGTCGTTAAAACCGTTGGATGAAATTCGAACAAAGGTACCACATTTTGTGATTAATCATCCAACTTTTACTAACTTTACTAAGGTACTGTTTGATGCAGGTTTTACAAAGTACATTCGTAACAGTTTGATTGTTTCAGTTGCGGCATGCCTGTTATCGCTTTTAATTGCTGTATGTGCGGGATATGTCTTTAGTCGTTATTTCAGATTAAGGGTGGTTAAGTATTCAAACTTCTTCATGCTTGTGTCACAAATGATTCCTGGGGTTCTACTTTTAATCCCCCTGTACTTGACGATGAAGATGTTTGGCATTTTGGAGTCATACCTATCCCTAATTTTGGCTTATACGACATTTGTAATTCCGTTATGTACATTCATGATGAGCAGCTTCTTTGATACCGTACCGATAGCCTTGGAAGAAGCAGCAGAATTAGATGGGTATAACAAACTACAAACGCTGTTTAAAATTATTTTACCAATATCTATACCAAGTCTAATTTCTACAGCCTTATATGCATTTATTAATGCTTGGAATGAATTCATGTTTGGTTATGTCTTCATTTCTTCCGAAGACTATCGGACCTTAACGCCGGCTATTATGTTGTTTAAAGGGGCTAATACCGTTGATTGGGGTTCATTGATGGCAGCATCTGTAATTGCGATTGTCCCTGTGACCTTAATTTTCTTACTATTGCAACGTTATTTCTTAGCGGGATTATCAAACGGGTCAGTCAAAGGATAGCACTTTAATAATTAGATCTGGGGGTGCTGAATTGGAAAAGATTTCTTTAGCGTCAGGTCACTTAAACTTAGACTTTATCGTCCAAAATGACGGTAAAGTGTCACTGGTTAATTTTTCTACTGAAAACCATGTGAATTCTTTATTACAGGTCAATCCTAATGAACAAAATAGTGCATACAATGTGATGCAGCCTATTGAAGTTAAAGTTACGGGAATAAACTCACCTGCTGAAACTCACGGACCTAAGTATTCTCTGTCTGCACCGAGCTATCGATTAATGTATGTTAAGCATACTTTGGTGACTAACGATGCAGGTCAGTTACTAACGCTTGTGCAACAGGATAAACCTACCGGGTTGCAAACTAAGACATACTATCAGACTTATACCGACTTGGATATTGTGCGAGTGTGGTCTGAACTCGAAAATGTGGGTTCTCAAACTCTGGGCATCGAGTATGTCTCGTCATTTTCTTATATTGGTATTGATCAAGCCGGAGCGTTACCGGCAGCGGATAAATTGAATGTATGGTTACCGCATAATGCCTGGCAAAAAGAGTTGAATTGGCAACAGTATAGTTTGGCTGAACTGGGAATGAGCAATGTTCAAGGCGATAAAAGGCGCAGTTCCAATTTAATCCAGGTCGCTAATACGGGAAATTGGTCAACAAAGCATTTCTTACCTGAGGCTGTTTTAGAAAATAAGGAAACAGACCAAGTCTATTTCTGGCAAATTGAGCAAAATGGTTCATGGTGTTGGGAAATTGGTGATCAAGATGGACAGCTGTATTTGAAGGCAAGTGGTCCAACTGAGCAAGAGTCTGGTTGGTGGCACGCGCTGGCTCCGGGAGGAAAATTCTCAACAGTGAAAGTCGCAGCAGGACAGACCATTGGTGATTATCAAGCAGCTTTGCAGACTTTAGTGCAATATCGTCGTCGTATTCGGCGTCCTAATAAGGATGACGAGCAGTTGCCGGTTATTTTTAACGATTACATGAACTCACTTTTCGGGGATCCTACGACTGCAAAAGAAATTCCAATGATTGAAAAGGCTGCTGAGGCTGGATGTGAATACTATTGTATTGATTGTGGTTGGTATGATAAAGGTTACTGGTGGGATACCGTTGGCGAGTGGCAGGAGTCCAAAGAAAGGTTTCCTAACGGTCTTAAAGAGTTAACCAATCTAATCAAAGAAAAAGGGATGGTTCCTGGGCTTTGGTTAGAACTTGAGGTTATGGGAATTAACGGTGAGCGGTATCGACAATCGCCACAGAACTGGTTTTTCCAACGGCATGGGCAGACCGTTTTTGATAGAAGCCGAGCGCAGTTGGACTTTAGAAACCCGGAGGTGCGAGCATATTGTACAGACGTTGTTGATAGGCTGATCCGTGACTACGGAATTGGATATATCAAGATGGATTACA
The DNA here is from genome assembly GCA_022651245.1 of Lactobacillus sp. GTDB lineage: Bacteria > Bacillota > Bacilli > Lactobacillales > Lactobacillaceae > Lacticaseibacillus. The sequence continues at coordinate 8,954 of JALCQM010000030.1, forward strand.
ACATAGATGTTGGCATTGGCACTGATTATAAGGCGGATAGTAGTGGCCAAGGTCTATTAGAGCATAACCGTGCCTACCTCAAGTGGCTTGACCGAATCTTTGCACGCTATCCTGATCTTGTGATTGAAAATTGTTCTAGTGGTGGTTTACGGATGGATTATGCGATGCTGTCTCGTTACAGCATTCAGTCAACTAGTGATCAAGAGGATTATCGTCACTATGCGACTATCGCGAGCAATGCAGCTTCTGGAGTTAACTCAGAACAAGCCGCAATCTGGTCGTATCCGATGGTTGATGCAACAGATGAAGCCGTCATTTTTAATATGACTAATGCGTTATTACACCGGATTCATCAAAGCGGTCACTTAGCTAATCTTAGTTCGAAGCATTTTAATTTGGTCAAAAAAGGAATATCTGCATATAAAGAAATTCGTCCACACATCAAGAATAGTTTGCCAGTATGGCCGCTTGGCTTAGCAACGTATGAGGATCAATGGCTAGCATATGGTGAAATGGATGAAGAAAATCAGGTGCTTTATTTAGCAGTTTGGCGGAGAGAAAGTGCAGATGCGCAGCAAGTTTTACCACTGGAGATGCTGCGTGGAAAGCCGATAAAGGTCACGCAAGTTTATCCCGATCAGGCTGAATATTCATCGACGGTTCACTGGAATGAAGCTTCAGGGTTGTTGACTGTAACTCTTCCCGAAACTGTTTGTGCACGGGTATATCGGGTTGAATACTAGTCTTGTAGCGTGTGGCTGGAGGTCACGCTATCAACGTAATGGTTGTGTTCGCCGGGAATTGGTACGATAAGTAAACCATTAGCAAATTCGCTCGATCGAAATTAGTAGCTGCCCGGCTAGATGAATCGAACGGTTCATTCGACCGGGCTTTCTGTTACAATTATTGCGGAAAACGAAAAGATAATGTGCTACTAGCGATAACAATCGGACAAAGTGAGTGGGATTGAATATGGAGAAAAAATATCAGACAGTAAATCGAGTAATTCAGTCGTGGATTGCGGATGGTGAATATAAAGAAAATGAAAAGCTACCCACAGAATCTGACCTGATGAAACGATTTGAAGTGAGTCGGCATACAGTTCGTAAAGCCTTGGCTGATTTAGAGACTGATGGTATCGTCTACCGCATCCAGGGTGGAGGTACCTATGTTAGAGGGCTAGAGCCGCGTTTGCCGAAATTGGCTGAGCGTAATGCTGTAGGCGTAATGGCCACTCACTTGAATGATTATATTTTCCCCTCTATTATCGCCGGTATCGAACGGATATTGAGTCAAGACGCGACATCGCTGGTGTTAAGTAGTACGCAAAATGACGAGATGATTGAAGCGCAAAGTATTACAAAGCTCAGTAATATTAATGGATTGATTGTCGAACCGGCGCGTAGTGCTTTTATTATCAAAAATGAACCACGATTTGCTGAATTAAGCGCACAAAACATCCCAATTGTGACGATAAACGCAAAGTTTAAACAGCTGGCCACCCCATATTTTGTGATGGATGATTTTTCAGGCGGTAAATTAGCCGCGGAGTATATCCTGAAAAATAACCATCGACATATACTAGGTATCTTTAAAAACGATGATCAACAGGGCGTAGATCGGCTTGAAGGGTTCACCTATGCGCTTCAAGCATTTGATATTGAAGATGTCACGGCGACGTTATTTTATCAGTCAAGTACACCACAAGAAAAAATTGGGGCGAAGTTACAATCTATCTTGTCAGGAGCTGATCGCCCTACAGCAATCGTGTGCTATAACGACCAGATGGCGGTTTTAGCGTATAACACCGCACAGACGTTAGGGGTTAAGGTACCACAAGACTTGTCAATTATCGGGTTTGATAACTCTTCATTGGCAAGTGGATATGGGTTGCACCTTACCTCAGTTAATCATCCAAAAGCTCAGATGGGTGAGGATGCTGCTGATTTAATTTTAAAGATGATTAAAGAACCGAACAAAGAATTTATGAATATGTCAAAAGTATACGCACCAGAGCTAGTTATCGGCGATTCAGTGCGACGTTTACCGGATTCAGAATGATTTTTACGGGATTTTATTTCGGATGAATATAGGTGTTAAGGAGTGAGTGAATGATGTTAGTAGTGCCAAAGTATAAATTCTGGTTTATCGTTGGGAGCCAAGCCTTGTACGGCGAAGATGACCTCAAGGTGGTTGAAAAGGATGCTAAGCAGCTCGTGGCAGCGCTGAATGAAGCGGGAACCTTACCATACCCAGTTGAGTTTAAAGAAGTGGCGATCGATGCCCAAACGATTACTCAAGGAATGAAGGATGCTAACTTTAACGATGAGGTCGCGGGGGTAATTACTTGGATGCACACGTTCTCTCCAGCTAAGAACTGGATTCGGGGAACAAAATTGTTACAAAAACCGTTGCTGCATCTAGCCACACAATTTCGTGAAGATATTCCATGGGATACGATCGATATGGATTATATGAACCTTAATCAAAGTGCCCACGGGGATCGCGAGTATGGGTTTATCAACGCACGTCTACGTAAACATAATAAGGTTGTTTATGGCTTTTGGGGGAGTGGCGAAGTTCAACAAGAAATTGCTGACTGGATGGATGTGGCCGTGGGTTACAACGAAAGCTTTAACATCAAAGTGGCACGCTTCGGAGACAACATGCGCAACGTTGCGGTTACTGAAGGTGATAAGGTCGAAGCGCAGATTCAATTCGGTTGGACGGTGGATTATTTCGGCATTGGTGATTTAGTCGAAGAGATATCTCATGTCACTGAAGAAGAAATCGATACGGAGTACGCTGACTTAGAGCAACGCTACGATTTAGTCGTTGGTGATAATGACCCAGACTTCTTCGAAGCACATGTTCGCTACCAACTGAAAGAAAAGATAGCAATGGAGCGCTTCTTTAAGCGCGGCGGCTATACCGCTTTCACGACGAACTTCGAAGATCTTTGGGGGATTAAACAACTCCAAGGCTTAGCAGTGCAGTTACTCAATCGGGAAGGTTATGGCTTTGCTGGCGAGGGCGACTGGAAAACCGCGGCGCTCGATCGTTTGTTGAAGATTGTGGGCCATAATGAAACCACTGGTTTTATGGAAGACTACACGTTAGATTTGCGTCCTGGCCATGAGGTGATTTTAGGTTCTCACATGCTGGAAGTAGACCCAACGTTGGCAACAACGAAGCCGCGGGTTGAAGTTCATCCATTTGGGATTGGTGATCGTGAGGATCCAGCCCGGCTGGTCTTTGATGGTCAAGTCGGTGACGGTATCGATGTGACGATCTCTGATTTTGGAGATGAGTACCGCATGATCGGCTACGCGGTTGACGCTAAAGCCGCAGAGGCACCAGCACCTAAGCTACCTGTGGCACGGCAGTTGTGGACGCCTAAGTCAGGTTTAAAGGTGGGGGCGACTCAGTGGATTGAAAATGGCGGAGGGCATCACACCGTCTTCTCCACGAAGGTTACGCCTCAGCAAGTGCGTGATTTGGCGACGATGTTTGATCTGAAGTACATCGATATCAAATGATGAACAGGCGACCTGGTCAGGACTCCGTGGGGTCTGGCTAAGTCGCCTATTTTCTCGAGATCAACAATTGTTGAGCGGCACGCAACGGTAACCAGCTTCAAGATAAAGGAGTGATGATGATGGGAATCAATCCAAGTCAAGAGATTCAATCTGGAACTGCAACGTTAGGGATTGAGTTAGGCTCGACCAATATCAAAGCGGTTTTGATTGGTAGTGACTTTACGACATTAGCCAGTGGTAGTTTTGGGTGGGAAAATCAGTTTATCAAGGGAAATTGGACTTACGCACTCGACCAAGTATGGACTGGAATTCAAAGTAGCTACAGGGTTTTGCGGCAGCAGGTACAAGATCAGTATGGTGTCGCGTTGACTCGCGTTGGCGGTATCGGTATCAGTGCGATGATGCATGGGTATTTGGCTTTTGATCAGGAGGGAACGCAGCTTGTACCGTTTCGTACCTGGCGTAATAATACGACCGCCCAGGCGGCGGATGCCTTAACCACGGCACTTGGTTTTAATATTCCGCAGCGTTGGAGTATCGCGCATTTTTATCAGGCAGTCTTGAACCAAGAAGCGCATGTACCAGAAGTGGCCTTCTTCACGACACTAGCTGGATACGTCCACTGGCAATTGTCGGGTAAGAAGGTTTTAGGAATCGGTGATGCGTCTGGGATGTTTCCGATTGATTCACAAATCAAGGGCTATGATGCCCATATGCTGGCAATAGTTGATGATCTGCTACATCAACATAACTTACCACAGGCGCATGTTGTTGATTTGATGCCAAAGCCGCTTGTGGCGGGTACTATCGCTGGAAAGCTAACGCCTGCTGGGGCAAAATTACTGGATGTCAGTGGACACTTAACAGCAGGTGCCGTGATGGCGCCCCCCGAAGGTGATGCTGGAACGGGTATGACCGGAACTAACGCAGTGCGTGAGCGTACCGGAAATATTTCGGCAGGGACATCGGCATTTTCCATGGTGGTATTGGAGCGGCCACTTCAAGCCGTGTACCGCGATATTGACTTAGTCACCACCCCTGAAGGCGCTGCCGTCGCAATGGTTCATGCGAATAACTGCACCTCTGATATTAATGCCTGGGTCGACTTGTTCAAACAATTCGCAGACCTGATTGGTGCTGATTTGGAACCCAATGAGTTATATGGTCAGTTGTTTAACGTCAGTGCTACCGGTGATGCGGATTGTGGTGGCCTGCTGAACTACGCCTATTTATCTGGGGAAAATCTCACCCAAATCGAAGCTGGTCGGCCGCTATTTGTCCGGACACCGAACAGTCACTTTACTTTGGCAAATTTTATTAAGAGTCAGGTTTATTCCGCTTTTGCCCCACTGAAAATTGGAAATGATATTCTTGTCAAACAAGAGCATATTCCAACCGATATGATGGTTGCCCAAGGTGGTATCTTCCGGACACCGAAGATTGCACAGCAGATCTTAGCAGATGCTTTGAACACACCGATTACCGTTATGGCTAACGCCAGCGAAGGCGGCCCATGGGGGATGGCTGTCTTAGCGGCCTACGCTCAAGATTCGCGTGGGGCACACGATCTGGCCGATTACCTTGATCAACAAGTCTTTATCGACGCACAAAGTACCACATTGGCACCGAAGCCATCCGGAGTTGCTGGGTATGACACATATATTCATGATTACCAAGTTGGACTAGCGGCAGAAATTGCGGCGCAAGCGGTAGGCGACTATCAAGCGTCGCGGTAGAGCATAATAAAAACGACCTCGTCATGAGGTCGTTTTTATTATGCTTGCAGGTTAGCAACGGTACTATCTGCGCCAAAGATTGTCTCCCAGTCACTGGTAAAGTCGCTCACGGCCTTGTCAATCGCGGGCATTCCTAGTGCGGATTGTAAAATATCGACACCCATTGTGGCAGCCTGAGCGCCGTTTTCAAAGGCTTCTGTGACCTGATTGACGTTATGAAAGCTAGCAGCCAAAATTTTGGTTTGGGCATGTGTCGTGGCAATCAGGTGGGCAAAATTGGCGACGGCATCGGCGGCATCAATATTCATATTTTGCATGCGGTTGTAGTAGGGGGCAATATAATCTGCGCCTGCCGCAATTGCGAGGTAGCCTTGAAATTTGGTGTAAATAGCGGTCGCGGTGACATTAATATTTTGTTCCTTGAGTTTCTTGATGACCTTCAAGCCATCCTCGGTCGTCGGGACCTTAATGTAGGTATGAGGATCGATACGATTAAGAATAGTATCGGCATCGGCCAGCATGGCATCAACACTTTGACCAACCACTTGGACGTGTAAGCTAGCGGATGCAGGCAATAGGTGGCGAATCTCACGCATATGGGCAAAAAAATCGATCTTGCCTTCTTTTTTGACGATGGAAGGATTAGAGGTAACACCAGCTAGTGGCATGCTGGCAGCATAGCGTTTGATGTCTGGGATATGAACGGTGTCCAAAAGAAATTCCATAATGTTTACCTTCTTTTTAACTAAAATAGTGCGCGTGCGGTTTCTTCGTCTGTAATCAATGTATTAACGATAGCCATTGAGAGTAAGGCTTTGAGCGACGGCACCTTATTTTGAGAGCGAGCGACAGCGACGCTGATGGGGACTTTTTGTAATTGGGATAACGCAATTGCAATGGTTCGCTGTCGTAAAGACGGTGCGAGCAATTTACCGTGTTGGTCGAAGAACGTGCAACAGCAATCGCCGATGGCTTTTTGTTCTTTTAATAACATGATATCGGCTTCGGTCAGAAGATCTCGCCAATGGCTATTGGTGGCTTTGGCGAGTGGACCACCTACGCCGACAAATGCGATATCAAGATGTTGCCAGGCATTGGCAAGCTCTTGGAAGTAGCGTGCGTGCATGATGCCGTCCCGAAGGTAGCGACTTTCTTGAACGGCAGCGGCGTTGATGTAGACACTAGTGCCCCCGAATTGACGCGCAAGGTCATAAACGATGGTGTTGACGTGATACTCTGCGTTGGCAGCGCTGGGGCCGCCGACTAACGGCACAAAAATGGCGTTGGTGGTTTTGGGATGATCCAGTTGACCGACCATCTTAGCGAGAATGCTGCCCCAAGCAATTCCGACATGGTCGTTTGGCCGGATGATTTGTTTGAGGTAGCGTGCACTTTCGTGGGCGAGTGCAGTTTCTTTGTCTTGCTCAGACATGTCGGTAGTGGTTGAGATCAAGTCAACGTTGCGCAGGCCGAAGCGTTCTTTAAGTTGTGCTTCTAAGGCTAACAGTTCTGTATCGGCACCAGCAATTTTAATTGAGATGATGCCTTCTTGGCGCGCGCGCGTTAAGAGCCGGCTAATGGTCGAGCGGCCTAAGTTTAGGGTTTCGGCTATTTCTTGTTGCGTTTGCCCTAAGATATAGTACTGATAAGCGACACGTGTCAGTAGATTTTGTTCAGATGCCATATGACAGCCTCTTTCTTGTGTTCGAACCCCTTTATCATAACGGGGATGGCGAAGAAAATAAAACCGTTACCAAAGCGGGCTTAATCGTCTCGCAAGTGATATCCCCGTCAGCATAACCTTTTCGTAGTTTATTTTCACTTAAAAAACTCTCGCCTGCACATTTGTGCAGGCGTTAGTCAATCGTTTTACATCACCGCCTGGAAAAAGAGTGAATTAACCACCGCTTCAGTAAGCGCTAACATTAATTTTGTTAAATGATGTTGCAAGAAAGGATGTTCACTCGATATGGCAGATTGGTTAGGTTTAACAGGTAAGACGATTATTGTTACAGGTGGCTCGTCAGGTATTGGTGACGCCATTGTCCGAGCTTTGATTGCTAACGGTGCGACGGTGGTTAACGGCGATTTGAAGGCGGGCACGTATCGACACGAGCGGCTGCACTTTGTTGAAACAGATGTCAGTCAAGCAGAAGCGGTCGAACATTTAGCGGCGACGGCTGAAGCGATTAACGGCGAGATCTGGGGCGTTGTCAACAATGCAGGGATTAATTTACCAAGGTTACTGGTTGATGCGCAGGCACCTCATGGTAAGTTCGAACTATCCGATGCAGTTTTCACTAAGATTTTTGATGTGAACGTGCGCAGTGTCTTCTTGGTGACGCAAGCAGCTGTTCGGCGGATGCTTAATCAGGGACACGGTGTGATCGTCAATATGTCGTCTGAAGCGGGCCTTGAGGGTTCTGTTGGGCAAAGCGTCTACTCAGCATCAAAAGGCGCAATTAACGGCTTTACGCGGTCTTGGGCAAAAGAATTAGGTAAGCAAAACATCCGCGTGGTAGGTGTTGCACCAGGCATTATGGAAGCGACTGGCCTGCGTACACAAAGTTATGAGGATGCATTAGCATATACTAGGGGAATTACAGTCGAGACATTGCGCAAAGGCTACTCATCAACCTCGACAACGCCTATGGGACGTAGCGGTAAGCTTAGTGAGGTGGCGGATTTGGTTAATTACTTCCTGTCAGATCGCGCAAGTTATATTACCGGCGTGACCACCAACGTTGCGGGTGGTAAATCCCGTGGCTAATTAAGCTTATTTCTGAAGGGGGAGGCCTGATTGAACAGTTTAGATTACAGACTTGTGCGGTATTTGCTAGCAAACGGTCCGATAAAACTTGAAGATCTGGCCAACAGTGAAGATGTCTCAACGCGAACGATGCAAAAGTATTTGCATCAGCTTAATGAGCAACTTGGAGAAGTTGCTGAGATTCGGATTAATCAATCGGGTTACTTTTTGCATATCCTAGACTACCGGGGGTTTTCTAAGATTCAGTCTGGTAGTTTAAAGCAAGATATCGACAATAATGATCAACAAAAACGGCAGGCCGAAATTCTATTGCGGTTAATTCTCACACCGGGCTATGTCGCGACGGACGAGTTGGCTGAAAGTTTTGCTGTCAGTCGCGGCACGCTGCTCAAAGATATTCAACACATTCGGTCCTGGTTAGGCGAGTATCGACTCGAAATTGTTGGAACAACTAGCCGTGGGATCAAACTGGAAGTTGATTCGGCCGCAGAGTTGATCATGCTGATCTATAATCGCTTGTTTGATTATGTACGGTCAACATTTGCGATTAGTGAACCATTATCGGTGGCCATTGAGCAGGTCTTCGATGGTGCGGGGATCAAAAATCAAACGGTACAGATCTTTATTAAGATCGTACGGATTGTCGCAACGTTGAAACAATATGGGTTAGTCGTAACGACACTTAGTCCGCAATACGATAATTTGGTTCATGTGAAAGGCCCCTTTTCTCAAGCGGTTGTACTGGTTGAAAGTGCCTATCACCTTAAATTTTCCCCTGAAGAAATCGACTTTTTAGCGTTCCCATTTAATTTATACACCAATCAGTTACTGGATAAGGAACGCTTAGCTGTTAGATGCGAGAATAACCAGCGGATGTTCATGGCGATCGCAGGTGAGATACAGCAACAGGTTGAGACGAGGATTGATTACGACCGTTTTTACCGACAGATACAATATCACCTGATTTTCTTGATCAATCGCGGGATCTTCCATGTTTCACCTTCTGATTATGTCACGGATAAAATGCTGCAGCGCTTCCAGTTGGCTGCGGATCTCGCAGGGCTGATGGTGCAAAAGCTTAGTGACAAATTGCAAATTACAATTGCAGATGTCGAAGTCAATTATTTAACGGTCTATTTTCAGATGGCGCTTGAAGAAGATGACCTGGCACAAGCGGATAGCCCTGCGGTAGGCTTCTTGAGCAGTATGGGTAGCAGTATCAAGCAGTATCTCCAAAATCAGCTTAATACGATGTTCGAGTCGCAGGTGACCGTGGTCACGTATGCGAGTGAATCTGAAGTCATGGCAGCGCAGACCCATTTGACCATGCTGTTCACAGATCATCCCCCAACACATCAATTTGCGATCCCTGTAGTGATGGTCGGAGATATCTTTCGCGACCGGGTTTTCGAGCTGAAGGTCAAGACGGCGACGATTCAGTATGAAATCGATGCAGGCAGGGTACTGTGGAATGTGACTGCCTTCCAAGTTGGCGATTATGAAGATTATCGTGATATTTTGACGCGTGCGACCCAGCTAGATATTGCTGGTGGGGAAGTGGCGGCGGATTTCACGGATAATCTATTAAAACACGAGTCGGTGACTAAATTTACTTTAGATAATGGCATTGCGATTCCGCATGCGATTGCCACAACGAAGGGCAATCAATTACTGTTACACCTTTGCCGATTAGCGCATCCAGTCGTCATTGAGAATGTCCCGGTGACCTTTATTTTTATCATTGGGATTCCTCGGGTCTTGAGCGAGCAAACGGTGCGGACGCTGGCAATATTATATGATCTACTTTTCCTTATTGCGGTCAATGAAACAGCAATCATGAACTTAAATAAAGTTGTCGACCGTAACGGTAGTTTGGTTAGTGTCATGGAGGGGTTATAGCTATGAGTATGTTAATTTTAGGGCTCTTTGTTGCCGGAGCTTTCTTCATCCAGGCGTTTATGGCCTTTTTCCAAGTTCGTAACTTTGCCCGCAATTATCATCAAGTCAGACAGGCTGGCCGAGTCTTGATCGGCAAGAATCCGCGCCGGTTCCGGGCGGGTAGTTTGATGCTGGTAGGCCTTGATCAAGAGGATCGAATTGGTGAGATACGGATTATGCAGGGGCTAACCGTCTTTAGCCGTTTCCGGGAAATGCCGGGCTATGAAGGCATGTTGATCGCTGAGTTGGGCGCAGATTATGAAAAACTGCAGAAAATGGGCCGTACGCAACGTGAGTGTTTATTAAATGCTTATCGCAACTATGTCAATTACAAGACTAATAACTTGAGTTTCGAAGATTTTGATACGAGTGGGCCTAACATGTTATCACTACCGGTATTTTCTGCAGTTGGGTCAAAGTTAAAACAATCAGTGTCAGGTTTTAAGCAGCACCATACGCGGATGGATAAACTGGAATAGGAGATGAATTCCATGAAGTATATTACAGATTTTGCGGCCGGTTTCATGAAGTTATTTCAAACTGGTGGGAAGACGTTTATCGGCTGGATGACGAGTATCGTTCCCGTTGTTTTGCTCCTGTTAGTTTTAATGAATACGATCATTGCCTTTGTGGGTGAAGCGCGAATTGAACGCTTTGCGCAAAAAGCTGGCCGAAACGTGTTGATGCGTTATCTCGTCTTACCATTCCTCGCAGCGTTTATGCTTGGTAACCCAATGGCGTTTACTTTAGCACGCTTTTTGCCAGAATATTACAAGCCGAGTTACTATGCCGCTCAAGCGCAGTTTTGTCACACCAGTAACGGGGTTTTCCCACACATTAATCCAGGGGAACTGTTTGTTTGGCTAGGCATTGCGCAAGGGGTCGAAAAGTTAGGCTTTAATACGATGGACTTAGCGATACGGTATATGTTGGTCGGAATTGTGATGAATTTCATTGGTGGTTGGGTCACAGACTTCACAACAGCGATGGTCAGCAAGCAAATGGGGATCAAGTTGTCCAAGACAGTTGACCTCACGTCGTCAACGGCTAGCAGTTTAAATTAATGAAGGGAGGACGCAAAAATGGCAGAGTGGCATAGTATTCAAGTGGTTAAAGGCTCCGGTGGTTACGGTGGCCCGTTGACGATTACCCCAACTCCTGAGAAGCATAAGTTCATTTATGTGACGGGGGGGAATCGCCCGGCAATCGTGGATAAAATTGCAGAGTTAACGGGAATGGAAGCCATTGACGGCTTTAAAACCTCGATTCCTGACGAAGACACGGCATTAGCAATTATTGATTGTGGTGGGACTTTGCGTTGTGGGATCTACCCTAAAAAAGAGATCCTCACCATCAACGTTTTACCCACCGGCAAAAGCGGTCCTTTAGCGAAGTACATTACCCCTAAATTGTACGTATCAAATGTTGATGTCGATCAGATTTCTGCATTGCCAGATAACTCGGTTCCAGATCAATCACTTAACGGCGTCCCGCTTGATCAGCGGGAAGGGTACGTTGCGCCGACGCAATCAGAGACTGCAGCGCTCACGGAAAAGCGGGAAACAGAAGCGTCTGGTAAGTACGATACGGGTAAGACGTTGACTGGCCAAATGAAAAAGCCAAGCTTTATTGCCCGAATTGGTATCGGCGCTGGCCGTGTCATTGCGACATTTAACCAGGCAGCTAAGGATTCTGTTCAAACGATGTTGAACACAGTGATTCCGTTTATGGCGTTTGTTTCACTACTGATTGGGATCATTCAGGGATCGGGTATTGGTAATTGGTTTGCGAAGATCATGACGCCATTAGCAGGTAATGTTTTTGGGTTGATCGTGATTGGCTTTGTTTGTTCGCTACCATTCCTATCGCCTATTCTGGGCCCGGGGGCCGTTATCGCTCAGGTTGTCGGTACACTGATCGGGGTTGAAATTGGGCGTGGGCATATCGCCCCGCAGTACGCTTTGCCAGCCTTGTTCGCGATTAATACGCAAAATGCGTGCGACTTCATTCCGGTTGGTTTAGGCTTGGAAGAAGCAAGTAGTGAAACGGTTGAAGTTGGTGTGGTTTCTGTTTTGTATTCCAGATTCATTAACGGGGTGCCACGCGTTGTTGTTGCTTGGTTAGCAAGCTTTGGGTTATATTCTGGTTAAGAGGTTAAAGTGATATGTCTGAATTAAGTAAAGTCAAATTTCGTACCACTGTCGTTGAAGTTGGTGCAGAGGCACGAGATTTTGAAGAAATTAACATGGCAATATTATTTGGTGATGAGGCGCCAGATGCGTTGAGGTCTTCATGCTTCATCATTCAAGTGCAGCCTGTCGCAGATTCAATCGTCGTTGGGGATCAATTGGTCATTAATGAGACCCACTATGACATCACAGCCGTTGGCGGTGAGGTTAATATGAATTTGGCTCAGTTAGGGCATATCGCAATTGTTTTTGACGGTGCTGATAAGGCAGAGTTGCCAGGTACGTTGTATGTTGAAGCTAAGCCGTACCCGCAAATCGATGTTGATAGTGTCATCGAAATCGGACAAGCTTAGTGAGAATGCCCAACACTTGGAGATAATGATAACACTCAAACACACCTGTCATTTTGTGTTGGGCAGTTTTACGGACGTGACCACGGAGTCACGTCTTTTTCAGTTTTTTGGCCATAATAGGAGGACTTCAATGTACCGGGCAGTTGCGCTGTTTGACTTAGACAAGACGTTACTAAATGACGAAAAGAACATTCCAGAAGAGAACCTGGCGGCCTTGGCGGCGTTACGTGCAGGCGGTGTATTGCCCGCCTTAGCGACGGGGCGCAACCACTATGAGTTGCTGGCAATGATGGCCGAAGCAGGGGTGGAGACGGCCGTTGAGGCCAATGGCGCCGCCGTTTTCTTTAAGGCGAGACACATTCTTGAGACGCCGCTGCCGCAAGGGCAGATCGCGGCGCTGGTCGCACAAGCGGAGCAAGATGGGATCGCGATCGCTTTTTATAATAACCGCGGGGTGGCATTGACACGGGCTACGGCAGAAACGCAGACGCATTATCGTGAGTTTATTCGTAAGCCGCAACCGCGGCAACAGCTGGATTTTTATCTGACGGCGCCAGTGCTGATGATGGTGATTTTTATTCCCGATACGTCGCAGGGGAATCAGCTCGCGGCGCGGTACCGGCAGCAATTTCCGGCGCTGAACTTTTATCGTAACGCACCGCTGACGTTAGATGTGGTGGCTAAAGGCATCAATAAAGCGACTGGACTCGCCGCGTTAATGGCCCAGCCTGAGCTACAAGGACTGCCAACCTATGCTTTTGGGGATGGCAATAACGATATTGAAATGTTGCAGTCGGCGACGACGGGGATCGCGATGGGCAATGCCTTGCCCCAAGTCGCCGCGGTGGCGGATTACCAGACGGCTGACTACCGGCATGGCGGGATCGTGAAGGCGCTCAAGCATTTTGCGTTGATTTGATGCGGCACGGAACTTACTTTTTGTAAATGTTGTGTAAATGTTCGTGTAAGGGGTTCCATCTCCGGTAAAAGCTGGTATACTGACCTTAGCTTATACAGCTGGGTATGGTGGTGGCCACTCCATATGCTTTCCCAGTCTGTACCGGTGGGGGTACCAGTCGATGATCCTTGTCGGCCTCCACACGCGCTAAGGGATAAATCCTGAAAATGGCCTGGAAAGACTCGGGCACAGGCGAGACATCTGGTAGTATGACCCTCATGGCGGGACCAACCCGCGTGAGGCCGCTGTTATCCCAGTCCTGAGCGCAAACTCAGGCACCGTAACCAAAGCTTTTCGCGGGTCGGCAACCGCGCCTCTTCATTTGGGGAATCGCCCGGGACACGTTTGGGGAGACCTGACGTGTCTTTGTTGCGCACCGGGAGGCTGAGGGCGCAAACTTACCCAAACCAAAAGCGCCGCGACACCACAACTGAACGGTGGTGTCGCGGCGCTTTTTAGTTTGGGCGCAGGTTTTATTCCATGATCTTGCTCTTCTTGGTAACCGTGTGCATCTTGTCGATCCACGGCCGGATCGGGCCTTTCAGCAGCAGGCCGCCGAAGAAGAAGACTAGGCCGAATGCTAAGAGGTGCCAGAGATCACTCCAGAGGTTAGGCCAGTAGATCCCCCCGACGGTTTCACGCAAGAGGTTGACCGCATAGGTGAAGGGTAACCAGGGGTTGATCATCTGGAAGAACTTGCCGGACAAGACCACCGGGAAGTTCCCACCGGCTCCGGAAATCGACAGCACCAGGATAATAATGCCGATCCCTTTGCCGATGTTGCCGAATAAGGCAATCAGACTATAGAGGATCGAGACGAAGATCACCGATAGTCCCATTGCAAACAGCACATACAACGGTTTGTTGACGACGTAAGTGCCGATCAAGAAAATGTTACCGAGTGCGGCGATCAGCCCTTGGCACATGCCTAATCCGACGAAGGTCAGCCAGCGCGCGGTATACCGCTGCTTGGTCGTGACTGCCGCGAGGGCTTCTGGTAACGCCTCGTATTCGGTGATTAAGATCGCCCCTAGCAAGAGGGCGCCGACCCAGATACATAAGGCCAGGTAGAACGGGGCGCTTTGTGAGCCGTAAGTCGGGATCGGGTACAGCGCGTTTTCTTGGATCGAAACGGGGTTGGCTAAGAAGTCCGCTTCTTTACCGGCGTCGCGGCGCAAGAGCTTGAGCAAGGCAGAGAGGTCGATCGACTTTTCGCCTTTTTTGATGGCCGTGGCGCCTTTTTGAATGGCGTCTTTCAAGGTCGGCCAGTCGGTTTGGATCAGCGTATGGGCTTGATTCAGGCCGCCTTCGAGAACGGGCAGCTTCTGGTTCGCCAGCGCCAGCGACGTGGTCAGCTCGGTTTCGATTCCGGGCAGGTCGTTGTTGACGAAGGCGGTCGCTTGGGCCAGCTTGGCTTTTAACGTGGGAAAATCGTTTTGGTAGAGCTCGGCGACTGTGTTGATGCCGCTCGTGATCTGGCTCATATGGCCGTTGAGCAAGGTGTTCGCATCGGCGAGTTCTTGTTTCAACGCCGGCAATTCGGTTTGCACCTTGACCAAGACGTCTTGAGCTTGTTGCAAGAGGGACTTGGTGTTTTGCAACAGGCTCGGCAGTTGCGGCACGACTTTATCGTTGATGTCGCTCAAGGTCGTGTCGGCGGACGTTAACGCCGCTTTGAACTGTGATAGCAGGGTCTGGACGCTGGCGGATAAGCCGAGGTTTTGCAAGGTGGTGGCGGCATCCGCGAATTGAGTCGCGGTTTGTTGTAAGGCCGCGACGCGCGTCTGCAGTTCTGCGGTGCTTAAGTTAGGGGCCGCTTGGGCCAGGCTCGCCGCTTGTGAGCTGACGGCGCTGGCTACGGTGTTGACGGCCTTGAGTTGCGCGATGGCGCCGTCTAAACCGGTGTCTTGCGTGCCGTGGAGCTGGTTGTAGCTTGCTTGCACCTGCGTCAAGGTGGCGGCGAGTTTGGTCGCGACGCTGGCGGTGTTGGCTTGCCGCTCGGCGATGCCTTGCAGCAGCGTGGCGATGGCTGCTTTATCCGCTGCGGTATCGGCACTCGCGTCGAGGTCTGCCAGCTGGTCGTTGAGGCTGGTGAGGTCTTGGCTGAGCTTAGTGTTGGCCGTAGCGATCAAGGCGAGGCCGGAATCGGCGGCGTTTTGGACGACGGTCAGACCGGTTTCGACTTGAGGCAGGACTTGGGTTTTGGTCGTGCCGATCGCGGCTTGCGCTTGTTTGCCGAAGGCCGTCAGGCTCGGCAAAGTACCATCGACGCTATCGATCACCTTGAGGCCTTGGTTGGTGACGGTGACGGCTTTGGTGACACCGGTTTCCAGTTGGGAAAAGTTGTCGTTGACTAAGCTCAGTTGCCGCCCGGCGTTTTGCACTTCCGGCAGCTTGCCTTGCACTTGTAGGGCCAATTGGCCGGCCGAGTCTGCCATCGGTAAGTAATCGTTGGCTTTGACCAGCTTTTGAGCCATCTTGTTGACTTCCGGCAGGTAGGCGGCCATGTCGTTGGCAGCGGCTAACTTTTGCTTGATGTCCGGCAGCTGACTGCGGACGGTTTCGACTTCGTTCAAGTACGATTCGATCGTCGGCAGTTGGTCGTTAGTTTTCGTGACCAAGCTGGCGAAGCGCCGGATCATCGGCAAGTTGGTGTCGAGTTTGACCCCTGCTTGGTTGAAGGTGGTCATCAGCGTTTTGGCGACGGTATCGACGAATTGGTCGGAAATCGTACTTTGCAACGTCGACGCCCCGGTGCTGGTGATCTTAGGGGCGATCGCGTTGATCTTCTCATTGACATAGTAGTTGAGCTGCGGTTTTTTGACCTTGCCTTCGACGATGGTCATCAGGTCTTCAGAGAAGTCTTTGGGCACCACGATCCCGGCGTAATATTTACCGGATTTGACGCCTTCTTTGACCGCCTTTTTGGAATGCACGAACCGCCACCCGAGCTTCTTGTTGTCGTGGAGCTGGGTGATCAATTCGTCTCCGATCGCGATGGTTTTCCCATTAAAAGTCGTGGCTTTATCTGCGGAATAAACGGCGACGGTGAGGTCTTGGGTGTTGCTGTAGGGGTCCCAAAGCGCCCAGACGTTGAACCAACAATATAATGATGGGATCACGACTAAGGCAAGGACCAAAAGGAAGGCTGGTGGGCTCTTGATGAGCCGGCGCCAGTCGAGGACGAACAGTTTGCCAATATTTTTCATGCCACTCTCCAGAAAATTAGGATAATTATCACCAGTGTAGCATATGCCAGACAGCCGAAAAAGTGATGCCGTTAACAGATGACACACCGGGGTTGGGGGCGTGGCGCGCGCGGCTGGGAGGCAACCGTTTTGGCCGCACAAAAGGCGATCCGAGGACATAACGCAATAGTCGCGTTCCCTCAAGCAACGTCTAGACACACAAACGCCATTGCGCCGTGAATCGCGGCGCAATGGCGTTTGTGTTATGGGCTCGCCTCTTTGTGTAGGTCGCCGCTTTAGCCGGCTTTGCGGGTCAGCAGGCGCACGCGGTACACCGCGTTGATCTGGCGTAGTTGGTCGAGCAGGTCCGCTTGGGCTTGCAAGTTGTTGGTGTCGATGATCGAGTAGGCGACGTTGGCGCGCGCGGCGTTGCTCATCGATTCGATATTAATGTTGTTTTGCGCCAACAGCGTGGCGATTTGGCCGACCATGTTGGGGATGTTTTGGTGCATGACAGTCAGGCGGTAGTGGCTGATGAAGGGCACTTCTAGCGTGGGCAAGTTGACGCTGTGGACGACGTTGCCGGTTTCCAAGAAGTTCATGATCGTCTCGGCGCCTTGGACCGCGCCGTTGGCTTCTGCTTGTTCGGTCGAGCCGCCGATGTGTGGGGTGACTAAAACGTCGCGGCGGTCGAGGATCTCGGGGTCGCCGAAGTCGGTCATATACCGCTTTACGTGGCCGGCGTCTAATGCGGCGCAAACGGCGTGGTTGTCCACGATGCCGCCGCGCGCGAAGTTTAAGATCACCACGTCTGGTTGCATTTTGGCGATGGTGTCCGCGTTGATCATGTTGGTGGTTTCGGCGTTCTTCGGGACGTGGACGCTGACGTAATCGGCGTGGGCGATCGCGTCTTCTAAAGTCGCGGCGCGCACGGTCGTCGTGGGGATGTGCCAAGCGTCGTTGGCGCTGAGGTACGGGTCGTAGCCGATCACGTGCATCCCCAAGTCGCTAGCGGCGTGCGCCACCAGTGCGCCGACGTGGCCGACGCCGATGACAGCCAGGGTCTTGCCGGCGAGCTCGGTACCGTTGAACTGGGTCTTCTCCCGCTCGGTGCGCGTCGAGATATCCGCGCCGTTATTGGCGGCGGCATACTTGGCGGCGGAAAAAAGGTTGCGGCTGGCCGTGATCAGCATCGCGATCACCAGTTCCTTGACCGCGTTGGCGTTGGAGCCGGGGGTATTGAACACGGCGGTCCCGTTGGTGGTCGCGACGTCTAGCGGGATGTTGTTGAAGCCGGCGCCGCAGCGGACGATGGCTTTGAGTTGTTGGGGAAAATGATAGGGATGTAAATCGACGCTGCGGATCAACAACGCGTCGGCGTCGTCGGTTTGGTTGAGGGTGTAGTCGGGTTTGAAGCGGTCGAGGCCTTGTTGGGCGATGGCATTAAAGGTTTTGATTTGATACATAGCGAGTTCCTCCTGGGGGTTATAAGTGGGTTTCGAAGTCGTGCAAAAAGTCGATCAACGCGTCGACGCCGGCAAGCGGCATGGCGTTGTACAAGCTGGCGCGCAAGCCGCCGACGCTGCGGTGGCCCTTGAGGTTCATGAGCCCTTTCGTCGCTGCCTGGGCGACAACGGCTTGATCGAGCGCTTCAGAGCCGGTGTTGAACACCACGTTGGTCAAACTGCGGTCGGCTTTGGTGACTAAGTTGGCGAAGACTGGCGATTGATCTAAAAAGGCGTACAGTTTATTGGCCTTGATCCGGTTGCGGCGCTGCATTTCAGCGACCCCGCCTTGTTCTTCGACCCATTGCAAGACCAGGTTCAAGGCGTAAATCGCAAACACCGGTGGGGTGTTGTACAGCGATTTTTTCTGGTCGAAAAGGTGGTAGTCGAGCATGCTCGGAACGGGGGCGACGTCTTGTAGCAAGTCGCGGCGAACGATGACGACGGTCACCCCGGCCGGCCCGAGATTTTTCTGGGCGCCGGCAAAAATCAGGCCAAAATCGTTCACGTCATAGTGTTCGGCCAGAATGTTCGACGACATGTCGCCTACCAGCGGGGTGCCGGTGACAGGCGGTAGGTGGTGAAACGCGGTGCCTTCAACGGTATTATTGAGGCACAGGTGGAGGTAGTCGTAAGTATCGGCGGGCACGGCCGGCAGCTTGGGCAGGTGCCGGTAGTGGGTCGCCTTGGTCGTCGCCAAGACCTCGGCGGGAATCCCTAGGCGGGCCGCTTCGGCTGCTGCCCGGCTCGCCCACTGGCCGCTATCGAGAACCGCGATGCGCCGGTGGTGCGTCGCCAAGTTCAGCGGGGCGGCGGCGAATTGACCGGTGCCGCCACCTTGCATGAACAACACGGCGTAGTGATCCGGGATCGCCATCAACTGGCGCAGCCGCGTCTCGGCTTGGGTGATGATGACGCCAAACGCCGCCGCCCGGTGGGAGACTTCCATGATGCTCATGCCGCTACCGCCTAACGACGGCAGTTCGGCTTGAATCTGGGTGACGACAGGGGCGGGCATCATCGCGGGCCCGGCAGCAAAATTATAGACGACCATAAGTTTCCTCCTTGTGAGTAACAAAAAAACGCGCCTTCACAGCTGACCTGTGAAAACGCGTTGAAGGTGGTCCATCGCGGTCTCACAGGTGTTATACCTGCGAGACCATTTGGCAGAAGCGCAAACATTGGCCTACACAGATACGGTAGTAGACCATGATGATGACTTGAGGTTGTTAAGGGCTAAATTTGTCATTGCAAAAACCTCCGCTTCGTTGTTTATTAAGATAGCACACCGGTAATAATCCGTCAATACGGTTATAAAAGAATGAGTTTTTTATGATAACGACAGGAGGCACACATGACCACATTTTATTTCATTCGCCACGGGCAAACCACCGCCAATGCGCTGGGGTTAAAGCAAGGCACGATCAACGATGACCGCACCCACTTGACCGCCAAGGGGCAACAACAAGCGGCCCACCTCGCGAGTCAATTCGACTTGCGGACCGTCGACGCGCTTTACGTCAGCCCGCTGGCCCGTACGCAAGAAACCGCGGCGCTTTTGAACCAACAGGCGCAACTCACACCCCAGCTGGACCCGCGCTTGTTGGAGATCTCCTATGGTAACTGGGACGGCCAGCAAAACGCAACACTTGAAGCGGCGCACCCTGAGGTGTTCGATCCGGTGTTGCATGATGTGCTCCCGAGTTACGTTGAGGTGGCCCAAGGCGGCGAAAGCTTTGCCCAAGTCCAAGCACGGGTGGCTGAATTCATGCAGGCGGTCGCCGCCGTTCGGCCGCAGGCGGCCGTCGCCTGTGTGACCCACGGGTTTACGGTCAAGGCCGCCGCCTTGGCCGCATTGATGCCGGAATCGGCGATGGCGCTGCCGGAACCGGACAACACCAGCGTGACGAAACTGACGCTGACGGCGGGGCAGTATTATTTGTGGTATTACAACCGCTTTGATGCCCAGACCTACTAATGAGAAACCGATCGGCGAAAAATTAATTTTAAAAGAGAATTCGCTGTGAGCTACTTTGTTATCCTTGCTATGACAGGGTTCTTTTAGGAGCGTGCCACTTTAATTTAATTTTTACTCACCAAAATTAAATATTTTTATTGACAAGACCAGAAACGGGCGGTATGCTCATTGCAACATTTCAAAGGGGTTTTGATGATGACGACAACAACAACGAAAGTTTATTATGCCTGGTATGCGTTTTATCGCTAGCACGTAGGTTCACGCGAATGTGATCCTGCGAGATAGGGATCACATTCGTCTGCATACCGGATCATCGAATCACACGGTCAGCACTCGGATGAACACAATTCAGCCGGGTGCTTTTTTCTAACTTCATCAGGATCTTCTGGTGAGAAAAAACGCCATCGGCTGAAGTCGATGGCGTTTTTTCGTGGCTGGCGGGACCTGACTAGGAGGAAAATTATGTTTGATACGATCGACGAACAAGCCGTGACGGCGGTAAGAATGTTAAGTGTGGCGCAGATTCAAGCGGCCAATTCCGGACACCCAGGGTTGCCGTTAGGGGCAGCACCGATGGCTTACGTCTTATACCGTAACCACTTGAATGTCACCCCTAACGCCAGCCACTGGTTCAACCGTGACCGGTTCATCTTATCTGCGGGCCATGGCTCCGCGATGCTCTACGCGCTCCAACACCTGGCCGGGTTTGACGTGAGCCAAGACGACTTGCGGCATTTTCGCCAGTTTGGTAGCCGCACCCCGGGGCATCCAGAATACGGCTTGGTCGATGGCGTCGAAGCGACGACCGGACCGCTGGGCCAAGGCTTAGGGATGGCCGTGGGGATGGCGATGGCCGAACGCCACTTGGCCGCGCGTTTTCCTGGTTTAGTCGATCATTTCACCTTCGTGCTGGCCGGGGATGGCGACTTGATGGAAGGCATCTCGCATGAAGCGATGGGGCTCGCCGGCCATCAAAACCTTGGCAAGTTGATCGTGTTGTACGATTCCAACGATGTGTCGCTGGATGGCAACAAGAGCCGCGCTTTCGGTGGCGACGTCGCCGCGCGCTGTGCCGGTGCCGGTTGGGATTACAGCCAAGTCGGCGATGGCAACGATCTGCAAGCCATCGATGCCGCCTTGACCGCGGCCAAGCAAGTGACCGATCGACCTTCGCTGATCGAAGTGCGCACGATCCTCGGGTTCGGGGCGGCGGGGCAAGGCACCAACGCCGTGCACGGCAAGCCGTTGTCGGAAGCGGCCTTTGCCGACTTGAAGCAGACCTTCGAGTGGGACCTGCCAGATTTTGCAGTGCCAGCCGCGGTGCGCGAGCGCTTTGTTGCGACCTTGCAGGCGCGCGGTGACGCGGCCCAGCAGGCGTGGCAAGAACAGTTGGCGCAATTGACGCCGGCCGCTTCGGCGGCGTTTGCCCGCACAGTTGGCGGCTTACAACCCCGCCTGCCAAAATTACCGGCCGATTTGTTGCCGGAAAAAGTCTCCGGGCGCGATGCCGGCCAACTGGTGATGAACGCCTTTGCCCAACAGCTCCCTGATTTATGGGGCGGGGCGGCAGACCTTGCCAGCTCGACCAAAACGGTGATCGACAACTCGCCGCTGTTCAACCAAGCCCATCCTGAAGGCCGCAACGTCGCCTTTGGGGTCCGGGAGTTTGCGATGGGGGCGGCCTTGAACGGGATGGCCTTACACGGCGGCTCACGGGTCTTCGGCAGTACTTTCTTGGTGTTCTCCGATTACCTCAAGCCGGCGATCCGCTTGGCTGCGATGCAACATTTGCCTGTGACCTTCGTCTTCACGCATGATTCGATCGCGGTCGGCGAAGACGGGCCGACGCACGAGCCGATCGAGCAGTTGATGATGTTGCGGACGATCCCGAACACGGTCGTCTTGCGCCCGGCCGATGGTCCGGAAGTCGCCGCGGCTTGGCGGGTGGCCTTGACCCGGACGAACGGGCCGACCGTACTGGTGTTGTCGCGGCAAGACTTGCCGCAGCTGTCGGTGCAAGTGCCAGATGTGGAACGCGGCGCGTACATCGTTCGCGGGGTGCCACAAGGCAAGCGCCAAGACGGCATTTTGCTGGCCAGCGGCTCAGAAGTCCATGTGGCCATGCAGGCGCAACAAGAGCTGGCCAAAAGCGGCCGCTTCGTCAGCGTCGTTTCAGTCGCCAGTTTTGAACTTTTTGCCCAGCAAGCCGCAGCTTACCGGCAAATGGTGTTACCGAGTGACGTGACGCGGCGCTTGGCGATCGAAATGGGCAGCCCGCTCGGTTGGGAACGGTTTGTCGGCTTGGACGGGGCTGTGCTGGGGATGGAGACCTTCGGCGCCAGTGGCACCCCAGACCGGGTCTTGGCCCACTTCGGCTTCACCCCGCAAAACGTCGCCGACCGCTACTTAGCACTAGACTCTGCCGCGGTTTTACGCACCATGGCACACCGCTAATCAAAAGGAGAAAAATTCATGATCATTCAATTCAAACAAGCAACCCCACTCATTCAAAGCATCAAGGCCCGTTTAGAACAAACCCCGGCCCAAGTCGAAGTCGTCGGCACGCACCTGGCAGCGATCGGGGTCAAAGAATTCACCCCGACGCCCGAAGAAGCGGCGGTGATCGCCTCGATCACCACGGACGACCCGAGCTTCGTGTTGGGTAGCCGTCAGTTCCAGCCGGAAGACACCGTGATCACCTTGCCGCACACAACCATCGGCGGGGGCCACTTCGTGATGATGGCGGGCCCGTGTTCCGTTGAATCCGAAGCCCATGTGCGTAAAATGGCCCAAGTCGCCAAAGCCGGTGGCGCAACCGTTTTGCGAGGCGGCGCGTTCAAGCCACGGACGGTGCCGTACTCCTTCCAAGGCTTAGAAGAAGACGGCTTGCGCTTCTTGCGAGAAGCGGCCGACGAATTCGACATGGACGTGATCACCGAAGTCATGGACGTGCCGCACGTCGACATGGTGGGGCGCTACACCGATATTTTCCAGATTGGGGCGCGCAACATGCAGAACTTCTCCTTGCTCAAAGCGGTCGGCAAGACGCAAATCGCTGTGGGGTTGAAGCGCGGCATGTCGGCGACGATCGATGACTTGTTGAACGCGGCCGAGTACATTCGCGCCAACGGCAACCCTAACGTGTTCTTGATCGAACGCGGGATCCGGACCTTCGATAGTAAGTATACGCGCAACACCTTCGACTTGGCGGCCATCCCCGTGTTGAAAAAGTTGTCCCACTACCCGATCATTGCGGACCCGAGCCATGCGGTCGGCGTGCGCGATTTAGTCACCCCGATGGCCGTAGCTGCCGCCGCTGCTGGGGCAGATGGCGAAATCGTCGAGATCCATGATGACCCGGCCCATGCTTTTTCCGATGGGCCCCAGGCGTTGACGCCTGACTTGTACCGCGACATGACGCAACGGGTGTCGGCTGTACGGGCGGCGTTGGCATGAAGACGCTGACGGTCGCTTTACCCGCGCACCCTTATGAGATCCGCATCGAAGAAGGCGCGGCGGCGCGCTTAGGCGCGTTGATCGCAGCCGTTTGGTCGGCGCGCAAAGTGTTGATCGTGTCGGATAGCCACGTGGCGCCGTTGTACCTGGCGGCGACGCAGGCCCAGCTGGAAGCGGCCGGCTTCACCACGGCGACCAGCGTGATCCCAGCAGGCGAAGCGTCCAAAACGCTAGCCGGGGCGCAACGCGTGTACGCGGATCTCGTCGCCAACGGCTTTTCCCGCAGTGACGGGGTAGTGGCGCTTGGCGGCGGTGTGGTCGGCGATCTGGCCGGCTTCGTGGCGTCGACGTTCATGCGCGGCCTGAGTTACATTCAAGTGCCGACGAGCCTGTTGGCCCAAGTCGATTCAAGCGTTGGCGGGAAGACGGCCTTGGATTTTGGTGCCGGCAAGAATGTGATCGGGACGTTTTTCCAGCCTGATCTGGTCGTCATTGACCCGCTGCAGCTCAAGACGCTGAGCCAGCGCAACCTCGTCGAAGGCTATGGTGAAGTGGTGAAAATGGCGGCGATGTCTAGCGACCCGAGTTTTTGGAAGCTGCTAGAGACGATCGATTCGCCGGCGGCACTGTTGGCCCATGCCGGGGCCTGCAGCGAATACGCGATCGCGGCTAAGGCGGCTTTGGTGGTGGCCGACGAGCGGGATACCGGCGCGCGCCGCCTGTTGAATTTTGGCCACACCTTAGGCCACGCGGCGGAATTGTTGGTGCCGGATACCTTGCACGGTGAAGCCGTCAGCATGGGGATGATGGCGATCACGCGGTTGTGTGAGCGCCACGGCCTGACCGCCGCCGGCACCGCAGACCAGATTGCGGGCCGCTTGCAGGCGGTCGGCTTGCCGACCAACTTCCCGGCGCTCACGGTGCCCCAACTGGTTGACCAGATCCGCTTGGACAAAAAGGTCAAGGCGGACAAGGTGGTGCTCGTGACGCTAGCCCAGTTAGGCGAACCGCGCTTGCACCCGGTGCCGTTAGCCGCATTACCGGAATTTTTGGAGGGGTAACATGACGTTTGTCCAAGTTTTGAGTGGTCGCCAACCCGCGATCGCCGTGCCGATAACGGCAACCACGGCAGCGGCGCTAGAGGCGCAAGTGGCCGCGGTGTGCGTCAGTCCGGCCGCCATCGCGGAATGGCGCCTCGACGCTTGGCCCACCGTCTCCACCGCATTAGCCAAGCAAGTCGTTGACCGGTTACATGCCGCGGGCAAGCTGCTGTTAGTGACCTGCCGGACCCAGGCGGAAGGCGGCGCGTTTGCCGGCGATTCTTCTGCGTATGTCGCCTTGTCCCAGCGCCTGTTAGCGCTAGGACCGGATGCGCTCGACGTTGAAGCCCGCTTTGCCGCGCCGACGATAACGGCGTTAGTCGCGCTGGCACACGCCGCCGGGGCCGCGGTGGTGGGGAGCCACCATGATTTTTCCGCGACGCCGGCATTGGCGACGGGGCAGGCGCTGTTAAGCGCGCAGGCGACTTGGGCGGATGTGGTCAAGTTGGCCGCGATGCCGCAAGTGCCGGCAGACACGTTGACCTTGTTGACGCTCAGTGCCTGGGCCAAAACGACGCTGGCGTGCCCGGCGATCGTGATCGGGATGGGCGCGCTAGGCCAACTGACACGGGTGGCGTCCGGGGCCTTCGCGCCGGCGTTGACCTTCGCCAGTTTAGGGCAGTCGTCTGCGCCAGGCCAGCTGAGCGTGCAGGCAATCGTCGGGATTCAGGGGGCAAGCGTATGATCGATGCTCAAACCAAGCTGTTTGGCTTACTCGCGCATCCTAGCGGGCACTCGCTGTCGCCAGCGATGCATAACCATGCCTTCGCGCAATTGGGCCTCAACGCGCGCTATTTGGCATTTGACGTTTTGCCGGAAAATTTGGCGGCTGCTGTGGCCGGGTTGCGCGCGCTCAACATCGGTGGGGTCAATTTGTCGATGCCGCTAAAAGAAGCCGTCTTGCCGCTGCTAGATGAACTCGATCCTCTGGCGCGCTTAGCTGGCTCGGTCAATACGATCGTCAACCGCAATGGCCGCTTGTGTGGGTATACCACCGACGGGCTAGGCGTGGTCCAGGCCTTGCCTGCGCGCCTGGATTTGGCCACTAGCCGGGTCGTGCTGTTTGGGGCTGGCGGGGCCGCGCGTTCGACGGCCTTAGCCTTGGGCCAGAAAGGCGTGGCCGAGTTGGTCGTGATCAACCGGCACCGCGCCGCCGCAGAAGCCTTGGCTGCACACGTCCACGCCGCCACCGGCTGTTCAGTGGTGGTCGAAGAGCCGACCGCGCACCAAGCGGTCACGGCCCTGGTGCAAGCCAGCCAACTCGTAATCAACGCGACTAGCCTGGGCATGGGTGCCCAAGCGGCGCTCAGCCCGTTGGCGGATGACCAGGCGTTGCGACCAGAGCAGGTGGTGTTGGATATGGTTTACGCGCCTTTACAGACGCGCTTTTTGCACCAAGCTGCGGCCGCCGGGGTGCAGACGAGGCTGAACGGCTTAGCCTTATTGGTGGCGCAAGGCGCGGCGGCCTTCAAGCTGTGGACGGGGCAATCGATGCCAACGGCCGCCGTGACCGCCCACTTGACCCAGTTATTGACTGAAAACGCCTAAAAAACAGTGACGCCCCTTGTGAGACCTGAAACTGGGTTTTCGCAAGGGGCGTTATTTGTGTTGGCTCACGTGACCGGGGTAGTATGCTCTGTTTTTAATGCAGCACAAAGACCCCCAGCGCCTGAACGCTGCGAGCCTTTGAGGCTTCAGTTGTAAGTACCGCGGCGCCAAATCGTCGCGGGTGGTGCCCACAGGCACGGGGACAACGGACAGTGGCCGGGCCAAGCCGTGAGCAAAGAGGGACCGAGAGGCAACTGGTCCGGACTGCGACATTAGCATAGAGGCTTTATAGGGGCGTGTGCATTGACGCTAGCCGGTATCGTGCGTATCGGGATGCTCT
>JALCQM010000031.1 GCA_022651245.1 Lactobacillus sp.
AAGCTCTCGTCTGGCACACACGGTTGTTCACGGCTATCTGGCAATGTACGGACACAATTGCATTGCGCGATATTAACCAACAAAAAAAGCATGCCGACTCGCGGAATGCTTTTTTCGTGACAGCGTCTTAGTCCAGAATTTCGGAAACGACACCGGCACCAACGGTACGGCCACCTTCACGAACGGTGAACTTAGTACCCTTTTCGATCGCAACTGGGTTGATCAAGTCAACTTCGAAGGTCACGTTATCGCCAGGCATAACCATTTCAACGCCATCTGGCAGTTCGATCACACCGGTAACATCAGTGGTGTGGAAGTAGAACTGAGGACGATAGTTGGAGAAGAATGGCGTATGACGGCCACCTTCGTCCTTAGTCAAGATATAAACTTCACCCTTGAACTTGGAGTGGAGTTGGATCGAACCTGGCTTAGCCAAAACTTGGCCACGTTCAACTTGTTCGCGGTTAACACCACGAAGCAAGACACCAACGTTATCGCCGGCTTCACCAAGATCCAAGGTCTTACGGAACATTTCCAGACCCGTAACGGTGGACTTGAGAACTTCTGGCTTCAAGCCGATGATTTCAACTTCGTCGCCGACCTTAACGGTACCACGGTCGATACGACCAGAAGCAACGGTACCACGACCAGTGATCGTGAAGACGTCTTCAACAGGCATCAAGAAAGGCTTGTCGGTATCACGTTCTGGGGTTGGGATATATTCGTCAACCGTGTCCATGAGTTCTTCGATAACCTTTTCTTGTTCTGGGTCGCCTTCAAGCGCCTTGAGGGCAGAACCGCGGAGAACAGGAATATCGTCACCAGGGAAATCGTATTCGGACAAGAGTTCACGGACTTCCATCTCGACAAGGTCGATAAGTTCTTCATCATCAACCAAGTCAGTCTTGTTCAAGAAGACAACGATGTAGTCAACACCAACCTGGCGAGCCAAGAGGATGTGTTCACGCGTCTGTGGCATTGGGCCGTCAGTAGCGGCAACAACCAAGATCGCACCATCCATCTGCGCAGCACCGGTGATCATGTTCTTAACGTAATCCGCGTGCCCAGGGGCATCGATATGCGCATAGTGGCGCTTTTCGGTTTCGTATTCAACGTGCGCGGTGTTAATGGTGATACCACGTTCTTTTTCTTCTGGGGCAGCATCGATAGATGCATAGTCTTGCGCCTTAGCAAGGCCCTTTTCGGAAAGTACTTTGGTGATAGCCGCGGTCAGGGTAGTCTTACCGTGGTCAACGTGCCCGATCGTACCAATGTTTACGTGGGGCTTAGTGCGTTCATAGTGTTCTTTTTCAGCCATGAAAAAACGAACCTCCTGTATTTTTGTCGCAAAGATATGCATCGCAATAGCCACGCAATCCTTTACGTTATAGTGTACTACATTCACGCCGAAACACAAAACAAATATTTCGGCTGGAAATGAATTCCGAAAATGATTATATCGAGAATCGGCGACTTTGTAAACCCGTGGCGTCAAGTTTTTTTCATTTACACCAAAATCGCGATATTACGCCATATCCATCAACTTCGCGGTTTGCTGTTGCATCCAGTTGAAGAGGTCTCGTTCCGCTTGCGTCACACCGTTATCCTCTTTATGCAAATAACTGGTCGCAAAATGCGCTGGATCTGGGATCGCCTGATCAATAAAGGGATACAGATACCCCAGTTCGAACCGCAACACTTCTACAGTGGCCCGCATCAACTCCGGATCGCCTAAGCCGATCTGGCGCTGCACTTGATCTAAAACGGCTAACAACGTCTTATCCCCTAAAACGCTGGGTAAGTCTTTCGGGACGACTTCCCCACTTTGCTGATACCCCACGACCGTCACAGGCTGGTCGTCGCCCACCGCAGTCAATGCATCCAGCAGGCTAATGCGAACCGCTGGATGCACATCAGGATCCGCAAGGTTCGCCCGTGCCGCCCCACTTAGTTCCGTACGTGGCAGACGACCGAGGTCCTTCAGTAGGGCTTCTTGCTGGTGTGGGTCGAATCCCCCGAGATGCCGTAACTGCCGAGCCAGTGCCATAATCTCAGCTTGATGCGCTTGTAGGTCTTGCCCCTCAGCGGCTTCGATCCGCGCTTTGATCGGTGCCTGTTGTGCACTAGGAACATGGTGCAAGACCGCCCAGGCAAAACGATAATCCGGTAGTGAGAGCAATGTGTCATATAACGTCGCCGTGTCTTCTGGACGCGCCAAAAAGTCTTCCATAAATTCACTTAAATACGAAACCGCCTCTTGTGGTTGCTGTACGCCGTTGTACGCCGCAACTAAAAGTCGGGCGACCTCAAACGCTGGCGCCTGCTTAAAGGCTTTCTCTAAGTGGGCAACGGCGCTTGCGTAGTTTTGACTTTTTAACGCCCGCTGCCCCAGGCTCAAATGACGATTCGTGTTGTTAGGCATTGAAACGACTTTTCCCATGATGCACTCCTTTTAGACGTGACCGACTCGGCAACCAATTAAGCCTTCGTGAGTCCCTATTTATCGCTTTGCAACAGTTAGTTGGCTGTATTTATTGTACCCGTCTTCTCCCATGTGGGCAATTGGACAAAGGCGCGTTTAGCATCTGACCAAAGTCTGAAGGTCCCCCCGCGTTTCTTGACGTCACGTCCGGACACACAAACGCCATTGTGCCGCGACTCAAGAAATGAATCGTGGCACAATGGCGTTTGTATTTTGGCTAAGCCAACTCGATTGCTCAGCCGCCAGTTAAATTACTGACGTTTCGCACTATTTTGATTAACTTCCATGATCACTGGAAGGATGACTGGCCGCCGTTTCGTTTGATCGAACAAGAAATGACTCAGATCATCTCTAACTGCCTGTTTTAGGGTACTCCAATCGAATTCCTTGTGATCGAGATTCTTTTGCACGGATTCCGTCACGAGCTTCGCAGATTCCTGCAACAAATCTTTAGAGGTTTTCATATAAACGAACCCTCGGGATTGGATCTTCGGGTGCGCGACGACTTTTTTCTTCTTCCGGTCGATCGTCACGACGGCGATGAAAATACCATCCTCCGCCAGCATCTTGCGATCACGCAAAACAATGTTACCAATATCGCCCACACCGATGCCGTCGATCATCGTGTTACCGGCATCCACATGCCCGGCGTTGTGCATCTTGCCTTTTTCAATGCTCAAGATGTCCCCTAAGCCCGGGATGAAAATATGCGAATAAGGGATGCCCACTTCATGAGCAATCTCTGCGTGTGCCGCAAGTAGCCGGTACTCGCCGATGACTGGAACCACGTATCGAGGCCGCAATAAATTCAGCAATAACTGCAAGTCTTGTTTGTTGGCATGACCAGAAGCATGCAACGTATCGCTGATCGATTTCACTTCACCACCGGCGCGGTAGATCAGGTCTTTGGTTTTGGCCGCCATTGTTTCCATGGCATGCGAAATCGAGGTGGTAATAAACACAAGATCGCCTTCGTGGATGTGGATCAGACGATGCTTAGAGGTTGCCATCCGTTGCAAGGACTTCAGCGGTTCCCCCATCCGACCGGTTTCAAGGATCACGGTTTGTTCTGGCGCCAATTCTTTAATATCTTTGGTCGTTGCCAAGATATCAGAGTTTGGTAACTTGATGTATTTCATTTTGATCGCAGTTTTGACGATCTTTTGCACATCGCGGCCCGTCAATACGACCCGCCGATCATTCGCGGCTGCGGCGTCCAGCACTTGCTGGATCCGTTCGATATTACTTGCCACCCCAGCCACAATGATCCGGCCAGGATGATACTTGAAAGTTTCTTTGATCTTAGCGTAGATCTCACGCTCAGAAGCATTCGTATAAGGGGACTCCGCATTAGCTGAATCAGAAAGTAAGGCCAACACCCGTTGCTCGCCGATGCGTGCCAAACGTGCAAGGTCTGTGCGGTACATTGGCCGCGCGCTTTGATCGAACTTGAAATCCCCGGTGTAGATCACTTGCCCCGCCTGCGTTTGGATATCAATCCCCAACGATCCCGGAATACTATGTGTCGTCCGGAAAAACGACACTGAAACGCTGTCAAAGTCGATCACGGATTTTTCATCGATCACGTGAAAATCCTTGAACTTTTTAGCTTGCGGATCAGTCGCCGTTGCGAGTTTAGCTAAGGCAATCGTCAACTCAGAGCCAAACACAGGGACAGGATGCGTATTTAAGAAATACGGCAAGGCCCCGATCGCATCTGCGTGTCCGTGCGTTAAGAAGATCCCGGCGATGCGATCAGCGTTCTCCTCTAAGTAAGTCAGGTCTGGAATCACAATATCGATTCCTAGTAATTCGTTGTCGGGGTACTTCAACCCAAAATCGACAACGAAAATTTGATCGTCCACTTCGATGGCATACATGTTCTTACCGTTTTCACGCACACCGCCGAGGGCAACCAGATTGATTTTTGTCATGGTTTCACCTCAAAATTTAATTAACCGGTAAACTCCCGGTCACGGTTTTTCCTAACGACTAGTGTACCACACGTCTGCCAAAATACCTACGCCCGTCACATCGCGACTTTAGTCAAAAAAAAGCGACCCCCAATTGGGAGCCGCCTTCGGCATTGTCGCTTAACGACGCAGGCCTAAACTCTTGATTAAATCACGATAACGGGTCACGTCTTTGTTCCGCAAGTAGCGAAGCAAGTTACGACGTTGGCCAATCTTCTTCATCAAACCAACATAAGAATGATGGTCCTTATGATGAACGTCCAAGTGATCGTTTAAAGCCAAGATATCAGCAGTCAAAACTGCGATTTGCACTTCCGGAGAGCCAGTATCGCCTTCGTGACGTGCATACTTAGCGATGATTTCGTTCTTTTGTGTTTGTGAAATAGCCATGGGTTATTTCCACCTTTCTTATAATAATTGCCTGAGACTGAGCAACGCGCGGTGAACCGCGGAGCTAAGTGACAGGTTCAAAAGCACTTGTTTACTTTACCGGAGTTTTACCCGGATTGCAAGTCTCCCCCCTCAAGGTAGAACACGCCTTTTTCAACAGGTATCAAGCACTTTTCCTTTACAAGTTTTTATTGCATTGACCGGGTGCCTTCGGTATAATACTTGCTGTTGAACCGAAAACAGTTCTGTATCAACTAATAAATCTCGGAGGTGAACCTCATGCCACAAATCAAATCTGCAATCAAGCGTGTGAAGACGCAAGAAGCTTCCCGCCAAAAGAATGCTGCACAATCCAGCGCATTGCGTAGCACGATCAAGAAGTACAAGGCGGCCCAAGCAAATGGTGCCGACAACGCCCAAGACTTACTCAAGGACGCGACTCGTGCTATCGATATGGCTGCGTCCAAAGGCCTGATCCACAAGAACAAGGCTGGTCGCGATAAGAGCCGTTTATCCGCTTTACTGAATAAGTAATCCGGTGGCCTCGCCTCAGCGAGGCTTTTTTTATGCCCAGAATCAAAAAATAGGGGCACCCGACTTTGGGGTGCCCCTATTTTGGTCCTCTAAGCGCATCGTTCATGCCTTTTTTAGGCGCGGTATACCTAAGATCACGCGGTACGGGCATATTGCAAAACAAATAACTCAAAGGCGAGCGCCTTATCGACTCGCCCCATCTTCATGTCTGCTTCTGTTGCGACTAGGCCAACATAGGCATGTCGCAACGCTTGACCATCGAGGTGGCCACTTTGCCGCCATGCCAATTTAACGCGGTAGGGATGGACTTTCAACGTCGACGCGACGCTACCTTGGCTATACCCCTTCTTCGCTAATATCTGCACCTGAAGCAAAAGTCGAAATTGCCCGACCAACAAGCTGTTCAGACGGATCGGCTCTTCTTTTTGCAACAACAGGTCCCGATAGATGCTTAACGCC
Source organism: Lactobacillus sp. (assembly GCA_022651245.1). Taxonomy (GTDB): domain Bacteria; phylum Bacillota; class Bacilli; order Lactobacillales; family Lactobacillaceae; genus Lacticaseibacillus. The sequence continues at coordinate 5,839 of JALCQM010000031.1, forward strand.
GCTGTGACATCTTTTGCCAACACGGCATTGACCAAATCAAACACCCGGTCTGTGAGCTGTTTAGGCACCAAAGCTGCGATCGCGGCGGCATCTAACGCCGCCCCGTTAGCAGCATACAACGTCAGCTTAGGCAATTGTGCCATCATCACGCTGTAATCTGCATTCGCTCGCTGCGCCAATGCTTCCAAACCATCCGGGGTCACCGTCAGCCCTTGCTTGCGCAACGCAACTTGGACCGCTTGTTTAGCCTGTCGTTCATCTAACGGCTTCGCCTCAACGACCAAAGCATTTTGCTTTAGCGCCTTGGTTAACCGTTTGCGTTCATCTAGTTTAGGATACGGCGCGACGAGCACCATCAGCGTTGACTCAACAGGCGCTTTAAAGTATGCGGTTAAGGCTTCTAGATCATGTTCAACTTTAGTCGGCTTGTTTTCTCCCGTGAGAAAATACGGGTTTTGAATCACCACTTCGCGATGATCCCCAAAAAAAGGGGGCGACGTCGCATCGTCTAGAGCAACCGCTACAGGCGTTTGGCGCATATCATAAGTGGCAAAGTTCATCGTGGCTTCTTCTTCAGGGATCAGCGCCTTAACCGCCGCTAGTGCTTGCGTACGCACGGCTTCTTCTTCACCAAGGATCAAAACCAAAGGCGGGAGCTGTTGTTTAAGTTGCTTGAGAAATTCAGTGATCTGCATGATTAGTGTCCTTTAAAAAGTAGTTGATTCGGTGAGTCGTCAATAAACTATCCACCCACAACATCCCCGAATCCGCCGTCACCCACCATGGGACACCAGCCGAAGCTAGTGTTTGCAACGTCTCAGGGTGTGGATGACCATAACGATTCCCGCTGCCAGCAGAGATAAACGCAGCGCGTAACTGCCACTGGGCAATCAAATCCGGTGTGGTGGCAGTCCGCGACCCGTGGTGGGCGACCTTAAGGTAATCGACCGCTAAGTGCTGTGGGATCAACTCACGGGTTTCCACGCCTGCATCCGCATCGCCAGTAAATAACCAGCGACCGTCTCCAATTTTACCATAGAGCACGAGCGAATCCGCGTTTTTCTCGACGGCCGTCGCCGCTTTTGGTGCCACCACTTGCAAGGCAATGGGACCAACTGACAACGTCGCACCGCCCAAAACTGCTCGACTCGTGGTCACTCGGCCCGCCTTAGCCGCCTGAATCAAAGGGTGGTCAGCAGCTAGCGGCGTCGTCACTAACAATTGGACCGGAAACTGCCGGGTCAAAGCCGCCGCATCCCCAACATGATCGGCATCGGCATGCGTCAAGACCAAGGTATCCAAGTGGGTGTACCCGCGGGCATACAAATAATTGACGATCACTCGCGTGGCAGGCGGCTGCCGACTGGTCCCAAAAATCCGCCCCCCGGTATCGATTAACAACGTGCCTTGCTTGTTAGGGGCTTCGATCAGGATCGCGTCACCTTGCCCAACATCGAAAAGGCTGACCCGCGCCTCCGGATGCCAATTAGCGCTGCCATAAGCCAAAACGAGCCAAAGGCCAACATAACGCCAGCGTCCATGCGCCAACGCCAGGATCGCAACCACCACCCCGCTGGCCGCAAGCGGCGTTGAAATTGCCCCAAAAACGACCTGCCCAGGAAGATTACCCAAGGTGGTCAGCCCTGCCTCACCACCGCGTAGCAGCAATTCTAACCACGGCACCAAGGCGCTGTCGGGCCACAACACCGCCAACACCAATAACGGCATCAACCCAACTTCAAAAAGCGGCACTAACAACCAATTGAACACCCCGGTCAGCAAGTGAAAGCGGAAGGTATGCGCGATGACGACAGGTAAGCTCACCACTAATAAGCGCCATGACAGTCCCCATGCAGAAACGCGGGGAAGTAACAATAAGACCCCGGTCAACAAGTAGGTCAGCTGCCCGCCAAAGGTATACAAGACCATTGGCCGCCACGCTAGATTGCCGATCAAGACCAAACTAAACACGTCTAGTCCTGTCAAATTCAACCCTAAACGGGCATTTACACTCAACCCCCAACGCATCCATACCGAACGGATCAGCCCCGCGCCACTTGGAATCAAAATCAATAGTGCCGGAAGGCTAAAGACCAGCCCCCACTCTGCGATTTCGTGAGGAATGCGCAGCCGGTCAGTGAGCCATAGTAACGCGGCGACTAACGCAAACAAATGGAGTCCGGAAACCGAAAAAAGGTGAAAAATACCTAGATTGATAAACGTCGTGCGCACTGGATCAAAATCTTGATCTAGCTGTCCCAGCAATAACCCTTTGGCATACCGGGCCACATACGGTGGTAGTGTCGCAATGCGCCGTTGCAATAAAACCCGCCAACGATAAAGCCGCGCGGGCAGCGACACCGCGGGCAAAACCTGCATGTGCAACGGCTGACGGGGCACGGTATAGGCTTGATGCAGCTGCGCCCAGGCATACTGCGCAAAATCAAACTCATATAGATTACGGGCCCCAGCTACCCGTTGCGGCGGCTTTTGCCAACTGACCGTCACCGGGGTCGTCAGCTGGCTTAATTGCCGCGCTTGTGCTTCGGTTACCGTCACCTGCCCGCCGGTCGCCACCCCGTTGGCCGCTTGCCCCGTATAAGTGGCCAGCGTCCCTGTCACCTGCCAGGCACTCGGCATGACCACGATCGCACCCCGCGGGACTGGTGGCGCAGCGCGCAGCTGGGCTTCATGCCACCCCAAGCCAAGCCCAACCAAGGCAAAAATCACGACCCCTCCTTTGGTCAGTGTCCAGCCCTGCCATACCGCCCAGCCTAAAACGATGAGCCCAACAATATGCGGCCCCAGCACCGTCGTAATCCCACCGCCAACCGCGGCCGCGGCCACCCACCAACGCCCGCTCATGGGCCGACCGTCACTAAAGGTGACAGTCGTTCATACGTTTTATCGCCGATTCCACTGACTTCTTTAAGCTCCTCCACCGATTTAAACCCGCCATTAGCATCACGATAAGCGATAATATCGGCGGCTTTTTTAGGGCCAACGCCACTCAGCGTCTGTAGCTCCGCTTCAGTCGCGGTGTTCAAATTAACCAACGCCGCACCGTCTGCCCCACTTGCCTGACTCGCTCCCACCACACCACTAGGGGCCGCCACAGGCGCCGCTTCACCTTTCACAGGGATCAACAAGCTTTCTTGATCATTCGCAATCGCCGCCAAGTTAACGCCAGAAATGTCAGCGGCCGCAGTTAGGCCACCCGCAGCTTTCACGACGGCATCCCAACGCGTCGTCCCGTCGACAGGGTATAACCCCGGCTTAGCCACGGCGCCTTTGACATGGACAAACCCTGCCTTTGGGCCACTACTGCTCAATTGTGCCACACTCGTACTGCTGGTCGTGCTAGCGCTAACCGCAAGCGACGAGCTACTTTCGATTGGGGTCAGCGCGACCTCGCGTTTGCCTTGCCACCACATGAATCCCAATATGGCAATCGCGATCACCCCGATGCCCCAGTAGTCTCGCAGCCAGTTTTTTATCGTCTCCATTTTTCTACCCCCTACATGATTAGATTTCGCGGATCACGATCAGAAACACAAAGACCTCCGCCTGGCGACAAATCGTCAGACGGAGGTCTTTGGTTGATGGGGTAAAAAATGAAGCTAGTCATTCTGCGTTGGCCTCATCGCCGTCATCGAGATAACAACTTCAACCAGCTTGCTTTAAACGGTCTTAATGCGCTTTGAGATAGGCCAAGGCGTCTTGCAAGGTGCGAACCGGGACGATTTTCATCTTTGACCCGAGTTCGCGTGCCGTCTTCTTGGCAACAGCGTAGTTATTTTGATACGTCGGATCCAATTTCAAAAGCTTTTTAGTCGCTGGCATGTCCGGCGCAAAAAATACTTTGGCCCCTTGCTTATTGGCCATGTAGACCTTTTTATCGATCCCGCCGATTTGGCCCACCGTTCCATCGGCATCGATGGTCCCAGTGCCGGCAATTTTTTGGCCATGCCGGAAATCTTTCCCGGTGATTTGCGTATAGACTTGAACCGCAAACATCAAGCCTGCACTCGGGCCACCAATATTCCCGGCATCAATCGTCACTTTGGGGCGCGTCTTCGTCACCGTATGCTCGGTCAGCGTGATCCCGATGCCTGCCTTTTTCGTTCCCGGCAAGCGCATCAGCTTGCCAGTGGCCGTGTGCTGTTGGCCATGACGCTGATAGGTCAACGTTAATCGGCTACCAACTGGGCGAGACTGGATGGCTTGAACATAGGCGTTTGCCGTCTGATAGGCTTTCCCATCCAGCTTTGTGATCGTATCCCCCAATTGCAGCTGAGACTTGAACGGTGACCCTTTCAGTAAAGACATCACATAGATCCCTTTGTGCGTGATTTGATAAGGCCGCTTTGCTGCCTTGAAAGCCGCTGCCGTCGCCATATCAGCCGCGCTTTTAATGTAATACCGTTGCAATTGCGCATATTCTGCCGAGGTTTCATTTCCCATCAAATCACTGGCATCATCGATTTCAGCGTAGGGTTGAAGCTTCCCATAAAGTAACTCGACTGGTGTCGCCGGGCCAATGATCCCCACCGTCGTCAACAGATAACTCCCTTTGGCCGTATCTTTTGTCCCGGCGACTTTAACGTAGGGCTTGAGTGATTCTGCCGACCCTGGCACTTCGACATATTTGCCGGTTGGCCAGAAGAGAAACTCCCCTAAAAGACCGACGACAAACACCACCAAGACAGCAACGATAACGCCGCGCCGCTTACTCATGACGGGCACCTAGCTTGGCTTGCAACGCAGCATCAATATTGGGGGGTAACATGGCTGACACATCGCCACCAAAACTCGCCACTTCTTTGATCAAACTCGACGACAAATAAGAATACTGCTTATCCGCCAACAGCAGCACCGTTTCGATTTGCGTATCCAACTGGTGATTCATCGCCGCAATGTCAGCCTCATAGTTATAATCAGCCACATTCCGCAAGCCGCGGATCAAATAGTGCGCACCGATTTGTTTGGCAAAGGTCACCGTCAACATTTCGGGCTGCGCGACGACCTGGACATTGCCAAACGATTGGACCGCCGCTTGAATCAACGCGACCTTCTCCGTACTTGAAAATAACGGGTGCTTGTTGGTATTCGTCATCGCCGCGATCACGACGGTATCAAACAGGCTAGCTGCGCGCCGGACAGTATCCAAGTGGCCATTCGTAAACGGGTCAAAACTCCCCGGAAAAACTGCGATCCGCGTCATGCCTCCACCGCCTTTTTCAAGATCAACACCTGGGCCACCCCGTAGGTTTGCCGCCGGAGTTGCACGTAACCTGGGATCTCATCAGGATACACGACGTCCATGCCCGTTTCTAAGAGTACCCGGCCCTCTGGTGCGAGCAGCTCTAACTCTAAAAATCGCGCCAACTGGGCCAACACCTCTTGCTGGGCATAAGGCGGGTCCGCCATGATCAAATCAAATTGTTGGCCCGCCAAACTGTCCAAGGCTTTATCAACCGGTGCCTTGATCACCGTAAAACGCGCCTCAGCACCGAGTTTGGCAATATTCGCCTTGATCGTCTTGATCGCAGCAAATTGTCGGTCAACCGCCGTTGCGTGGACCATCCCGCGAGAAACGGCCTCGATACCTAAGGCACCAGTTCCGGCATACAGATCCAACGCCTGACCACCATCAAAATAGGGCCCCAACATATTGAACATCGACTCTTTGACTTTATCTGCCGTTGGCCGCGTTTGGTCGCCGCTGACCGCATCGAGCCGGCGCCCACGAAATTCACCGCTGATCACGCGCACGAAGGCCACCTCCTTTTTGATGCGTGGCCTGAATCAGCCGGTTCATTGCTGTATCTGTATCGGGACCGTAAGCGACCGCAAGCTCCGGGCGATGTGAAGGTTCGACTGCGCGCACGAAGCGCAATTTTTCCAGTTTAGCCGTTGTCGCTTCTAAATCCGCTTGGTCAAGATACAAATACGCATACTTCATCTTCTTAGACACGTACATGACGGTTCCGTAATGCCGTAGCGCCCGAATCTGCTTCAAAGAATAGACCCAGACCACCAAACCAACTCTGGGAGTGATTGTGAACATTCAGTCACCTACATTTCTTCCGCAACGGGCTTGATCGTCGCCAGTAATTCTTGACTCTGAACCAGATCGCCCGCCTCAACATACAAGTGTGTGATTTTGCCAGTAAACGGTGCGTGCACCGTGGTTTCCATCTTCATCGCTTCCGTGACAAACAAGTCGTCGCCTTCTTGGACCCGCTGGCCTTTTTCCACGGCTACAGACACGATGCGACCACCCATCGGCGCCCCAATCTGGTTCTTGTTGGTCGGCTCTGCCAACTGGTGCGCAGCGGTCGTGTGCTGCGTGTTGGCATCACGCACCTGCGTTTCTTGCTTTTGCCCATTGATCGTGAAGTATAGTGTCCGCAAGCCGCCAGCATCAGGTTCCCCAATCGCATCTAAGCGCATGATGTACATGATCCCTGGCTTGACGGCCACGCTAATGGTTTCGCCTAACCGCATGCCTTGGAAGTAAGTCGGCGAATCCAGGGTCGTCACGGGGCCATATTGGCCATGGTCCGATTGATACTGCTTGAAGACTTCTGGGTACAAGATCGCACTCAAAACGTCTTCTTCACTCGGGTCTTCTAAGCCGCCAGCAACCAGCTCACGTTGCACCTGTGCAAAATCAACGGGCGCAGCTAAACTACCTGGACGCACAGTTAAGGCAGGCTGTCCCTTCAAGATCTTTTGTTGCAACAACTGTGGGAACCCCCCAGCCGGCTGCCCAAGATCACCTTTGAAGAAGCTGACAACAGATTCCGGAAAATCAATGGTTTCGCCATGATCTAACACAGCCGCAGGGGTCAGCTCATTTTGGAGCATAAACAGCGCCATGTCACCGACCACTTTAGAGGATGGGGTCACTTTGACAATATCGCCGAATAAGTCATTGACTGCCGCGTACATCTTCTTGACCGCACCAAAATCTGTCAATCCCATCGATTTGGCTTGCTGTTGCAGGTTAGAATACTGGCCACCTGGCATCTGCACCGCGTAAATGTCTGTCAACGGACCCGAAACCCCGTTAGCAAAGTCGGCATAGTAAGGCCGGATACTTTGGAAATAGGCGTCCAATTTTTCTGCATTTTGGATGTTCAGCTCTGGTTGGCGCTTGTTTCCTGCGAGCGCATAGTACAGGCTTTCCATCGATGGCTGTGAGGTCGTCCCGGAAAAGGCGCTTTGGGCCACATCAACGATGTCGACGCCTGCGTTGACCGCCTGCACATAAGTGGCGACGCCATTGCCTGTCGTATCGTGCGTATGCAAATGGATCGGCACATCGACCGCATCCTTCAACGCACTGACCAACGTGTAGGCCGCTTGCGGCTTAAGCAAGCCGGCCATATCCTTGATGGCCAAGATATCAGCCCCTGCATTGACCAATTGCTTTGCCAAGTCAACATAATAGGCCAAATTATACTTGGGATGGGCGTCACCTAAAATATCACCGGTATAACACATCGTCCCTTCAGCCAGCTTGCCAGTCTCTTTGACCGCATCGATGCTGTGCGTTAATTGCGGCACCCAGTTCAATGAATCAAAGATTCTAAAGACGTCGATCCCGTCTTTAGCCGCGGTTTTGATGAACGCCCGGAGCACGTTATCCGGATAGTTTTTGTACCCCACGGCATTCGACCCACGAAATAGCATCTGCAATAGCGTATTCGGCATTGCCTTACGCAAAAGTGCCAACCGCTGCCACGGGTCTTCTTTCAAGAACCGGTAAGCCACATCGAAAGTCGCCCCGCCCCACATCTCCATCGAAAAGAGATTCGGCAAGCCGTTGGCCATATCAGGGGCAACACGTAACATGTCGCGCGTCCGCATCCGCGTCGCAAACAAACTTTGGTGGGCATCACGGAACGTGGTATCCGTCAACAAGACTTGCGGATGCGCACTGATCCAATCGGTCACCGCCTTAGGGCCTTGCTCACGCAATAATTGTGGCAGGCCCCCACTGACTGCTGGCCAATGCAGCGGTCCTTGCGGAAATTGGGCTTGGTAATGCCAATCTGGGTAATATTTCTGTTCGTGACGTTCCAATCCCGGGAAGCCATTGACCGTGATTTCACTGACATAGTGCATCAACTCGCCAGAACGCGACCGCACCGGCCGTAATTTGAACAGCTCCGGCGTGGTATCGATGAAGGTGGTTTCTGCCGCCCCCGCTTGGAACGTTGGGTGTGCCAGCACGTTTTTCAAAAATGGGAGGTTCGTCTTGACCCCAGTGATCCGGTATTCTTTTAACGCCCGCTGCATCTTGCGCACCGCACCACCAAACGTGGCGGAATGCACGGATGTTTTGACCAACAAGGAATCAAAATACGGGCTGACGACGGCGCCGGCATAAGCATTCCCAACATCTAAACGGACCCCTAAGCCACCCGGAGAACGGTAAGTGGAAATCGTCCCGGTATCCGGCATAAAGTGATTGGCAGGGTCTTCCGTCGTGATCCGGCATTGGATCGCCGCACCGCGGAACGTGATATCAGCTTGCTGCGGGAAATGCAGGTCGTTAAAAAGATCCGCGCCAGCGGCAACACGTAACTGGGATTGGACGATGTCGGTGTCGGTGATCAATTCGGTGATCGTATGTTCCACTTGGATCCGCGGGTTCACTTCGATGAAGTAGAAGTCATTGCCTTCGACTAAGAACTCAACGGTGCCAGCATTTTCGTAATGTAAATGACTCATCAACTGCACCGCAGCGTCACAGATCCGCTGGCGCAAGTCCGTTGGTAACCCGATTGCCGGGGCAATTTCGATCACCTTTTGATTCCGCCGTTGAACCGAGCAATCACGTTCGAACAGGTGCACCAAATGGCCGTAGTTATCCCCTAAGACCTGTACTTCGATATGTTTGGCCGACTTGATGTACTTCTCGACATACATCCGATCGTCACCAAAACTCGCCTGCGCTTCGTTGACCGCATTTTGATAGACCTGGCGTAGTTCGGCTTCCGAATGGACGATGCGCATTCCTTTCCCACCGCCGCCACTGGCCGCTTTTAACATGACTGGAAACCCATGGGTTTGCGTAAAGGTCAAAATCTCATCAAAATCGCGCGTGGGCTCAGGCGTCCCTGGAATAGTGGCTAACCCGGCAGCTTGTGCCGCCTCTTTGGCTGCCACCTTATCGCCAAAAATATCCAATAGTTCCGACCGTGGGCCAACGAACGTTAAGCCCGCCGCCCGCACTTTACGCGCAAACTCAGCATTTTCAGAAAGCAGGCCGTAACCTGGATGAATCGCATCGGCCCCAGACGCTTTGGCGATGCGAATAATATCATCCATATCCAAGTATGCGGCAATCGGCGCTTTACCGGCACCGACTTGGTAAGACTCTTCTGCTTTGAACCGGTGGATCGCTAATTCGTCTTCTTTGGCGAAGATCCCAACGGTTTCCAAGCCTAACTCTTCAGCCGCGCGGAAAATGCGAATCGCGATTTCCCCACGGTTTGCGACTAACACTTTATGCATGCTTTACGCCCACTTTCTTTTCTTTCGCGCGCTTTTGCGTCGCGCTAATATTTAACATGATCCCGATCGCGGCACACAATACGAACATTGACGAACCGCCATAACTGATGAACGGCAGCGTAACGCCGGTGACCGGCAATAACCCGACCACCGCGCCGACGTTGAACGTGGTCTGGATCAACATCATCGTCGCGATGCCATAAGCAATCAATGCATGGTAACTACTTTGTGCCCGAACCCCGAGCAAGTAGAACCGTAAAATCAAAAAGAAGATCAACCCAATAATGACGATGGCCCCGATCAGTCCTAGCTCCTCAGTGATCACCGCCAAAATAAAATCAGTGTACGGTTCTGGCAAGTAACCCAACTTTTGGCTGCTATTGCCTAACCCGACACCAAACATTCCCCCGTGCGCGATTGCCACCAAGGAGTTGACCACTTGGTTGCCTTCTAACTTGCGCATGGCAAAGGGGTGAATCGCCGCCAGCAGTCGCCGCACTTGATACGATTCTAGCAACGCCTTAGGCAAAGACAGGTGGCTTAAAGCGTAATACAACCCCGCGACTAACGCGCCGACTGCTGCCGCCCAAGTCAGCCCATACCGGATCGAAATTCCGCTAGCGGCCAACATCACCACGGTGATCCCGCCAATGATCATCGCCCCACCGGTATCCGGCTGAAAAAGGACCAAAATCAAACAAAAGGCCACCATGATGACTGGCTGGGCCAGCTGTTTCAAGGAAAAATCGGGATCAAGCATTTGGTTTTGACGCTTCGAAAACATCGTCGCCAAATACACGATCACGGCCAGTTTTGCCAGCTCAGTTGGCTGAATATTGATCGGGCCCAGCTGGATCCAAGCGGTGGCACCGTTAATCGCGGCGCTTGGGCGCAAATGGCTCAAAAGGAATAAATAGAGCAACAGCGCAAAAGTAATCGCCCACATGAGCTTGATCCATCGGGGATGCGTGAACACTTGCAACTTGAAGTAGTAAAAAAACACCACCAGGAACAAACCGATCAGCGCAAATAAAAGCTGACGCACCATCATCGCCGTTTCGGCCATCCCATATTGCGTCTTGATCCAATAGGCGCTCGCTGAGTAAACCATGACCACCCCAATAGCGGTCAATACCAGATACGGGACTAAAATATAATAGTCCAAATAACGCAGTTTCTTCACAACACAATCGCCCTTTCACGGCAAAGTTAGCACTATTATAGCATATGCGCATGCACGAATCGTGCCGCAAGTGAACCAGCGCCAAGGGTGTCCTCATCATTCTACCATTTTTTCATTTTTACCGTGATTAAAAAACTTGTTCTCACGCACCGGCTAGCATCCCTAGCAACTAAACCTTATTTTTTCAAAAAAGGCTTGTAATTTGATGAGGTTGCGATTAAAGTAATTACCAACAGATGGCAATGACAAGATAAGTACCACAAGAAACGTGCGCAGAGAGCCGGTCGTTGGTGTAAGCCGGTCACGTCGAATGTGCGAAAATGGTCTTCGAGCCAGTGAACCGGTGAGCAGTCGTGAGCCGAGTCCGGGTGCGCCCGTTAAAGCGCTAGAGTATCCATGGCAGTGTGGCCGTGCGTACTCGATGAGTGGTCGGTAGCGATAACGATCAAAACACGGGTGGTAACACGACATGTCGTCCCGGGGTCTTCATTCAGAAGACCCCGGGATTTTTTTATTCCCGTGTGGCATTGGCCATGCCAACTACCGTCACATCAATATGTTCACACACGTCGTCTAAAACAGAGGGATTAATTATGACTGAAAACCACTACCATTTTGAAACATTGCAATTACACGCTGGCCAAGAAACGCCGGACACCGCTACTGGCGCCCGCGTCACGCCGATCTACCAAACTGCTAGTTTCGTGTTCAAAGACGCGAAACAAGCCGCAGACCGCTTTGCCTTGCGCGACGCCGGCAACATCTACGGCCGCTTAACGAACCCGACCAACGCCGCACTCGAAGCGCGGATCGCCGCTTTAGAAGGTGGGACTAGCGCAATTTCGCTTGCTTCTGGTGCCGCAGCGGTCACCGCAGCGATTCTTAACATTGCAGGCGCCGGCGACCACATCGTCTCCGCGTCCACGATTTATGGTGGGACTTATGAGCTGTTTTCTGAGACTTTCAAGAAACTAGGCATCGAAACGACCTTCGTGGATCCAGACGATCCGCAAAACTTCGAAGATGCGATCAAAGACAACACGAAGGCCGTGTTCTTCGAATCCTTGGGGAACCCTGCGATCAATATCGTCGACTTTGAAGCCGTGTCAGCCATTGCGCATCGGCATGGGATCTTGAGTATCGTCGACTCGACCTTCGCCACGCCTTACTTAATCCGCCCACTGGAACACGGCGTCGACGTCGTCGTTCATTCTGCCACCAAATTTATTGGCGGCCACGGCGCGACCCTAGGTGGGTTAGTGATTGAAAACGGTCAGTTCGACTACCGGGCCAGCGGTAACTATCCAGACTTCACCACGCCCACCCCGTCGTACAATGGCATTGTCTGGGCTGACCTAGCGCCAGCTGCCTTTACTACCAAGATCCGTGCCGAGCACCTACGTGACACCGGGGCAACCTTGTCTCCGCAATCGGCTTGGTACTTCTTACAAGGGCTTGAGACCTTGAGCCTACGCGTCGAACGGCACGTGGCCAACACACGCAGAATCGTGCAGTTCTTAGAGGATAATCCCAAGGTTGCTTGGGTTTCCTACCCAGAAGCTAAGGACTCCAAATACGCTGCGCTTGCGGCCAAATATTTTCCCAAAGGCACCGGTTCGATCTTTACCTTCGGCTTGAAAGCCGGGCGTGACGGCGCGATCACTTTGATCAATCACCTTGACCTCTTCTCGTTGTTAGCCAATGTCGGGGATGCGAAATCTCTGATTATCCACCCCGCGTCGACTACCCATGCGCAACTCAACGACGCGCAGTTGCAAACTGCCGGGATCACGCCAGATTTGATTCGGCTATCCGTCGGCATCGAAAACGTCGACGACCTGATTGCAGACCTGACACAAGCCCTTCAGTACGTCGACTGACCTTCCTCCAGGTCACAATATCCATTCAACAAAGAAACCTCCGCAAACGAGCAGCGGAGGTTTCTTTGTGTGCTTGAACCCCAAGGACTAGCCCTGATCACAAAAAGCGTGCTCGCACAGGCTAACTACCCGGTGCGAACACGCTTTTTGTCAAGGCGCTAACCCCACGTTCGGTTGCAGCCCTTGCACGACCACTTTAGTTAGTCGCTTTTTTCTTTTTCTTGTCAGCCTTTTGACGTTCGCCTGTGTTCAAGATCTTCTTACGTAAACGAACGGACTCAGGCGTCACTTCACACAACTCGTCTTCGTTCAAGAATTCGATCGATTCTTCTAAGGACAAGTGTTTTGGCGTCTTGATCGCAGCCGCATGGTCTTTACCAGAAGCACGCGTATTGGTCAGGTTCTTCCCCTTCGTCGCGTTAACGGCAATGTCCATTTCACGAGAGTTCTGACCAACGATCATCCCTTCGTAAACTTCGGTACCGGCATCGATGAAGAGCTGGCCACGATCTTCGATCGATTGCAGCGAATAAGTGGTCGCTTGCCCAGCATTGATCGAAACTAACGCCCCTGACGTGCGGCCAGGTTCCCAGTTTTTAACGACTGGCAAATACTTCTCGAAGGTGTGGTTCATGATCCCATACCCACCCGTGGAGCTCAAGAACTCGGTGGAATAGCCGATCAAACCACGAGAAGGCGCTAAGAAGGTCAAACGGGTCTGGCCGTTGCCTTCGTTTTCCATGTTTTGCATTTCGCCTTTGCGTTGTGCCATCGCATCGATGATCGTCCCGGTATATTCTTCTGGGGTATCGATCTGCACTTCTTCAAAAGGTTCGCAAAGTGTGCCGTCGATTTCGCGATAGATCACTTCTGGACGACCAAGCTGCAATTCGAAGCCGGCGCGCCGCATCTCTTCAACCAAGATGGACAAATGCAGCTCCCCACGACCGGAAACCATCCACGCCCCTGCCTGATCGGTATCGTCGACGCGCAAGGAAACGTCGGTTTGCAACTTGCTGCGCAAATAGTCTTCCAGCTTACGGGCTGTGACCTTGTCGCCTTCACGGCCAGCAAATGGCGAATCGTTTTGTAAGAACATCATCTGCAATGTTGGCGGATCGATACGCAAGACCGGCAAGGCATCTGGATGTGCGGCGTCCGCAACGGTTTCGCCGACATAAATGTCTTCCATCCCCGAAACCGCGATCAAATCCCCAGACTTCGCGCTTTGCACTTCGACCCGCTTCAAGCCGAAGAACCCAAAGATTTTGGTGACGCGGAAGTTCTTTTGAGAACCATCTAGCTTCAACACCGTCACGTTATCCCCAACCGAAATCGTCCCACGGAAGACGCGGCCGATCCCGATACGACCAACATAGTCGTTGTAGTCCAACATGGAAACCTGGAACTGCAAGGGTTCGTCAGAGGTATCTTCCGGTGCCGGGATGGTCTTCAAGATCGTGTCAAACAACGGCACCATCGTGTGTTCTTGATCGTCTGGATCATCAGAATAACTAGACGTCCCGTTGATTGCTGAAGCATAAACGATCGGGAATTCAAGTTGGTCTTCTTCGGCGCCCAGGTCAATAAACAATTCGAGCACTTCGTCAACGACTTCGGCTGGACGTGCCCCTGGACGGTCGATCTTGTTGATCACCACGATCGGGGTCAGATGCTGCTCCAAGGCCTTCTTCAAAACGAAGCGGGTCTGCGGCATGGTGCCTTCAAAGGCATCGACGACCAGTAACACACCATCGACCATTTTCATGATCCGTTCGACTTCACCACCGAAGTCCGCGTGTCCTGGGGTATCCACGATGTTGATCGTGGTGTCGCCGTATTTAACGGCCGTGTTCTTGGAGAGGATGGTGATCCCGCGTTCTTTTTCGATCGCGTTGGTGTCCATAGCGCGGTCTTGCAGGTTAATATGCTCATCCAAGGTGTCTGATTGCTTCAGCATCTCGTTGACCAAAGTGGTTTTCCCATGGTCAACGTGGGCAATAATCGCAATGTTCCGAATATCGTCGCGTGTCTTCACGTGTTCTACTTCCTTTCAGGCTGGTACAAGTTGTATAAATCAATGAACTGTTACTCAAAACGGCATTATGGGCGTGGCCTGCATTGTCCTTGCGCCTTCGCGCGCCGATCTCAGTCTAAGCTCATAAAAAAATCGTGTCGCATGCGACACAGTATCCGATTTGAAATTATAACATAACTCAGGCGTGCTGTCTTGATTTTCAGAAAAGTATTTTAACCGCGCATCAACGCCATCAGCGCGTGGTGTGCCTGTGGCATTGCCGCCACCACGATCCCTGGCTCGAGCAGATCAATGCCGGCGTTATCTGGGCGGGTCACAACCAGCCCATATTGGGTGCCAATCGCTAATCCTGCGGCCACATCCCAAGGTTGCAAGTATGAGATATAACCGATTTGCTGGCCCAACGCGACGGCCTTGAATTCCATCCCGGCGCTGCCGATGAGCCGCGGTCCCGCACTGGCCAGCGCGGCGTCCGCAACATGCGTCCCGTTATGGATCAACATCCTGCCATTGACCCCTAATAACCCATCGGCCAAGGGCAGATCTGGTGGTGCAGGCAGTAACTTGTTGTTCAAGCGTACTGGCCATTGCGGTCCGCCGGTGATGAGTTCGTTGCGCGCCACATCAAGAATCGCGCCGTACAGCGGGGCGCCATCTAAAAAGACCCCGATCATGACGGCAAAGTTCGCCCGCTGCTTAACAAAATTCATCGTGCCATCGATCGGATCGACAAAAAACACCATGCCCGCCAGGCGATCGACTTTAGCCTGGCCACCTTCTTCACCTTCGATATGGGCTTGCGGGTAAGCCGCGTGGATCTGCGCAATCAAAAATTGCTGGTTCGCGCGGTCGACATTCGTGACCAGGTCTGTCCGGCCGGACTTCGTCGCCACCGTCAGCGGCGTCTGCAACGCCTGATAGATACGCCGACGACTCTCCGCCAACCACTCACGAACTTGCGCATCTAGGGTTGCCACCAGCGCCGTCATGATAACTGCACCTTGATTTTCTGGTGGCTACCAGCACGTGCTTCTTTGACCACAGCGTACAGTGAATAGCCACTCACACTTTCAAACTCGCGACCCAACGTCTTTTCTGTGGCCTTATCCGGAACCACTGTCTTAAATCCCCGGTAAGCCGCCAAGAGATTATCACGATCAACGCCGTGTTCGTAGGCGTCTTCAACGAGTTGATAAAACGTCGTCACTTTGATCATCTCAGCAGTCGTCCAATCCATATCTAGCGGGTATTGATAGTTAGGTTTCATACCGCCGCTCCTTTCTCGATGGCTTCAATTTCAGCTTGCTGTGCCGCAATCGTCGTTTCAAGTGCGGCCTCTTCTGCTTCAGACCCGGTCAGTGTTGCCAACGGCGCCGCCCCTTTGGCTGTGACGCGAACGGGCGTAGCAAAGGTCCCTTGCGCCGTGATCACCGTCAACGGGGCCAATAGCCACTCACCCGTGAACGCAGCGAGTACGCGCGCCACTAACGGCGGCCACAACATTGCGGCGTCAGCAACGGCAAACGCGGCACAAGCTGCCGGCACTGCTGCTAACAGCGGATGTGCTTGCCCTGCTTCTGGTTGTAACAAGCTCAACAATGGCGTCGCTGCAACATAAGCGCGACTCCAAACCAACACCGGTGCCGTCATACTGCCCACGACATAGGCCGTCACTGCCGCCTTTGGCACCGCCAAAGCCGCCGCCACTTGCTGTTCAAAACACGCTGTCATGCCCATCGTTCCCAGTCCCAGCACGGCTTGTTTGGCTAAGCCAGAAAAGCGCTGGGCGAAATAGGTCATCAACCAATCATCATGACTTGCAACCAAGATCATGCCAGCAAAGCCAGCTGCCATGGCACTAGCGATCACCTTGCGCATCTGCGCCAACATCTGTGCCCGCCAATCATTAACGCCGTATTCCCCGTAATCCGCGATGACCAAGACGTCGGCCTCCCCTAAAGTCTTCGTCGTTGCCTTCACGAACTGGTTCGTGCCTAACGTCCCCAAAACAGCTAGGCTGTCTACGGCCAAAGCGTCTGGATCTAGTGCGGCCAACGCAACTTCAAGTTGTTGCTGACTCCGCAACAAGTGCGCGGTAATCGCAATCGTCAGCCGACTTTGCCCGCATACCACGATTTTTTGCATGCCTTACCTCCCAAGTCTCTCCCCCAATTTTAGCAAACTTTTAAGCAAACAAAAACTGTGCCGCTCAGATCGGCGCACAAGCACTCGCTCACCGCATACTCAGTGCCAAGCACACTAAAAAATGCAGCTCCCCACATACGGGTAGCTGCATTTACACCGAAGTTAGATGTTGACGGGCATCCCTAAGGCAAGTTCAGCGCCATCCATAATCGCTTCGCCTAAAGTTGGATGAGGATGGATCGTCAATGCCAGGTCTTCGACATTCAAGCCAGATTCAACCGCCACACTCAATTCTGAAATTAAATCAGAGGCGCCTGGTCCAGCAACCTGTGCGCCGATCACGGTCCCAGCCGGATTGGTGACTAAGCGGACAAACCCATCTGTTTGATCCAAGGAAATCGCACGACCGTTTGCGGCAAACGGGAACTTCGCGGCCTTAGCGTCGATACCTTGAGCTTTTGCTTCCTTTTGAGACAACCCCACGGTCGCTAGTTCAGGGTCCGTAAAGCAAACTGCAGGCATGGCCTTATAGTCCACCGCGGCTGCTTTACCGGCAATGGCCTCGGCAGCCACCTTGCCTTCATAACTCGCCTTGTGCGCCAACGCGGCACCAGGCACAATATCGCCGATTGCATAAATATTAGCAACGTTGGTGCGACCTTGTTGATCGACCTTGATCAACCCGCGATCCGTGGTTTCGATCCCGACGATATCTAACCCCATATCGGCAGTATTAGGCCGGCGACCGACTGTCACCATCACGTAATCGGCAGTAATGGTCTTGTCTGCCCCATCAACCGCGTAGGTGACCTTGACCCCATCGGCAGATTCAACGGCTTCTTTGGCCATTGCACCGGTGATCACATCCACCCCGCGCTTCTTGAAGGACGTGGTCACAAGTTTGACCATGTCTTTTTCGAAATTCGGTAAGATTGAATCGGTTCCTTCAAGGATCGTCACGTGTGCCCCCAAGTTGGCATAGGCGCTTGCCAACTCAGAGCCGACGTAACCGCCGCCGATGACGACGAATTCTTTTGGCACTTCTGGTAGGGATAAGCCCCCGGTCGAGTCCACGACCCGCTTACCGAACTTGAAGCCTTTGATCTCGATTGGGTGGCTCCCAGTCGCTAAGATCAAATTCTTGAACGTGTAAGTTTGCGCAGAGTCCTTTTGCATGACCCGCAAAGAGTGGTCATCTTTCAAAAAGGCCGTTCCCCACACCACATCGATCTTGTGCTTTTTGAACAGCATCCCGACCCCACCGGTCAGACGTTCAACCACTTTGTGTTGCTTCCAGTCTTGCGTCTTTTCCCAATTCAGGGTCGCCCCTTGACTTTCAACACCAAAAACAGAACCGCCTTGTGCCTCTTGAAAGGCATGCCCGGCATTGATCAGCGCTTTGGAAGGAATACAGCCGACGTTCAAACAAACACCGCCGATGAACGTATTTTCGATCACTGTGACCTTTTGGCCCATTTGCGCGGCGCGAATCGCCGCAACATAGCCGCCAGGGCCGGCACCGATCACAACGGTGTCCAAATCAATTGCAAAATCACCAACAACCATGCTTATCCCTCCATCAACAGCAGATCTGGGTCTGCAAGCAATGTCTTCAATTCGTTCAAGGCGCGTTGGGCCATCGCCCCATCAATCAGGCGGTGATCGTAACTCATCGACAGCTTCAACATGCTGCCAACAACGATTTCACCGTCTTCGTTGACATAAGGTTCCTTCGCGATCTTACCAACCCCGAGAATGGCCACTTCAGGCTGGTTGATCACAGGCGTGAACCAGCCACCACCGATCGATCCCACGTTCGAGATGGTCATCGAGCCACCCGACATCTCTTTGGCAGATAGCTTGCCATCGTACGCCTTTTGCGCGTTATCCGTAATTTCTTTGGCAATCGCAAACACGGATTTGCTATCAGCATTCTTGATCACTGGGACGTACAGCCCATGATCCGTATCCGTCGCGATCCCAACGTTGAAGTAATGTTTATAGACGATCTCATCGGTACTATTATCGATCGAGGCATTGAGTGCTGGGAAGTCCCGCAGTACTGTGACCAAGGCCTTCACGATATATGGCAAGAAGGTCAGCTTGATTCCTTTATCCGCAGCATACGCCTTGTAAGTCTTACGGTGTGCCATCAACTTCGACACTTCAACTTCATCAAAGCTCGTCACATGCGGACTATTGGCTTTAGAAGCCAGCATCGCCTTGGCGATCGCTTTACGTGTCGGCGTCATCTTCTCGCGCGTCTCAAGATCAGCGACACTGGCATCAGGCACATACGGCTTAACCGCAGGCGCAGCTGGCTTGGCGGCTGGCGCTGGGGTTGGCGTTGCCGGTGCAGCGGCTGTCGGCGCTGGCGCAACAGGCCCAGTGCTTGCCCCGCCGGCTTTGAAGGCATCAACATCTTCTTTCGTGATCCGGCCGCGCTTACCTGAACCTGGTACTTGCGAAATATCGATTCCATTATCACGTGCATACTGCCGAACCGACGGCATGGCGAGGATTTCGCGGTTAGGATCAGCCACGGCAGGCACACCCGTTGCAGGGGTCGCCGCCGCTGGCGCTTCAGCTGGTGCGGCTGGTGCCGTCGCTGTAGCAGGCGCGTCGTTATGTCCAGGGGCATCCATTTCGACCATGACGTCCCCGACTGTGGCCGTTTCGCCTTCAGGAATCAGGACCTTCAAAACTTTCCCTGTGACTGGAGACGGGATCTCTTCCACCGATTTGTCACTTTGAACTTCGACTAAGGTGTCGTCTTCTTTAACCTCATCACCAGCTGCCACGTGCCACTTAACGATTTCCCCTTCAGCTAGGCCTTCGCCTAATTCAGGCATCTTGAATTGATAAACCCCACCAGCCGGTGCAGCTGGTGCAGCTGGTGTCGCGGCGGCAGGCGCGGTAGCGGCAGGCGTTGCGGCACCAGAGCCATCATCGATTTGGACCAAGGCCTGACCGACGGTGGCCACTTCACCTTCTTGTACCATGATGCTCAAGATCTTCCCTGTCACTGGTGACGGGATTTCTTCAACCGATTTATCGTTTTGAACTTCTAAAAGCGTATCGTCTTCTTTGATCTCGTCGCCAACGGCAACATGCCATTTAACGATTTCCCCTTCTGCAATACCTTCCCCAATATCAGGAAGTTTGAATTCATAAGCCATTTTGGCACCCCTTTTTATATAGTAGATTCGTATCGTCCACACTCGCCGGTCAACATTTAGAAGTTGACCGTCTCCCGGACTTTTTCTTCGACGTCTTTGGCGTTAGGTAACCAAACACTTTCGGCTTGTCCAAATGGGAAGGGTGTATCTGGTGCGGCAACGCGGCCGATCGGCGCTTCCAGCGATAAAATCGCCCGTTCAGAGATCTCGGCGATCACGCTGGCGGCAACCCCAGCCATCCGCTGTGCTTCTTGCACGACAACCACCCGGTGTGTCTTCTTGACAGAGGCAATGATCGTCTCCACGTCTAATGGCGCCACCGTCCGTAAGTCGACAATTTCGACATTGATATTGTCTTTAGCTAAGACGTCTGCCGCCTTCTTCGCTTCGCGGACCATCGCACCATAGGTAATGATCGACACATCGCTGCCTTCTTTAGTGATCGCTGCCTTGTCCAAAGGCACGGTATAGGCATCGTCTGGCACCTCTTCGCGGAAGGAACGGTACAACTTCATGTGTTCAAGGTATAAAACGGGGTCATTGCTGCGAATCGCAGCAATCAATAGGCCTTTGGCATCATAAGGGTTGCTGGGAACCACGACGCGCATCCCAGGAAATTGGGCAACGAGTCCTTCGAAGTTATCCGAGTGCATTTCTGGTGTATGCACCCCGCCACCAAAAGGCGCCCGAATCGTGATCGGCATGCTGCGGGTGTTTCCCATCTTGTAACGCATCCGCGACATCTGCCCACCAATCGAATCCATCACTTCAAAGACGAACCCGTAAAATTGAATTTCAGGAATCGGCCGCCATCCGGTCAAAGCCAACCCGATCGACAACCCACCAATGCCAGATTCAGCTAACGGGGTATCAAAAACACGGTCTTCGCCATGCTTTGCCTGCAGGCCGTCTGTGGCCCGGAACACCCCACCATTTTTACCAACATCTTCGCCAAATACCAACGTCTTCGGATCGGCGGCTAATTCTAAATCAAGCGCATTCGTGATCGCTTGAATCATCGTTTTTTGTGCCATGTTAGTTCGACTCCTTTGCTTGGTATTGTGCGAGTTGTTCGGTCACATTTTGCGGTGCTTGCTCGTAAGTGTCACCCAAGAAGCGAGAAACCGTTTGCTTCGGCGCCTGATCGGCTTCACTAATGGCCGCTTTGATCTCGCCTTTGGTCTTTTCGATCAAAGCATCTTCTTGTTCTTGATTCCATAACCCCTTATCCGTCAGGTAGTTGCGCATCCGGATCAACGGATCGCGTTGTTGCCACAGATCATCCGTTTCTTTAGAGCGGTAACGGGTCGGATCATCCCCGGATAAGGTATGCGGACCATAACGATAGGTCAATGTCTCGATCAGCACCGGACCATTCCCCGCGGCAACAAATTCACGGGCTTCTTTCATCACTTCATACACGGCCAAAGCGTCCATGCCGTCAACTTGGATACCAGGGATCCCCATGGCAACCGCCTTTTGGGCTAAGGTTTCAGCGGCGGTTTGCTTGGCGCGAGGCACAGAGATCGCGTAGCCATTATTTTGCACAACGAAGATCGCAGGCGCTTTGAAGGCCCCCGCAAAGTTAACGCCTTCATAAAAGTCCCCTTGAGACGTCCCACCATCACCAGTATAGGTGTAGGCGACTTCATCGGCGCCATTCTTCTTCAAGCCTAACGCTACACCTGCCGTTTGCACGTATTGGGCGCCAATGATGATTTGTGGTGGTAGCGCATGAAAATCTTCTGGATATTCGTTACCGACCACATGCCCACGAGACCACAAGAACGCCTTGGCCACAGATAAACCATGCTGGATCAGTTCTGGAATGTCACGGTAACCCGGGAGGATCCAGTCACTCTTTTTCATTGCGAAGTTCGACGCCAGTTGCGACGCTTCTTCTCCTGAAGTAGGTGCCCAAAACCCCAAACGCCCTTGGCGGTTTAAGGCCGTTGCGCGCTGGTCCAAAACGCGAGACCAAACCATTTGCGACATTAAGTCGACGAGTTCAGCGTCGGATAAGTCAGGTAAAATATCTGGATTAACGACCTTGCCAGCTTCATCCAGAATCTGAACGGTTGAGAAATCAGCGGCTTGGTTTTTCAACAATTGATCAAAGTCAACTGCAGGATGCTTTGCCATAATCAGAACCCCTTTTCATTGTTATCTGTAGCATTCTATAGCAAAAACTGTATTACTAATCTTTTCTACGTTTAAACTTTAACACATGGCGAAACGACGTGCAAGCGTTTTAGGATACCGGTTTCTCTCCAAAAATTCGCGGTTTGACAGCTGAAAACAGATTTCACCGATTTAACTGTACAGACTCATTGTAAATATCAAACAGTCATAACGCTTTCAATTTCACAAAGTCTGTTACTTTTCACAAATTATCTCATGATAATTCAACAGCCGTGGTGCTGCGACTCCTACTCATCATGTGGCACGTTTCACAGCCAGACACCTGTGACTATAACAGCTCGCCTTATCGCGACACCCATGTTTCGTTCCCCTCACGTCAAGCGTAGCGAAAAGCCCCCACTTGACGCAACTTTTTTGGTCGAAAAATGTTACACCGACCACCCATTCGTCACGTCGCCAAAGGTGGGCAGACATGCCTGAAAACTGCAAGATCACCACAACCCACAAAAAAAGACCCGCTGTGAGCGAGTCTTCTGGTCATTTTGTTCATATCCAGCGTGACGAGACTGGGTCCTGGTTGTATCGGAACGCGACTTCTTTCGCGCGTTGCCGGAGTTGCCCAACCAGGGTTGTGTGGTCATTAAACCGATCGATTCTAACTTGAAACTGCTGCGTGGTACTAACCGCTAGTTGGCCGAGATGTGCCAGCCGCATTCCCAGCTGTGTCCAGCTAGCGCGAAATTGCAACTTGCACAGCGCCACTAAGCCGCTAAGCACAGTGCGCACCTCGACGCCAGACTTCGCAGTCAAAAATGGCATTAGCCGGGCCACGGCAAACCGTTGTGCCCCGACGGCCAAGACTTGAGCCTGCACTTCAGTGGTGATCCGGCTGCCTGCGATCACCTGGTCATGTGGTGTCGCTACCCGCAACGCAGCCAGCACCCATGCAAGGGGGCCGGTGATCGTCGCCTGTTGAGCCGACAAGGCCACGTCGACAGGAACAACGCTACCTGCTGGCAATAAAATTGTATCCCCAGGAACCAGTGCCCCGACTGGCCGTGGCCGAATCAAACCTTCACGAATCACTAAGACTTCTTTATGGGCGTTCGCAAATTCTTGTAACACCCGCCGGACAAGCACACTAGCCCCGATCCCAAGCAAGCTAAGGAGGATGAGCATCACAATCGCTAAATCACTGCCGATTGTCACTTCAAGGATGCTGGCACCACCAAGCAGGAGCAGGAGTGCTGGCACAATCGTCATGTGCGCGTTGTGGACATGCAGGTCTGGTTGTACCGTCAACTTTGCTTTTTGAACTTCATAGCGGGTCAACCCGCTGTTTACTTGCATCAACATCAACAACTCCTCTCTTCCCAGAGAGGCTTGCGATGCGCCTATTGACTGATTAAATCAAATGGTGGCACAATGACAAACCTTCCGGGATCTGCATTGTCGGGACTACCGCCATCAATCGCTGTTTGTTTCATGTGCTCACCACCTTTCATTCACTCGCCGTCATGCGCTTTGATAGAAAAAAGCGCACACCGAAAGGGTATGCGCGATCCTTGCATCCCAATCGTTTAGTTTTAGCACTATACGCCTAGAAGCAAGCTTCAGCTACGTTAGCGCAAGCCTTTGTAGACAAGCGCAGTTGACTCATTGGCATCTCTGGATGTTTCTGAGCAGCAGCATTGTTCGTATAGGAGCCTCACCTAACGGAAAGCACCGTATTTTTAATGCACCTATACTTTACCAGCTTGGGACTTACCTGTCAAGTTTTCGCCTTACTTTCCAGTCTAGTCGCAGTTGCTGGCTTGTGGTAAAGTAGAATACAGCATGAATGTATGGAGGAAAAGCCGTGTATTTAATGAAAGACATTACCCGCGACGGCGCGCCCGTTTTACGTCAAACTGCCGCTAAAGTCGAGTTCCCACTGTCGGCAGCCGATAAGCAATTAGCCCACGATATGATGGAATATCTCGTGATCAGCCAAGACGAAGAAGAAAACAAGCAGTATCACCTTCGTCCCGGTGTTGGTTTAGCTGCCCCTCAAGTGGGCGTTGGCGAAGCGATGGCCGCGGTCTTGGTTCCCGGTGCGGACAACGAGATCTTGTTTAAAGCCGTTTTGATCAATCCCGTGATCATTAGCCACAGCGTTCAAGACGCAGCGCTATCCGAAGGCGAAGGTTGCTTGAGCGTCGACAAGGACGTGCCTGGCTATGTGGTTCGCCATGACCGCATCACGATCCGCTACCAAACCTTAGAAGGCGAAACCAAGAAGATCCGGTTGAAAAACTACCCGGCGATCGTTTGCCAACACGAAATCGACCATCTCAATGGCATCTTGTTTTATGATCACATCAATGAGAAAGAACCGTTCCAAATCGATGCCAACGCCGTCTTGATCGACTAAGACCCCGTGGCTGACCACACGCAAAAGGCCGCGACTCAGCATCCGCCCTGGATGTTTCGTCGCGGCCTTTTTTGGCGCTTGGCTATGGCTTGACGCGTTGACGCCGTTTTTTACCTTCGACTAACCGGGCAACCAACATGGAGCTGGCAATGTTCCCCGTCGAATTCAGCAGTGTCGCGGGCACATCAATGATCGTTGAGATCACGATCAACAACGGGATCGCGTCGGTTGGGTAACCAAACATGGTCACAATCAGCGTCTCAGCGATCATCCCGCCGACAGGCACCGCGCCCATAACGGCGCCAACGAAGAAGCCCCCGGCAATGATCGCGCCGATGCTCGACCAACTCGTGATATCATGGCCGAACAGCAAGAAGAGAAACGAGACCTTAAACACCCCACCGATCGCAGAGCCGTCTTTATGGATGTTCGCGCCCAACGGGATCACCGTGTCGACAATGTCTGGGGCCACTCCGATCCCTCTAGCCGCCTGCAAATTCACCGGGATGCAAGCCGCGCTGGAACTGGTCGCGATCGCCGTGATCGCGGGGATGCTGACATGGCGCCAATAAGCCCGCACGCCAGGACGCCCATTCGCCAACCAGGCGTACAGCGTCATGACGCCAAAGAAATAGATGACCGTTAAGCCTAAATACAATAAGAAGCTGCGCAGGTAACCGCCCACGATTTGGCTCCCTAACGTGCCCACCACCCCAGCAAAATAACAAGCTAATCCAAACGGGGCGTAGTACATCACATAGTGGACCGCCTTCAAGATCACGGCGTTACCAGCGCCTAAAAACCGCCGGAACGGCTCACCATGTTCGCCACTGGCACTGGTGGCAATCCCGATCACCAGTGAAAACACGATGGTCGCTAACATGTGTGACTTCGACAACAACTTACTGAAATCATCCACGGTAAACAATTCGACGAGCTGTTGGAGCGCAGGCACCTGGCTATTTTGGCCCTTCACGCTGCCCATCATGGCCTTTAATTTCGGCAAGTCACCACTTTGGATCAACGGAAACAAGCGCACACCAAGATAGCCAATGATTGTTGCGACCAACGCCGTGAATAAAAAGACCCCGACGGTGCTGGCCAAGATACGACCTAGCCGCGCTTTGTTGCCCATTTGTCCAATCGCGCTCGCGATGGAGAAAAAAATCAACGGGATCAGGAGCATGTACATCAAGTTCAAGAAAAGTTCGCCAAACGGCTGCAGTACCGTGGCTTTTTCACCCACAACGGCGCCGACGAGCCCACCGATCACGACACCACCAAGCAACAGGAAGGTGTCTCGATAATTGCGTAGAAATTTCACGTGATATTAACCCCTCTATTATAATTTAATCGTTAGTTAATATTACGCGCTACTACCAACGGAAACAAGTCTAATTCCTGCGTTCCAGACACGAAAAAAGCCGGGCTTCATACCCGGCGAATGTCCTGAACGTATTCACGTGTCGCCGCATTGGTCACATAGGCGATATCAATGTGTGTCGTCGCCTCTCGCGTCCACCAATCCGTGATCACCAACTGCGGGGTTGGCTGACCTGATTGGACAGGCGGCTTCGCTTTCAAAGCCGCAGCAAAATCCGTTTTCGTCATCCCCTGCTTCGGCGTTGGCAATGCATACGCAAAGGCCATGATCCCGTGTCCCCAAATATCGGCGACCGGTTGCGACCGCAGCGGATCCGGATAGGCCCAATTCAAGTCATGTAGTACTTGGGCGACCTCTTGATCACACAGGTGCTGATTCCGACGCATCAATACCTTCATTGCTCGCTTGCGACGTGATAACCGCCACCAAACCAGCACAATGAGCCCGACAACGACAATCATGCCGCTCACTAGCCACCACCACATAACGTGACCTCCTTGTCTAAAATACACTACTGTCATTATACCTTATTCGGCCTGTCCGCGTCGTATAGCGCACAGGCTGGGTTTATGCTAAACTATTAATAACTGTTGAAATTCTCAACAAATGACCGGCAAATGCATGTTCACCCCTCAACTAGGGGCGATTTTTGCGTATTCGAAAGGAGTTCATTATGATCTACAAAGTTTTGTATCAAAAAGATAAGGTGGTCAACCCTCGCCGGGAAACCACCCAGACGCTTTATCTCGAAGCGCCATCCGCAGTTGAAGCACGTGCCTTGGTGGAAGCTAACACCCCATACAACATCGAGTTCGTGCAAGAATTAAGCGGTAACTTCTTGGATTACGAGAAGCAATCTTCTGAATTCAAGCTAACGGAGTTTTAACTTAAATGAAACTCAACGTTAAAAATAACGAAACCGCCGTTTTTGCGATCGGCGGTTTAGGCGAAATCGGGAAAAACATGTATGGGGTCCAATTCCAAGATGAAATCATCGTCATTGACGCTGGGATCAAATTCCCAGAAGATGACTTGCTTGGGATCGACTATGTGATTTCCGATTATTCCTACCTTGTTCAGAATCAAGACAAGATCAAGGCCTTGGTCATCACCCACGGGCATGAAGACCATATTGGTGGTATTCCGTACTTCCTGAAGCAGGTGCCGAACGTGCCGGTTTTTGCACCGCCTTTAGCTGCCGC
>JALCQM010000032.1 GCA_022651245.1 Lactobacillus sp.
TTCGTTCACGCGGGCTGGCCGGTCGCGACCGTTACATCGCCGGGTATCAATCGGTACCTTGAGGTGATCTGAGATCACAAACTAGGGTGGTAACGCGATCATTCGCCCCTACGTCAGCAGTAGCTGGTGTAGGGGCGTTTTTTTGTTTCTGCTAAGCGTATCTTAATGATAAAGATAATTATAAAAGGAGATCATCATTATGACCAAACCATATCGTGCAGACCTTGTCGGTTCCTTCTTACGCCCAGCTGAATTGAAGCAGGCACATCAGGCTTTCTTGGCAGGTAAGCTATCTAACGCTCGCGAAGTGCAGATCCAACATGATGCCATCAAAGCGCTCGTGCAAAAGCAAGCCGACGCCGGCTTCACCGCGGTGACGGATGGTGAATTTTCTCGTCAATACTGGCATCTTGACTTCTTGTGGGGACTGTTAGGCGTTGACAAGTTGAATAACGTCCAGTACGAACGCAACTTCAAGGGCAACATCAATACGGCGGATAACGTGACCTTGACTGGAAAAATCGCGGCCAACCCGACCCACCCGTTTTATGACGCGTTCGAATTCTTGCAAAGTGTGACACCAGCAGGGCATGAAGCCAAATTCACGATTCCAAGCCCGGCATTGTTACTGCGGGATCACCGTTCTGATAACTGGCATCAATTCTACGCCAACTATGCCGACTACACCCAAGCCGTTGCCCAAGCGTATATTGATACGATTCACCATTTCTACGATCTCGGGTTGCGCTACTTGCAGATTGATGACACCAACTGGGCCTTTTTGATTGACAACCTGAAGCGTCGCGAAGGGGATGCTGAAGCGCAAAAGCCATTCGTTGAACTTGCCCAAACCGCACATGATATCATCAAAAACGTCCTGGCGCACAAACCCGCTGGACTGACCATCGCTTCACACATTTGCCGGGGGAACTTCCAGTCGACCTTCTTATTCGAAGGCGGGTACGAATACGTTGCGGATTATATCAAGGATCTGCCATTCGACGGGTTATTCCTCGAATATGATAATGAACGCTCGGGTGGGTTTGCGCCATTGGCGACTTTGTGGAATGGGGATAAGAATAAGCGCATTGTGCTAGGCTTGATCACGTCGAAGTTTGCGGAACTAGAAGATGAGGCCGCTGTAGAGGCCCGTATTCAAGCGGCAACGCAATATGTGCCATTAGAAAACCTGGCGATTTCAACGCAATGTGGTTTTGCCTCGACAGAACAAGGCAACAAGATCACCGATAGCGACCAATGGGCTAAATTGGCACTCGTTCAAAAGGTCGCTAAGGCGACCTGGAAGGACTAGTCCAAATGAAAAAGTGGGGATTAGGGCTGATTGCGGCTTTTGCCGTTGTGTTGAGCTTAGCAGGGTGTGGCAGTAAAAGTAGCGAATCAGCCAACAAAACGATCCGAGTTGGGTCGATGGCGTCAGATGTCGAGATCTGGCAGCATATTGCGAAATCAAAGGAAGCTAAGGCTGCGGGCCTTAAGTTGAAAGTCGTCTCTTTTGATGATGGCGTCCAGTTGAACCAATCCACCTTAGATGGTGATGTGGATGTCAATGCCTTTCAGTCATATGCGTATTTTGAAGCATTCAACAAGCAGAGTAAAAATGGTCAGGAAGTTGCGATCGGGACGACGTATTTAGAACCAATGGGGATCTATTCTGAAAAGCACCAGTCACTTAAAGCGATCCCAGATGGCGCAACGGTCATTGTTGCCAACGACGCGGCTAACCAAGCGCGGGGCCTACAACTTTTGGCGAAGGCCGGGTTGATCACATTACCAAAGGATTTTGATAGTTTCGGGAAGATCAGCGACATCAAAACCAATCCGCATCACCTCAAGTTCAAAGCGGTACAAGATAATACCATTCCGCGGATGCTGAAAGATGCCGATTATGGCTTACTGGCTAACACCGTGGCGTATCAGGCCCACTTGAATGTGCTGACGGATTCGCTGTATCATGAACGTGTTGACCAAAGTACCCGCAAGAACGTTAACATTTTGGCCACCGCGGCTAAGAACAAGGGCAATAAGCAGTATCGCAAGTTGATCACGGTGTACCATAAGCCGGGGATCCAGAAGTGGCTGAAGAAGAAGTTCGGTGGCACCAAGGTCGACGTTCAAAAGCCGATCAGTTACCTTGAGAATTAACGGCTAATTTTAGGAGGAATCATTCATGGCAAAAGTTGAAAGTTTTGAATTGGATCACACGAAGGTATTGGCGCCATATGTGCGGCTGATCGCGGTTGAAGAAGGCGCTAAAGGCGACAAGATCTCCAACTTCGATCTGCGGTTAGTCCAACCGAATGCAAACGCGATCCCGACAGCGGGCTTGCACACCATCGAGCATTTATTGGCTAGCCTCTTACGTGACCGCATGGACGGTGTGATCGATTGCTCACCATTCGGCTGCCGGACAGGATTCCACCTGATTACTTGGGGCGAACACTCCACGACAGAAGTCGCTAAGGCATTGAAAGGTAGCTTGGCTGCAATCGCCAATGAGATCACTTGGGATGACGTTCCTGGCACGACCATTGAATCTTGCGGGAATTACAAGGATCACAGCCTGTTTTCCGCTAAGGAATGGTGCAAGTTGATCCTCAGCCAAGGGATCTCTGATGACCCCTTCAAGCGTAATGTGATCTAATTCTCAAGCCATTGAAGCTGAGACAATAAGCTCGTAACGCAAAGACCCTCGCACCACGATTCGTTCCTTGAATCGCGGTGCGAGGGTCTTTGCATTGTCGGCGGTGGGATAAATCTTCACATTTTGCCCCTGAATTTCTCCCTAGTTTGCGCCTGGATTGGCCCAGCTTGCCCGGTATATTGAGCCTATGTTGTAAAAGATAGGAGCGATTCATATGAATTTTGCCAAACGAGCGTGGCTGAACCTACGCTTTAAGAAAGGCCGCAGCGCTTTATTGATCCTTGTGACCAGCGCCATTATGTTATTCGTGCTCGCCGGCCTCTTGATTCGCAATGCGGCGGCAACTGCCACGCAGCAAGCCAAAGATAGCGTTGGGGCGACCTTAACGCTGAGTGCCAATCGGGATGCCGCATTTAAGCAAATGCGCCAATCGACGACAAGCGGCAAGCCAACGATGCCGAAACTGACGACGAGTCCGGTGAAGTTGAGTACCGCTAAGAAGATTGCCGCATTGAACGGCGTCGCCAGTTACTCTGCGACGGTTTCGACGAGTGCCAATGCCAAGGGTTTTGACGCCATCGAAACGGCTAGTGCCAGCCAAGGGTTCGGCGGCAAGCTGCCAGGTGGGACCACGAGTTCTAGTGGTGATATCACGGTTAGCGGGATCACGAGCACCGCTAGTAACGCGAATTTTGCTAACGGAACTTACAAGATCACCTCTGGTCGCGGCTTGAAGGCAGCAGACGCCGATAGCCAAAACGTGGTGATCGAAACCAACTTGGCCAAGTCCAATCACTTGACAGTAGGCGATACGATCAAGCTTAAGGCAACGACTGGGACTAAGGCGACTTACACGCTAAAAGTCGTCGGTATTTACAAGGCAAAGTCGAGTGCGACGGCTAGTGCGGGCCCGGGACAATCTGATCCTGCCAACACCGTCTTCACAGGGACGACGCTGGCGAATACCTTGAAAGGAAGCAAGTACGCCGGCACTGCTGATTCGGTGACCTTCAATGTCTCGACGCCAGCGAAAGTCGCAAGCGTCAAAAAGGCCGCCAAGACCCTTATTAACACCTCAAAGTATAGCCTCAATGCTGATGATGCCAGTTACCAAATGGTGAAAACGTCGATGAAGTCGGTCACAGGGTTTGCCAATAAGATCGTTTGGCTAGTGGTGATTGCCGGGACCATTATTTTAGCGTTGATCGTTATCTTAATGATCCGCGAACGGCGGTATGAAATTGGCGTCTTGTTGTCTTTGGGCGAAAGTCGGGCAAAGATCGTGGCCCAATTCTTCGTTGAGCTGTTTGTTGTGTTGATCATCGGGATCGGCGTCGCGGCTGCTGGGGGCAAGGTTGTGGGCGATAAATTGGCGACACAAATCGTTAGCGCGCAAACCACCACGACCACTTCTAGCCAGCAAACTGGCGGTGGCGCTCCGAGCGGTAGCCAAGGTGGGGCCCCAAGTGGTCAAATGCTGGGCGGCAATACCCAACGGCGCACGGCAAGTATGACCAATCCAAGTCAAAAACAGACGCAACTCCAGACGCAAGTCACCCCACAAGTCTTATTAGTTCTGTTAGCAGTGGGCTTGTTGATCATTTTCATCGCGATTTTGGTCGGGGCAGGTGGGATCTTGCGCTTGCAGCCGAAGAAAGTCTTGATCGGATAAGGGGGGATAGCATGTTAACGACAGATAAATTGACCTATTGGTATACGAGTGCAGATCAAGCGTTATTCAAGGATGTTGATTTAACCTTCGAGGCGGGGTATAGTTACGCGATCGTTGGGCAATCCGGTTCTGGGAAAACCACGATGGTTTCGCTGTTGGCTGGTTTGGATAAACCGCGCGCTGGCCGCATCTTATTTGCGGATCACGATATTGCCAAGATTGGGTTGGCGGCTTACCGCCGTCAAGACGTCGCAATCGTTTTTCAGGCGTATAACTTGTTCACCTATATGTCTGCCTTGGAAAATCTGCTGTCGGCGATGGCGATCACCAACGCCGCGCACAAAGGTGACAAAGACTACGCAAAAGAGATGTTACGCAAGCTGGGTCTGAGCGATGCGCAAATGACCAAGAATGTTCAGAAACTTTCTGGCGGCCAGCAGCAACGTGTGGCAATTGCGCGCACGATGGTTTGCGATGCCCCGCTAGTGGTGGCGGATGAGCCGACAGGAAACCTGGATGAAGACAACACGGATGCGGTGATCGCTTTATTCCAACAAATCGCACATGAACAAAACAAATGTGTGATCTTGGTGACGCACGAACCGGCTGTTGCTGAGCGGTGTGACGCCGTCATTCGCTTAGCCAACAAGCGGTTCACTTGGGAGAAGACGATTTAGCACGACAGGAACCGCAAGAAAATGAGCCCTACCGGTATAGCCAAATGGCGCCTTCTGCATTTTGCGGAGGGCGCCATTTCACGTTTCGTACGGCATAGCAGCCAACAATTTTGTGGTCCCTTGATGGCAGAGCGGTCGGCTAATCTTGTATGGTCCAGTCTTGAGGGACCATCAAAGTGACGGTGCGGTGAAGGTGGTAGCCGTTTTGGCTGGAAAAAGCGAATAGCAGCGCTGACCAGCGATTGGCGTAGTCTAGTTGCTGATCGGTGATGCGGACGCGCCCTGTTTGGCCCGTCCGCCGTAAATGCACGCTGGTGGTCAAAGTGGGCCGGGTGACGCGTTGGCGGGTGGGCGTGGTGGTGAGGGTATAGGTATACTGCACCTCGCGGGCAGTCGTGCCTAGGCGGTGCGCGGTGAGGGGACGCTTAGCTAATGCGAACGTTTGCGTGTGTGTCGTTGGATGCATTCCGAAATGCCACGCATCGTTAGCCGCAATCGCCAAGACGCAAGCGATGATCACGGCGCCAGATGTCCAAACACAGGTGGTCCGCAGGCGACTGGGCGCCCACAAAACGCGGGTCCAGAAAAACCCGATGGCAGCGGCAATCAATAAGAGCAAAATCATGCGTGCGCACCTCCATCCAGTGGGTCGTTAGACAGACGCAAGCTTAAGGCGAAGCCGAGGACGCATAACAGCAACGACACCACGAAGGCAGCGCGGTAACCAGCCACTGTTGCGGCTTGTAAGTGCCGGGCATAGGCGATCGGCGTGGTGATTTTGAGCGTGTGCGCAGGGGTGTTGGCGTTGGTCACGGTGGCCAAAACAGAGACCAAAATCGCCGTCCCAATCGAAGCTGCCACTTGCCGAACTGTGTTGTTAACTGCGGTACCATGGCTGATCAAATGACTCGGTAAAGCGTTCATCCCGGCAGTGGTGACAGGCATGGTCACCATCGTAATACCGAACATGCGGACCGTGTACAAAACGGTGACAAATAGGATCGGCGTATCACTGGTCAAGGTGATCAAAGGAAACGTGCCGCATAACAGCAAGAAGAGGCCCGTGGTGGCGAGCCGCTTGGCCCCGATGCGGTCGAAGATCCGCCCTGTGATCGGGCTCATGATTCCCATCATGATCGCACCGGGAAGTAAGATCAGCCCAGAGTGGAAGGCAGATTGCCCGCGGATCGTTTGGATGTACATCGGCAATACCATTTCGACACCCACCATCGACATGAACGCGACGGCAGTTAAGATAACAGATAAGGTGAACGTCTTATTGGCAAAAACCCGTAATTCGAGCAGAGGGGTCTGCATATGGAGTTGGCGGTGGGAAAACAACCCCACGACGACAACGCCAACAACTAAGAAGCCGATGACAACCGGACTGCCCCAGCCCAGTGTGCCCACAGCTGAAAAACCGTAGAGTAGTGAACCAAAGCCGATGGTGGATTCGCAAACAGAACAGACATCGATTTTAGGGGCCGATGTTTCAAGAACCTTGCGCATTGAATAGCTCGCCAACAAGAGCACAAACGCGACGATGGGGAGCAACATCGTAAAGAGGCTGCGCCAGGAATGGTGCAACAAGACCCACCCTGAAAGGGTGGGGCCGACAGCTGGGGCTAAACCGATCACGATACCGGCTAGCCCCATCGCACTACCGCGACGATTAGGCGGGAAAATGGCGTACATCACGTTTTGAAAAGTCGGTGCCGACATGCCGACGCCCATCGCCTGGATCAGACGTCCGGCAAGTAAAGCTGGAAAACTCCAGGCAAAACGGGATAAAACGGTTCCAAAAAAGAAAATCGTCATCGCGGTGAGGTAGAGGTATTTAACGTTGAACTTGTTCAGTAGCCAAGCGGAAACGGGGATCATGATCCCCATGACGAGCATGAAGCCGGTCGTTAGCCATTGCACCGAACTTGCTGAAATATGAAAATCGGCCATTAAGGTCGGAAAAGCAGTGGTGAGAATAGTTTGGGTCAAGAAGGTGGTGAAGGTCCCGATCAGTAGCGTGGCCACCATGAGGTTGCGGTTATACGGGCGACCCGTGACGTCTGTAGGCGTATCCAAATAAGTTGCGCTTCCTTTCTAAATATAAGTCAGTTAATAATTGTAGCATTGTTTGCGACTGAAGCGCTGTGAGAATTATGAGAGCCAAAAAAATAGCGCGTGCCTGAGTGGCGTCGCCCTATTTTTTTGCTTATTCGTCGTCTTTGTCTTCAAGGTGTTCTGGTTCGATTTCTGGACCAACGGTAACGTCAAACCAGTTGGCAAATCCGCGCGCAAAATCGGTGACGGTGAAGGTGTACCGATCGATCGTGATCGTGTCATGGAGCTTCAAGTTAGGATGGTCTTCCATGATAAAGCCGGCGATCGTGACGATGTCTGATTCTTGGAACTCGCGTAATTTGGTATGGAAGAAGCGCTCGAAGTCGTACAGCGTGGTTTTCCCACTGACATGAAAGATGTTTTGCTTGTCGGTTTTGACGATGTATTCGTCGGACACGTCGTCGATTTCATCCTTAACGGTCCCGAACAGCTCTTCGTAGATGTCCTTATCAGTCACGATCCCACTGGTGCCACCATATTCGTCGACGACCACCACGATCGGCGTCTGTTTGCGGATCATCTCTTGCAAAATGTTGTGAATGGGCATCCCTTCAGGCACGTTGACCATTGAACGCAAGATCTTAGAAACTTGTACGGAATCATCAATGCGGGCCTGACGCACTAAGTCGTAAATATAGACGTAGCCTAAGATTTTATCTTTATCGCCATTAGCGACAACTGGGAAGCGCGAATAGCCTTCGGTGAGGTACTCGCGGATCACGTCTTTGACCGTGGCGGTGATGTCGATCACCACGAGACTGGTGCGGTCCACCATGATGTCACGCGCTTCTTTATCGTTGAGATCGAAGGCTCGCTGCATGTAGGTGACGTCGTTTTGGTCCATTTCCCCAGTGTTAATGGCGGCTTTACTGAGATTTAAGATCTCGGCTTGGGTGAAGGCTTCATTGCCTTCATCCGCCGGTTTCATCCCGATCAGCTTGACCAACCCGGTGGCACTCGTGTTGAGCAACCAAACGAACGGGTAAAAAATGATGTGGAAGTAATGAAGTGGGGTGACAACGAACATCAGCGACTTGATCGGGAGATCGATGGCGACATTTTTCGGCACGATCTCGGTCAGCACCACTTCTAAGTATGTGAGCAACAGGACCCCTAAGATCGCCCCGACAACATGCAAACTCCCATCAGGAAGTTGTAGGTGGGTCAGCTTGAGTAAGTCCAGGAGTAAGAATTCAACAGTTTCTTCCCCGATCCACCCGAGGATGATCCCGGCAACCGAGACCCCCACTTGGGTGGTCGAGAGGTATTCATTTAGGTTGTGGACCATCTTGAGCGCACGGCGTAATTTTTTGCGGTTGCCTTCGCCTGAGTCTAGCAACTCTTCTAGCGCACTCGGCCGGCTTTGAACCAGGGCAAATTCGCTGGCAACAAAAAACGCGGCAAACAAGAAGGTGACGACCATCACCAGTAGATTAGAGGCGACTTGGCCACTATCCATTAGATCATTCCCCATTTCACGATAACGATAATTAGCTCTATTTTAGCATTCAGCCCGCAAAAGTAACAGCCTAACCCGCAGGTCGTGTGCTATGCTGAAAGCAGTCGATATTATGGAGGTGCGCGATGAATCAAATTCAGATGTTCCGTCAGACCATGGCGGCATTCAAAACCGCTCAAGACTGGCCGCAAAGTACGTTGATCACCGCACCATTGCCGGAAACGGCGCCTAAGGGCACTGGCCAAGCGCCGTGGTCGGTCATCAACCAAGACGTGCTGGCCGTCATGAGTCAATTTCCGCAAGGTGTTGGGGTGATGAATTTTGCTAGCCCGACGAATCCTGGTGGTGGGGTTGAATATGGCGCTTTGGCACAAGAAGAAAGCATCGCCAAGGCGACGTATCTGGTGCCGGCGCTGCGGCAGTTTGAGGCGAGCTACTATGCCCCCAACCGCGCCGAGCCTAACGGTGGCTTGAATACGCCGCACATGATCTATTCGCAACATGTCCGGCAGGTTTTCGATGACCAGGCGCGGCCATTAGTCGGGCGGTATGTGGATGTCGTCACCGTGGCGGCGCCGAATCGCCGGCGGTTCCCAGCGTTGGACGCTGAGGCGGCTAACGCTGATATCGAGGCGAAAATTTTGCAGACGCTGCGGGCCTTTAAGGCACATGCGGTGCAAACCCCGATCCTTGGGGCGTTTGGCACCGGGGTGTTTGGTAATCCCGTTGCCCCTGTTGCGGCGAGTTTTGGCAAGGCCTTGTTGCGGCCCGAATTCGCCGGGGCGTGGACGCGTGTCGTGTTCGCAGTGTATTCACCAGAGGGTGAAACGTATCGCCAGTTTGTCGCTGCTTTGAAAGGAGTTTCGCATGCAACTGCACGTCCTACAACATACTGATCGGCTGACAGTCGGTGGGATCGCCGACTGGGCGGCTGCCCAATCGCTAGAACTCGTCATGCACCGCCCAGACCAAAAAGAAAACCTGACGCCGCTGAACGCGAATGCGCTAGATGGCTTGATTATTCTCGATGGCCCACAAGACGTTGCCGAACACGCCCCTTGGGTCGCGGCTGAGCGAATCTTAATTCGCAGTTTGGATAAGCTCGGCCGGCCAATCTTTGGTATCGGTTTCGGTGCCCAACAAATCGCGCGGGCGTTTGGGAGTCAAGTCGTCCCACTGGCGACGCCAGTTTACGGCGCGCAGCCAATCACACGCTGTGAAGATGGCATGACTGTGACGGCCTTTCAGTGGCAACGGGCCGCCTTGTTGGCCTTGGCGGGTAGTACCACGGTGTATCAAGATGCGGCAGGTGAAGTCCAAGGTTTTGCTTACCATCAGCGGATCACCGGGATTCAGTTTCACCTTGAAACCCCATTGGCGGAACAAGCCGCGATCCTGGCCAGCTGGCCAAAACCTAGTCAACCGTTAGCGACAACGGCCCAGGTCGCGGCTCAAGCGGAATTAGAACGGCTGTTAACGACCACGTTTCTGTGAGCGGAAGAAACCGGGCGCATGACGCAGAATCCCCCCTGACACAACCCAAGATTTTGGGGGTGTGTCAGGGGGGATTCTTGTTTGACGGTGGTCGGCATCATTCAGCGACGACGCGGTCTGAATCGGCGTTCGTGTGTAGCGCCATATAGATCAGTTCGATCAAAGTCGCGATCAGGCATGCAGGGGGGTAGAAATACACCGCCACTGCAAGCACGAGGGTGAATGTCGGCAGTTGCCAGCTATTCATGAAGCGGTATGGCGGCATTTTTGCAAGTTGGACCGCCACGGTGGTGCCGCGATGGTCAGCAATCAAGGCGCGTGTCAGGAGCCAATAGGCCACGCTCCAGGCAAAAAAGACCACCAGATAAAAGAATTCTGGTCCGCGTTCAGCTAAATATTCGCCGGCCCAAGCCGTTGCCACCGGTAATAGCGACATCGTTAATAGCCAGAAGTTGTTGACCCAATAGACCCGTTTGGAGATCCGCTTGGCTAGCGCGAACATATAGTGATGATTGTACCAAGCCACCCCAATAAACAAAAAGCTGACCAAGTAAGCAAATAGATAGGGGACATCGGCTAAAATCGCAGTCAATTTCGGGGATTCGGGCGTCTTGAACTCCAGTACCATGATCGTCATGATGATGGCAACGACAGCGTCAGTAAACGCCTCAACGCGTGAATGATCCATTTTTCAGCCTCCAATAAAATTGCGCGCATCAGCGCCTCCCCTGGCTGACGACGATGCGCGTTTTGGGTTAACAGGGACAGGTTGCTCGTTGATTCGCTCGGGCCATTTCTGCCAGTCTTGCGTTAGTGGCCACCGCGACTGCTGAAGACGAAGTGAATCTGTTCACGAGCTTGCAAGCGTGTATCTGAGAGCTGATACAAGGCATCAATCGTTAACCGTTGGGTGAACAGGGTTTTGAGTTGTAGGCCTTGTTCTGGTTCAACCGCGGTCACCGGCGTCGCGACTGCCGCTAAAAATTGGCCGTTACGGCGCAGTAGGCCGCTGAGACTTTCGCTGATCGCATGCAGGTCATCGTGGGCCAAATCGAAGGTGCCGACGATCAAGTCGTAGGGGCCAGTCAGTAAGCTTAACGCGTGGTCTGGCATGATCCGGTAACGTAGCCGATCAGAGCTAGCGGTGTCTCGGGCCGCCGAAATGGCTTGGGCGTCTTGATCGACGCCTAGCACGGCCACAGCGCCGTGATTGATCGCATAGCGACAAAACCAGCCGTCGCCGGCATGCAGGGCTAAAACGCGCTTACCTGCAAGCTCAGGGGCCTGTTTGGCTAACGCTTGCCATAATGGTTGGCGGTTGCCTGTATTAGTGGGTAAGTGGATCGGTTTATCTGGGCGCATTTTGGGGTAAGTGTCCTCCATCGTGTCACGACCTTTCGTTATGTATTATAAGGTAAAACTGACCGGCTTGTACACCGAGGCCACAGGTTAGCCGCGTCGAGACCGTTGTCAAGCAAAACGCAAAGCGTCCTCGGCCCGCGATTCCAGGATCGCGGGCCGAGGACGCTTTTGGGGAAGATGATAACTGTGCCTCGAGTCCTGACGGCAATGATGAATGCGCGTGCAGGATCAGTCGACAAAAATCAGTTCGAATTCATGGTTCTTCGTATCGAGGTTGACGGCAACGTGCCGATTGAGGTCGGCGACGACATTGCGCGCAAACGTCATTTTATCCTCAAAATCGGTAATCGTGGCCGTCTGCGGGTTGCTCTTGAAATCGTAGTTCTCACCGATAAACGCAGGATCAGAGACGAAGCGGAGGTTGTTTTGGTCGTGGCGACTGCCAGTCTTCAAAACCTTGTCGATGTAATGATACAAAAGGCTGGGGCTGTAGTGCAGCGGTTTGGTCAATTCGGTGGTGATCGTGAAATCTTGAGCGTCATCGATCATGGTATCGTTGACTTGAACCTGGGTTAACCCTTGATAAAGTTTCATTGCACTCACTCCTTTGTGAACTACTTATAGTATAACTCAAACCCGTTTGGCCCGCATGGTTTCTAACGCATGATCGTATTCTGCCTGGGCTTCTGCGGTGTCTTCTTCATCCCGTTTAGCGGTTAAAAAGGCCACGACTTCAGGGTTGTAATCGGGGCTCAGCTCGCCGATCGCCCAAGCGGCAGTGGCGCGGATCACGGGGCGCACATCTTGATCGACCACTTCTAGCAGGTGCGGCAAGGCGCTGCGGTCATGTAAATTGACTAAGGCGATGATCGCGTTGCGTTGCAGTGGCTTTTTGCCACGCCAAGACCCTGCCAGTTTACCGAAGCGCTGTTTGAATTCTTTGTTGGTGATCGTTAATAGCGGGATCAGTTCGGGTAAGACGCTATCCACGTCGGGTTCCATCTCGGGATGAAAATGAAAATCTTTGCCTTTATTAAATGGGCAGACTTGTTGGCAAATGTCGCAACCATAAATCACGTTGCGAATTTTAGGCCGAAATTCAGGGGCCATGAAGCCCTTGGTTTGGGTTTGATAGGATAAGCAGCGTTGCCCATTGAGCCGGCCATCGCCTAGCAGTGCTTGCGGCGGGCAATAGTCGATACAGCGTGTGCAGTCGCCACACTGATTGACGCCAGGCGTGTCAGGGGTAAAGGCTAAGTTGGTAATGATCTCACCGAGGTAGACCCAAGAACCAAATTCTTCGGTGATCAACAAGCCGTTTTTGCCAATGAAGCCTAACCCGGCGCGTTGCGCGACGACTACGTCCATTAACTCGCCGGTGTCGACCATCGGCTTGAACCGTGAGTCGGCGACGGTGGCGCTGATGTAGTCGACGAGTTGGTTGAGTTTGGCCCGTAAAATATCGTGATAATCAACGCCCCAGCTGGCGCGGGCGAACTGACCGCGCTTGGCGCCGGTTCGTGCTGGCCGCTCGGCGATTTTCGTCGGGTAGGCCAAAGCAATGGCGATGATACTCTTAGGCTGGTCAAAAATTTTTTCGGGGTATAAGCGCTCTTCTAAGACTTGGTGTTCGAACCCGGTGGTGTGGCCGTTGGCTTTTTGTTCCTTGAGGCTGGCTTCCAGATAACTGAAGTCATCAGCCGTGGTGAAGCCGATCTTGTCAATGCCGATACTGTGAGCGTAGTCAATGATCTGTTGTTTGAGCGTCATCTCGGCGCCTCCTAATCGAGGTAAATCGCGCGCAGATCGCGGCGTTGCTGGGCATCCACCCCTAAAGTGGTGGTGAGGTAGTGATCGAGTGAGCCGAAGCGCGCGTCGATGGTCATCAAGGCAGAATCGAGATATTCGTTAGCAACGCTGCCAAGCGAGCGGGTCGACGCGATCAGCGCTGGGCTGCCACCGGCTTGGCGAACGTTATTGACCATGCGCTCGCTTTCGCCAAGTAGATAATTATTGGAGGCGAGGTAGTCTTGGCGAATCGTCACAGGATCGACACCTAAGGCTGTCAGTAAGTAGACCGCACCCATCCCCGTGCGGTCTTTGCCTGCAGAACAATGGAACAGCAGCGCGCTATCGGCGTCATCGTTAGCTAATAATAAGTCGAAAAATTCGCGGTAGGCCTTTTGCGCGCTGGCTTGTAGGACGATGTCGGTATAGGTATTGACCATGTTGCGGAAGCCGCCCAAAGGATCTTTGGCCAGTGCTTGGCGCCGTAATTGTTCCGCGTCAGCGCTAGCCTTCGTTTCATCCACCGGAAAGACCGGGGTGAAATGGTAAGCGACCCCGGTTGGCAGTTGATCGGGCGCGCTGGTGCGCTCTTGTGGCGACCGAAAATCGACGTCGACTTTTAGCCCGTAGTCAGCGAGGTAGGCTTGGTCGCGGGGCGATAATTCGTTCAAACGCCCGGAGCGGATCAGTTTGTGTGTCCGCAAGGTCTGGCCGGCCTTGGTCCGATAGCCGCCGAGGTCGCGAAAGTTGAAGCCATGATGGATATCGAGTATACGTGGTGTCAAGGTGTCCTCCTTCAGCGCGGCAGAAGCGCCGCATATGGTTATAGTATACAAGCAATGTGCGGGTTTGTGAATTCACGAATGCCAACTAGTTGAAGCGGTTGCTGCCAGCTGCGAGACACGGCTTCAAACGTAAAAAAAGCCCCTTGCGACCCAAAGTTCGGGGTTGCAAGGGGATCGTTTTCGAATCAGCTAGTCAGCTGACGGGCAAAAAGGCGGTTTTTGGTCGCCTTGTACGGCAACAAGGTCACTGCCTTTTGGCGCGTCATTGAACGGCGACTAGTCTTCTTCGCTTGCGGTAGTGTTGCCAGCGATGATCAAGCCAGCCGCAAAGGATGCGACCAGCTCTTTTTTGGAGGGGTGAAGGGCGTGTTCATTATAGGTGAGCACGGTGCCTTCGCTCAAGAGATCTTCTACCCGGACGATGGTCTTCCCTTCAAGATCAGGTTCGGACTTTCTGGACTTGGCATACTTATCCGGATAAGCTAATGCTAAGACCTCTAGCGGGTCAGTTTCGTAATACTCCGCTAATTTGCGGATACTGCGTTCGCTAGGAATAGTTTGATCATTCTCCCACTTGGTAAAGCTTGCAGGGGAGGTATGTGTTGCCTTGGCGACCTCTACGATCGACTCACCGCGATTCTTGCGGATCTGACGCAAGGCGCTCCCAACGGTTTCTGTCATAATCATTTCACCACGATTCTAATTTAGTAGATAGGGTAACGGGTTACCCTCTTCTGGTACATTTAATAATCTAACTTTTAATCGTCTAAAATGCAATCGTTATACCGATTATTTATCGATTTTTTTATCACTTTTGGTTGCGCGTTTGGGTTTACAAGGTGCAGGCAATAATTGCTATCGTTTAAATCAAGGTAAGCGGTTGCTAATTTTTGCAGGCTAACGCTTGTTTTCCCGGGGCCAATGGCTTACGCT
This sequence comes from Lactobacillus sp., assembly GCA_022651245.1. Lineage (GTDB taxonomy): Bacteria > Bacillota > Bacilli > Lactobacillales > Lactobacillaceae > Lacticaseibacillus. The sequence goes on from JALCQM010000032.1 coordinate 14,951, forward strand.
TAAGATATTAGGACAAGGAAGTGATCAGATGGACCAAGAATATAACCAATTGTTAGTGCCAGTTGATGGTTCCGACGAGGCAGAGCTTGCGTTCCAAAAGGCGGTCAAGGTCGCTGGCGCTAACCATGCGCATCTGGATATCCTCAATGTACTCGATACGAAGCAGTTTATTGGTGGTTATGGTGGCATGATTTCTGGAGACGCCGTGTATCAGCTGACCCAAGACGCTGAAAGTTATTTGAACGGCTTGGCCGAGCGGGCAAAGAAAGCTGGGCTGGCTGACGTGGCGATTCACGTGCGTTTTGGCAATCCCAAAACCGTCATTGCGACAGATTTCCCGCATGACCACAAGATCGATTTGATCATCATCGGGGCCACGGGGCTAAACGCGATGGAACGCGTCTTAGTCGGCTCTGTCACTGAATATGTTAACCGTACCGCACCTTGCGATGTTTTGATCGTCAAGACGGCTTAAAGCGGCATGCGCGATCGAGGAGACTCGGTCGTTTTTTTGTGTCTTTTTGCCGAAATGTATTACAATAAGCAAGCATTAGGGAGGGACACACAATGGCAAACGGATTGGATTGGGTCAAGCAAGACCCGTTGTTGCAGGCGTACCATGACCAGGAGTGGGGCGTGCCAGAACACGATGACCAGGCGTTATTTGAGTTGCTGAGTCTGGAAGGCTTTCAGGCGGGGTTGAGTTGGTTGCTGGTGTTGCGGAAGCGGCCAGCGTTGCGGCAGGCCTTTCACCAGTTTGAGATCGCGCCAGTTGCGGCGATGACACCAGTTGCGGTCGCCGCCTTAGCGCAAGACCCGGCGTTGATTCGTAACCGGATGAAATTGCAAGCGGTCGTGACCAATGCCCAGGCGATTTTGCGCGTCCAACAAGAGTGGGGCAGCTTCGATGCCTACTTGTGGCATTGGGTATCGGGGCAGCCGGTGGTGAATCATCCTAAAACGGCGGCGGCGATCCCGACGCAAACGCCATTGTCGCAAGCAATCGCCAAAGACATGAAAAAGCGGGGCTTTAAGTTCGTCGGCCCCGTGATCATCTACAGTTATTTGCAAGGTGCCGGGTTGGTCGATGATCATTTGGCGGGGTGGCAGCGCCCGGGACAGGCAGACGAGCATGCAGAGTAAACGCCTGTTTGGCCTCGTGATGGGCACCGTCGCCGCCTTATTATGGGGGATCTCAGGGCCCGCTAGCGAGCTGCTGTTCGCGCACCAGGTCCAAGTCTCCTGGTTGATCAGTTCGAAAATGCTGATCGCAGGTGTGGTCACGATGGGCTTGGCTTGGCGGTTAGAAGGAACAGCGGCCTTGTTGACACCCTGGCGGGAGCGCCGCGCAGCGAGCCAGTTGCTTGTGTTCATCTTGTTTGGGATGATCGCGATGCAATACATTTATTTCAAGGCGGTGGCCGTCGCTAATGCCCCAACGGCGACGATCTTGCAGTTTTTATCGCCGATCTTTGTGCTGGCGTACGTGGCGCTGCAAGCGCGCCAACTGCCACGGCGGAGTGATGTGCTGATCATTGCGTTGGCGATGTTTGGCACGCTTTTGGTGGTCACCAAGGGTCAACTCACGCAGCTGGCGATCAGCCCCAGTGCGTTGTTCTGGGGGCTGTTGGCTGCACTGGCTGCCGCGGCGTATGCGATTTTACCCGCCCAATTGCTGGAAACTTACTCGCCTTTGGTCATTACCGCTTGGGCCCAGTTGCTCGGTGGGGTGGTGATGACGGTTGTGCATCCGTTTTGGGTTGGGTTCCCAACGCTCACGGTTGCGCAATGGGGAGCGTACGCCTTCGTGGTCATCGGTGGGACGATCGCCGCTTACCTCCTCTACTTAGTCAGTTTGCAATATGTGTCTGTGACGGCGGTTAGCTTGCTAGACGCCTTCGAGCCTTTAGGGGCCACCGTGACGGCGGTGTTATTTTTCGGCTTTCACCTCGGCTTGTTTGAGATCATTGGTGGGGGCTTGATCATCGTGACGGTTCTTTTGATGAGTATCACAGAGCCCAAAGCGCCTTAAGACAGCAATGTCTTCCAACCCAAAAACCTCGTACCGGCGATTCTCAATCGAAGCGCGGTGCGAGGTCTTTTAGGTTAGGGCTAAACGCGTGTCTTAGTTTAGCCTGTGATCATGTTGACGGTCGACTTTAAGCAAGTTCGGTAGTTTTCGTTGCTGTTGATCCGGGCGGAGGGCGAGGATGTAGCCGTTTTTGACCCGCAATTTGTACGTGATCTTCGGTTGCAAATTCGTCGGTTCACCGAAAGCATCGAACATGGGTAAATCATGCGTGACGTGTGGCATAAGCATCCCTCCTTAAGCTTAATTATACTCTCTTTTTCCGGTCTTAACATTACCACTGGGTTACAGTCGGCGGTGAAAATGATACAATGAACCACAGCATAACTTATATGGAGGTCACGCATGGATCAGTATGGCATTAGCGAATTAGCGGATTGGTTGGAAGCCCAGTCAGACGCCTTGTTAGAAAAGCGCACCCAGCTGCCAGAAGACAAAGTGGTAGCGGCGGTCGACTACCTAAAGGTGCTCAAGCATCCAGCCGCCGATTACCTCAACACCTTACAAGGACATTACTTCCGCCACGAGTCCGATCATAAGCTGAACTTAATGGCAGACGAGCAGCCACTGGCTGAACTCGAAGACCGGATCATGGTCAACCACGTGGATGGCTCGATCACGGAAGATCAAGTCAACTTTACTTATAACCATGAACCCGTCTTCGACAGCGGCTACGCGCCGAAAAAGGACTTGAATATCGTCAAGTTCGGTCTCGAAGTGATTGGTGCCGTTGCCACTTCTGGGCACTTACAAACCGTTGCTGCGGCTTTGTCACCGGATGCCATGGTCACTTTGGTCGTCGCGGCGCATCGGTTTGCGACTTGGCAGGCTCAGGCCTGAGAAACGGGTGTCGCCGGCATTAACCAGTCGCTGTCGGTTAATTGGTGGAGCCGCTTAGAAACGGGCACCCATAATTGTGCTTTTAAGATTGCGCGGATACTCTGCCAAAAAGCAGGGTCTTCGCGTTGTTTTTGATTGGTTTGGATCACGAGTGCGGCACCACTTTCGGTGCGTGCTTGAATATTAGGGTAAGTCACGGCAGTTAATTGCGCGCTTACCATATCGAGTTCGTTCAGTAACATAGGCCTCATCCTTTCGATACTTTTATCCTACCGGGGCGTTGTGAAGGGGATGCCAAGAGAATGTGTTTTTTGTGTGACCGCTTCCTTGAGAAAAGGTTAACGGAAATTGGTGCCCACAAAAACGCTTTATTGGTCTATACTAATGATAAAAGCACGATACTGGAGGATATTATGACGGTTCAGCAATTAACCCAAGCACAAGAGGCGACGTTTTACGCCTTGGCGCGCTATGCGTTCAATAAACCACAGTCACCAACGCGTGATGCGGCTTTTGCCAGCTTGTACGCCCATTCGGCGGCCTGGGGAAGCGGGAACCCGCTCACAAGTGGGTTGTTAGGGACTCATTTTACGGTTGACTTTGCTGGGGTCACCTACGGGATGAGTGGGATCGGCTATGTGGCCAGCTATCCGGAAGCAGGCGGAAACGGTAGCATTGCGGCGATCATGAAAGCGGCGTTCGCGGAAATGCGGGCCAACCATGAGACGCTGTCATATCTGGCCCCATTTTCGGCACCGTTCTACCGGCGGTTTGGATATGAAGGCGCCTTTGATCAAGTGACGCACCATTTGCGCGCTGCGGATTTTCCCCGGGTGCCAAAGCCTGATCCCGCCATACAAGTCCAGCGGCGCAGCTTCAAAGCGGCGATCCCGGCGATGCAGACGATCTATGGGCGCAACAAGGCGGCGACGCGTGGGGGCTTGTTGCGCGAAACTTGGTGGTGGGAAAATCTCGCCGAGCACTATCCTCAGCGTGAAGTTGCCGTCGCCATGCTCGGTGACCATCCGAGCGGGTACGCGGTGTACGAACGGGCCGGCGAGACGTTTCGCTTACATGAATTGTTTTACGATGACTTGACGGCTTTGATCGCCTTAGGCCACTTCATCGGCGCGCACCGGTCGGCATTTGCGCAGTTCGTGTATACGACAGGTAATCCAGAGTCACTCCACGACCTATTCCCTGAGCCACTGGTCCTCAAGACATCAGTGGCGGCGTACATGATGGCGCGGATCGTGGATGTTGAAGATTTTTTGCGCCGTTATCCTTATCAAATCAGCGATCTGGCGCCGGTGATTTTTGAGTTGAGTGACGACTTTATCCCTGAAAATGCCGGGCGGTGGCAACTCGCGATCGATGACGGTCGCGTGACCTGCCAGCGCGTGACGAAAGGAGAGCCTGCAATCCGCTTGAGTGAACAGCAATTGGTCAAAGCCGCATTTGGAGTGCGGTCGTTACGCGACAGTTACAGCCTGGGGTTGATTGACGGTGAGGCGTATACGATCGCGGCAGTCTCGGACATTTTTCTTAGCCAGCAAACACAACTGTACGATTACTTTTAGGAGGCAGCAGATGAACGAGCTGAAAAAATTCGGGTTCGACCGGTTTCACCAGATCGTGTTACCAGATCTGCCAGCCGACTTGGCGCCTGCGTTTTTGCATGTGCCGCACCGCATGACGCCAACGGCACAAACCGATTTGCGCGTTGTAGTGGCTTTGTCTTTGCCGGCGATGCAAGCGGCGATCACAGCGATTGCGACCGACCGCCTGCTGGCGCCTAATGGCTATGTGTATGTGCTGTACCCCAAGCGTGCCAGTCAGCGCTATGCCGGGATCAGGCGCGATGATATTTTTCCCTATTTGCACGTCAACGAAGCGACGGGCGAGGTAGCGGATACGGGGTTGAAGTTTTCGCGGATGCGCCGGTTCAATGATGATTTCACGCTGTTGGATTTACGCTGGTTAGCGCACGCGCCGCGGTCCAAAACCGCCAGCTCCCAGCGAGTGGGGGATTACGCCGAGCGCTTGGGGGAGTTGCAGGGGCGCTTGTTGCATCACGCGCCAAAACTGGTGGCCACGTTTGCGGGGTTGCCAGCCGGCATGCAGCGGGAGTGGGCGCGGTACGTCTACTCGCCGAAGCGGCCGGTGACGCAAAACTTGCATTTTGAACAAATGTTAGTGGTGCTGGCGTCAGGGGCACGAACCTTGGCCGAATACAAAGCGCACCAATAATCGCGCCAACCACAAAAAGGCGCCCAGCGGCTAATCTGATGCGGATTGCCAATGGGCGCCTTTTTTAGGTATGTTTGGGCAGCAGCCACGAAGGACGCCGTCGAAAAGTGGTCTCGTTCAAGAACCCCGCCAATCTAATGAACCGTATTGAGGGTGTCGTTATCATGCACTTAATTTAAAAAATATAGTAATTGGTCTATTTAATCTAAAATGATTTTGGAGGAGTTATACTTAGCCTTTGAATGTTTGGTATATAAAAAAATAAATTTAAACGAAAGGGTTTACATTGTCGTATGAACATGGTACTGTATGGTTAGCTTATACAGCTGGGTATGGTGGTGGCCACTCCATATGCTTTCCCAGTCTGTACCGGTGGGGGTACCAGTCGATGATCCTTGTCGGCCTCCACACGCGCTTAAGGATAAATCCCGAAGATGGCCTAGAACTGATTGGGCACAGGCGAGACATCTGGTAGCATGACCCTCATGGCGGGACCAACCCGCGTGAGGCCGCTGTTATCCAAGCCCTGAGCGTCAACTCAGGCACCGTAACCACAAATGTGCGGGTTGGCAACCGCCTCTCCTAATCGAGAGAAATGCCCGGGACACGTTTTGGGGAAACTCGACGTGTCTTTGGTACGCCTACCGTGAGCTCACAAGTGCGCCTCGCTGTCGAATCTGACAGCGAGGCGTTTTTTTGTCCAGATTAAAAAGCCTAGAACGCCTAGTGTGGAAGGATTTTCCCACACCAAGCGTTCTAGGCCCTTTTTTGTGGCAGCCGTTGCTTATAAGTAAGGTGCGTATTCCCGTGCTAGGCGCTGACTCAAGGCTGTCCGGGCCTTAGCGGAGATGAAGGCGGCGTTAGCGGCGTTGCGGTTGAAAGTCAAGAAGTCCGCGATACCCGTCTTGAAGTGCGCATGGAATAATTGGTATTCCCGGGTCAGGGTGGTGTTTGAGACGGTGCGGTTGTCAGTATTGATCGTGAGCTTGACGCCAGCTGCGCGCAGTTGGGGGTAGGGGTATTCGGCTAGTGAGTTGGCGGCCTTGGTCTGCAAATTGCTGGTCAAACACAGCTCTGCGGTGGCCCCGGCGGCGACAAACGCGGCAATGGCTTGTGGTTCGTGTGCCAAGGCGGTGGCGTGGCCAATACGCGGGATGCCCAAGGTGAGGGCGTGCAGAATATTTTGCACGCAGTGGCACTCACCGGCGTGCAGGGTTAACGGCACCCCGAGGGCTTGCGCGGCCTGGATCTCCGCAGTCAAGTCGGTGGTGGGGAAATGGGCTTCATCCCCGGCAAAATCACCGCCCACTAAGCCGTGCCCCAGCAGTGGCACTGCGGCTTGAAACATCGCGGTGTTAGCGCCGGAACGGTCTTGGCGCATCCCGCAGACTAAGGCGTTGGCGGTCATGTCGAAGGCTTGCATCGCATCGTGCAAACCCGCGACGACGGCTTGGATGGTTTCCGCGACGCTCAAGCCGCGGTCTTGGGATAAGGTGGGGGCGAAGCGGACCTCGAGGTAGCGGACATTTTCTTCGGCGGCTTGGGCGCAAACATCATAAGCGGCTAAGCGTAAGGCCGCCTTCGTCTGTAGCAGTGGCCGGATAAAGTCAAACGGTCGCAGGTAATCTAAAAGGGTGGCGGTGTTGGCCGGGGCTTGGGCCATACTGGCCAATTCGGCATCGGTTGGTGGTACCGCGATGTTGGCCATCTTGGCCAAGCGCCGGATCGTCGGGAGCGATAGCGACCCGTCTAGATGACAATGTAATTCGACTTTGGCGAGGTGGTGATACAATGAGTCCATGAGATAGCCTCCATTCTTATTTGAGTGTAGCATAATGAAGAAAGCAGGGATAAATATGCGAATGGTCGATTTGATCGCCAAGACGCGCGATCACCAAGCGTTGACCACTGAAGAGGTGCAGTGGCTGGTCCAAAATTACGTGACCAAAAAAGTGCCGGACTACCAAATGAGCGCCTGGTTGATGGCGGTGTATTTTAATGGGCTCAGCGATCGCGAACAAGGCGACCTGGCGCAAGCGATGTTAGATAGTGGCGAAAAGCTCGATCTGAGCGCCATCCCTGGAATCAAGGTGGACAAGCACTCCACAGGGGGCGTGGGCGATAAGCTCAGTTTACCGTTGGTGCCGCTGGTTGCTTGCCTCGGGATCGCGGTGCCGATGGTGTCTGGGCGCGGGTTAGGGTTTACCGGCGGGACATTAGATAAATTGGAAAGTATTCCCGGCTTTAACGTTAATTTGACCACCGCCGAATTCAGCCACCAAGTCAGCATGATCCGCCAAGCCATCACCAGTGCGAGTCAGGACTTGGCGCCGGCGGACCGGCGACTGTACGCCTTGCGCGATGTCACCGGGACCGTCGCGTCTAAGCCCTTGATCGCCAGTTCGATCATGAGCAAAAAACTGGCGTCTGGGACCGATGCCTTGTTGTTCGATGTCAAAAGTGGCAATGGCGCCTTTATGCCTGATGATGAAGCCGCGGAAGGCTTGGCGAAAGCCTTATTGGCGATTGCAGCACAAGCGGGGGTCAAGGCGGTGGCGATGATCACCGATATGAACCAACCGCTGGGCATCACCATCGGCAACAGCCTGGAGGTCGCCGAAAGCATTGCGGTGATCAAAGGGCGGGGCCCACAAGACGTGCACCAACTTTTGGTCATGCAAGCGGCACAGATGCTGGTCTTAGGGGGCAAAACGGCGTCGTTGGAAGTGGCGACCGGCATGGTCGAAGACGCCTTACGCGATGGGCGGGCGGCCAAAGCCTTCAAGCAGCTGATCCAAGCGCAAGGCGGGGACTCGCGGGTCGTGGATGACCCCCGGCGGCTCCCGCAAGCGACACATAAAGTGACCGTCACGGCAACGACTGCGGGCACCGTGTTAGCCATGGACACCAAAGCATTAGGCGTGGCCGTCATGCAACTTGGTGGTGGGCGCGCGATGCAAGACGACCAACTCGACTTGACCGCAGGCTTGGTGTTGCACAAAAAGGTGGGGACGCCGGTGCAGCCAGGCGAGACGCTGGCCGTGGCGTATGCGAGTGCAGCCGATCCGGCAACGGTGGTCGAATCCGTGCGGGCGGCCTATACGATCGGCGACGCGCCAATTAAGAAATTGTCTTTGATTCACCGAATTTTAAGCTGAATTTTTATGAATATTGCCGTGTCTAAAATTTTAGACGCGGTATTATTATGGTATAAGCATAATGATAGCGCTTCGCTTCTGTACTTTGTTATGCTGATGTGGGTACGGGATGATTATCCCTACTGGGAGCGGAGACAAAATTAAGGAGGGATAGGTATGCTTTTGGGCGTTTCCGTATTGGATCTGGCGCGATTTCAATTTGCCATGACCACGGTGTTCCACTTCTTCTTCGTGCCATTCAGTATTGGCATGGCGTTGGTGACTGCGATCATGGAAACCATGTATGTCCGCAAGAAAGAGCCAATATATAAAAAAATGACCTTGTTTTGGGGCAAAATATTTTTATTGAGTTTTGCCGTCGGGGTCGTCACCGGTATTATTCAAGAATTCCAGTTCGGGATGAACTGGTCAAACTATTCACGGTTCATGGGGGACATCTTTGGGGCGCCGCTGGCAATCGAAGCGTTGCTCGCGTTCTTCATGGAATCAACATTCATTGGGTTGTGGATGTTCACCTGGGACCGCTTCAAGCCGGCGTTGCACGCGGCCATGATCTGGCTGGTCTGGTTAGGGACCACGCTGAGCGCGATCTGGATTTTGAGTGCCAATAGTTTCATGCAACGGCCGACGGGATTTGCGATCAACCAAGCCACCGGCCGGGTGAAGTTAGTCGATTTTGGTGCGGTGATCACGAACCCGCAACTATGGGTCGAGTTCCCACACGTGATCTTTGGCGCCTTCACCACTGCTGGGTTTGCCGTGGCGGGGATGGCAGCTTGGCGGTTGCTGAAGCATGATCACGTCGAGTTTTATCACAAGTCCTTACGCGTTGGTTTGACCGTCGGTTTGATCGCGGTCTTGGGTGCGATCGGCGTGGGGGATTTGCAAACCCAATACATCATCAAAGATCAGCCGATGAAGTTCGCGGCGACTGAAGGGATCTACAAAGATACCAAAGATCCCGCGCCATGGACATTAGTTGAGTTGGTCAACACGAAAGACCACAAGGTATCGGGCAACATCGAGATCCCGTACCTGTTAAGTCTGTTGTCGTATCATAAAACCACTGGTGCGGTCAAAGGAATGGATACGGTCAACCAAGAATTAGAAGCGAAGTATGGGAAAGATAAGAACTACTATGTCCCGGTCAAGACGCTGTTTTGGTCTTTCCGGGTGATGGCCGGCGGCGGGGTGCTCTTAGCCGTGATCGCCGCATTGGGCCTGTGGTTCAGCCGCAAGAAAAAAGATACGCTGGTCCAAAAGCGCTGGTTGCTAGGGCTCTTGGGATTAGCGCTGTGGCTACCGTTCATCATCAACACCGCAGGGTGGCTGATCACCGAACTTGGGCGGTACCCATGGACGGTGTATGGCTTATTCACGATTGCTGATTCGATCAGTGCCACCACGACTGCGGGGCAGTTATGGTTCAGTAACATCATGTACTTCTTGATCTTCACGTTGCTTGGTGGCGTGATGGTGTACTACAGCCACCGCAACTTGATCCATGGACCGGATGCTGATCTGCATACCGATTATGGGGTCACTGCCGATCCGTTTGCGAAGGAGGCGTTTGGCAAATGAGTTTCCTCCAATTATTGTGGTTTTTGTTGTTAGCCGTTTTGTTCATCGGGTTCTTCTTCTTGGAAGGGTTCGACTTTGGGGTCGGGATGGCGACACGCTTACTGGCCCGTAACGACCGCGAGCGCACGCAATTGATCGCGACCATCGGCCCACATTGGGACGGTAACGAAGTCTGGCTGATCACGGCCGGCGGGGCGATGTTCGCGTCGTATCCCCTGTGGTACGCCAGCCTGTTTTCCGGGTTCTACATCATGTTCTTCCTGGTCTTGTTCGGCTTGATCATGCGCGGGATCTCCTTTGAGTTCGCCGCTCATGCTGAGACTGAGCGTGGTCGGAGTATTTGGCGGTGGGCGTTGTTTGTAGGCAGTGTGATCCCACCGTTCATCCTAGGGATGATCTTCACCGCGATCATGCAGCCACTGCCGATCGATCAGCACATGGATGTGTACGCAGCCTTAGGCGATCAGATCAACTTATTGACGATCGTTGGTGGGGTAGCCGTCACCTTGATGTGCTTCATGCACGGGCTGAACTTTATTCGCCTGAAGACAGAAGGCCCATTGCGTGAACGGGCACGGGCTTGGAACCAGAAACTGTCTTGGTTGCTGTATGCCGGTGAAGTGGTGTTCGCTGTTCTCGTGTTCTTCGAAACGGACTTTTTCGCTAAGCGGCCAGTTTCGACGGGCTTGATCATTGTTTTAATCGTGTGCGCAGCGGTGATCCAACACCTAGGCGTCTTGCAGAATAAAGAGTTACTGTCGTTCATCGGCAGTGGCTTGGGGCTGACCCTGGTTGTGGCATTGATCTTTAACGGTTTGTTCCCACGCGTCTTGATCGCGGTCAATCCGGCACATAGCCTGTTGATCACCCAAGCGTCAGCGAGTCCGTTGACCTTGACGATCATGACCATCGTCACCTGCATTTTGTTACCGATCGCGTTGGCTTACTTCATTTGGGCCTATGTGGTCTTCCACAAGCGGATTCCGGAAGCGACAGCTTAGCCGGTGTCATATAAGCATGAATTAGCACGGCCCCTGTAAAACCCGTACTTAGGTTTTGCAGGGGCCGTGCTTGTATGGTGGCGCCGCAGTATGCTGGGTTATACTGTTCTTAATGGTTCCGCTTGTTTGGAATAGGGTTAAAAGTTGTTAGGCGACCTTGCTTGGCATTGGTGGCCGATTTTGGAAAATGAAGTAGGGGGATATTATGCTCGATAAGCGCCTATTACGGCTGCCAGGCGTGCGGCAAGTGCTGCTGGGGTTGGCGGTATTGACCGTATTACAAGCGGTGGTCATCATTATGCAAGGGCATTTTCTGGCGCTGGGGATCGTTCATTCTTGGGCGCAAAAAGCGCTCGCGGGGCTGTGGCCGTTCATCTGGGGCTTCGCCGGGGCCTTCGGGGCTCGGCAAGTTTTGACTTGGGGTCGTAACCGCTTAGCGGAGAACTTTGCGCGGCGGTTGGCAGAGACGATCCAGCAGCGGTTGATCAAGCAGCTGTACGCACTAGGCCCGCAGGCGGTGGCGCAAACTGGCACCGGTAACGCGGTGACGATGGCGCTTGATGGCATCATTGAGGTACAGCAATACTTAGAACTGATCTTGAATAAATTGCTGAATATGGGGATCATCCCCTGGTTTGTGGTGGGCTACATTTTCTGGGAAAACCACCTGGCAGGCGTCGCGCTGGTGATCATGTTCCCGGTGATCATCTTGTTCATGATCATCTTGGGTTACGCCGCGCGGGATAAGTCGCAAGAACAGTATGCCGGCTTCCAGCTGATGTCTAACCACTTCATCGATTCGCTACGCGGGTTGAAGACGCTGCAGTTGATGGGGATCAGCAAAGCGTATGCGGATAATGTGTATACGGTATCGGAACGCTACCGCAAACAAACCATGGGTGTCTTGCAGATCGCGATGCTGTCGAGTTTTGCGATGGACTTTTTCGCGACGTTGTCGATTGCGGTTGTGGCGGTGTTTTTAGGTATCGACTTGCTACATGGCAGCGTGGCGTTATATCCAGGGATGGTGTGTTTGATCCTGGCACCAGAATACTTCATGCCGATTCGCGAGTTTGGTAATGATTACCACGCGACGTTGAACGGGAAAAATGCCTTGGCCGCGATCTTAGACTTACTCGACCAGCCTGCGCCGACCATGACGCAAGCATTGCCAGCCTACACCGGTTGGCAAGCGGATTCGACGCTGAGTGTCTCTGCGTTGAACTTTCAATATGGGGAGCGCGCTGGGATAAAAGACGCGACCTTTACGCTTTCTGGCAACTTGAACGTGGCGCTGATCGGTGCCAGTGGCTCGGGAAAGTCGACGCTGTTGAACTTGCTTGGCGGGTTCTTGCAGCCGCAAGCGGGAACCCCGTTTGCCGTCGATGGTCAGGCGGTGGAAAGCTTGAATGATCGCGCTTGGCAGGCGCACTTGAGCTACATTCCACAGCACCCCTATGTGTTCGCAGCGACGATTGCCGAAAACGTCCGCTTTTATCAGCCCGAGGCTTCTGATGCAGCGGTGACCCAGGCGCTTGAAGCGGCCGGGTTGAGCGATTGGATCGCGACACTACCAGACGGGGTGGCCACACGCATCGGCGAAGGTGGGCGCGGGATCTCTGGCGGCCAGGCGCAGCGCATCGCCTTGGCCCGCACGCTAATTGATCAAAACCGCTCGGTATGGCTGTTCGACGAACCGACGGCGCATTTGGATATCGAAACCGAGGCCGCCTTGAAAGACACCATGACGCCATTATTCGCCGGGCGGCTGGTGATCATGGCGACGCACCGGCTGCATTGGCTCCAGCAAATGGATCTGGTGTTGGTGTTAGATCACGGCCAGATCGTGGCTGCCGGTTCGCCAGCAGAGTTAGCGGCACATTCGCCAGCTTATCAAGGTTTAGTCCAACAGATGCGAGGTGAGTTCGATGTTTAAACACGATCAATGGGTCCGTCCCGACTTGAAGCGGTATCGCGGGTTACTATTTTGGTCACTTGGCCTCGGGGTCTTGACCTTTGTGTGCGCAGGCGCTTTGATGTTTACTTCTGGTTATTTAATCGACTTTTCCGCCCGGATGCCGCTGTTTGCAGCCATCTACGTGCCGGTGGTGCTGACGCGGGCGTTTGGGATCGGACGGCCGGTGTTCCAGTACTTGGAGCGTCTGGTCAGCCATAACTGGGTCCTGCGCATCACCAGCCACATGCGGCGCAAGCTGTATCAGGTGCTCGAAAAAGACGCCGCGTTCATTCAAGAACGCCACCAAACCGGGGATGTTTTGGGCTTATTGGCGGATGATATTGGGCACATTCAAAACCTCTACTTACGCACGCTGTTCCCGACCGTCGTGGCGGTGATTTTGACGGTGATCGCGACGTTGGCGATCGGTTGGTTCGACTGGGGCTTCGCCTTGTGGCTGGCGCTATTGTTGCTGGTGCAAGTGGTCGTGGTCCCGGCGTGGGGCTTGTGGGTCGAAGCCAAGCGCAAAGCGACGCAAAAGGCCTTGAGTCACCAGGCGTATGTCGAGTTGACCGACAGCGTCTTAGGGTTGTCTGACTGGGTGATCGCCCAAAAGGGCCAGGCTTTTTTGACCCAAGCAACGCAAGCCTGGACCCGCTTGTCGGCATCGCAGCATCAAAGTGCGCGGTTTACCCAATGGCGCGACTTGGTGGGCCAGCTGGCTTTTGGGGCGATTCCGGTCTCCTTGCTCGTGTGGACCAGCCTGACCTGGACGGGCACACAAACGGCCGCCAACTGGGTCGGGGCCTTTGTACTGGTGATTTTTCCCTTGGATCAAGCGTATGGCAATATCGCCAAAGGGATCGCAGAATGGCCGACTTACCGTGATTCCTTGCAGCACCTTAACGCCTTGCAACCAACGGCGCGGCAGTTGCCAGCACAGCAAGCCGTACCTGAGACGTTTGCAACGTTGCAGGTCCAAGCTGTCGACTTCCAGTATTCACCAGAGGCGGAACACTTGTTGCGTGACATCAGCTTTACGGTAGTGCGTGGCGAAAAGGTCGCGTTGCTCGGCCCTAGCGGCATGGGGAAAACGACTTTGTTGCAGCTAGTTTTGGGTGATTTGACGCCGACGCAAGGGGCGGTCACCATTGATGACGTCTCGACGCTGGCTTATCAAGCAGGACGGAGCCAGTTGTTTGCCGTCCTCGATCAAAGCCCGTTTTTGTTCAATACCAGCATCAAAAATAATGTGCGCTTAGGTAACGAAGCGGCTAGCGACGAGCAGGTGGCCTGGGCGCTGGCACAAGTCCAGCTAACCGACTTGATTGCCAAATTACCACAAGGCTTGGACACGCCGATGGCTGAAGCGGGCTTTGGCTTTTCCGGCGGCGAACAGCAACGCTTGGCCTTGGCGCGGATCTTATTGCAAGACGCGCCGATTGTCTTGCTGGATGAGCCGACGGTGGGGCTGGACCCGATCACGGAAGCGGCATTGATCCAGACGATTTTCACCACCTTGGCGGATAAAACCGTGTTGTGGGTGACGCATCACCTACAAGGGGTCGCCCGCTGCGATCGCGTCTTGTTCCTGGAAGACGGCCGCTTGACCATGGCCGACACGCCCCAACACCTAGCGGCGACCAACGCCCGCTACCAACACCTATACGCACTAGACGCCGGAAAGTGAGATTGTCGCGGTAAGGTGCGGGCGGTATACTAAAACAGAGCGAAGCAAGCCGGGTTTAGGGGTGGGGATAAGACGACGTGACGCGTTATGGCGTCAGCCATAGCGTGGCGCGACGGCTTATCCACGACCCCGTTGGCTTGAGTAGCTCGACTAGAAACAGAGCGGAACCGCACGGGCTTAGGCATGTGACTAAGGCAGCTTGGGTGCGTCGCGGGACGCGGCGTGACCGAGATGACTTAGACGCAATGCCGTTGTGCGGTGCAGCTCGACTAGAAACAGAGCGGAACAAGCCGAGTTTAGGGGTAGGGATAAGACGACGTGACGCGTTATGGCGCAAGCCATAGCGTGGCGCGACGGCTTATCCACGACCCTGTTGGCTTGAGTAGCTCGACTAAGACCCCGCACCCCAGCTCAACACCACCTTGAATCACGGAATAGGAGATTTTGAATGTCTATTGCGAACTTTTTAGAATTAGTGGAGATCAAGGCAAAAACGGCCTCGGTGTTCCCGTTTTTGCTCGGCAGTTTGTATGCTTGGTACCATTACCACCAGCTACATTTGTTTGAACTGGTCATTTTTTTCATTGCGATGTTGTTGTACAACATGGCGGTAGATGCCAATGATAACTACCAAGATTACCACCGGGCGACCAAAACAGAGGCGTTGCGGTACCGTGAGGCGACCAACATCATTGGGCGAGAGCACATTTCGCCGCGGCTAGTCGGTTGGCTGATCGTGATCATGGTGGTGGTCAGTGCAGGGCTGGGGCTGTGGATGGTCGCGCGCACTGGCTGGCCGCTATTGCCGCTGGGGCTGTTTTGTTTCCTCGTGGGTTACACTTATGCTGGTGGGCCGCGGCCAATTTCGACGACGCCGTTCGGGGAGTTTTTCTCCGGGTTCACCATGGGCTACGTGATCTGGCTGATCGCGGTGTATGTCAATGTTTACGACACCGTGGGGATGACGTGGGGGCTGGCCGGCATGGTGTTTGTGGCGAGTGGGCTCGCGCAGTGTGCGATCGCGGCGTTGTTGCTTGCCAATAACATTGCCGATGAGGCCGAAGATAAGGCACTCAACCGGCGAACGATCGTTTATTACCTTGGGCGACAGCGGTCACTGGCGTTTTTTAAAGGGTTGTACTTGACCGGCTACGTGGCGCTGTTGATCGCGGTGGTCAACGGCTGGTTACCGAAGCTCGCCTTGTTGAGCTTAGTGACCGTGATCCCGGTGGCCAAAAATGTCGGGGCATTTGCCGCGCAACCGGTGAAAGCTAAGACATTCATCTTGGCGGTCAAAAATCTCTTCTTCATTACCGCGGCGCTGGTGGTCAGTGTCGGCTTAGGGGTTTGGTTGAATATCTGAAGGACTAGTAGGAGGCTCGTATGCATCGCTTACGGAATATCACGATTCGGCGCTTTGCCAAGCGCGATCTAGAGACATTCGCCAAGACGGTTCGCCCGCAGCTGACAGGCGCGGCCTTGAACATGGCGATCATCACCGATACGCATGACCGCACGAAGCTGAGTCGGACGTTTTACGGTCCGAACGGTTTTTGGCACGTGCAAGAACAGCACTGGCTGGCGTCAGAGCTACCCATCGATTGGCGGGTGCACCTCGGCGATATGGTCGATGGCTCTGAACCGTCCGTGTTGACGATGTGGCGGTTGCGGAACATCGTCAACGATTACCAGGCGGATGACACGCCGTTCGTGATCGCCCGCGGCAACCACGATGATAATGATAAGTACGCCGAGCGTAACCGCCGATTTGCCGGTAGTTTTCACCCATGGGTCTACCACGACTTGGTCTGGGAGAAAATGGCCGCGCAAGTTGGTGGGCCGCAGGTTTCACGGCACGGGTTGAGCATTTTTGATCATGGACATGTCCGCGTGATCACCTTGAATACCAGTGACGTGCCCGTGCGCTGGGTCGGGGGACGCAAGAATTACGATATCAAAAAGACGCTAGCGATCACGGCGGCACAGTTGCAAGAACTCGCCGATGCGCTACAAGGCGCCGGTGACCGCGATGTGCTGATCATGGCGCATGCGCCGGCGATGACCCGGCCAGGAAAGCCTGGTTTACGCTTCAACGGCCAGGCGTTGCACGATTTGTTGCGGGTGTTTAACTTGCATACGAGCGGGACTTTAAACTGTGGCCCCAACCCGGATTTTGGTGGCCAGGTGCAGTTTGATTTTAGCGGTAATACCGGCAAGATCATCGCTTATGTGGCGGGGCATTGGCATGTGGAAGAAGATTTCACTGTCAATGGGATTCACTATAGCCTCTTGAACAACAGCGCGTTGATGGGGTGGCGGCATGGGTTGACCACGCGCTACAACCGGCGGTGGCGCCGGCGCATCAGCACGCCGACCGAGTATGCCGGCTACGTCTTGAGCCTCGACACCGCTCATCGGCGCTTGCGGCTCTTCGGTTACGGTGCGGCGACCCCCAAGCGGGTATTCGTGTACTGAGTGTTGCCAACGGATCGTTAGACGAAAAAACCACCCTTGCCTCACGATTTGACGTCGTGAAGTGCAAGGGTGGTTTTAGGTTTAGGGACTTAATGGCGGTTAAAATCGTTCGGATCAGGTTGGAAATACAAACGGTTCGGGCCTGTCGCAAACTCTTAATTTGTAACATGCATCGTCGAGAATATAAAAATAATGCCGTCACACCGACGAAAGAATCGCGGTGTGACGGCATTTTCAATGGCTGATTAAGAGTAGCAAACCGCGCTGAACTAAGGTGACCCCATCCCGAAAAATTGGGGGCCGAAGTCTATGTCCATTCACGCGGGTGAACGCCCCGCCTGCTAATCTTACAGTCGTTAGCAGTGCAGGTGATCGGTGGTCGTAAAACGGTCGGGCTAGATTATTACCTCTGGCGTGCGGCGTCACCGTCAATGCGGAAAGCAGGGATTCTTATCGTCGTCGACGCTGAGG
>JALCQM010000033.1 GCA_022651245.1 Lactobacillus sp.
AGGTGAATACCGCGGTAAGAATACTAGTGTTGACGGGATCAAATAAAATCAGAATGTAAAACTAAGAAAGGAAATATATAATCCTTTACTAGTGTCAATGGACATTCTTCCACATTTTATATAGCAGACGTCACTTTCCCCTTGCCTGGCTATTGTGCTGTTGTGGCCAAACGTGTTTCTGGCCCGGGGCCGCGCAGTCGGCGATCTTAAGCGTTCGATTGCGCCCACTAGCCACAAAGCGCAGACGTCAATCGGCTTCCAGTTCCCGAAGCGCATCCCGCTTAGCTTTAAATTGCGCGTCACCTCGCTGGATCTTGCGCAGCAAATAGGGATTACTCAGTATGCGCAGCGTTTCTTGCAGCGCATCGTAGTCCCGCTGACTGATGACCACGACATTATCGTCAGGTTCTTTGGCCGTCACAATAACCGCTTCCGCATCGTCGGTAACTTTTTTTAAGACCGTCTTCACGTGTTGGCGAAAATAATGGTAGCTGACCGCATTCATGTGCTCACCCCTTTGCGTCTACTGTACAGGTTTTGACCAGCAAATTTCAATAGATGGCACGTGCGCTAGCTGGATGACAAATTGAAATTCATACCCCTTCTTTTAGCCACGCAAAGAGGCCAAGCCCTAACCGACTTGACCTCTCATTTCGACAGTATCTTCACTCGGCTTCTAACTGCTTATAGACTCGCTGCAGTTGCTGGGCCAATTGCGAGACCCGCTGAACAGAGAGTCCCATTAGCGCCGCGATCTCGCGGTTCGTCAGTTGCGCATCGAACCGCAAGCGCAACACTTGCTGGGCCCCCGGCGTCAGTCGCGGCCACAGCGCGGCCAGCACCGCGCGCACCTCTATCTGCGTCGTATCGATCGCCGTCGTTGTCGGCGGTTGCGGCGCGGCTTTTTCCAGCTGTGCGCGTCGCCCTTCCCGCACCAATCGCCGCTTGAGGTCCCGATAGATCCGCCACGCGACTTGGTGATTGAACGCTGCCTGTTGGGCCGCCGTCGCGACCGCCGGATGCATCCGGTCAAAATAGAACAGGTAGCGCGCCTCGCCAAGGCGCAGATAATCCTCGTATTCCGCTGACTGCTTAAACAACCCCAATTGCTTCACGGCCCAATGAATGACCGCGGGATTGGCGGCCAACAAAGCATATCCTGGTTGCATCTTGCCACATCCTAGTGCCTGAACTTGCCAGGCGGGTATTTCTTAAGCGCTTAGGATGTCACTAAGATACCAACCGGCACCGACAATGGCACGCGTCAATCAGATGCCGTGTGGCTCTGGGCTCGCCGCGGTTTTGCGGCAGGAAAAATGTGGCCAAGCCCTGATCACGACGGGGCGCAGCCAGTTGAATTACGCGAAAAAAAGTTTGAATAACGGGAGGAACTTCTGCAAAATGTCCTCGATCTGCTTCGGAGTCAAGCTATCGCCCCAAAGTTCGATCAGTATCGTCTTGATGAAAACGATGGCCGCTCGCTGCAGGTCCTTGGGGAGGCCTGGATGCGGGTGGGTCACGTACTGACTTTCGCTAGGCGGCAATGGCGTCCCTAATTTATCGGTGACGACCCGATCAGAATTCGCTTGCAATCCTTGCAACAACGGCATCACTTCGGCAGAAAACCGCTGCATCAACAAAATCCGCTGCGGGTCAAAGGCCGCCCCTTCAACCACCCACGGCACCACGTTTCCGGCATCGTCGAAAGTTTCAAAAAACAACTTGTGCTCGCGGACGACAACATTGCGCGTCCGGTTAGTCGCCAACCACAGATTCTCTGCACTGGTTGTCGGCAGTGCCGGCCACAGCGCCCGCGTCGCCGAGAGCGGAATCGCCGGTTGCCGGTGCTGGCCGAGCATACTCAAGCCACTGTGCCCATACGCTTCGCGCACAAACCCCTGCCGCTCCGGTGAATTCATCGAGCAGGCATTTCTGAGGGCAGCGACGACTGCCCGCGTCTGCCGTGGCTGGCGCAATACCCCTTCTTTCACATCATAAAACGTCGTCTGTGGGCGCTTATCAGCCCCGATCGACGTCGCAATAAATGCCACCCACTTCGAATACATATTCTCAATCAACGGTCCCCCAGACCGCAAGATATCACTGGGTGGCTGCCCATCTAATCGTTTGATTTTCATTAACTCCACTCCCTAAAAACACGGAAGCCCTGAGTTAAGTCGCCAACTGTCCCGACACCGAGCAACTACAAATGTAGCTTGAATTGTAACCGAATTTTTAGGCCTGTCAAGAAAAAGATTTTCTCCGCTTAAATCTGAAGCTTATTTTACTTTCTGAAACAGTGGTATCCTACGCCTGAAAATTGTAGAATAAACTATGGAGATACATAAGGAGGTAACTATGACAAAAGAAAGCACTTTGATCCTAGTCAAGCCCGATGGCGTCGCCACCGGGCACATCGGCGAAGTCATCACCCGCTTAGAACGCCGGCGTTTCAGCATCGACGCCTTGAAGGTGATCACCGCAACGCCAACCGAGTTACGTCAACATTATGCCCAACTGGTCGACAAGCCTTACTACCCGGATGTCGAAAATTTCATGATGGAAGGTCCCTTGGTCGCAATCGTGGCTAGCGGCGAAGATGTCGTCGAATCTTTCCGCAAAATGACCGGCCCGACCAACCCGCAAGACGCCCTCCCCGGCACCATCCGCGGAGACTTCGGCCGCGCCTGGGCGCCTGGTGCGATCCGCAACGTGGTCCACTCCTCGGATTCCGTCGCCAGCGCCAACCGCGAAATCAAGATCTGGTTCCCCGATTTCCACTAACATCATCCAACCCAAACAAAGAAGGCAAACCTCACCGGGCTTGCCTTCTTTGTTTGGCATTGCGCCCTGGCTAGCGGAAGTGACGCCATTAAAAAAAATTATTAGTTAGTGTTGACAACGTAAAACTAACGATTTAAACTGAGTTTCGTTAGTTAGCAAATATACAGGCTAACTAAATGAACCAGTCACGTTTTTTAACCACTAAGGAGGTCAATCCTTATGCAACATCGCAATTACCCGGCAACACGCTGGGACCAATCACGGCCGGCAACTTCGACCGCAGGCGCCGACATTGCCACTTTTCCAGGCAGTGCCTTTGGCCGTTTCCGCTTTGATGCGCCGGCGCCCACTGACTTGAATTTACAATCAACCCCATTAACGGAGGTGCGTTTATGATGCGTTACATTTTAGCCGCTTGGCACGGCCTCATCACCTATATCACCGATCTACTGACCCCGGAACCGATCGTCGTGGTGCCGGTCACCTTGCACGTCGAATCGACGCCGCCGACCGCGCCGGTCGATGCCAAAACGGCGGCCGCAGAGCGCGAGATTTTTCGCGAATTAATGACCGACGAAGGCTGAGCGGAGGTGTGGTCTGATGACATTGACCTTGATTCGCGACGTGCACATTGCCCAAGGCGCGCACTTCTCCCCGCTTGTGAACGTCTTGTTGCAAGACGAGCATATCCAGTCGCTCGACGCCCCGCTGGCCGCCGACTATGACCAGGTGGTGCGCGGCGACTACGGTTACTTACTCCCGCTACCCGCCTTCGATTCGCACCGCGACACCGTACCGACTGACAGCTTCGACCAGACGGCTTGCCAGCTGATGCCGCAACAAACCGCCGACTTGCTCTTACTCAAAGACGACCCGTTCGCCACGCCCGCCGCCGTGATTTGGCAGGCGGCCTGGCGCGCCGGCCAGCCGGTGGCAGTGGCCCAGCTGCAGCAGCGCTATGCCTAGGCACTAGAGACAGTCTGAAACATAAGAAAAGCAAACGCCATTGCCTCACGATTCATTTTCTAAATCGCGAGGCAATGGCGTTTTGGTGTTGCTTGATGTCTTGGTTTCGTTTGTTGTGCTTACTTGAAATACCGGTTGCTAGGACTTCTTAGGAGCCGTCTTGGCTTTATTCTGAGCGCTATCGTGCAAAATTTCCTTCACACTCTTGCGCCGGCGATTGCGAATCACCTGCACGGCCTCGCGGTTGAAGTTGACTTCACGCTTTTGCTTATCCGCCTGCTGGCGCTCATATTCCGCTTCAGGCATGGTTTGCACGCCTACGAGGTGCTTTAAGAATTTGATCACTTCTGGTTGCTTCTCCGTAAAGAACAACGAGTAGCTGCCGGATTTTTTGGAGCGAAACGTGACGATCAGGCGCGCCGCTTGCGCTTCGTAAGTAATCAGGTCGTACCGCGCGTAGTTGCTAGCAGCTAACACTGACCCATACGTCACGACCTTGTCGTCACCGAGTCCTTGTCGCAGCATGGCAACGCTGCAAAGCAAGACAGCCAGGATGATCAGTCGAGCATCAACACGGACGTCGCCAGTCCAAAACATGGCCACCAAGCCTAGCGACAGCAACGGCGCCACCACGTATTTCACCCGTGGTGTATGCGCTGCGAACTTAAGTCGCCGCTGTTGATTGAATTCCATGACCAACAACGCGAACACGAATAGCGCAATGGCTACTGTTTCGATCATCCTTATCCCCGCTTTCTAGTCCTTACCACTCGGCAATGGTGCCATCGTAGTTCTTCCAACTTGGGTTCGTCCAAACGAGTCCTTGTTGCGCGATTTCTTTGATTTTATCCTCGTCCATATCCAGACCAAGACCTGGCCCCTTAGGCAAATCGACATAGCCGTCTTTGTATTGGAAAATTTCCTTGTTCTTGACGAAATCGAGCAAATCAAAACCTTGATTATAGTGGATACCCAGGCTTTGCTCCTGAATGAAGACGTTCGGCGTGCAAGCATCGACTTGCAACGTTGCGGCCAAAGCCACTGGGCCGTATGGCGCATGCGGGGCGACGGCCATATCATAGGCTTCCGCCATCGCTGCGATCTTCCGCGTCTCCAAGATGCCGCCACACAACGCCACATCGGGTTGCACGATATCGACCGCCCCTTGCTGGAAGAGTTCCTTGAACTGCCAGCGGGTGTAGAGCCGTTCGCCGGTTGCCAACGGTACTGCCACCTCGCGCGCGATATCCTCGAAAGATTCCCAGTTTTCTGGCAAAACAACTTCTTCGAGGAACATCGGGTGGTAAGGTTCCAGGGCCTTAGCCAGAACCTTTGCCATTGGCCGATGAACCCGGCCGTGAAAATCGATCCCAATTTCCAGTTGATCGCCGACGGTGTTGCGGATGGATTCCACGCGATCGACCACAGCCTGCACCTTCTGGTAGGAGTCGATATAGTGCAGCTCAGAGGTGGCATTCATCTTGATTGCCTTAAAGCCTTTATCCACCCGGATTTGCGCTTGTTCGCCAACATCAGAAGGCCGATCGCCGCCGATCCAAGAGTACACGCGAATGCGGTCACGGGCAGCGCCTCCAAGCAATTCGTAGATCGGCACGTTCAACGCTTTGCCTTTGATGTCCCACAACGCCATTTCCAAACCCGAGATGATGGTGCCGTTGATCGGGCCACCGCGGAAGAAGGAGCGGTGGAGTTCTTGCCATAGCCGTTCAATTTCGAATGGGTTCCGGCCGATCAGGCGATCCCCCATTTCCTTCGCACCGGCGACCACCGTCTCGGTCTTAGTTCCAGAAATCATTTCCCCCCAACCAGAAATTCCCGTGTCGGTCGTGACCTTCACAAAAATCCACCGGGGTTTAACCTTATAAACCGTCACTTCAGCAATCTTCAAAATAAAGCCTCCTAAATATACTTATTACGCAGCGGCACCATCGTCGCCTTGAGCACCCGCATTAACCTTCTTGACCCCGTCAAAGAAGTACCAAATTGCGGCAAACGCCACCAATAAGACAGGCACCATGATGATCGGGTTCCAAGTAAAGGCCATGTAAACCAACCAACTTTGGATCATGGAAGTCGCAGCAAAAGAAGAAATCAAAAGCGAATTCGACCCCACTTTGATCCCGACGGACTTCGCCAACTTGGTCAACACTGGCGCGGTGGAAGAACCACACCACAGCAGAGAGGCCGTGACCACTAAGCCAATGATGATGTTCTTCAGCAAGTTACCATTGGTCAAGGCGACCACCATGGCGACGCGGAAAGGCACAACGGCCAGATCGGCGAATGGCAGCACCTGGTTACCAGGCAGGACCAATGCCATTGCAATGGTCAGCGGAATGATAATCAAGGCAGTGGTGATGACGTCTTGGTTCCCAACGACAACGGCGGCATCCAAACCGATGAACAACTTGCGGCCTTTGAACCGTTTTTGCGACCAAGTCTGCGCTGCTTCAGAAATTGGCATCAAGCCTTCCATAAACAGGGACGTCATCTTAGGAATTAAGACCAAAACAGCCGCCATGCTGACACCTAACTGCAAGACAGCAGTCAGGTTGTACCCCGCCAAAGCGCCGATGACCATCCCAATAATTAACCCCATGATCATGGAATCACCGAAGAAACCCAGATACTTTTGCGCGTCCCGAATGGAGAACTTGGAGTTGCGCAGGAACGGAATGCGATCGAGTAACCAGTTAAGTGGCCAGGCAATGACCAGAGAAGACAATGCCGACACGGTTGGCAGCGACACCCCAGGAATGCCGAAGAACTTCTCGACCATGGGTTGCGACCAGTCAGACATTTTGAACGTGATCAGCGCCATCACCAAGGATGCCCCCACCCCCAACAAGACGTTCTTGGTCACGAAGTACACCATCACGCCGACGATCGCCATGTGGTGATAGTTCCAGATATCGACATCCAAGGTATTCGTCCGCTTCAAGATCAACAAGATAATGTTGACGATCAAAATGGCAAAGACCAAAATCGCAATGATCGGCGACGCCCAGGTCACCGCGGCGATGGAGCCCCAACCAACATCCAACGCGGTCAAATGCACGCCAGTCCGTTCGACCATCGCCTTAGCCGCAGGGCCAACATTCGTCGTCATAAAGTCCAGGATCAACTTGATCCCGGCAAACCCGATGCCTAAAGTCAGGCCAGACTTGAAGGAGTGGGTGATCTTTAGCCCAAAGACCAACCCAATGACGGTAATGATGACCGGCAACATCACCGTTGGCCCGGCCGCCATCAACCAGTTGAAGCCGTCCATAATGTATTTCATGATACTTTCCCCCAGTCGGTCGACTAATCGGACAACAAGTCTGCGATTTCTTGCAGTGTCTTATCAGCGCCGATCCCGGTCAGCAAAGACATCCCCTTAACGTATGGCACGCCTTTGCGATCACCACTAAATTCGCCCGTGGTGACCAATAAATCATAACCTTCGACCTTCCCAGGTACTTCCGTCAACCGGGTCTGGTTAGTATCTGCCTGGATTCCCTTATCCGCGAGGTAGTTGCGGATCTTGGTTGCGACGACCGTTGAAGTGGCAATGCCATTACCACATGCGACTAAAATTCTTTTCATAATGTTTCCTCCTATAAATTTGTCATGATGAGCTGATACAGCTCATCTTGTGAGGTTGCCCCGACAATTTGGTGCATCAATTTGGTGTTTTGAATAATACCGACCACGCTTTGTAACATTTCGATTTGCCCGTGTGGCTCTTTGATCGCCAACATGATGATCATGGAGATGTCGAGTGTGGTTTTCACTTCTTCCATGTCGTGAAAGGCGACTGGCTGTTGCAAAGTGGCGACCGCGATCGTCGTTTTGTTGATCAACTTGCTATCTGCGTGCGGGATCGCGACGCGCGGCTCGGCAGAAGGAAGCCCGGTGGGATACACTTGCTCCCGTGCCAAGATTGCTTCGGTGTAGCCTGGTTTCGCATAGCCTTGAGTGATTAGCTGCTGACTCAGGAAAGTTAAGGCTGCTGTACTGTCGGCAAACTTTTGCTGAATGAAAAATAAGTTCTTGTCATATTGAATCTCTACCATCGCTATCCCACCTAATCGATCACGCCAGCGTGCTGCAGAAATTGCGTCACATCTGCTCGCAGCGCTTCTACACTGGCACTTGCCAGACTCTCTTGCCGAAACATCCCTGAACCGATGCCCAAGTAAGCGGCCCCGCCATCCAGAAATTCCTTCGCGTTGTTGGCATTAATGCCGCCAACGGCCATGAGGCGCCGCTTGCCCAGTGGGGCTTGGATCTCATGGAAGTACTTTGACCCAAGCGTATCCGCTGGAAAAATCTTGACGATATCAGCGCCGCTTTCAAACGCCTCAAACGCTTCACTGGCAGAAAATGCCGCCGGTACCGTCACCACGTCATTGGCCTTTGCCAATTCATACATATCAGGGGTGAACCGTACCGGACCAAGCATGAATTTGGCCCCTGCATTGATCATTTGGTGCTCAAGTTCAATGTTCAAGACGGTCCCCGCCCCGATGTAGATCTTAGCGCCATATTTTTGGTTCAATTCTGCGACTAACGCCACGGCGTCTGGCGTATTCGTCGTCATTTCAATGGCAAAATACTGTTCGTAGCCTGCTAAGGCCTGGAGAATTGCGTCTGCCTGAACCCGGGTATAACCACGCATAATAACGGTAAACTGTGGATAATCTTCAACTTTCATGATTGCTGGACTCCTTTATTGCTGCTTTGAATAATTCATATATTTCTGCTGGGTTCGAGGCAGCCACAATTTTTCTGACTTGCCTCTTGTTTAACGCAATTTCTGCTAACTGATTGATCGCCTTGATGTGTTGACCTGCCTCGACCAAGGCGAGTGTGACCACAATGTTGATGGCCATCCCATTAGGAAAGGCGACGGGCTGGTCTAACACTAAAACCCCGAAGCCATCACGCTTGACATCCCCTTGCGCATCCGCATGCGGGATCGCCATTGCAGTGCCCAAGAAACTGTACGCGTCTTCACCTTCATTGGCGGCAATGATCCGGGCCAAATACTGGCCGGTGATACTGCCATCAGCGAGAAGCGGCGCCGCAGATTGGGTAATGGCGCTTCGCCAGTCTGCAACCTTCCTCACGTGCTGAATGTGTTCAGGCGCGAGGTACGCCATCAAATCAGGTAATTCAGGTTCACCTTCCTGCGGCGTCTGGCTGCTGACCAGGTAAGCTTGCAAATCATGCCGGAGTTTATCTAGGTTGGACACTGCGGCATTCTTTGTGATGATCTGCAACAACGCCGCGATTTTTTCGTCAATGGCGATGACGTCCATTTCCCGTAACACGCGGTAGCGTAAGTTGACGCGCTGGATCTGATTCATATTGACCGGAACGATGAATTGCTTGAGCGTGGTCTGCAACGGCACCGTCGCAAACACAATGTTGATCCCCTCTCGCGTGTCATCAAACTCGCGCACCGATGTGGCCCCGACGAAGTGCACCTCGGGTAAGGTGTCTTCCAACACCGAATACAAAATATGGGTTTGGACAATGCCCGTGTTGGAAACGATCAGCGCCTTCAACACATGTTCGGCCTCGCGTCGTGACTGGTCAAAATGATCGTCGGTGCTATCATTGATGACCAACCCGAAGTAGTAGGAGATCAAACGCAATTCGTTGTCGGGAAACTTCTTCTTCGCCAGTTTTTCGATCGGCTTGATCACTTCCCGCACGATGTCTAACAAGATGGTTTGATCTGCCTCCCCCGAATCATAGGCACTTTCGATCAGCGGCATGCCGTATTTCACGCGGTAAAACGCCGGTTGTAAATGCGAGACCAGCCGATCGCGGAACTCCTCGCGATCGTCGATGTGCGTGTAGGTGATTTCCTCGAAACGCGAAATCATGGTGTCCACTGCTTCGGCGAACGCATCTTCCAAGCTACTTGCGGCGCGCTGCCACGTGTTCGTGCTCAGAAAAATCAACACCAACCATTCAAATTCCGCCTCGGTTCGGTACCAACTGGTCGGAATGACGACTCTTAACTTGTCATATTCAATGCTGCCACGCACGGCGCGCTCAGAAAAATTCAGCTCGGCATCGTCGTGCGTCATGGTCCTTGAGACATCGGCTTGTAGCGAAGCGACCAGCTGATGCAGCGCCTTATCCGAGTAGTTGGTACCCAGTTTCCGTTCTGCCTGCGCAACGATCTTGGCCACCTCGTCGTGCTTGATTGCGGTTAGCGACTGAATGTCTGCCTCACCACCGGCCGTGGCAAGCAGCTGGGTGGTGACCTGGAGCAACATGCGCCGCTGATTCAATTCAGGGCCCGTGATTCGATACCCATTTTGACGGTCATAGGCGAGCGCCAACCCAACTTCGTGGAGCGCTTTGGTCACGCCTTTGAGGTCTTGAATCACGGTTGTTTTCCCCACCTCCAAGAAAATGTACAAATGGTCGAGAGAAATATATTGTTCGTTGACTAAAATGTAGAAAATGATGTCCAGTCCGCGCTGCACTTCATCGCGATAACGTAAACCGTCGTTTACTCGCGTTGTTTTGCGCGCGTTGCTTGTCCCTGCCACATAGTCCACCAGCGTTGGGGTGACTTGCATCGCGCCGGCCCGCGTCCGCTTGATCACAGGTAAGTTTTGATCATTAAGTTCACGGTTGAGCTTTTGCAAGGAATAATCCAATTGGCGGCGAGTTATCTTTAGCCGGCTTGCTAGTTCAGCACTCGTCGCACCCGTATCAGAAACAATCGCGCGAAGTAATTTCGCTTCTCGATCATCCAAGCGCTCACATCCCTTCTACACGGATAATTATAGGCCGAGATCGGCGCCAACTGGTGCCGCATTCATTTCGGCTTTTGTGCCAGTTCGAATTGGTTTTTGTGCAACGGTGAAATCGATACCACGTTATTCTATGCCCCTGTTGGGTTTTGCATGGCTAATCACAAGCCATCCCCTTAGATTACCGAACTTATGCCGTGCCCGCCAAATTAAAAGAACGACCACCGTCTTGGCAGTCGTTTTGAGCGGCTTTTCCCCAGCGCTAAATGTTGCTTGCCCCACGTCAAAAAAGGCCAAGCCCGTAAACTCGGACTTGACCTCTTGTTGATCATTTACTTTGCTGCGGCAGCGACGCGCCCGACGCCTTGACCGGCGGCGGTCACGAGAGTCAACGCCGCGCCGAGATAGCGCGCCAGGTGTTCGTGCGCGTGCACACCCGACCGTCGTATGGCTTGATATAAGCCTGCAAGAGCGTGATGCCATCGATAGGCGCTTCAAACGCTGGCGAATCCACGTAAGCCGCCAACTCGGCCGCCGAATCGAAGCGGTGCACGCCGGCCAAGATCACGGTCGGGAAGATCAGCGGCAAGATAATCATCGTCACCGCATTGATGAACAGCGTGCCCAGACCTGATAGGCGCCATCCAGCGCCGGCACGAACCGGCCCAAGAGGCCACCGAGGACTAAGGCGATCAAGAGCTGGTATGGTAAGGTGATTCTTTTGAAAAATGCCATAGAGGGAACCCACTTTCTGTGTGTTGACGATCACAACCAAACAACGGCTGGCCACACATGGCGGTTTCCCCTTGTGAACTGCCGCGCCACAAAATCAACCACGTTTTCACTTATTGTTCGCGCTGCCTTGCCATCGTCATCCCTGCTATATAAAATGTGGAAGAATGTCCATTGACACTAGTAAAGGATTATATATTTCCTTTCTTAGTTGTTCACTCTGATTTTATTTAATCCCGTCAACACCAGTATTCTTACCGCGGGATACCCCTTGGCAACAGTAACTAGCTCTTGAATCGTCAGGACATAGCCTACCCCTGTGCATACTGAATCAAATTCAATACAGCATTTTGGTCCCGGTCCAGCCGGATGCCGCAGCCATAACAATGAAACTCGTGATGTTTGGTGTGATGGTGTTGGTTACCTGCTAAGGTCAATTTATCGATGCCCGTCTTGACGATGCCACAACTGCTGCATTGTTGCGTGCTGGGAAAGAAGCGGTCAACTAGTACCAACGTCCGGCCATACCAAGTCGCCTTGTCTTGCATCAGCACCTTGAAGCGTCCAAACAACGAGCGGTGGAGATTCTTCGCCAGTCGTTTGTTCATCTTCATGTGCTTCGCGTCCAGGTCTTCAATGGCAATAGTACCGTTGTTAACCACCAGCTGCGTTGTCAACTTCTGCAAAAGATCATTTTGAATCCGGGACACTTTCTGATAAGCCCGCTTCAACTTGGTTTTCGTTGCGCGGTAATGCTTAGACAGAAAATGTCCCGGATTCGCCTGACGCTTGCGGGCAAGTTGGCGTTGATACAAGGAGATGCGGTCGTACAGGCTGATGAGCTTGGCAGTCAACACTGGCAGGGTAGTCATGGTGTCGCCGTCATTATAGACATACTTGCCGATATTGGCATCAACGCCACAGACCTGTGCAGAAGCTGGCAGTGCGTTCGGCTGTTCAACTTCTATATTTAAACTCACGTAATAGCCGTCAGCCTCTTCAACGACGGTCGCTAGCCGAATAGCCCCTTTCCAGCGAGGCGCTTCTGCTAAGCGGATGCCATACCAAGCCCCTTGATGCGCGTGTGGCTTGTCCAACCGAAGCTTGCCATCTACGATGGTTGCACGATCGGTCTTAAAGATTTGTCGGCTCCGTTTTCGGGACTTAAATCGCGGCTTAGCGTGGTCAGGCATCTTCGGGTTGAAGAAGTTCTTCCACGCTTGGGCGACATCATGCACGGCCAATTGTAGGCCGCGGGCTGAACGACTAAATTGCCAGTCAGCTTTGTTGGCGACCAGTTCGTCACGCACTTTGCGCTCGTTTGGACGTAGTTGCTTGTCTTCCAAGATGACAGATTCATCGTACATATCGTTCCAAGTTGCCAAGGCTTGGTTATAGCAATAGCGGCGATAATCGCACGCTTGTTTAAGGGCTAATTGCATCGTGGCATTCGGGTAGCAACGTACTTTGTGGGTTCTTAGCATCTCATCACCTCCTTCACTTATAAAGTACGCGAAGAAGGTGAGGCTATCCTGTCAGGACAAAGAAATTTTTACCACCAAAAGATCACTAGTTTGCTACGCATTTCTCACGTGTCTGTCATTTCATACAACACTGTGACACTGCCTTCCACTTGATTACTACAGCGTCACAAAACAGGATAAGCTTCTAGATGTTTCCATGTTTTTAATTGCAGTTACCACTCTCCAATTTTCAAAAGACTTTGCCGTCTAAAACAAGTCCAAATTTCTTTCTCAGATCTGACCGCATTAGGTTTTATTCAAATCGCCAGATCGCCTAATCATCCAAATCGTGTTGAATTTTGCGATATACTTCTCTGATATCGCTAGCCACGCTGCGACGCGGCCAAGAATTTTCTTCGCGCACGCAACTTGATGTCAAACCGTGTCTCGGCAATCGCCATGCTGAAGCCTTTGCCGTCTTCGTGCAGCGCGATCGTGTAGCGCGTCACATCGTCCCAGGCAGCCCCTGCTGGAAGCGGGACACAGATTCGCCCTTCCTCGTCTGCAAACGTCGTCACGACGCCCAGGTTGATTCCCTTTGCCATTTGGCCACCTACTTTTGCTGAATGATTGGCTTAATTATACCAACAACCGCTCGCCAGCGCAGCCCGCGCATTACCCGCCCATCGCCGATCTCTGGTAAAATGGCCCTATCCAGGGAGGCCACTCATGAAAAACCTTTACCATGCTTATGCCGCCAGTCGGTTTCATCACGTCTTGCAAGCCACGTTTACCGCAATGTTGCCTGTGATCATCATCGGTACCTGGGCCCAAGCCTTGCTGGTGAGCGTTTTTAGCCGCAACAGCTTCTTCGCCACGGTGTTTGGCCTTGCCCACTGGCTGCCGGGCTTCGTGCAACTGCACATCGGCTTGGATTTGCTAGTCACCTATACCCTCGGGATCAGCGGCGTTTTGGCGGCGGTGTTTGCCGCCAACGCGATGGCCACCGCCAACCGCCGCCTGGCCGCGATCCTCGGCGGGAGCGGCTTCTTACTCCTGAACACCTCGCCGCTGACCACGTTCGGCCAGAACTTGGGGCTCGACGGCCTGCTGCCGGGCTTCTTGTTCGGGTTGCTGTGCGGCTGGTGGGTAGCCCGCAGCCGCCACCCCCAGCGCCGCGTCGCCGGGTTCTTGGTGGTGCTCGCCGCCTTGCGCGTCGGCTTGAACAGCGTGGAAAAAGTTACCGGGCCCCTTTTGGCCGCCGTCTGGCCTTCCGCCAGCGATACCCATCAGTGGCCGTTTCTCGCGGCACTAGGCAACAGCATCTGCGGCTGGCTGGGCCTGCCTGCGCCGGTGTCGCCACTATCGCCGCTTTTGGCCAACGGCACCGCGACGGCGAATTTGAACGCAGTGCTCGCCAACAAGGCCGTGCCGTATTTGGACACGATCGGCACCTTGTACCGCCCGTTTGCGCTGCTTGGTGGCGTGGGCATGGCTTTGGCACTGATCATCGCGATCTTGATCGCCGACCACCGACCAGACAAGCGCCGCTTGGCTAAAACGACCTTGGTGCCTAGCTTAGTCGGCCTCAGCTGGCCAATCCTTTTAGGCTATTCGGTGATTTTAGAACCACTGTTGTTGATCCCCTTCATTTTGGCGCCGCTGGCCGCGACTGGCATCGCCTGGCTGGCGCTGCACACCCACTTGATGGCGTCGGCAGTGTATCAGGTGCCGGCCACGACGCCGGGCCCCTTGATCGCGTGGCTGGCGACCAACGGCAACTGGCCGGCACTAGTGGTCACGCTGCTCGGCTTGGCCGTCGCGGTATTGATCTACCTGCCGTTCGTCAAGCGCTTGGTTGGAGGTGAGCTGCATGCCTAAATGGCTGACTCGTACCCTATTTGGTCTCGCCTGCGTGCTGCTAGGCGGCGGGATCTTCATCGCGTCGACGCAATGGATGCACCAGCAAGTCCACACGGCGCGAGTGGTGCATAACTCGCGGATGCAGCCGATCATTTTGGTGCCTGGGAGTTCCGCCACCCAAGAGCGCTTCAACAGCTTGATCACCACGCTCAACCAGCAAACCACCGGCCACAGTCTCTTGAAGATCACGGTCAACACCGACGGTTCCCTGACCAAGTCCGGCAAGATCGCTGCGCGGGACAACGAACCGTACATCGTGATCGCCTTTGCCAACAACCACGACGGCTACAACAACATCAAGAAGCAGGCGCGCTGGTTTGACCGCGCGCTGACCAGCCTCACCGCGACCTACCACTTCAACCGCTTCCGCGCCATCGGCCACAGTAACGGTGGCCTGGTGCTGACCCTTTTTCTGGAAAAGTATTACGCCAAGGCCGACGTCACGGTGGACCGTCTGATGACTATCGGCACCCCGTATAATCTGGAGGAAAGCAAGTCCGCCAACCGTACGCAGATGCTCAACGATATGATCAAGGCCCGCAAAAAGCTCCCCAAGGCGCTCACCGTGTACTCGCTGGCCGGTACGGAGACCTATGACGGCGACGGCACGGTGCCGCTGAACAGCGTCGAAACCGGCAAGTACATCTACCAAAACCAGGTCAAACACTACACGCAGATCACCGTGACCGGCGATAACGCCAGTCACAGCGACTTGCCGCAAAACCGCGAGATCATCAACTACATCCAGCAATACATGCTCTTGACGCCGAACCAGGACCTGCGCCAAGGACAAGACGGCGATCGTCAACGTCGCCTTAACCCAGAGACACCGGAAAACTAGCGCACACCAAAATAGGGCAAGCCCCGATCGGCTTGCCCTGTTTGCGTGCGGGGGCGGGGGCGCGGCTGGCGATGGCGAGGTGCAGCTGTTTTTACCGTTAAAAAGCCTGAAAGTTCGGGCTTTCCACGCTTCACGCATACGCGGCATTCAGCATCGCCACCGCTTGGTCAACTTCGGCGACCGTATTTTCGGCGCCGAGTGACCAGCGAATGTATTGCGCCGCGTCGTCTGCTGATAGCCCTAGCGCCATCAAGGTGTTGTCCGGCCGCGGGTCCCGGATGCTGCAGGCGCTGACCGTGGAGAAGCTCAAGCCGCGCTGGCCCATCGCCGTGGCCGCTTCTTGCCCTTGCGTGTGCGGCAGCAACATGCCGATGATGCCAGGGTATTCGGCCCAGTCGGCGACCGGTTGGATGCTCGGGGCAAGCGTGGTTAACACGCGTTGCTTCAAGGTTTGCAAGTGGGCAAAAGTCGCGGCCTGGGTGGCGAAGGCGGCCGTGAACGCCGTTTCTGCGCTGACGATCCCGGGGATGTCCATCGTGCCGGGCAAGTAGCCATTTTGTTGGAAAACGTGGTGAAAACGCGGCTTGGCTAATACTTGCGAGGACAAATACAAGAAGCCACAACTTTTTGGCCCGTTGAATTTATGTGCGCTGGCGCTGAATCCCGCTACCGTTGCCAGCGGCAAGTCTATTTTCGCTACGCCTTGCACCGCGTCGACGAACAGCGGCACGCCTTGCGCCTGCGCGACTTGGTTCAGGCCGGCGAGGTCTTGGCAGATGCCGGTGATCGCGTTGACGGCTTGGACGACCACCAGCGCGGTGTCCGGCGTGAGCGCCGCGGCCAACATCGCCGGCGTCACGTGCCCGGTCGCATCAACGGCCAGCGTCTTGATGCGGTAGCCGTCTTGCCGCGCCAAGGCGTCGAGCACCTCACCGACCGACGAATGCTCCAGCGGACTGACTAAGAGCTCGCGCTTGGCACTGCCTTGCGCCAAAGCCGCGATCCCGAGCTGGTTGCTTTCGGTGCCGCCGCTTGTGAAAATCAGGCCTTCCGCAGCAATGCCCAGCCGCCGAGCGATACTCAGCCGCGCCTCGTTCACGAGTTGTCCGGCTTCATTGCCCGCCCGGTGCAGGCTTTCCCCGTTGGCGTAAAAATGCTGCGCCACAGTGGTATAAGCTTCGATGGCCGCCGCACTCATTTGCGTGGTGGCGGCGTGGTCAAAATAAATCATTGGGATTCCTTTCTGGGGGCGGAGACGCGCTCCCCTTGGCAACGGGGGTACGGTCTAACCGGTCGCGGCGGCGTGTGGCTGTCGCCACCACGCCCTGTTAGCCCGACCCCCTAAAACCGCCATGGGTCACGCTCTGCTCAGTTCTAACATCCGGTCTAGTGCTTTTTTGGCCCATTTGGCGGTGTCGGGGGCTACTGTGATTTGGTTGGCTTGGCGGCCGGCGGCGAGTTGGTCCATGGTCCAGGCCAGGTGCGGGAGGTCGATGCGGTTCATCAGGATGCAGGCGCACGACATGGGATTCAGGTACATGACTTTTTTATCCGGGTTCTCCCGCATCAGGCGGCCGACTAGGTTGTTGTCGGTGCCCACGGCGATGCGCGTGCCAGCCGGGGCCTGGTGGATGTAGTCGATCAAGTCGCGCGTGGAGCCCGCCGCGTCGGCTTCGGCGACGACTGCGTGCTGGCATTCCGAGTGGACGATCACCTTGATCGCCGGGTACTTGGCGCGCAAGCCTGCGATTTGCGCGACGGTGAATTGCTGGTGGACGGAGCAGTAGCCGTCCCACAGGATCACCCGCAGATCCGCGCCTGGCGCACTGTCCAGCCGGGCTTCTTGCGCATGCCACAGGCCGATCGCACTGGCCGGTACGCCTAGCGCCAGGGCGGTGTTGCGGCCGAGGTGCTGATCAGGGAGAAACAGCAGGTGCTTGGCTTGGCGCAAGGCCCAAGTCACGATCTGGCGCGCATTGCCCGAGGTGACCACAACGCCGCCGTGTTGGCCCACGAAGGCTTTGATCGCAGCCGTCGAATTAACGTAGGTGACGGGGATGATGTCATCCCCCAAGCGCGCCGTCAGCGCCTGCCAGGCATCGGTGAGCTGGTAGGCGTTGGCCATGTCCGCCATCGAACAGCCGGCCATCGGATCGGGCAAGTACACGCGCTGCTCATCGCGAGTCAAGATGTCGGCGGTTTCCGCCATAAAATGCACCCCGCAAAAAACGATCTGCTTAGCGGTATGGTTCTCGGCAGCGATTTGCGCCAGCTTCAAGGAGTCGCCACGCGCATCGGCGAACTGGACGACCTCGTCTTTTTGGTAGTGGTGCGCCACCAGCAACAAGTCTGGCCCCATGTCGGCCTTCAGCTGCTGGATTCGCGCGATCTGGGCTTCTGGCGCCTCATCGTAATAGCGACTGAAGGCCTGCTTTTGCTTCAATTCGGTCAAGATCATGCTTTCACCGCCCCTTCCAAGACAAAACTGATATCAAGCGGCGCCACCGCGTTGGTCAAATACCCCAGCGAGATGAAGGTCACGCCGCACCCGGCGTAACTCGCCAAGTTAGCTAACGTGATCCCGCCTGACGCCTCGGTCAAAATGTGTGCCGGCACCAACTGTTGCCAGTGGCGGATCGTGGCCGGTGTTTGGTTATCGAACATGATCACATCGGCCCCGGCCGCCACCGCTGCACGCACTTGTGCTTGGGTCTCGGTTTCGATTTCGATGCGCATCATCGGCCCCGCCAAGCGCTTGGCCTGCGTGATCGCCTGCGCCACGCCCCCCGCCGCGGCGATGTGGTTGTCTTTGAGCATGATCCCGTGGTCTAGCCCGAGGCGATGATTCTGCCCGCCGCCAACGGTCACGGCGTACTTGTCAAAAAGGCGCAGTCCCGGCATCGTCTTGCGGGTGTCGACGATTTGGATCGTGTCATCCCCTAGCGTCGCAATCGCCTGGGCCGTGGCTGTTGCAATCCCGCTCAGCCGCTGCATCAAGTTCAAGCTCACCCGCTCACCGGCCAAAATCGTGCGGCTTTCGCCGGTGACGCGGCCGATCGCCGTGCCTGCGGTCACCGCTGTGCCGTCTGCCACCAACGGCTGGTAGTCGGCGTCTCCCAATAAGCTATAAATCACCGGCGGAATCGCCTGCCCCGCCACCACCCCTGCTGACTTGGCCACTAATTGGCCAGATACCGTGGTCGTAGGCAAACACTGCGCGCTCAAGTCCCCGAACCCGAGGTCCTCGGTTAGAAACTCACTAAGCTTTTGGCGTAATAAAACTGGATTCATCTGCATCCTCCTTCAAGTAATGCGCTCCCAAGCTGGGTTGCGCCAAGGCCTGCGTCGCGATCAGTTCGCTACACAAGCACAAGTTTGCCACCGTCAACGCCGCCGTCGTCAAAGCCGCTGGGTTGATTTCGCGGTAGTCGAATTGCCCCAACCACTGCAAAAAATCCTGCAGCTGCACCGGCGTCCGCTCGACCCCTAACTCCCGCCAGGCCCGCTGTTGCAAGGTTGCCAGGGCCGGCAAGTGACCCGGTCCCAGCGTCACCTGGGGTAGCGTCTGTCCCGGTTCAGGAGTGCGCGCCGGCAACTTGGCGATCGCGTCGGCCGCCTTGGCCGCGCTGACCAAACAATCCAGTAGCGAATTGCTGGCCAGCCGGTTGGCCCCATGCACCCCGTTGCAAGCCACCTCACCGATCGCAAACAGCCGCGGCAAGCTGGTTTGCCCTGCCAGATCAGCCTGCACGCCACCCATCATGAAGTGGGCGCCCGGTTGGATCGGAATCAGGTGATCGCGGCGAAACGGCACGTGGTGGCGGTCCAAGTTCGCCGTCACCCCGGGAAAATGCTCTGGAAAATTGGCCACTGCTGAAATGTCTAGGAACAACTGGTGGCCTTGCGCCTGCCAGGCGGTCAAGTGCCGCGCCACCACGTCCCGCGGCGCCAAGTCTTTTTGCGGCACATTGGCCATGATCGGCGTGTGACACTCATCGACCAACACCGCCCCCGCCCCGCGGATCGCTTCGGTGATCAAGCCGTAGCAGCGCCCGTGCAAAGCCAACAGCGTCGGGTGAAACTGCACGAAAGCCATGTCCTGCAAGGCCACCCCGGCACGCGCCGCCAAGGCGATGCCGTCGCCGGTGACCGTATGATCATTGGTGGTGAAATCATAGAGGTTGCCCAACCCGCCAGTCGCCAGCACCACCGCATCTGCAGCCAGCACTTGAGGCTGGCCGTCTGGCACCTGGCGCACGACCACCCCGCGACACTCGCCGTCAGCCTGCACCAGCGCCAAGGCCTCGGTGTGGGTCACCCACGTCACCGTTTGCAACCTGCCTTGCACGAACCGCGTCAAGGCGGCCCCGGTTCGGTCCCCATCAGCATGCAAGATCCGGCGGTGGCGGTGGGCCCCTTCTAACCCGAAGCTCAACGTCCCGTCAGGCTGACGATCAAACGGCATCCCCGCTTGCAGCAACTCGCGCACCAGCTGCGGCCCCACCGTCACCAGCTGCGCCACCGCCTTTTTTCGATTGTGATAGACCCCGGCCTTCAAAGTATCCGCTTCATGCGCCGCAGGACTATCCCCAGGGTCCAGCGCCGCGGCGATTCCGCCTTGGGCCAACATCGAATTACTTTCCTCGCGGCCCCCTTTGGTCACGATCGTCACGTCGCAAGTTGCCTGCAGGCGCACCGCCGCATAGCAGCCAGCCAACCCGCCGCCAATGATCAGTACTTTTTTCAAAACGCGCCCCCTGTTTAAGTTGAAACTACTTTTATTCATCCGTGTCGCGACACCTTAGTTAACTTTTTACACCACCGGCGTCGCCAATGCAACATTTTAGGCGAATTTAGCGGTATCTTGTCAATGGCCAAAAGGCTAGGTGACGATTTTCACAAGCATATAATTTTGGTTTTCGCCGATTTCGCGGTACGCTGAGTTTAATTACTAGGAGGCGATTTTTTATGACCAGTTATCCACGTCGCGATCCCGCAACCGACACGTTGTTGACGCCAGAAAATTCCGCGTTGCTCGTGATCGACTATCAACCCACGCAGATCCAATCGATCCGCTCGATCGACCACCCGACACTGATCCGCAATATTCAAATGACGGTCAAACTCGCGCAGGCCTATTCAGTCCCGATCATTTTGTCCACCGTTAACGTGGGCACCGGGCGCAACAAAGACACCATCCCCCAACTCAAGGAGCTGATGCCAGACATCCCCAGCTACGATCGGACCTCGATCAACGCCTGGCAGGACAAGGAATTCGTTGATGCCGTCGAAGGCGCCCACCGGCAACACCTGGTGATGGCCGCCTTATGGACGGAAGCGTGCCTGACCTTCCCAGCCCTGGACGCCTTGCGCGCCGGCTATGACGTCTATCCCGTCGTTGATGCCGTCGGCGGCACCAGCCTCACCGCACACGACGCCGCCTTACGCCGCATCGAACAAGCCGGCGCCGAACCCGTCTCCAACGCCCAGCTCGCCTGCGAATGGCAGCGCGACTGGAACCGCACAGACACGGTGCCAGACTTCGTGAAGCTGTTGCTAGAAGCCGGCGACTTCATCAACTTAGGCTAAACCAAACACCCCCGCACGGCGATTTTGTCGCAATGCGGGGGTGTTTTGGTGTGGTTGATCAATTCTTCGCAGTTTTAGAATTCAACTACCTATCTGTTGCAAAGTTCGCACACATATGACTATGTGGTAACATGGCTCTATACTTAATAAAAAAATCTGCTTATCGCTTACAATTAGTAACAAAGCTCAGATATTTTCACAAACTTATACGAGGCGGTGTTTAAATGAATGCAATTGACTATGAAGTCCTAAAACATCTCAATATATCTCTTCAGAAAAAGTTTTGGCAACAATTTAAACTATCAATCATCACGGGTGGAGTAGCCATACTCTTACTTTTCTTGGGTTTAATTCTCTTTAAACAGCGATTCTTACCAGCTGCAACTGTCATGGCACTTATCGTTTTGGCGATCGCTATCTGCTCGGCCCTTCGTCAAAAACCCTCTGGGACAGAGCTACAAGCCGTTGCTAATGTTCTAAAATTATATCGCTATGATGATCCTATCAAGATAGCGTCGCTACAGGCAGAGTTACAACGACAGAAAAAGGCAAACAGCAGTTACATTACTAGTTTTACAACCCTGACCGTCAGTTTTATCATGACAGTCTTGGTTATTCCATTTATTGTGCAAGTCTCTACTGGCGGTATCGCCAAACTCTATGACGCAGCAATCGCACAACATCAAATGACTGAAAAATTCCAACATCTGTTTTTCAGCCTTCTTGGAAGTATTATTGCATTCGTCGCAGTAGTCGTTGGTGCCATTATGATCGCAAAATTCATTATCGATCAGACCGTGATTAGTCTTTATCACGCGAACCTACTAATGCTTCTCAGTGACTATCAATATTGCCTACAACATGGTGTTACGCCAGAAGAATATCACACACTTGTCTTCCCTCAAGCAACCAAAACAAACTCAACAAAATAAAGGCCGGAAGCCGCGACATCCATATAACCCCGACAAATACACCTTATTGATTTCATCCAGAAATCTGCCACCCTGAGAGGACGATGACAAGCTGAACTGTCGGTCTTAGTCATTAAGGCTAAAATATTTAGGCCATTTATGCAAATAAGTGTGAATCGAGCTTAGCGTTTTCCAGACCATCATGCTATAATGAACACATAAAAAGCGGTGCTTGCACACACCGCTCTCTGCAGACCGTTACGACGGCTGGCATTCAGTAAACGATTAGGAAAACCGCCACTTCTGCGTGAAGTTAGGGACGGTTTTTTGAATTGGGGCAAGGAAACACGTTCTTTTAAGGACGTGATGAATTGCCCTGTTTTTGTGCCGTAAGCACCTTGCATATAGTACCACATAATATGCTATAATTGGCATCATGAAAGATATTACAAGGATTACGTATGGTAGAACTTCTGTCTACAATCTAAATTACCACATCATCTGGGGAACTAAATACGGCAACCGGGTTTTGAAAGGAAATGTCGAGGTTACACTCAAGCGAATTATGTATGAAATCGCAGAGCAATATGGTTTTAGCATCGACCACATGGAAATTGGTCAGGATGATTATATTCACTTGCTGGTGAGTGCCCCGCCAAAACTATCAGTTACCAATATTGTGCGATGGCTAAAAGGCATTTCAGCGCGCCAACTATTCGTCGAGTGTCCAGAACTACAAAGAAGTTACTGGAAACGTGAGGGGCGCCACTTATGGTCACCCAGTTATTACGTAGAAAGTATTGGCACAACTAATCAGAATGCAGTCGCTAAGTACATTGATGACCAAAGGTTGAAGGCGGTGAAGATCAATGACACTGAAGACTTTTAAGCTCCGCATCTATCCGAATGTCACGCAACGAATTCAATTTGAGCGTAACTTTGGTATGTGCCGGTTCGTTTGGAATGAATTGCTCAATATGCAGACCAAACGTCACGAAAATGGCGGTAAGTACCTCAATGAATTTAAGATGAACTATTTACTCAAGCCACTCAAGCAAGAATATCCATGGCTAAAGGAAGCTGACGCAACTAGTCTCTTGGGGGTTAGCCACAATTTGCATCTAGCCTTTCAAAAACTATTCAAAGAACACGCTGGTTACCCTAAGTTCAAAGCAAAGCGCTTTGCGCGTCCCGCTTACCGGTCAAATGCTGTTAACGGCAACATCGTCCTTGTAGATGATGCCCATATTCGGTTACCAAAGGTCGGTGTGATTACATTCCGGGCTGGGCAATTACCCGATGGTAAGATTAAGACCGCTACCGTTGTTCGGAGTCGCACGGGTAAATATTACGTGCTGGTTGTCGCAGAGGTTGAAGTTGCAGCTTGGCATAAAACTAAAGCGTTGGCAGGCATTGATATGGGCATAGCCGACCTTGCAATCACAAGTGACGGGAAGAAGTACGCGACTAAACGTTTCGACAAGGCGTTAGCCAGGAAAAGGCACTATTGGGAGAAGCGCCTCGCCCGTCGCCGTCGTCAAGCTGAAAAGGAAATTGCTTGGGACAAACAGCTCAAGGTTAGCGCACCACGGCAGTTGAGTGATTTCAAAAATTACATGAAGGCTAAGACGATGGTGGCGAAGTACGGTGAGAAAGTCGCCAACCAGCGTCGAGACTACTTGCAGAAGATAAGCACTGAACTCGTGTCTAAGTACGACGTGATCAAACTTGAAGACCTGAAAACCAAAGGCCTTTTGCGTAATCATAACTTAGCACGGGCAATCGCTAATCAATCATGGCGTGAATTGCGGCTTATGTTGGAATACAAAGCGGCCTGGTATGGGAAACAAGTCGTCGTTGTATCCCCATACAAGACATCACAACGATGTTCGGCATGTGGCTATGACGATGGTAAGCACGAACTAGAAGTCCGTGAGTGGACGTGCCCACAATGCCATAGTCACCATGACCGTGACATCAACGCTGCTAAAAATATTCTAGCAGCTTAGAAACAAACAATTGGACC
Source organism: Lactobacillus sp. (assembly GCA_022651245.1). Classification (GTDB taxonomy): domain Bacteria; phylum Bacillota; class Bacilli; order Lactobacillales; family Lactobacillaceae; genus Lacticaseibacillus. The sequence goes on from JALCQM010000033.1 coordinate 24,021, forward strand.
GTTAGGGTTGCTGGCGCGGGACGCGCCTTGGTCAATAGCCGTAACCTCTGCACAAAAAGCTTAGCGCTAGATGTGTAAGTCAGCGGTGTTCCCAGAAGCTCGGTCATTTATGGCCGAGTAGTTCACTTGTCGTTTGAAATTGCTGTGATGATCACAACCACGAATTCGAGTAAGGTAATGATAAAACTACCGAACGCGAGCATTAACATGATTGCATCAGCAACCGACATCAACAAGGCACCCCCTTTCACTTAGCCTTTGTTGATCGCCCATAGGCCACCACCTCACAGTGTGATTGGATTTGCCAACCGTCATTAACTTTCTGCCTGTTGATTATAGCATATGAAGTTGCACTTATTATCATATAATAAACATTTATTTATTAATATATGCAAATAAAGTTCATTTGAATTAAAGGCGGACATGCCACGAGTGAAGGCCCTTGCCAATCCCAATTTACGGGTTCAGCAAGGGCCTTCACTCATGTCAATATCTAGGCTTGTTGTGCTTGCGCTAGCGCCTCCACGATGGCCACCCCGTGACTAGTCCCGATCCGCTCAGCCCCTGCATTGATCATTGCCAACGCGGTGTCCAAGTCGCGAATGCCCCCGGCCGCTTTCACCTTGACGGCGTCGCCGACGACGGCTTTCATCAAGGCCACATCAGCGACCGTCGCGCCAGCCGTGCCGAAGCCAGTGGACGTTTTCACGAAATCTGGCCGCACTTCACGCGCGATCGCACACGCCGCCCGCTTTTGCTCATCAGTCAGGTAGCAGGTTTCCAGGATCACCTTGAGCAAAACCTGTCGCTGATGGCAAGCGGTCACCATCTGCTGCATTTCATCACGAATATACTCGAGATCGCCATCCTTGAGCTTGCCGATGTTAAGCACGTAATCGATCTCGTCGGCGCCATGCTTGATCGCATCCGTCGCCTCGAACACCTTCGTGGCGATCGTCGTCTGTCCCAGCGGAAAACTGATCGCCGCCCCGACGTGCACATCCGTGTCCGCCAACGCAGCGTGGCAAAAGGCCACCGGCACCGAATTGATCGCGACCATCCGAAAATGATGCGCGCGCGCCTCGTCACAAAGCTTCTGCAGATCCGCCTCCTGCGCATATGCCTTCAAAAACGTATGATCGATCATCTGCGCCATTTGGTCCACGCTGAGTTGCGTCGCTGTGATATTTGCCATTCGCTTGTTCCTCCCATCAGTTGGTAACGCATTCAGTGTACCCGGTCAAAATCTGGCTTGTCAAACGGGTCAGTGATGGGAAGCTGTGCTTTTTTGTCAAATTCGCGCTATTTTACATAAAGAGGCGATTTTCGTCTAGAAAGGTAAAACGACCTCAGCGGGAAGATTATCGTCACTCCAGTTAGTCGTTAATAGTAAAAATTTTATTTATTTTATGCAATCATTGATGAAATCAAACTTGTCTTTTTCCAGGTCACCATGCTATAATGAGCACATAAAGAGCGGTGTGCTATGAACATACCGCTCCATGCAGACCGTTTTTGACGGTTGGTATTTAAACAATGAGATAAAAACCGTCACTTCGGCCAAGAAGTTTATCGACGGTTTTTTTCGTCATCTAAAATTGCTTTTACGATCACAATCACAAGCTCAAGTAAGGTAATGATAAAACTACCGAACGCGAGCATTAACATGATTGCATCAGCAACTGGAATCAGCGAGGCACCTCCTTCACTTAGAGTTTGTTGATCGCCCATAGGCCACCACCTCACAATGTGATTGGATTTACCAACCGTCATTAACTTTCTGCCTATTGATTATAGCATATGTCGCTCAGTGGGAACTCATATTATAGATATTTATTTATTAATATATGCTGCCGATTGGCGGATTTTTCGTGATAGTTTGCTAAATAACGATGATACTACGCCACGCAGCCCGCTTAACGATCGCTAGCACGCCATCGTAAATGCTAGACCGTCACTTCTGCACCAAAGTTGACGGTACCTGACAACCGCTGGCCCTCACGCCTATGCCTAGCGGATACTTTTGCTCCCGCCAGCGGACTAGCCTCGGTCTGATTCTCGCACTTTATAGATTTTGACGGCACAGCGGCGCCAGTTTCACCCATACTAGTGGAGCAGGTCACTTCTGACCTGCGACTCAACACGCTGCCGCGGAATCCTCTACCTCCGCGGTGGCCTTTTTTTATATTTTCTGATGAGTTCTCGCGCCTTGGTTCAGGTACAGTATCAGTGTTCAGGTAATACTGAACACTGCGCATCTACTGATGGCGTCCATTCACGCCAGAAACAGACGGCTTCGAGCGTCGTCTGTTTTTTTTATATTTTTTGGTGAGCAAGATGATTCGATGTTCGTTATAGTAAAAGCATGTTAGGTTCCCCTGACCTAACATCAATTGAGAGGTCTCCCAAGCTCTCAATTACGCTGACGCGTTTTGTGTCAGTGTCGCATTCCAAGTGTGCTGAGGAAGCCGTCCGCCGGCTTCCTCTTTTTTATGGGTCAATTTATAGTTGTTGACGCCTTGGTAACGGTAATTTGGAATAAAATTAAATTATATTTGTTTATTCAATTAAATGTCAGGAGAGTCATCATGCAAAAGAAATGGACCATCAGTTCCGCCTTGTTCGCCGGTGTCGTTTTATCCGGCTTAGCACTCCAACCCCAAACGACCCATGCGGACACGGCAACGCCAACCGTGACTACGAACACCACCACGACTTCAGAAGCCGACTCGACGGCCGCAGCGGCTGAAACCACTGCTTCCGTTGCCGCCACCAGCACCGCTAGTGACATCGCCAGCGATGCCCCGGCCGCAACGGCGACGACCGCAGCCGATGCCACCGTGACCAGTGCTGCCGCTGCCAGCAATAGCGGCAAGGCGGCCGCGGCTGGGGACGTGACGACCCGCGACGACAACAACGCCTCCGTCAGCTACTTACCTGCCGATCAAACCAGCATGACCACCGGCACAGCGGATTCGATTGCCGCCTCTGCCGCCAGCCAAAATGTCGGGAGTGATGCGGTCGCAACGGTCACAGCAGGCACTGATGACGACGACCAGCCCAATGGGTACAACTCGGTCACGATCGGTAACCGCTCCACGGCCAGCTCTGCCTCCTCGACCGCCAGCATCAACCTTGACACTGGCCTCGACGCCAACACGTTACTGGCTGGCGACGTCAAGCACTACGGTGAATTCACCGATGGCGGCTGGCAGATCAATACGTTGACGATGACTGATGGCATCAAGCCGGCCGAAACCACCAGCTACGAGCTAGACGTGACGCCGATCGTCAACGGTGACGCCACAGAACTGGTGTACACGATCGCCTCTGGGGTCAAGGTCTATATCACCAAAGGCAACATCTCCGACGATGATGCCGGCTTGTTGACCCACCACTACATCCCCGGCGCCAACTTAACCGTCACCATTTTTGGCAACAGCGTCTTCAACGATATCACCCAGACGCGGGTCACGACCGTCGATGGCAACGGCCAAACCGGGCGCGGTTACATCAACGTCCCGTTCACCTTCCATTATTACGACGCCGACAACAAGCTCGCTACCGGGATCTTGAATTTTGTCAACACGAAAAAGGCGACCACCTCGGATTCGTCGACCACGGATAGCAGCGCTAGCAGTACGGCCAGCGACGCCAGCAGTGCCGCTAGCTCCAGTAGTACGGCGGCTAGCAACGCCAGCACCGGCAGTAGCGCCAACAACAGCGCTGCCGGGAGCACAGCCACATCCAGCAACGCGCAAACCTCAACGGCAACCGGTACGACGACGACTACGAGCACCACGAATCCGCAAGCTGCGGGCCAATCGATTGCTAACGTTGCCACCACTTCGGCACAAATGAGCTCTGCCCAAGCGGCGACCCCGCAACAAACCAGCTTGTCGCAAACCGCGGTCACGGATGCCTCCACCGCAGCCGCTGCCTTGACGGCCAGCTCTTTGGCAGCCAAGAGCACGCGCACCAGCCTGCCCGACGCTGGCGACGACATTAACGCCGACCTTTTGCTCGCTGGGACTTTGGTCACCGGCTTGGTTGGCCTGTTAGGGGTCACCAAGAAACGCCGCGACGATGAGGCCCGGTAATGAAAGTGCGCAAAGCGGTCATTCCCGCCGCTGGCTTGGGCACGCGCTTTTTGCCTGCCACCAAGGCCTTAGCCAAGGAAATGCTGCCGATCGTCGATAAGCCAACGATCCAGTTCATCGTCGAAGAGGCGAAGGCTTCGGGTATCGAAGACATTCTGATCGTCGAAGGCAAGTCGAAACGCTCGATCGAAGACCACTTCGATTCGGCACCGGAATTGGAGCAACACCTCCAAGCCAACCATCAAGACCGGCTGCTCAAGCTAGTCCACGAGACGACGGACATCGGGGTGAACTTGTTCTTCGTGCGCCAACCCTATGCCAACGGGTTAGGGGATGCGGTCCGCCTGGCGAAAACCTTCGTCGGCGAGGAACCTTTTGTCGTGATGTTAGGCGACGACGTGATGCACGACACGGTACCTTTGACCAAGCAATTGATGAGCGTCTACGAGCAAAACCACGCGTCGCTTGTGGCGGTCAAACCAGTGCCGCACGAGGATGTCGCCGCCTATGGGGTGATCGCGCCTATCGCCGAAGTCAGCCCTGGCTTGTTCAGCGTCCGCGATTTCGTCGAGAAACCGACGCCCGCAGACGCCCCTTCCGACTTGGCCATCATCGGCCGCTACTTGCTGTCGCCCGAGATTTTTGATATTTTGGACCGGCAGCCAGTCAGCGCCGATCATGAAGGCCAATTGACCGCGGCGATCGACACCTTGAACAAGACGCAGCGCGTTTTTGCCTACCGCTTCGACGGTGAGCGTTACGATGCGGGCGACAAGCTCGGCTTCGTCAAAACCACCATCGAGTACGGCTTAACGCACCCCGAGATCCAGGCACAGCTGCGCGCCTACCTTTTGGCCAAAGCCGCAGAACTTGCCGGTAAGTGAATGGAGGTCATTATGAAAAAAACTGCCTTATTGGCGATCATCCCCTTGCTCTTCACGCTGGCCGCGTGTGGGCAAGGCAAAAAAGCGACCAGCAGTAGCTCGTCGCAAAAAACGGCCGTATTAAGCAAACAATATACCACGACCCAACTCGAAAAGCGCTACGGCACAATCGTTGACGCGGTCGTCAAGCCGCTGGACATGGCGAGTTACGAACGCCCGACCGCGGAGATCAAAGCTAGCGTGACCAAGCAGCTAGGCGTCATCGACGAGGTGCGCCTACAACTGGACGGTAACAACAGTCAACCAGATGAAACCCAGGCCTTGATCACCTTGGCGGATGACGGCAAGACCATGCTCAACGACATGCTCGGGCAAGACCAGAAGAAATATAACGCCTCTGCGCAAACCTTCATGTCTCAAACCACCACGGTCAGCAAAAAATACTTTGCCGGCAGAATGCCGCAAAGCGTGCTCACTTACAGTGCGCGGATGCGCAACCAGGTCTCCTCAAGCGCAAGTAGCAGCTCGAGCGCGTCGCAACAATAAACGCCGATACTTAAAAAAATCCCAGCCTCTGCCTAGAGTCTGGGATTTTGCTTGTTATTGGGGATATTCGAGCTGAGCGGCCCGAGGCGGTTAATCTTGGCGGCGATGCGGGGCAAACGCCAACAACCCCACTAACGCTAACATAACCGTGCCACCCGCAACGGCCACGGCATGGTCGGCATCGTCAGCGGTTTTGACGAGGGCTACTTGTTCTTTTGGCTCTTGTCCGTCAATGGTTGTGCTGACAGCAGGATTGGCGTCGCCACTAGTTGAAGAGCCGTCTTCAGTTGACGCCGTGTTACTCGGGGCCTCGTGCGCTGCGGCCTGTTCCTCGCTCGCCAGGGATGCCGCATTGCTCGGTGTACCACTAGCTATGGCCTGACCTTCACTCGTCATGGACGCTACGCTTGGTACACCACTAGGCGACTGGCCTTCACTGTCCCTCGACGCCGCGCTAGTCGCAAACGCGCCGGCACTTGCGCTGACGGCGGCGCTAGCTTTCACCTCACTGGCCGCAATGCTGCCAAAAGTCTGGTCATCCTGCGTAGCCGCGCCGGCAGCCACCCTCACCTCCTGGTTCACCTCAACTGTCAGCGGATGGCCGGGGCCGTCAGGCAGCTGATAGCCAGCCGGCACAGCAGGCGGTGCGACCTTCAAGCCAGCAACTAGCGCGCGCTTGGGTAACGTCGTCGGCGTCGCCAGGAGCAGTCCATTTTGATCGCTCGATCGTACCGTCACGATTGCGCCGTGTGCCGCCTTACGCCGGTCATAAAACGTTGCGACCACTAAATTGGCCCAATTGAACCGCTGGATCGCCAGCGGGGCCAACTCAGCCACTGGCTGCGCCTGCGCCCAATACGGCTGTAACGCTGTGATATTGGCATCTAGCAGCAAATCCCCCACCGTCACCGCCGCCTCTACGCCGCGGTCGGCACCGGAAGCCGCAGTCGAGCCTTGTCCGTTAGGTTGCGGTGCACGACTAGGCGCCGCCTGCGTTGCGGGTTCGCTGGTCGCCGTACTTGGTAGGCTAGCCGGTGACGCCTCGCCTGCCTGCGCGACCACGCCTTGGCTTGCGGCTGGCGGGACAACCTGACCGGCACGTTGACTTGGCGCTGCAGGACTGCTCCCGCCACGCACGGTCGCCGCGGCACTTCCCGAAGCGGACCGCTTGCTAGCTGTCGCAACATACACAAACCGCACGACGCCATTGGCTGCCACGGTGACCTGCTTACTCGCCACATCCCTCAGCTGATAGCCACCAGGCGCAGCCGGCGCTACAATGTTCAGGCGGGTGCCAAGCGTATACGTCATCAAGGTGATTGACGGAGCGATCACGCGCCCATTTTGGTCAATGAGTTGGACGCTGATGGTTGCGCCCGGCGCATTAGTCCGACGATAGTAAAATTTCGCCGGCACCAAATGCGCCCAGTCGATTTGTTGATTGCGCGCGCTGACTAATTCATAGGCCCCATATTGTGGTGGGGCCGCGACCGTCGCATAGCGCGCCACTTGCGCTTGACTAAGCGCAGACGCTTGCAGCAAGACGGCGCCAGTATCCACGTCAACATATTCTGCAACGACTTCCTCGTGTGTCGCTGCCTGCGTGTTGATTTTAGTTGCCACTCGCGAGTCGACCGTCGCCGCTTGCGCCGCAATTTGCGGTGGGAAGCCGAAAAGGCCCGTTGCGAAAAATGTCACGGTTACCGCAACCGTGGTAGGTGTTTTTTTAGTCATCGGTTTGGCTCTCATCGGCAACAATCGCCGCATCCCAAAAATCTGGCTCCGCAGCGAGCGGTGCATCGCCAGTCAACCAACCCAACACCCGAGTCAACTTGATGGCATCGATCGTCTCTTGCGTGAACTGGGAATGCTGGGTGCACTTGGCGTTTACCTCAGTTGACAGCAAGTCTTGCGGCGTCAGATAAAACGACCGGGCCGTGCTGTCTCCAACTTCTGCATTCATCCTTCTCATTGTCTTACCCCTCTCGCCAGTATGCTGTGTTAATTGTCACATGGGTAGGGCTTTCTTACTGATCAAAAACTATAACTTTATTCATAAATTTTAACCGCCACCTGCCTAACCGTCAGGTATCGCAACCATTTTGGCCAAAAAAGACACCGGCTCGGGGTCTCCAATTCGGTGCCACGGATTAGATCATCGTTATTTACTTGCGGTTTTGCCGACCTTGAAGACACCAAGAAGGCTAACCAGTGCCAGTGCAAGCATGCCTAAAACGGCAACAGACTTATTGTCTTGACCACGGATTTTAGGCAGGGCTGCTGTATTCGCGATCGGCTGTTGCGCACCGGTCGTCCCTTCGGCGTGGACGTGCCCACCCGAAATAGCAGGCTCCGGCTTGTTTGAGGTAGTCGGGTTGACCGGTCCCCCCTTTAACACAAAAAAACGCCTCGCTGTCAGATTCAACAGCGAGGCGCACTTGTGAGCTCACGTTAGGCGTACCAAAGACACGTCGGGTTTCCCCAAAACGTGTCCCGGGCATTTCTCTCGATTAGGAGAGGCGGTTGCCAACCCGCACATTTGTGGTTACGGTGCCTGAGTTGACGCTCAGGGCTTGGATAACAGCGGCCTCACGCGGGTTGGTCCCGCCATGAGGGTCATGCTACCAGATGTCTCGCCTGTGCCCGAGTCTTTCCAGGCCATTTTCAGGATTTATCCCTTAGCGCGTGTGGAGGCCGACAAGGATCATCGACTGGTACCCCCACCGGTACAGACTGGGAAAGCATATG
>JALCQM010000034.1 GCA_022651245.1 Lactobacillus sp.
GAATATTACAGCACTTGGTTGTAGTATTCAACGACGAGGGCTTCGTCGATTTCTGGTTCGAGTTCGTCGCGTTGTGGCAAACGAACAAAGGAACCTTCCTTCTTGTTATCGTCGAAGGTCACGTAAGCAGGGCGAGAAATCGTGCTTTCGATTGCTTCGTTGACGATCGTCAAGTTCTGGGAGCGTTCACGCAAGGAGATCACTTGCCCAGGGGTGACTTCGTAAGAAGGAATATCAACGCGCTTGCCATCAACCATGACGTGGCCATGGTTAACAAGTTGGCGAGCTTGAGGACGAGTCGTCGCCAAGCCTAAGCGGAATACCAGGTTGTCCAAGCGGCTTTCAAGCAAGATCATGAAGTTTTCACCATGGGTGCCTTCGGTGATCTTACCGGCGCGGACGAAGAGGTTACGGAATTGGCGTTCGTTCAGGCCGTACATCCAACGAAGCTTTTGCTTTTCGCGCAGTTGTTGGCCGTATTCGGAAACCTTACGACGGTTGTTGGCACCGTGGTCACCAGGGGCGTAAGGACGACGAGCTAATTCTTTACCAGTGCCGGAGAGGCTCAAGCCAAGACGGCGAGATTGCTTCCAGCGAGGTCCAGTATAACGAGACATATTGAAATTCCTCCAAAAAATTTAATTTGGAGTAAGTTAATGAATGTGAATTCAGCACACGGACAGTGACGCTAAGCCGTTCGCCTTAGCAGCCGCGGTTACTAGGCATCTGCAACATGCAGTGCGCTACTGGAGCCGACCATGCCATTCACTGCTGCATTAAATTACTCGCAGGCTAGTATACCGTAGCCAAAGCCTCAGCGTCAAGGTATTTCGCGATCACGGTCGCCGCTTGTTCTAAGATTGCTTGTTCTTCTTCGGTGAAGCGGTCTAAAGTTGGTGAATCGATGTCTAAAATACCGACGACTCGGTCACCGACTTGCAGCGGCACGACCACTTCCGAGTTGCTGGCGCTGTCGCAGGCAATATGCCCCGCGAATTCGTGGACGTTAGGAACGATCAACGAACGCTTTTTGGCGTAACTGGTGCCGACGACGCCACGCCCGGGTTGAATGTGCATGCAGGCCACTTGCCCTTGGAACGGGCCGAGGTCGAGGGTGTTGGTGCGCGCAGAATACAAATAAAAACCGCACCAATTCAAATCGGGCATCGCGGCGTTCAAGACGGCACTGGCGTTACTGAGGACCGTGACAGGGTTGTTTTCATCGGCCAATAAAGCATCGAGCTGGGCAACGACGATCGGATCAAGTTTAGACATATTCGCACCTTCAATTAAATTTTTTCGTGGTCAGCGTGGTTTTTCCTTATAATGGGTTCCCTGTTGGCGGGCTTTTTGAGATACTATGAGAGAAGGACATGGGCTCACGTGACTAGACTTACCAAAGTATAGTGGCGTCTGGGACAAAATGCAACGTGGACTCTAGTAGCGGAAGGTGTACATATGACTTGGATAATTGGTGGGATCGTGATCGTCGTCATTCTTGCAGGCGGCGTGTGGGGACTACAGCAGTACAATAACCGGCGCGTGAAGCAACTCGACGTCGAAGTAGAAAAACTCGACAATGGCGAATTGGCGAGCCTGATTCGCAGTATTGCTAACCTGGGCTTGGCCGGTGATTCACTGAAGCAATTCACCAAGTGGCAGCGTGACTATCAGCGCGTGGTCGAAACGGACCTTGCGGGGTTACAAACCGCCTTATTAGATATTGAGTTGCAAAACAAGCAGTTCCAGTTCGTGAAGGTGCAAGAAACCAGCACGGCGATTCAAGGTCACGTGGTCGAAACCGATCAGAAATTGGCGAAGATCCGCGAAGCCTTGATCGCGCTGCGGGATAGCGAAGCAGATACGCGCTCGCAACTGGCGACCTTGCGCGATGATTACCAAGAAGCCCGTAAAACCATTCTGGCGAAGAGTTACGCCTTTGATACGGCGCTTCCTGGCTTAGAGGCGTCATTGCAGACGTTAGCAGACGCCTTACACGAAGCCGGGCTCACCAGTGAAGCTGGCGACCATGCTGCCGCGAGTGCCCAACTGGCACAATTGGCGATCGGCGTCGGCACCTTGCAAGATCAAGTCAAGCGGTTACCGAGTTTGGTCAACACCGTGGTCAATGAGTTCCCCGGCCAACTTGACGAGTTGCAATCGGGCTACCACGAGCTGGCGGCTCAGCACTACCAATTCGTGGAAGACGTACCTGCAGGGATCGCCGCCGCTCAGGCGAACGTGAAGCAGGCGGCGGCGCAGATCAAGGCGTTGGCCGTGGACGACCTGGAGACGACGGTGAAAGAAACCGCCACGGCGATCGACGGGTTGTACGCCACCATGGAGAAGGAACTACAAGCCAAGCAGGCCGTCTTGAAGCAAAAAGGCGACTTGGCCCAGTTCTTAGCCCACGCGAAAAAGCAAAACCACGCCTTGCTGCTGGAACTTGACCACCTCAATCAAAGCTACACCTTAACGCATGGAGAAGAGGCTTCCGCCGATAAGTTACACGGTCAACTCGACGGCATCGAAAACGCCTATGCGGAAGCTGATAAAGCGATGCGAGACCAAACCGCGGTGTATTCGCAGGTTCTCGCCCAGTATCAGCAAGCCCGCAGTGATCTGCACAGCATCGAGGTCCAACATCAAAAGCTTAACCAAGCGGTCAGCGGCCTGCAAGCCCGTGAGCACCAAGCAGTCGAGTCAGCGCAAGAATTCGAAATGGCGTTGCGCGACATCAAATATGAAGTCTCCCGTCACAGCCTGCCTGGCTTGCCGCGGCCGTACTTGGACTTTTTCAACGTGGTGACCAAAGAGCTCAACCAACTAAACCGCGACTTGAATCAGGTGAAGATCGATCTGGATCAAATCGCCAAGCAACTGATCAAGTTAGGCGAAGACATTGATCAACTCAAAGACCAAAGCCGCACCGTCGTTGATTCGGCGGGGATGTGTGAGCAGCTGTTGCAATACGCTAACCGCTACAAGACCTCGCATCCCGAAGTCGACAAGGCGGTGGTTCAAGCCAAAGACTTGTATCAACACTATAATTACGCGCAGGCGGCTGACGTGATCGCCGCGGCGTTAGAACAAGTGGAACCAGGTGCTTACCAAAAGGTCGAAGATGATTATCTCGCGTCGAAATCGGCTTCGTTGTTCTAAAAAAGCCAAAGACACAACTGTCCGCACGTGTTGGACGGACACACGATGGCCCCTGTGAAACCCGGATTTGGGTTTCACAGGGGCCATCGCTTATGCCGGCGTGCATCTCGTGGCAAATGCTGTACAATGGAATCTGACGTTGTGGAATTATACTGCACTTTAGCCGAGAGTTTGCTATAATAACGAACAGCAACTTACTAATTGGAAGGAAATGGAACGGTCATGATATATTTTGACAATAGCGCGACGACCCAGGCACTGCCAGCGGTGCTCGATACCTACCGCAAGGTGTCTGAAGAATTCGCAGGCAATCCGAGCTCGTTGCATGCGTTAGGGGATCACGCCTACCAGATGTTAGAAGGCGCGCGGGCGCAGATCGCTGAGTTGATCCATGCACAGCCAGACGAGATCTTCTTCACCTCTGGCGGCACGGAAGGCGATAACTGGGTCGTCAAAGGCACCGCGATCGAAAAGCGGCCGTTTGGCAAGCACTTGATCACGACGCAAGTGGAACATCCGGCGATCATTAACTCGATGAAACAACTGGAAAGCTTGGGCTTTGAGGTCACCTACCTGCCGGTCGATCACCGCGGGTTCATTAATCCAGAGGACCTCAAACAAGCCTTGCGCAAAGACACGATCTTGGTGTCGGTGATGGCAGTTAATAACGAAGTTGGCTGTGAACAACCGATCGACGCCGTGGCGGAGATTCTCAAGGATTATCCGAACGTGCATTTTCACGTCGATGCGGTGCAGGCGATCGGCAAGGGCTTGATGGCCAGCTTGCGCAACCCGCGCATCGACTTCATCACCTTCTCTGGGCACAAATTCCATGCACCACGGGGAACGGGCTTCATCTATGCCAAGTCTGGCAAGCACATCGCGCCGCTGTTGACCGGCGGCGGGCAGGAACACAACTTGCGCTCCGGCACGGAAAATACGCCGGCGATCGCGGCGATGGCGAAGGCTTTGCGGATCTTGCTCACGGACGAAGACCAAAAGGTGGCCCGGCAGGCGGCGATTCGCCAGCGTATTGCCGAGCATGTCCAAACCAAAGCCAACGTGCACTTGTTCAGCGAATTGGCTCCGGATTTTGCGCCGCATATCTTATGCTTTGCGATCCGCGGGGTGCGCGGCGAGACAATCGTGCACGCCTTCGAGCAACACGAGATCTACATCTCGACGACTAGTGCCTGCTCGAGTAAGAAAGGCACCGAATCCAGCACCTTGATGGCGATGCACGCCGATCCTAAGCTGGCGACGAGCGCGATCCGGATCAGCCTAGATGAATATAATACGCTGGCCGAAGCAGACGCGTTCAACGCGGCGTTCGATCAGCTCTACCAACAGTTCGGCAAGTTGATGCCGAATGCCGATTAGCCGGTTTTAATTAAGAAAGGAACCTTATGCAATACAACATGATCATGGTGCGTTACGGGGAGCTGTCCACCAAGGGCAAAAACCGCAGCGCCTTCATCGGCCGCCTGAACGGGAACATTACCAAGGCCTTGCACGAATACCCGGGCCTGACGATCCGCCCGAAGCGCGACCGTTTACACATCGAACTTAATGGTGAAGACTCGACTGGCGTGATGGCCCGGTTGTCGCAAGTCTTCGGTATCCAAAGCTTCTCGCCATCTGTGAAGGTGGCGAAAGACATGGCTGCGGTGCACGACAAGGTCCTCGAATTGATGGCCGAAACGGCGCCTCAAGGGGCCACCTATAAGGTCGCGACCAAGCGTAGCGACCACGGCTTCACCCTTGACACCAACGAGATGAATCTCGATTTAGGGGATTTGTTGACCGAAGAACGGCCTGACCTCAAGGTGCAAATGAAGCATCCGGACATCACCTTACGTGTGGAAGTTCGACGTGAGGCGATTTACCTCAGCACGACGACGGTGCAAGGCGCTGGTGGGTTGCCTGTCGGGACAGCCGGTAAAGCCGTCTTGATGCTCAGTGGCGGGATCGACTCGCCGGTCGCCGGTTATCTGGCCTTGAAGCGCGGCGTGGAAATCGAAATGGTCCACTTTTTCAGCCCGCCGTATACCTCGGATAACGCCTTGGCCAAGGCTAAGCAGCTGACGGCCAAGCTGACGCCTTACGTCGGCAGTATCCGCTTCATCCAGGTACCGTTCACCGAGATCCAAGAAACCGTGAAAGCCGGGGTGCCAGAAGGGTACCTGATGACGATTCAGCGGCGCTTCATGTTGCGGCTAGCAGACCTGATCGCCCACAAGCGCCACGCCTTGGCGATTTTCAACGGCGAGTCCGTCGGCCAAGTGGCGAGTCAGACGCTGGAATCGATGGTAGCGATCAATGACGTCACGACGATGCCGATCATCCGGCCGGTCGCAACGATGGACAAGAATGAGATCATCAAAGTGGCCGAAGACATCGACACTTATGACCTTTCGATCATGCCGTTTGAAGACTGCTGTACGATCTTTGCGCCGCCGCGCCCAAAGACCAAGCCTAATTTGGAAAAGGCGCGGTATTATGAGCAGAAACTGGATATCGACGGTTTGATCCAGCGCGCCTTAGACGGAATCACGATCACCGACATCCGCAGCTCGGATGAGTTCATGAACCAGGAACAAGACATTATCGCCGAATTACTGTAAACCAGAGGAGCGTGTGGCCTGAACAGGCACACGCTTTTTTGTTCAAACATGGTAGAACTGCAAACGCAACCAAACGCGTCACGACGGAATGAAAGCGATTTTTTGTTTGTAAGTTCACAAATTGCGTGCTAAACTGGTTATGTGAACAAACGCACGTACTTGGAGGTGGCGAAATGGTCGACGCGAAGACGAAAGTATCCAAGGCGACGATCAGGCGGATCCCGTTATACTACCGGGCCGCCCAACAGATGCAACAACAAGGAGTTCGGCGCGTCCGCTCGGATAAGCTCGCCGAGATGATTCACATCCCGTCGGCCACGATCCGCCGCGACTTTTCGAGCTTTGGCGAATTGGGCAAAAGCGGCTACGGGTACTCTGTCGCTACCTTAGTCGCAGAGTTTGGTAAGTTATTGGAGGTGCAGTCTGCCGAAGAAATCGCGTTGATCGGCGTTGGCGGACTGGGGGCGGCGTTAGTCGAAAATAATTTTCGCCGCAACCCAGACCTGAAGATCGTCGTCGCGTTTGATCAAGACCCAGCCAAGATCGGAACGGTCATCGCCGGCGTGCCGGTGTATGCGTTTGCTGAGTTCAAGGCCCATTTGCCGCATGGGGTGCAAACCGCGATCGTGGCGGTGCCTAGCGCCGCACAGCCCGAAGTGGTGCCGGTGTTAGAGGCGGCAGGGATCAACGCGATCATGACCTTTGCCCCGCAGCCTGTCGCTTGTCAGCCGACCACGACGATCCGCTATATCGATTTAACCTCAGAGTTACAAAGTTTGCTGTTTGTCGCGCACCAAAAACACAAGGGCTAGGCGTTGACGCCGGTGGGGCCATAGCTTATAATGCGGGTAATGCGTTGAACAAGAGGGTCGTTTTTGGGGTTTTCAGCGACGAGGCGGCTGGTGTGAGCCTTGAGCGTCAAAGATGACTGTAGCTTGCGAGCTGCTCGCCTGAATCAGTAAGGCTGGCCGGCACCGTCGTTAACCGGTCTTAAGTGGAGGCATGGCCTCAATTTAGGTGGTACCGCGAGTTGACTCGTCCTAATTTTTTAGGGCGAGTTTTTTTGTTCCGATAATTAATGGAGGTCATTATGACAGAAGAATTAGCACCAAAGTTCGACCCCAAAGAAGTCGAAGCTGGCCGCTATGACAAGTGGCTGGAACAAGGCGTCTTCAAGCCGTCAGGCGATCAAAAGGCCAAGCCGTATAGTATTGTGATCCCGCCGCCGAACGTCACGGGTAAGCTGCACTTAGGCCATGCCTGGGACACCACGCTGCAAGACATGCTGATCCGTCAAAAGCGGATGCAAGGGTTTGACACCTTGTGGTTGCCAGGGATGGACCATGCGGGGATCGCCACACAGGCGAAAGTTGAAGCTAAGCTGCGCGAAGAAGGCATCTCTCGTTACGATCTTGGCCGCGAGAAGTTCGTGGAGAAGGTCTGGGAATGGAAAGATGAATTTGCGGCCACCATTAAGACCCAGTGGGGCAAGATGGGGTTGAGCTTGGACTATTCTCGCGAACGCTTCACGTTAGACGATGGCTTGTCTGAAGCGGTGCGCAAAGTGTTCGTGGATTTGTACAATAAGGGCTTGATCTATCGTGGGGAATATATTGTTAATTGGGACCCGCAGGCGCGCACGGCGTTATCTGATATCGAAGTGCTTCACCAAGATGACAAAGGCGCCTTTTATCATCTGATCTATAAGTATGCCGATGGCACCCCTGGTGGCATCGAAATCGCGACGACCCGGCCAGAAACCATGTTCGGGGATACTGCGGTGGCGGTCAACTCGCATGATGAGCGCTACAAAGACGTAATCGGTAAAACCGTCATCGTCCCAGGGGTCGGTCGCGAGATCCCGATCATCGCCGATGAGCACGCGGATCCTGAATTTGGGACCGGGGCCGTGAAGATTACCCCGGCGCATGACCCTAACGACTTCCAAGTTGGGAATCGGCATAACTTACCGCGGATCAACTGTATGAACGATGATGGCACGATGAACGAAAACGCCGGCAAGTATCAAGGTCAGGATCGTTTTGAATGCCGGAAGAACCTGGTTAAGGACTTGCAAGCTAGCGGTGACTTGATCAAGATCGACCCGATCGTCCATAGTGTGGGCCATTCCGAGCGTACCGGGGTGCAAGTCGAAGCGCGGTTGTCCACGCAATGGTTCGTGAAGATGAAGCCATTGGCTGAAGCGTCCGTTAAGAATCAAGCCACGGCCGACAAGGTCAACTTCGTCCCAGAACGCTTCGAACATACCTTCTTAAACTGGATGAACAACATCCATGATTGGGTAATTTCCCGGCAATTGTGGTGGGGTCACCGCATCCCCGCTTGGTATAACAAGACCACTGGGGAAATGTATGTAGGCATGGAAGCACCAGCAGACGCCGAAAACTGGGACCAAGATCCTGACGTTTTGGATACCTGGTTCTCGAGTGCCTTGTGGCCATTTTCCACGATGGGCTGGCCGAACACCGACGCGCCGGATTACAAACGCTACTACCCGACAGATACCTTGGTCACCGGTTACGATATCATCCCATTTTGGGTGGCGCGGATGATTTTCCAAGGGTTGGAGTTCACCGGCCAGCGCCCATTCAAGAACACCTTGATCCACGGCTTGATCCGTGACGAACAAGGCCGGAAAATGTCCAAGTCACTGGGCAACGGGATCGACCCGATGGATGTCATCGACAAGTACGGGGCCGATGCCTTGCGGTGGTTCTTGGTCAATGGCAGTACACCTGGCCAAGACACCCGTTTCTCTTGGAAGGCGATCGGCGCGTCATGGAACTTCATCAACAAGATCTGGAACATGTCGCGGTTTGTTTTGATGAACCTCGAAGACACCAAGGCGGACGCCCAACCAGACCCAAGCACCTTCGACTTGTCTGATCAGTGGCTATTCGCCCGCTTGAACCAGACCATCGCAAGTGTCACGGCGAAGTTTGATAAGTTCGAATTCGGTGAAGCGGAACGTGATTTGTACAACTTCATCTGGAACGAACTGGCCGATTGGTACATCGAAATGTCCAAGGAAGTCTTGTACGGTGAAGACGAAGCCGCCAAGGCGGCCAAGCGCGTCAACTTGCGCTACACTCTCGATCAAGTCTTGCGCTTGTTGCACCCGATCATGCCGTTCGTGACGGAAAAGATCTGGTTGACGATGCCACACGTTGGCGAATCGATCGTCACCGCCAGCTACCCGGTTACCCATGGCGAATACGAAAACGAAGCGGCGATCAGTCAGATGGAAGCGATCATCGACTTGATTCGTGCGGTGCGGGGGATCCGGACCGATGTGAACGCCCCGCTATCGAGCCCGATCGACGTGCAAGTGAAGTTGCAAGATACGAGCTTAGAGCCAATTTTCAAGGATAACTTCGAGTTCATCGACCGCTTCGTGCATTCGAAGGGTTATGAAGTCGGCGCGGACTTAGACACGCCGGCGCTGGCGGCTTCTGCCGTGATCAATGGCGCCACGATCTACGTGCCGCTGGCTGAGTTGATCGACTTAGACGACGAAATCGCCAAGCTGACCAAGGAAGCCAAGAAGCTCGATCAAGAGATCACGCGCTTCAACAAGAAGCTCGGCAATGCAGGCTTCTTGGCCAAGGCACCAGAGGCTGTCGTCGCGGAACAAAAGCAAAAATTGGCGGATGCCCAAGCAAAGCTTGATGCCACCAACGCGCGGATCCAAGAACTCCAAGCCGCGAAGTAGCGAATCGTTTTATAGAAGCAAGGGTAAGCCTAGGCAACGGCTTGCCCTTGTTTTTTATTGGCGGGAATTGGAGTGCATCTGGCTACCACTTTTAGGTGCAGTGGTGCTACGCTAAAGGTGGCGGAATAAATCAGCAATTTAGCGCTTGCATTTAGTAAGCAATCCGCTATAATAAACTTGTTGATACTTATAAAAAGTAAGTTACGGAGGCAATAGTTATGACGAAGATCAATGCAGCAGATGCCATGTTGAAAGTCATCGAAAGCTGGGGTGTGAAGAACATCTACGGCTTACCTGGTGGGTCTTTTGATTCGACCATGAACGCGATTCATAATCGCCGTGACACCTTGAATTATGTTCAGGTGCGCCATGAAGAGGTGGGGGCATTAGCCGCTGTTGGTGAAGCGAAGGTGACTGGCAAGATCGGCGTCACTTTCGGCTCTGCCGGGCCTGGTGCCGTGCACTTGCTCAATGGCTTGTATGATGCGCAATATGATCATGTGCCGGTGCTCGCTTTGGTCGGCCAAGTGCCGACGGCTGCCATGAACACAGCGTACTTCCAAGAAATGAACGAAAACCCGATGTTCGCGGATGTGTCTGTTTATAACCGCACCGCGATGACGGCAGCACAATTGCCGGCGGTGGTCGATGAAGCGATTCGTCAAGCCTATGAACACAAGGGCGTGGCGGTGATCACGATCCCTAAGGACTTGGGCTGGCAAGAAATCGACGATAACTATGTTTCTAGCGCTGCGCTTTATCAGGCACCAATCCTGCCAGAACCGGATACCAAGCGCGTTGATGAAGCATTAGCGATTTTGAAGGCCGCTAAGCACCCTGTCATGTACGTTGGTCAAGGGACACGTGGCGCGCGCGACGAGCTGATCGCGTTGTCTGAGAAACTGCACATTCCGATCGTCGTCACCGCTTTGGCTAAAGGGATCGTGCCAGATTCCTACAAGGCGAATATGGGCTCTGCAGGGCGGGTGGCTTCTAAGCCAGGGGTCGAAACCGCGCGGGCTGCCGATGCGGTCTTGTTCTTAGGCTCCGACTTCCCATTCCAGCCTTACTTCATCGCGCCAGACGCAAAGTATATTCAAGTCGATATCGATTCCAGTAAGCTGGGTCGGCGCCACCACGTGGATGTCGCGATCCTAGCTGACGCCAAAAAGACGATCCAAGCGCTGTTGGACCGTTCCGAAGCTTTGCCAGAAACGGCGTGGTACCGGGCGGCGCTCGCTAACAAGCAGAACTGGACCGACTGGATCGCTAGTTTTGCAGAAGACAACAGTACCCCGATGCGGGTTGAGCCTGTCTTCAAGGCGATCAACGATATGGCGACCGACGACGCGATCTTCCAAGTTGATGTGGGGAACGTCACAATCAACGGCATGCGTTACCTGCTCGCGGACCAGAAACAACAATTCACCACCAGTGGCTGGTATGCGACTATGGGCTATGCCTTGCCTGCTGCCATCGGCGCCAAGAGTGAATTTCCAGAGCGGCAAGTATGGTCGATCTCTGGGGACGGCGGCTACGCGATGGTCATGCAAGACATTTTGACCCAAGTGAAGTACCACTTGTCGATCATCAATGTGATCTTGACCAACGAAAGCTTAGGTTTCATCGAAGCAGAGCAAGACGACACCAAGCAACCCCATTCTGGTGTTGACTTGATCGATGCGGATTATGGGGATGCCGCTATCGCGTTAGGGGCGCAAGGCTTCGAGGTGCACAATTTAGCCGAATTGCAGCAAGCCTTCGCCGCGGCGAAGAACGCTCAAGGGCCAGTGGTGATCGATGTGAAGATCAGTGATCTGCGGCCAATCCCAGTCGAACAGCTGGTCTTGGACAAGCAGACCCAAGACCCTGCTGCGGTCGATGCTTTCGTCGAGAAGTACAGTGCCCAAAGTTTGATCCCGTTGCGTCAGTTGCTTGAAGACGCTGGGGAATAAGGAATTAGATAGAAGCCGGTTCTTTTCTGGATCGGCTTTTTTGTTATACTTATTTTGATCAAATAAGGAGGCCCACTATGCCACAAAAACCACTCGCCGAATACGCCGTCGATATTCCTAAAGTCGCCGACTTGCTTGAGACGCAACCTGAGATGCAGGCATTTTTCAATGACTTGACTCCTGGTTACCAGCGCGAATGGGCGCGATTTATCTTCGGTGTTGCCAGTGAGGCGACGAAGCAAGCGCATCTGACTAAAATGCTTGAAGTGTTTCAGGCAGGCTATAAGTCTAAGCGCGCGTATGATTCACGAAAAAAATAAAGCAAGCAAGCGCAGTTGCCATTTTGGCAGCTGCTTTTTTTGTTATTTCAGAAATTTCGGGAGTGGCAGACATAGACACAGCTTGGCGTGCGTTTATTTGGACTTGATAAGTGAAGATATGAACAGGTTAGTGTACCTGTTTCGACAGCACGAAGGTTATTTAACTCAAAACGCATTGACAGCGCTTTCTACCGTGGTACACTACGGTTGTGTTAAATAGTAAACGAAGTTGCTTAATTGGAAACAATTCTTAATGTTATCAAATTAAGTGAGACTTCGATCATACTCAAGGAAGTGACGCCATAGTGAAAGCTAAATACATTACACCAGTGGTGACCGCCTTTGATGCGGAGAACCAACTGGATATCAAGGGAAATCGAAATATTTATACCGCCTTAATTCATGGTGGGGTTAGTGGCCTATTGGTGATGGGGAGCGCTGGAGAGTTTTTCACTCTCACAGTAGCTGAGCGCCGAGCCTTGATTGATTTGGCTGTGACCTACCAGCATGAGACCAAGGTGATCATCGGGACAGGGGCAATGACCACCGAAGCAGCAATTGCGTTGTCCCAGTACGCAGATCAAGCCGGCGCTGAAAATATCATTTTGATGAGTCCTTATTACTTCCCACTGGCTGAAGATGACTTATTTGATTATTTCTCCCAAATTGCCCAAGCCGTACACTGTCACGTTTACTTATATAATTTTCCTGCACGCACAGGATATGATTTGACGCCGGAGCTGACCGTCCGCTTATTGAAGGCTTGCCCAAACATCGTCGGCTATAAAGATACGGTGTCAGATATGGCCCATACGCGT
Organism: Lactobacillus sp.; assembly: GCA_022651245.1. Taxonomy (GTDB): domain Bacteria; phylum Bacillota; class Bacilli; order Lactobacillales; family Lactobacillaceae; genus Lacticaseibacillus. Next base: position 12,613 of record JALCQM010000034.1, read on the forward strand.
CGGTTGATGCGAGCGATTCTGCCTGAATTTCCAGAGTTTGAGATTTTTTCTGGCTTTGATGAAAACTATACCCGCAATGTGTTGTCCGGAGGGGCTGGTGCGATCGGCGCTTTATCTAATGTCTTTCCTGCGTTTTTCGCGAAGGTGTTGCAGGATACGCAGGCAGATGACCTAGCTGCGCTGGCGGCGGATCAACAAGCGATCGACCAGTTGATGGGGTTATATGACATCGCGCCAGGCTTTATTCCGATTATTAAGCAGGCCATGATCAGCCAAGGCATCGATATGACCGGTGTTTGTCGGTCACCGGTCGCGAGTGCCACACCAGCACAAATTGAACAGATCAAAGCAATCATTGCAGCTGCAGGGCTGTCATGAGAAAGGGGCTATAACCATGAGCTTGAAAGAAATTTTTGGTAATGAATCGCGTCAGTTGTTTGATGAGATCGAGACCCACCGTTCCGGGCCTAAGGGCGTACTACCGGTCTCCAAAGACGAATTGATCAATTCGCCTAGTGGGAACATCTTTGGGATGACCATGAATGCCGGGATGGGCTGGGACCCGACGAAGCTAGGCGGCGATGATGTTTTGATCATGAGTACCATGGGCGGCATGCGTGCCGAAGATGGCCATCCGATCGCTGTGGGTTTGCATGAAGGTCATTTTGAACTGGGCTTACAAGTCAAAGCGGCGGCAGACGAGATCATGGCTCGCGGCGGTTTGCCCTATGCGGCGTATGTGACTGACCCCTGCGATGGGCGGACACAAGGGACCATCGGGATGTTCGATTCGCTACCGTACCGTAACGATGCGTCTTTGGTCATGCGGCGCTTGATCCGCTCCTTGCCGACGCGTAAAGCGGTGATGGGCGTGGCGGCGTGTGATAAGGGGCTTCCTGCGATGGTGATGGCGTTGGCCAGCATGCATGATATTCCAACCATCCTAGTGCCCGGTGGCGCGACCTTGATGCCAACGGATAGCGAAGATCTTGGGACGATCCAGACGATCGGTGTGCGGGTGGCCAACAATGAATTGAGTTATGAAGACGCAATTCGCCTTGGCTGTGCCTCTTGCGCAAGCGCCGGGGGTGGTTGCCAATTCTTAGGGACGGCAGGTTCAGGGCAAGTGGCGTTTGAAGCGTTAGGTATTGCCTTACCGCATTCCGCCTTGGCACCGTCCGGAGAACCAATCTGGGAACAAGTTGCGAAGGATTCAGCGGTGGCGCTGACAGAGATGATCAATGCTGGTATCACCACGAAAGACATTTTGACTGACGACGCGATCGAAAATGCGATGATGATCCACGCCGCGTTTGGTGGCTCTACCAACTTATTGCTCCACATTCCTGCAATCGCGTACATGGCCGGCTTACACGTGCCAACAGTTGAAGACTGGGCGCGCGTCAATAAAGGCGTGCCACGGTTGGTCAGTGTTCTGCCAAACGGGCCAGTCTATTATCCGACGGTTTGTGCTTACATGGCGGGTGGGGTCCCAGAAGTGATGCTTCACTTGCGCAAGCTTGGCTTGTTGCATGAGGATGTGATGACCGTGACCGGCCAGACGTTAGGCGAAAACCTCGACTGGTGGGAACACTCCGAACGCCGCGCGGCTTGTCGGCAACGGATGCGTGAACACGACGACATTGATCCAGACGAGGTCATCATGTCCCCAGAAAAAGCCAAGGAACGTGGCCTAACCTCAACCATTACCTTCCCAGTTGGCAACATTGCCCCAGAAGGTGCTGTGATCAAGTCGACGGCAATCGACAAGTCCGTGATCGATGCAGATGGGGTTTATCGGCATACGGGACCAGCCCGGGTCTTCACCTCTGAAAAAGCGGCCATCAAGGCGCTCAAGACGGTGGGGACGATTCATAAAGGCGATGTGATGGTGGTGATGGGTGGCGGCCCTCAAGGGACTGGGATGGAAGAAACTTACCAGCTGACCAGTGCCTTGAAGCAATTGTCCTTTGGGAAGCACGTCGCTTTGATCACCGACGCCCGCTTTTCCGGTGTGTCGACAGGCGCATGCTTTGGACATATCGGTCCAGAGGCCTTGTCTGGCGGCCCAATCGGCAAGTTGCAAGAAGGTGATATGATCGAACTTGAGGTGGATACAGTTAATTTGGAAGGTAAGATCAACTTTATCGGGACGGCTGAGAAGCCATTGACCTACGCTGAAGGCGCGGCGGTCTTAGACAACCGTCCGTTGCACGCCGATGTCGCCCCAGATCCTGATCTACCAGATGATACCCGGCTATGGGCGGCATTAGAATCTGCTGGTAGCGGGACCTGGTCTGGTTGTGTCTATGACGTCGATAAGGTCATCGAGACGATCAAGGCAGGGAAAGCAGCGCTCGCCCAGAAGTAGCGCTAGTTGAGAGTAGTGCTGACAGTCGCAGTTGCACAGTGGTCTGGACACTACTCTTTTTTGCGGCCATTTTTCACAATTATTCATACCCAAAAGGGGGAAAAACGCATGCCTCTGTTAATGGTTTTGATCGGTGTTATCCTGCTGATCTTCTTAATTTCATACCTTAAGCTCAATACGTTTATTGCGTTAATGATCGTCAGTGTGGTCACGGCTTTATTCCTTGGTATTCCATTGGATAAGGTGGTGGCAACAGTGGAAACGGGGATGGGTGACACCCTCGGCCACATCGCCGTGATTTTCGGATTAGGCGCAATGCTCGGCAGGTTGTTGACGGATGCTGGCGGTGCGCAACGCATTGCGATGACGTTGATCGATAAGTTCGGGGAAAAACGTATCCAGTGGGCCGTGATCGTGGCGTCTTTTGTCGTTGGGATCGCGATGTTCTTCGAAGTCGGACTAGTCTTGTTGCTGCCGATCATCTTCTCGATCGCCCGGGCGCTAAAAATCAAGCCGATCAACTTGGGGATTCCAATGTTAGCCGCCTTGTTGGTCACGCATGGATTCTTGCCACCACATCCTGGCCCGACCGTCATTGCGGCAAGTTACCACGCCAATTTGGGGATGGTTTTGATGTATGGGATCATCGCGGCGATTCCCACAGTGATCATTTCCGGAATTATCTTCGTTAAAGTTGATCGGAAAATTATCCCGAGTGCCTTTGCGAAGGATGGCAGTGATCTGGCATTAGGCAATTCTGCGATCCGTTCTCTGGATGAGACCCCTGGATTTGGCATCAGTTTCTTAACGGCACTGTTGCCGGTCATTATCTTAATGGGCGCGACGATCATTAATTTGATTCGGGACCTGATGAAGGTTAAAGATGCCGGTATTTTCAAAGTCGTTGATTTCTTGGGCAATGCAGACATCGCGATGTTGATTGCTTTGTTGTTTGCGATGTATACCATGGGGATTCAGCGGAAGATCCCTTTAAAACATATTGCTAATTCGTGTTCGAGCGCGGCGGCCGCGATCGGGATGATGCTTTTGATCATCGGTGGCGGTGGCGCCTTCAAGCAAGTCTTGATCGATGGTGGGGTCGGTAAGTATATTGCTAGCTTGTTCAACGGGGTGGATATTTCGCCCGTGCTGCTAGCGTGGATCATTGCGGCTATCTTACGGGTTGCCCTGGGGTCTGCGACGGTCGCGGCCATTTCGACCGCCGGACTGGTGCTTCCGATGCTGGCGGCAACACCAGGCGTCAACTTAGCGTTAGTCACCTTGGCGACCGGCGCTGGCAGTACCTTCTGCTCGCACGTGAATGATGCTAGTTTTTGGATTATCAAAGAGTACTTCGATTTTGACATGAAGGAAACCTTCTTGACCTGGTCGCTCATGTCGACTGTGTTGTCAGTAGTGGGCCTGATCAGTATCATGGTCTTAGATATTTTCGTTTGATGAATCGCGACTTTAGGATAGATGATCAAGATCTGCCATTTGAAGCGACAACAAAGGCGTGTGATGAAAATCGCACGCCTTTGTTGTCTGGTTCGCATAGCTTTATAGAGCAGAAATGATTGCTTGCTGCGCTGTTTTGCCAGCGTGGATGAAAGTTGTTAGTTTGTCGTCATCGATCCGATATTTTGGCACACTGATGCTAAACGTTCCGTAAACGCGTTGGTGGGCGACTAACGGGAAGCCGATGCAGACGACATCACTTTGGTTTTCGCAGTCTTCAAGGGCGTAACCGCGGGCTTGGGTGTTGGCAATATCGGCGCGTAATGCCGTCGCGGAAACTAGCGTGTGCGGCGTGATTGGTCGCAAAGGGGTGCGGTTTAAGTAGTCGGTGAGCTGTTCAGGGGTGAACGTGGATAGTAGTGCCTTGCCCATTGCTGAAGAATAGAGGTTTAACCCTTTACCAATAGTTGAAAATAACTTGATATCGCTAGGGGTCTCGAGTTTATCCACCAAGACCGCTTGATCGCGTTCCAATACCCCGAGGTTGACCGTTTCGTTAGTCTGATCGCGTAATTGCGTTAAGAACGGCTTGGCGGCAGTAGCGATGCTCATGTGGGAAAGCGTGGCTTGCGCATAGTCTAAAAATACCGTGCCTAGATAATAGCACTTGCTGCGTCCATAGCAATGGACATAATCACAAAGTTCCAGCGTCCGTAAGATTTTGAGCACGGTGGTTTTGTTGATATCGATCCCAATACTGATTTCAGTAAGTGTTGGTGGGGTTGGACTTGCACCGATAAAATCCATGATCGCTTTGGCTTTGAGTAAAACGCCGCCATAAATTACTGGTTGTGTGTCTGCCATTTGCTTGACCGCCTTTCTGAGCACCTAAGTTGCTTATCTAGCAACTATTATACCGCTTTCATCGCGATTGGTGGCAGTAAATTGGTTATTTTGTCAGTCGTCGTGTCACTTCCGCCACCAATGCCTCAACGCTCGCGAACACATCACCGTTGAGCTTGATCAAACCCACTGTGTACAAGTTAAGGTAGTGGAACTGGTTTTCGCCGATGGTTTGCAAAGCGGCCAGTTTTTGTGCGTTGGTGGCGCCGAGGCGGCGGGAGTCAGTGTAGAGGCCCAAGACCGGGATCCCTTTGGCATAGGCAACACCGATTTCGCTGGCGACACCGGCGTCGATGACCGGGCCGTCCAAGATCGCCAGCATGAGGTCGGCGCGCAAAACTTCTTGGGTGTCGGCTTGGGCGATCATTTTGGCGTCGGCATAGGCGTTCTTATCGTTGATCGCGGCGTTTTCCTGCGGCAGGTAGATGCTCACGGCCGGCAGGGCCTGGCGCAAGCGGGCGACTAGGCGGGCGTTGAACTCGAAGTCGGCTTGGGCGAATAAGGCGTTGGCAAAATAGATGTGCATGAAGGGGCCTCCTTAAGGTTTACCGTCATGATAGCATAATCGCGCTGTTCGGTCGTGAGGCGGTTTGGTACACTGAAGTTATACAAGGAGGAAATGGCGATGTTAGAAGTTAAGGACCTGACGAAGACCTTCGGCAAAATGACCGCAGTGTCTCATGAGAGCTTTACGATTCGGCCAGGGGAGATCATGGGGGTGATCGGGCAAAACGGCGCGGGAAAAACCACGACGTTTCGGATGTTGTTAAATTTTTTGACGCCCGATTCCGGGGCGATCATTTGGAATGGGCAGCCGCTGACCGCAGATGCCTACGATCAGATCGGCTACCTGCCAGAAGAGCGCGGGTTGTATCCTAAGATGCGGGTGGAAGACCAAATCGTGTATTTCGCCCGCTTACGGGGGATGAAAACCGCGGACATCAAAGCGCGGATCCCCGAGTGGCTGGAACATTTCCAGGTTAAAGGCAAGCGCACCGATAAGATCAAGGATCTGAGCAAGGGGAACCAGCAAAAGGTACAGTTGATCGCGACGTTGATCCACATGCCGAAGCTGGTGATCTTAGACGAACCGTTTTCGGGGCTGGACCCGGTCAATGCCAGCTTGTTGCAGGACGGGATCGAAATGTTGCGAGACAACGGTGCGGCGATCATCTATTCCAGCCATGATATGGGCAACGTCGAGGCGATCTCGGACCACTTGGTGATGCTACGCAATGGGGAAGTGGTGCTCAACGGAACGGTGGACGCGATTCGGCAGAGCTTCGGCCGCACCAAGTTGTTCCTGGAGTCCCCACTAACGCGTGAGCAATTGGCGGCGACGCCTGGGGTGACGCGGATCGTGCCTCACGGGGCAGGCTTTGAGCTGACTTTGAGCGATCCGGCGGTCGGCCAAGAGCTGTTCGCGCGTGCAACGGCAGACGGCTACATTCCTGAATTTCGGCAAGCCCCGCCAACGTTAGACGAGATTTTCCGCATGAAAGCAGGTGCCAAGGATGCATAAATTCTGGGTCGTTTTTTCGCAAGTGTATAAGAAGAATCTACATAGTGGTTCTTGGTTGTTCTTGGTGTTGTCGCCGTTAGTTTTCGCTGGTATCGCCGGGTTAGTCGGCTATTTCGTCGCGCAAAACGTGGCGCCGGCGCAAGTCGCGGTGGTCAGCCCGGCCCCGGCCTTGAGCCAGGCAATCGTGAAGACCAGTGACGGCGATGTGCATTTTCGCGCCTATTCTAGCGCCAAAAAAGCGAACGCGGCGCTGAATCGTGAGCGGTTAGACGGGGTGTTGACGGTGACGACGACGCCGGTCATCGGCGCGCGTTACGTTGAGCGGAGCAACGCCGATAACTCGGTGGACAGCACGACGCTGACCGCCACCTTGTCGCGCCTGAAGTTGCAGCAGACCGCCGCTAGTCTCCACCTAGGCGCGCCGCAATTGGCGGCTTTGCTGAGCCCGGCGAAAGTCACCACGAAGACGGTGGCGATCGAAGACGGCCAGCAGGTGGCGAAAAACAGTAGCGCCGCCGCTGTCAACCGTGGCTTTGCCGGCGTGTTGACAATCTTCATCATGGTGATCACGATGGTGTACGGCTCGATTTTGGCCCAAGAGATCGCCACAGAAAAAGGTTCGCGCATCATGGAGATCTTGTTGTCTTCCGTCAGTGCGACCACGCAGTTTTTTGGCAAACTCGCAGGAATCTTGGCGCTATTGGTGACCCAGTTCCTCGCTTATGTGGTCGCAGGAGGTGTCGCGTGGTTCTGGTTGCGGGATCGTGATTTCGTCAAAAGCTTCTTGGCCCATATCGATTTCAGTATTTTAGGCTCGCAAACAACGCTGATCGCCGTACTGTTTTTCGTCGTCGGTGTGATGACGTATGCCGTGCTGGCAGCTTTGACCGGCTCTTTGGTGTCGAACCAAGAGCAAGTGCAAACCGCGGTGATGCCGATTTCGATGCTCGGCTTGGCAGGGTATTTCCTGGCCTTAGTCGCGCAAAGTGGCAACTCGCCATTGTTGCAGGTGGCCAGCTACGTGCCGTTTTTGAACATCACCGTGATGCCAGTGCAACTGGCGCTCGATCACGTCGGCTTCGGGGCAGCCTGGCTCTCGCTGGGCGTCGCCGTGGTCTTCTTGATCGTCTTCACCTGGGTGGTCGTCGGTGTCTACCGCAGCAATGTCTTGGTATACTCGGACGCTAACTTCATGAAACGCTTGCGCACCAGCTTCAGCATCTGGCAAGCCGAGCGGCGCACAAAAGGATAGTTTGGTGAGGGTAGGCCAGTCGTTGGCTTACCCTTTTTGCCTGCCGTCGGCCGGTGTTGCTATGGTACAATATGCCTTAAAACCAGCTGAAAAGGAGCCGTCTCATGCTCAAACAAACCGCAATCAACGACCACCAGACTTGGGTGGCGGTCACCGCACCGAAGAATGAAGATTTTACCGCGTTGGCGACCCAATACCAGATTCCAAAGCGCTTCGTCGCGCATGTGCGCAATGGCAAAGGGCGGGCGCGGTTTGATTACGACTATGAATGCGACTGCGGCTTGTTTGTGTTCAAGGTGATCGCGCCGCAAACGACCAAGCAAATCGAGCAGGTCAAAACGACGCCGTTAGGGATTTTGCTGGTGGGTGAGACGTTGATCACGGTGGTGCACGGGAATAATGACCGGGTCATGGACGCTTTAAAAACCGTGATCCAAGGTCCAGACATGCGCGGTGTCCACGAGCAGACCTTGATTATGTTGGTGATGGCGGCGATGTTTGAGCTGAATGAGGATTACTTCGATCGCATCAACGACCTGGATAATCTGCGGCAGAAACTGGAGAAATACAAGACGCGCCCTAGCAACGACCAGATCACGCAGCTGTCTGAAGTCAGCAAAAGCATGATCTACTTAAAAGCGGCCGCCAGTGGCAACCTGATCGCGGCGCGGCAGTTGCAAGCAATCGCGTCTTCTAGCGACTACGCGATCGCCTTGACCAAGGATGAACGCTATTGGCTGCGCAATCTGCAAGAAGAATTTGACCAGGCGCGCGAAATTGCGCAAGTCAACGGTGAAATCGTTCAGCAAGTGACGGATGCCTACTCCAATTTGCTGGATAATAGCCTGAATACGACCATGTGGATCTTGACGGTGTGGTCTTTGGCCTTAGCTGTGCCTCCGATCATCTCCGGCTTTTACGGCATGAACGTGAAACTACCGCTGGTCGGCGGATGGTGGGATTGGCCACTGACCATCGCCTTATCCGTTGTTCCGGTGAGCGTAATGCTGGGCTACCTGCGCCACCGACACGTCTTATCCGCTAAAAATCTGTAACCAGAGCGAAGCAAGCCGCTTTTAGGGGTGGGTATAAGTCGTCGTGACGCGTTATGGCGAAGCCATAGCGTGGCGCGACGACTTATACCCACCCCGTGGGCTTGCGCAGCTCGACGAAGAAAACCAGAGCGAAGCATCGCGGTTATAGCAATGTGTGTAAGGCAGCGTGGGTGCGTACCGGCAAAGCCGGTGCGTGACCGCGATGACTTACACGCAATTGCGATGCGATGCGCAGCTCGACGAAGAAAACCAGAGCGGAACCGGGCGCAATTAGCAATGTGTGTAAGGCAGCCTGGTCGGTGTGCGGCGAAGTCGTGCGACGGCCGGGATGACTTACACGCAACCGCGTTGCCCGGTGCAGCTCGACGACACCCCAAAAACGCCGCCCCCCACGATTCTCGATCGCGGATGGCGGCGTTTTGTGTACGCGTGCTTACTGGTCGGCTTGAATCGTCTTGATCAAGTCCAGCAAGGTTTGGGCGGCGGTGTGGTAGTCGTCTAGTTTGTCGCCGAATTGCCCGTTGAAGCCGGCTAACCCGCCGGCGACGAAGGCGTATTCGAACGGATAGACCGCTTCATAAGCCGCTGTGAACTGCTTGAGACGCGGATCGTTGGCCAGTTGTAAAGCGAGTTGGATCATCCGCATATCGGTATAGGCGAGTTCGAATTGGATCGCCCAGGCGCGCATAAAATCGTGTTGCGCCTGGATATGCAAAAAGTGATGCTCAGTGGTCCACGCTAAGCGGTTCAAAGAATCTTTCACATCAAGCATGCTATCATCCCCTTGCCTCCAGTGTACGCCAAACGGCGCAAACTAAGAAGAAAAGTGCTCAGAGGCGTCGGCGGCGGAGACGCCCAAGCAAAAACACCACGATGATCACCACCGCCAAGCCATCGATCACGACCCATAACCAGTGCTGCCAGTCGATAAAGTGGGCCACTTTGGCGTGCTTGACGCTTTTTTGGCTAATGGTGAAGCCGCGCCTAAAATGCCAGGTCCCGTTATCCGCTTGCACTTTCAGGTTGAGGCGATAGCGCCCCGCGGCCAAGGTGTGGTTGGCTTTGGTGCCTAAGTGGTAGGTGAAGCGGTTAGACGGGGCAAAATTCAACCCGTTTTGATCAGTGTGGGCGACTACTTGGCCGCGATGGTTGGTGACGGTGGCGGTGAGGTGAACGGCGCCGATAATGACTGGCTGGGTGTTGGTTAAGGTAACGGCCACATGGGGTAGGCCGTTGTGGCTGGCGTAGTGCGCGCTGCCATAGCGAAGGTTGGGGGTGATTTTGGCGCGGTTTTCGAATAAGGAGACGCCAATCACGTAGTTGGCGAGGTTGACGAAGCCGTCTTGGCCTTGCGTCGCTTGCGCCGCGGTCAGCGACTGCACGGTGAAGGCACCAAGGATGAGGCCTGACCAGGGTTTCTTCGGGGTGGTGACCGTGAAGCTAACGGTTTGGGTTTGGCCTGCCAAGACGGTGACGGTGGCTTTGGTACGAGCGCTCAGCAGGTCGCTGAAAGCGACATGAGCAGGCGCTGTTTTGTGCGTGCCTTGGGTATAGGCGATGATACCATTGGCGTTCGTGCTGGCATTGGCCGCCTGGACGCTAAAAGTCTGGGCAGTTTTGGCAGTATTGGTGATCGCCACAGATAAGGTGCGGCTGGTATGGGGTTGCAGCGTTAAATCAAAATGAGAGGTGCCACTGACGTTATCCGCTGGTAATACCGCCTTAGCTGAAAAATCGTTGACCGTGGCGGCGTGGGTCGGCTGTGGCGAACCGGCGAGCCACAGCCCGGCAAAAACAGGCAGTAAACGAAGTAAGAAGCGTGACATAAAAATTCCTTTCACAAACGTGGTCCAAAACGCAGACAAGTCCCGCTGCAACCCCTAAACCACGGTTTTGCAGCGGGACTCGTCAGGAGTGCGACTGTCTAGTCAGGATTCGATGTTGTTTGGGCATCGGTGAGGTACCAATTCACGTCAGCGGTGTAAGTTTTGGGCAGGTTGATCCCGCTAAGCGTCAGACCCACGTTGTTGAAAGCCAGATCCCAGGTGCCGATCCCGGCACCGGTCCCAGCGTCCATGACAGGCGCGCTATTGGTGTCACCAGCATTCACCTGAGTCGTATTCGAGATCTGGGCGTCACCACCGATTTTGTTCCCGGCGCCGGCATACGTTGTGCTATTGCTCGACCAGCTGAGAAGGGCCGAACTACCGGTGGCATCGAAGTTGCCGAGGCTCATGTTCAGCTGCCAACCCGCGCCTGAATCACGGGTATCGCTGACTTCAGCGACCGCATCCGCGGTCCCATTGATCTTGCCAGACAACGCCGAAAGGGTGGTCGCGTTGAAATTGAAGTTAGGCGCCTTGGTCAACGTCAAGGCCCCATCTTTGTTACTGGTCACGTCGATCGTGGCCTTCGTCGTTTGTGCAGGGGCGTCTGCCGCTGCAACAGGATGCGTCGTGGTCAATGCCACGGCCCCCGCTAGTGTGAGTGCGCCAGTCCATAATAATGCAGGTTTCATAAGCAATTATCCTTCCTAATTATTGTTTGCGCTTAAGGTCAGCACTTTAAACGCTTCATCTGGATTATTGTAGCATTCGCACGGGCTAAATCAAGGTTTTAATAAAATATATTATAAAAAAGGCGATCCGTTAATTCGAATCGCTTTCAACGTTGTGCTACTAATGTTTACGCGTGAATTTGACTACCGCTTCGCAGCGCGCGGTTTGCGGGAACATGTCGATCGATTGGATATAATCGACTTGCCAGTCGCGGCTAAGGGCGACCAGATCGCGGGCCAGCGTTGACGGGTTACAAGAGATGTAGACGAAGCGTTGCGGCCGCGCCTGATGTAAGGCGGCAATGAATTCTGGGTCTAAGCCGGCGCGTGGCGGGTCGACAATCACGGCATCAGGTGAGAAGCCTTCGTGTAGCCATTTTGGGAAGACGTCTTCGGCCTTGCCGACGTCGTAGCGGGCGTTGGTGATGCCGTTTAAGGCGGCGTTGGCGTTGGCATCCGCCACGGCTTCGGGGATCAGCTCCATCCCCCGGACGGCTTTGGCGCGGTGGGCTAGCGTCAAGCCGATGGTGCCGACGCCGGCGTAGGCATCGACCAACGTGTCTTGCGGCTGTAAGTCGAGAGCGTCTAAGGCGAGTTGGTAGAGCTTTTCCGTTTGTTCCGGGTTGAGTTGCAAAAAGGCTTGCGGTGACAGTCGGAACTGGCGGCCGAGAATCGTTTCGGTGACATATGGCAAGCCAGCCAGGAGTTTGGTTTCCGGGCCCCACACCATGCTGGTGCGTCCAGGGTTGATGTTTTGTGACACTGACACCACCGCCGGCAAGTCGCTAGCGATGCGCGCGAGCAAATGGTTTTGATGTGGGAGTTTCTTGGAGTTGGTGACGAAGGTGACTTGCGCGAGGCCTTGGGTGGTTTCGCGGATCACTAAAGTTTTGACGATGCCGCTGTTGGCTTTTTCGTCGTAAATTGGGATCGCCAAGTCTTCAAGCAACTGGCACAGCTGCGTCATGAGCGTCATGGTCAGCGGGCGCTGGGTGGCAAAAGTGGTCAACGGCACCAGATCATGGGAGTCTGGGGCATACAGCCCGGCGCGAACGTGACCGTCGATCACCCGCACGGGGAACTGTGCCTTGTTGCGGTAGTGTCGTGGCTGCGCAGCACCAATGGTGGGGCGCAGCTGGTAATGCTGCCATCCGGCGGGCTTGAACTTGGCCAGCGCCTGGCTGACGACGTCCGACTTGAAGCGCAGTTGCGCCGGGTAGGCGAGGTGGCCGAGTTCGATGCCGCCGACCTTGCCCCACAGTGGATCGATTGGCGGGATGCGGTCAGGCGACGCCTTTTTCACTCCGTGGCAACGCGCTTCCAAGTAGCGGTCGTGGATCTTGGTGACTTCGGCGACCACCACTTCGCCAGGCAAAGCCCCCGTCACGAAGGTGATCTTGCGTTTGAAGTAGCCGATGCCGCTCCCGTTGATATCGAGGCGTTTGATGGTCAGCGGAAAACGCTGGCCGATGGTGATTTCTTCCATGTATTTCTCCTTAAATTGTCTACTGTCATCATACCTTGCTGGCAAGCAGCGCACAACGGCGGGTTATTTGCTATAATAAAAGGCACACAAGGGGGACCTTATTTTGAAGATTTATTACGTCAACAGCTTATCCAGACGCATGCAAGCCACCGTGTGGGTCAACGACCAAGTCTACACGGTCCAAAATGCGAATCACATTAATGTGCCGGTACACCGAGGCGATGCCGTTTTCTATCGTGTCGGCAAGTTCGCCGCCAAACGGCCAATCAAGTTCCAATCCACAGACGCCGAATTCACCATCGAAACCAACAAGCGCCTACAAGCCAGCTACATGGCCGGATTATTGGTCCTGATCGTGGCGCTGTATTTGATCAAGCAAACCAGTTCCTTGTGGGTGACCGTTTTATTGCTCGCCTGTGTGGCGGGGTATGAAGCCAGCAATTATTTCTTTGGCTATACGGCCAAACCGGTACACCGATAACGCGGGGTTGACCGCGAATAGAAGCCCCCTGCCGAGCTACCCCTAAAACTGAAGGGTGGCTTAGCAGGGGGCTTTGACGCAAGGGTCAGCGTTGCGCTTGGCGAACATTTTTCAGGTGGTGGCGGCGTGCCAATTCGGCGTACAGGCGGTAGTAATCTTCTTCCGCCGCGGTACTTTGCCACTGGATGACGTCGGCGTGATCCGGCCCGTAATAGTCGATGATCAAATTAGGACTGGTCAAGGTGGTGATGATCACATCGGGTTCGATGTCATCTTGCGCTGTGGCGAGCTTGACGAAGCTGACCCCGTCTAAAAAGGCCAGCAAATCGCGCAAGGTAAAGGTGCCTGGCTCCACTAAAACAGCGATGCACAACTGGTGATCGGCGTCTAAATGCGGGAAATCTGGCCGGATGATGCCATATAACAAGCGCCGCATCAAGCCAACGTACGGCTTGAATTCGGTGGTGTCGGCGTCGAGCAAGTCAAAATAATTGCTGATCAACTGCGGCAGGTGGCCGAAGGTACTGTCGGTGCGGTCTTCATCGTAGAAGTCCAGCCGCTTGCTGAAGTCGCCGCCAAGCAATCAGAAGCTGTACGCCATCCGGTACAGGTTGGCCCGCAGTAATTCGTGGCCGTTGACGTCGGCGTCAGGCGTATTGCTCGGGGCCTGCGTCACTAAGTAGGCGAGCAGACCATCCGCGAAGTGCGCCACCGCGTCTGCGCGCCGCTGAAAATGGTCGATCAGCCACTGATCCGTCCAGGTCATGTGGCCTTGCAGCGAGAGAAAATGGATCCGGCTGAAATAGAAGTAAGCCGATTCCATGACGGGATCTGCCGGTGCCGCAGGGCGTAACACCACCGGTAAGTCGGCTAAATCAGGGGCTTGCGTCAGCGCCAACAACCGCGGAATCTCTGGTAACGCGTGCTGTTGCGTGAGCCGCAGCCGCTGAACCCCCAACGCCAACAAATCTTGTTTGGTGTCATGTTCCGGCCGGTTAAACCACGCTTCTGGGGCGCAGTCATGCAGTTGCTTCGCCAAAGCCACGGTTTCGTGGTAATGGGCGTCGCCGAATGGCCAGCCGACGCCACGATACGCCAAGATGAAGAAGTTCACCAAGACCATCCGGATCCGTAGCTCGTTGCCTTCCGGGGCCCAAGTCGAGGTGTTTAGGGTCACGCCTTTGGACTGAAGGTAAACCTTGAAGCCCTCTACGCGCCGGCGTAAAGTGGAGATACTGAGGTCATTTTGCTCGCAGAACTCGTGAACATCGGGGCTGTCTGCTTTGAACGCATAGTCGAAAAAGTTGAAGGCCATGCTGTCTTTTAATAGGTGGAACCGGTACTCGTCGACCGTGACGGCTTCGCCTAACTTTTGAAAGGCGACTTCATCGGCGATTGGGACTGTTGAATCGGTCATTGCTTGCAAGTCTGACATGATATCTTGGAACGCGTTGTAGGCTTGTGAGTAGCTTAACTGAGCTTCTTGGCTCAAACGATTGACGGTGAAATCCGTGTTTTGTAGCGCCTTTAAGACGCGGTACACGCGATAATTGATCGTGGATCGCTTATCGAAAAAGTAAGCTTCAAACATCCTTAGTCTCCCTCACACTCTGTTAACAGTTAGTATACCACACCCTGAATTGTAGGAAGGACCCCGATTATGGCACAAATCACTCAGATCACGACCCAAAAACGGCCTGGCCGGTATAATATTTTTCTGGATGGGCATTATGCCTTCCCTGTCAGTGAAAGCACCTTGATTCATTTTCGTCTGGCCAAAGGGATGGTGATCGATGCCGCACTCGAGCAGCAACTCAAAGACGCCGAAGTCACCGCCAGCGCCAATAGCCTGGCGTTAGACTACTTGAGCCATCAACCGCGCACGATTCACGAGGTGCACACCAAGCTCGTGGATAATGAATTGCCTGAACCAGCGATCGCAGCCACGATCGCGCGGCTGATCGACTTGCATTACCTCGACGACGCCCAGTACGCCCGTGGTTACCTCAATGATAACCTGATCCTCGGCGATAAAGGGCCGAAGGTGATGACCACCAAGCTGCGTCAAAAAGGGGTCGACGCCAACGTGATTCAAGACGCACTGGCGACCATCGCCGACGAGGATTGGCAAGCCGTGGCATTACGCGTCGGCCAAAAAGCGGCCAAGCATTACACCCGGCAGCCTTACCACACCGCCTTGCAAAAGATTCGCCTGACGGTGATCCAAAAAGGCTTCAGCAGCGATGTTGCCACCGCAATCATGGCCGCACTTGATGTGCAACCTGACCCAGAGGTGGAAAATGCACGGTTGGCACAAGAAGCAGCCAAGCAGTGGCGGCTGAAGCGGCGCTACACCGGCTATGATCGCCGGCAGCGCGTTAAGCAGGCCTTGTACCGCAAAGGCTACGCGCTAGACGCCATCGATGCGGTGTTGGCGGAACTTGAAGCAGAGGAGGACTGAGACGTGGCGCAAAAACGTCGCTTATTGACGGCTAATTTTACCCAGGCGCAAGCTTTGTTTCCGAAAAAGAGCCTGCTGGAAGTGACGGACTTTGGCCTGTTTTCTCAAGTCGGGTGGTGGCCCGCCTTGAAGTTATTAGTGGGGGTCGGGGCGTTGGGGCTGTTTGTCGCTGCGGTGGTGATCGGCGGCCAAACAGTCACGGAAGCGGCGGCGCCGGCACCAGGGGAGACGCCATGGATCAGTGGGTTGACGGCGAGTTGGGTCGAACGCTTCTACGCCTTGGCACACCCGCTGATCGTGGGGCTGACGAGCGCCCTTAGCGGCTTGTTAGTCCTCAACCTGGTGCCCAAACGGCTCCCGGTGCAGACGCTGTTTGGCGCTGTGGCCGTGGTCTTCTTGATGTTACCGTTGGTTTGGCTTGTCACCATGCCGTGGGCGGCTGCAGCAACGCTGCACGCGTTCGGGTGGTATGGCTTAGGGTTACAAGGGGTGATCGGAGCAGGCTGGTTAGTGACGGCTGTGGGCCAACAGCGGCATGCGGCACTAACGGCGCTGTATGGCAGGCGACCGCATGCGCCAAGCGGGCTGCCGACACTGCGTCGCCTCTGGCCGCTATTGGCCGCGGTGATTCTGGTGAATGCGTTTGGGTTGCGCCAAGGCATGCTCACGACTCATTGGCCGCGGTTGTGGGCATTGGTGTATGGTTGGGCGCCACTGGCTTTGTGTGGGCTGCTAGCTTGGGGATTGCGCCTTGGGTTGGCGCAGGCGCTGGGATGTTTTTACTTTTGGCGTTATGCCCGGCAGTTTCAGGCGCAATATCAATTTTCTGAGAAGACTTGGGGCCGGGATAAGGGCCGCTGAAAACCGTGTTGGTTCACGCACGGTTTTTTGTTATACTATTGGCGTACAGATCAATAGGAAGCTGGTTTAGTATGCGGATACCCAAAGAAGGCGATTCGTTCGCCATCCAGAGCTACAAGCACGACGGTAGCCTGCACCGCACGTGGCGAGACACGATGGTACTCAAGACCAGCGAAGATGCATTGATCGGTTGTAACGATCACACCTTAGTGACCGAAAGCGATGGCCGGCGGTGGTTGACCCGCGAGCCGGCGATCATATATTTTCACAAGCATTACTGGTTCAACGTGATCGCAATGATCAGAGAAGGCGGCGTGTCGTATTATTGCAACCTTGCGACTCCGTACACGCTGGATCAAGAAGCGTTGAAGTATATCGACTACGACCTCGACGTCAAGGTGTTCCCAGACGGGGAAAAGCGCTTGCTAGATGTCGATGAATATGAGGCGCACCGCCGCAAGTGGCAGTACCCCATGACCACCGACCGGATCTTGAAGGCGAATGTCAAAGTCTTAGTTGACTGGATCAATCACGGTAAGGGGCCGTTTTCGCAGGCTTATATCGACTTGTGGTACAACCGTTACTTGCAACTCTCCCACCGGGTGTAGGCCCGCGCACAAAAGGGGTCAAGCCACGCGACTTGGCCTCTTTCTTTTTGCATTGCGGGAAGTAGAAAGGAAACAAAGATGACAGATTTGATCAACCAACCAGAACACAGTTTCATCGGCCGCGTATACACGACGGCCGACATTGACCAAATGGGGACGTTTGCGGCGTGTTGGGACGACTTTGAACAAGCGGGTCACTTTGCGGCGCTCGACGCCCAAACCACCCGGCCGAATCGCACTTATTTGCTGGTTTTTAACCCTTATGGTGCCTTCCAATATTGGATCGGGAGCGTCTTAGGACCTGAAGCGACGGCCCCCGCGGGATTGGCAAAGTTACAGCTGCCGGCAGGCGGCAGTGGGGTGGTTGAAGAAGAAGCTAACGCGGTATTGAGCATGTTGCCGGTGGAAACGACTTATATGAAAGGCTTAGACGCCTTAGAAAAAGCCGGTTTCCCGTTGCCTAACCATATCGGGCAAACCAACCACCCGTACTATTTAGAGCAATATCTGCTCGCTGACGAACAGGTCAAAAAGGTGCAACACATTTTGTACATCAATTTGGACCAGTTAGACGGGTACGACGAATTCGACTGAGACCCTTAGTGGGACTAAGGATAGAGCGACGGCTGCGCAAGAATGCGTGGCCGTTTTTTTGCTTTGTGAAGCGCGTCACTGGTACGCGTAATATTTTTTTGCTCACTATTACTCATGAATTGTGGTTTACCGCATCTTATTCACAAACTAGGCGTAACGTATACTGATTCTCGTAAGCAATCCTTAACTATGTTCTAGCCATTATTTGTTCATTCATCCACAATGGGAGGTTACATTATGAGCTACCTAGCTTTCATCGGCTTTGCGATGATGATCATTATCACCGTCTTGCTGCTCAAGAAAAAAGTCTCAACGATCTTTTGCTTCACCGTGATCCCTGTGATCGCCGCGTTGCTGGTGGGGGCTAACTTAGCCCAGATCGGCGGCTACGTGTCCAAAGGGATCCTTAAAACCTATGAAATCGCCTTGTTGATGTTATTCTCGCTTCCTTACTTTACCATGCAAAGTGATACCGGGATGTTTGATTACATCGTGAAGTTCATCCTCAAGCGGGTGAAGGTGGCGGCGCCGGTTTTGACCGCGTTGACCGTGATCATTGCTTGTGTCTGCGAGCTCGATGGGAGTGTGTTATCGGTTTATCTGATCACCATCCCGCTGCTGTTGCCGCTGTATAAAAAATTCCATGTGGATACGCGCATCATGCCGTTTCTGTGCTCGGTTTCGATCTTGCTGATGTGCAATACGCCGTGGAATCCCCGGATCCTCCGTTCCGCTAGTCTGTTGACCCGCAACAACGCGGCGTCCTACTTATTCATGAAACTGTTACCCCTACAAGGCATCTTGATCGTCGGCTTGATCATTTACGCCGTGTACTTAGGCTTACGCGCCAAGAAGCAAGCCTCCGAAACAGGGGAAGCTGTTGATGTCAACGAATTGCTCGACATGATCAAAGACACCGAATTATCGCGGCCGAAGATGTTCGTGCCGAACCTGATCCTGACGGTGCTGATCATTATGACGTTGATGGTCTTCCAACAGATCCCGAATTACTTTGTCTTTGCCATTGGCTTAGTTATCGGGATGATGCTCAACTATCCAGACTTAAAGCTACAAGACAAGTTAGCCCAAAAGTACTATTCCAAGCTGTGGCCGGTCACACCAGCCGTCCTCTTATCCGGGGTCGTCGTTGGGGTTATGCAGTATAGTGGCATGCTCGACGCGATGGTCAAGACCTTGATGGCTGTGATTCCTAGTGCCGTGGGGCCATACGTCTACCTCATCATTGCGCTGTTGTCCACACCACTGATGCTCTTGTTCACCAACGATACTTGGTACTACGCACTGGTACCGATCGTCGCTGCCTTTTCA
>JALCQM010000035.1 GCA_022651245.1 Lactobacillus sp.
ATTCAGTTCCTCTAGAATAGCTAGTTTTTCAAGCGCTGTGTGTCTGGATCTTGGCATACAAAAATCCCTCCATAATCATCAAATGAATTATTGTATTTCATCTGACAACCATAAAGGGATTATCGCACAACCTGAAATTCAGGTCGTAGCGGGCTTTTGTTGATTACCTGCGTATTGTACTGGAACAGTCGGGTCTTATTTAAGGCCGCTTGGTTGTTGGACGTCATAGTGCAAAGCGGTCAGCTGGCCTAGCGATTCGACTTGTGTGAGGTGTAGGTCGATGTCGCTGATGCCGCTGGCAACCAGTGAGATCCCGTCGCCTAGTAGAACCGGGGCGATGGTGATGATCAGCTGATCGACAAGGTCCGCTTTGAGCAGGTCGGTGAAAATATCTGCCCCACCGACTAACCAAATATCTTTGCCTTTTTCGGCCTTGAGTTGACGGACGAATTCGGGGACGTTGCCGGCGACCACCGTCGTTGGATCATCGGTATCGTGTAAGGTCGTTGAGAAAACGTAACTTTCCTTATCGCGATATGGATAGCTGCCTGCCAACCGCAGCGCGCGTTGATAGGTTTTGCGGCCCATGAGCACCGTGTCGATGCCTGCGTAAAATCGCTGGTAGGCGTCATCGGCTTCTGTCGCGGCGAGTTTGCTTAACCACGCGGTACTGCCATCAGGTTCTGCGATGAAGCCGTCGAGACTTTCTGCGAGATACAAGATCACTTTTCGTGCCATATGAACCCCTCACTTTCGTATGAGTTCAGTATATCACAATTAAGAAAGCGTTATCATGACCGGGACCAGAGATCGCGACTATTTTCTGCCAGAATGTGGCCGGCCATGGCATGACGCGCTTCGTTCAACCAAAACCCGGTTGGCAAATCGAGCATTGTGTCTAGCGCAAAGACGGTGAGGGTGTAGGCGTGGTCGGCGTTGGGTGGTTGCGGGCCAACGTACCCGGTATTGATCTGGGGATCAAGGTTGTGGACCAAGTGACCCGCGTTGGCGTTGCGCCCTTGAACCAGCGGCAAGGCGCCGGTACGGCTAACGTCTTCGGGAACTAACGTGGTGTCTCCCGGAATATTGACCACGTTCCAGTGAATCCAAGGGAACCCCGATACCGGGACCGCGTCGTAGTCGATCAGCCACACCGCGAAGCTTTTCGTGTTTGCTGGTGCGTCGGTGATCGTGATCGGGAAGCTACGCTTAGGGTAGCCTTGGTAACGATCAGGGGCTGAGGCATACTTACCGAACCTATCGTCAAGAAATCCTTGTGTGAGCGGAACAGAAACTTGCATTTGATAACGCCTCCTTTTAATCTTATTCTAAGGATAGCACAGCGACGCTTAGGGGGTTAGACAATGCCATACTACGATCAGCACGTCCACACTTATTTTTCGTTCGACTCTGAGGCCCAATTTGAGGACTACCTTGCCCAAACCAAGCAGCCTTTTGTGACGACGGAGCACTTAGAAATGGCCAATCCTGATGATCACGGGGCCGATAACCGGCCTGATTATCGCGAGTACGTGGCCAAGTTAGAAGCCTTGCACGCAAAATACCCGAATCAATTTCTTCGCGGGGTAGAGGTAGGGTATTACGCACCGAAACTCGACGATATCTATTCGTATCTTGACCAGAATCGGTATGATCTGATCTTGTTAAGTTTCCATCATAATGGGGCGTACGATTTCCAAGATGACCACTTCAAGACCGTTGATAAGAAAACGCTGGTGCAAACGTATTACGAAACGATGCTGGCGGGGGTGCGACGCTTCGATGGGGCCGATGTTTTGGCCCATTTTGAATATGGCTTGCGGGTGGTTGAGGTGACCCCGACAGAACTAGCCGCTTGGGCCCGGCCGACGATCCAAGCCATTTTTCGTGAGGTGATCGCGAAGCACATGGCCTTAGAACTCAATACCAAATCCATGTATTTGTGGCATGACGTCGGGTTATACGACCTGGTGATCCCTTGGTATCAGGCATTAGGCGGGACTTTATTCACCTTAGGCAGCGATGCGCATGTGCCAGAGGCGTTCCAAATGGAATTTGCACAGGCCAAAGCCTTTCTACACGCACATCACATCGACCGACTCGCGATTTATCAGGATCATCAACCAACCTTAGTCACATTTTGACCCGGGCTAAATTAAAGAAATTGAAGGAACGATTATGTATACAATCACGGAGCCAAAACTCCAAGTACTTTTTGAACAGGTGCAACAAGGCTACACGATGCCGATCACGATTCAAGTCAGTGGCGATGCCAGTGGGCAACTCCTGCACAGTCAGTCGCAAGAAGTCTTGCAACCGAGTGGCGACTTGGTACTTGAAGTCAGCGATACCACCGATGTGGCCTACACCTTAAGTCATGAACTCTTGCATATGCGGTTTGTCACGACTGGCTACCCCCAATTGCAATACCACTTGTTAACGGGAACGCCGGAACTCGATCGGCAACATTATGCGACTGCGACTGCCTTAGCAAGTGCGGCGCTGCACTTGCTTGTCGGCCGCTGGCAACGAGCAAATGGCTTTTTAGGCGCTAGCCAAGAAGCACAGCTACGGGCAGGCTTCGCGGCGGTCTTGACGCCGGAGCCGGCAGCTGGCGACCAGCTATTGATCTATCGTAGCTTGTCACTATTCGACCATATGACCTTGTTCAGCGATGGTGGGGATGCCGCGCAACGCGACGAGTTCAAGCGCCAATTCCCGCGGGCCTACCCGTTGGCGGCGGCATTATATGAAACGCTGACCGCTAAGCCAATCGATTCGCCATTCGCGTATCGGCGGGCGGTGGTCAACTTGTTTGGCCGCTTCAATGCGCTGATCGCGGCAGTTGGCTATGCTCCGTTAAACAACGCAGAATTTGCAACCGTTCCGCCAGTCTTATCTCAGCGCCAGTTGCGGTTGGCGTTGAATCAAGTCTTCGAATTAAAGCACAGTGCATACCGGGATCGCGAAACCAAGCAACCGGCGTATGTCGCTTTAGGTAAAGGTGATGGCCAAAATGCCTTTGTGTTGCCAGTGAAAGAAACGTCTCCTGAAGCCTTCCAGCAGTTATACCAACAACCGCTAGGCGACCTACTGCAAGCTTATCACCTTGATTATACGGTCCGTGAATAGGGAGGATATCTTGTTTGATCTTAAAGGCGCGATTGCGCAAGCAAAGCATGTGACGTTCATGACAGGGGCGGGCGTGTCGACCGCATCTGGCATCCCAGATTATCGCAGTAAAGGTGGCTTGTACGCCGACGCTGAGCGGCCAGAATATGCCTTGTCGGCAGACAACTTGGCCGCTCACCACGCGCATTTTCACGATTGGGTCGTCGCCAATATGTACCACCCGGAGGCCAAGCCAAACGTAATCCATCAGGCGTTGGCGAAGATCACGAATGAAAAAGGCACGATCGTCACGCAAAACGTCGATGGCCTCGATCGGCAAGCCGGCGCGACGCACCTCGTGGAATTTCACGGCAATTTGTACCGGTTGTATTGCCAAACGTGTCATCAGTCGTTCGACTACCGAGATTATTTGCAGTCGGACATCCACGCCAAAGATGGTGGGGTGATCCGCCCAGACATTGTGTTGTACGGGGAACCGATCGCTAACGCAGTGGTGCAAGCGGCCGTCGCGGCGATCCAGCAGGCGGATTTATTGATCGTTGTCGGGACGAGTTTTGTCGTGTACCCATTTGCGGGGCTGATCCAATATGCACGCCCTGATGCCACTCTGGTCGCCGTGAATAAGGAACCACTTGCGCTCCCTGCTGGCGCGCACATGGTGTTGGGGGATGCCACACAGGTATTTGCTGAGTTCGTGTAACCCGTTGGGGCACCTAAGGGAGAACGGAGGAGACAATGTCAAAAAATCGCGTTGAAGCGTTTACCGATGGGGTGATCGCGATTATTATCACGATTATGGTGTTAGAGTTGCGGGCCCCAGAAGGCGGCAGTTTTGAGGCTTTGTGGGCCTTGAGGTACCAATTTTTGATCTACTTGGTCAGCTTCATCACGCTGGCAGTGTATTGGAATAATCACCACCACCTGTTTCAGGTGGTCAAGCACGTTGATGGGGCGGTGCTGTGGGCGAATGTCAGTTTTTTGTTTGCGGCTTCGCTGTTTCCGTTTGCCACGGCTTGGGTCGGTGAACATCACGTCGAAAGCGTTGCGCCGGAGTTATTCTATGGCGGGGTCGTGTTGCTGGCCGATGTCACGTATTATTTGCTGGTGCAGTGCTTACTACGGGTCAATACGCGTTCCGAGGCAGTCGTCCAGGTTTTAGGCCGCGGTTATCGCAAGCCGCTGATCACGATCACAGGGAATGTGATCGCACTCGGCTTAGGCTGGTGGTGGGCGCCGCTCACGATCATCGTGGATACCTTGTTACTATTGGTGTGGGTCGTCCCAGAACGACGCATTGAACGACACTTATCGCGTTAAGGAGGAGATCATGGCACGAACAGTTGGGATTATCGGGATCGGTCACGTGGGGGTGACGACCGCGTATACGATGGTGAGCAAGGGGTTAGTAGACCGCTTGATTCTAATCGACAAGCAGGCCGAGCGCGCGGCGGCCGAGGCCTTGGATCTGGGCGATGCGCAGGCAGGACTGAATACCTCGACGCAGCTCGTGGTCAATGACTATGCGGCATTAGCCACCGCAGACGTCGTGATTTTTGCCGCAGGGGATATTCGACAAGTCGCTGCTGGTGGGGATCGCAACGGTGAAATCGCCAGCACGAAAGCGGCCATCGATGACGTGGCGCCACAGTTGGTGCAAAGTGGTTTTGCAGGCGTGTTGATCGATATCTCCAACCCTTGCGATGTGGCGGTCAACTATTGGCAGCACTTATTGGCTTGGCCGCGGCAACGGATCATCGGGACGGGAACCGGCTTGGATACCTACCGGATGCGGCGCGCCGTCGCCGAAAAGCTAGGGCTAAACCTGACCGACGTGCATGGTTATAATCTCGGTGAACATGGTGCGTCGCAGTTTACGGCCTGGTCGACGGTGTTTATTAATAGCACCCCGATCACGGCGTATCCTGACCTTGATTTTTCGGCGCTGGCAGAAGCCTCCCGGTTAGGCGGGTGGCACATCTTCAAAGCAAAACACTACACGAACTATGGAATCGCCACGATCGCCTGTGAAATGGCTGCCGCGGTGATGAGCGATGCGCGGCGCGTTTTCCCGTGTGCTTGTTGGGATGAGTCGGTAGGAGTCAGTATTGGTCATCCTGCCGTGATTGGCCGCGACGGGGTGTTGCGCCAGCCGGCCTTGTCATTGACGGCAGAAGAACGTGAACAATATCAACAATCGGCGGCAACGATCAAGACTAACTTAGAAACCATGCAAACGCTTAATGTGAATGAGTGAACTGTTAGAAATATCAGCAAAATAATATCAACGCGTTGAACATTTTACTACCCATTTGATACCGTTTTATGTTATGGTCATGCATATAAGTAAATATTGGAGGGAACACTCATGAAAAAAAGTACTTGGATCTTGTTTGCCGCTGCGGTGGGCTTGGTTGCGGTACCGGCATCGTTGACGCGTGCGGATGATACGCAAACCAAAACGTCAACGGCGCAGTTTGGTGCTTCAGCCGGAACGTTGACGCTAGATAAAGTCCCTGATATGCATTTTGCCGATGTTGCAGTTGGTGATTTGGTCTCCAAAGCCAATGACTTGGCCTTACAAGGCGGTTCGGTGACGGACCTGCCTGGTGCGACCGATGGGGATGCTGATTTAACTGTTCAAGTGACAGATAACCGCGGGACTAATGCAGGCTGGACGTTGACGGCACAAACGGGGCAGTTCGTCTTTGGCACGGACACCACATCGACCGCCACTGACTTAAATGTGTCAGCACTGAAGTTTAATACGGTTTCGAATAGCTCCTCTGGGGCAGAAGCAAACCCGTTCAACGTGGCGGATTCAATCACGACCGGGGCCACCGTTTGGTCTGCGGATACCACGCATGTGGGCTCCGGGGTCAACACTGCAGAAGTTTCTGCGGCGACGTTGTCTTTGGCTAAGTCTCCGCAAGCAAAAGCGGGGACTTACCGCGCACCGATCACATGGACACTGACAACTGGACCGGATGGGTCTGGCAACTAGACATGATGAACCACCAAACGGCCAGCGACGCGTGTCACTGGCCGTTTGTGGCGAAAGGCAACGACGAGGAAAACCATGAGAAAAATTTATTGGTGGCTGTTGGGGCTAGTCGTTACGCTATGCACCGTGACCCTACCGGTGCCGGTGCACGCGGCGAACGGTGCCAGTTTCACCGTCACGCCAACGGTAACGGCGCAACAAGTTGGCGGCGACACGGGCTATTTTAATTTAAAACTGGCGCCGAATCAGCAAAACGCATTGACCGTGACGATCACGAATCTGACGGCTAAGGCGAAAACGGTCCGGGTCGTGCCGACGAATGCTGGGACTTCCGCGGGCGGGCAGCTCAGTTATGCACCAGGCATGCCGAAGGATTCGTCTGCCGTGTATCGGTTTACCGATTTGTTGGTTGATCGCCGTAGCCAAACGGTGACGTTGCCTGCCAAAACCGCCAAACAGGTCCACTATACGGTGAAAATGCCAGCCAAGGTGGTGACTGGGCAGATCCTCGGCGGGTTGCATGTGCAAGATACCCAGGATTATGCGCAGTCGGGAGCAGGCGTGGCGATCGTCAACCGCTTCGCGATGGTGGTCGCGGTGCAGTTACAATCCAATGAGAGCTTGTTGGCCCCTGAGTTAAAACTATTGACCGTCAAGCCTGGGGTCCAAAGCAACCGCGCGGCGATCTTGGCAACGATCCAAAATACGCAACCGCGCTTGTTCAACCAGTTGAAGGTGGTCGCAAAGGTGACGCCGCGCGGCCAGTCTCAGACGGTGGTGCAGCGTACGAGTCAGCGCCTATCGATGGCGCCTAACTCGCATTTTAACTATGGGATCTATAGCGATAAGGCGTTGACGGCCGGCAAGTATACTTTGACGCTGACGGCGACGGCCCATCAGTGGCGCTGGCAGTTCAAGCGTGATTTTACGATTACCGCTAAGCAAGCCGAAGCAGCGAACCGTAAGGCGCACTTGGAACCTAAGCGACAGGTGCCGTGGCTATTGATCCTGATCGGGGTCTTACTGGTGATTATTCTCATTTTGTTGGTGCTCTTGTTGAAGCGCCGGCGTGAGCCAGAAAAATAACGACTGGCCCGCTAACCGCATAAGCTTGGGATGACCGGTCGCAATGAGTTTTAAAAAAGGACTGATCGTAATGCGTGAACCACACATTAAACCACTCATTGGCCTTTGTTTCGTCTTGGGGAGCATGGCTGGCCAACAACTGGCGCCGGTGGCCGCAGCAACATCGACCGCGGCGTTTACGGTGCGCGCTGACGCGCCCACGCGCCCGGCCACCACGCAGCCTGCGACACGCCTGCCGACGGCGGCTTTTCCAAAAACCGGAGAGGCGCGTTGGCAAGTGGTAGGTTGGCTCGTGCTGGTCGTGGTGGGTGAAGCTTGGCTCTTGTATCGCACACGGCAAAAGGAGGCGGATGACAGTGATGAAGCGTGATCAAGGAGTTGTGCGCTGGCTGCTGTTGTGTGCCGGCTTGCTCGCGCTGCTCGCGTCGTTTGCGTCAGAGCCAGTGCGCGCAGATGCCACGGGTTATTTTAACCCGCCGAGCAGCCAAACGGTGCCGTCTACGGCGGGGGCGAACATGATCACCCCAATCGCGATGGGTGGGACAGAGCAGTACCGGGTCGCGGTGAATTGGGGGTCAACGACGAGTACTGACGCGACGCAGCGGTATGCCATCTTGAGGCCTGGACAACAAGTCGTGGTGTATACGGACTTTAATTACAGTGGCAGTACGGTCACCAATCCGATCTACTACCGGACCGCCTGGGCGCAAGGAACAACGAGGGCGACTTTGTCTGGGACCGGGATGACACAAGGCTCGGCAACGTTGACACAAGCAGAGGCCGTGACCAGTAATAGCCAGGATTATAATAACATCCGTTACCGGCTGACCGCGCCGCCGGTCACAGTGCCGACGTGGTGTTATTTTCAGGTGCAAGTGCGTGGCGGGAACCTTGTTTGGGATCGTTTTATCGGCTCATCGATTTTCGCGATGCTGGTGTTACCGACGAATTTTCAACTCGGTGTGACGTTAACGCCGCGAGTGGTGTTCCCAGGAGGGACGGTGACGGCGCAAACAGTTGCGGCGGGGTTACCTGATAACCTCGTGCCAGGGACGACCATGACGGCGACGCCGGGTGCGGGGACTTGGGCGCAAAACACATTTACTGCGGCGGCGCTAGGACAGGCAACGGTGACAACGGCTTTGCCGTTGAATGTGCCGTATCCGGCAACGGCGACGACACCACCTGGGACGCCGGTGGGAACGCCGACGACCATCCCGGCAAGTACGCTCAGTGTTAGCCAGTCCGCTTATGTCGGGCAACTCGATGATCAAACGGTCACGGCGGGGGATGACGCGACGTTTGCGCTCCGGCTGCCGCCTGGGTTGACGGCGCAAAATGTGCGCTGGACGCTGGCGGGGGCCACCGTGCTGGGCGTGGGCGACACGCTGAAGGTCGCGGCGGCACAAACCAGTCAAAATAACGCGCCTGTGACGGCGACGATGGACGTGGTCAAAGATGGGACGCTTCTGCAAGCGGGGGTCGTCGCCAAGGCAACGCTGCATGTGAACCCGGCACCACTGCACGTTTCTGTTGAATCGCCGCTGGTGTTCAGCGGCGCCAATGTGCCGGCCGGGGCTAACGTGACGACGGCGCATGCGCTGTGGCAAGGCAGCGCGCCTGCGGGTGTGACCTGGCGCGTGGATGATCCGAGTTTGGCCACGATCGACGCCAAAACGGGTGTATTGACGGCGAATACTGCGGGTAAAACCGGGACAGTGACGATCACCGGGAGCGTCGCGGATGGGTCGGCAACGATTCAGCAGTCGCTCACGGTGACGGTCGGGCGGGTGGCGGCGCTAGCACCACAGGCCGCTGGTCAGGCGTATACGCTGACGGCACCAGCTGGCACTGGGTGGCTCTATCAGTGGCAGAAAAAAGCCGCCGATTCAACCGCTTGGCAGCCCCTCCCTGGCGCTACCGAAGCGGCTTACACGGCGACTGCAGCCTTGGCAGACGACCAGGCCCGATACCGGGTGGTGGTCACGACTGGTGCCGCGCAGACGGTGACCAGCAACCCGGTGACCTTAACGGTGAATCCTGCCGGGTTAGCATTGCGGCAGGTGCCAAGCTACGGGTTTAAACACGGGACAAGCGGGCAGACGGCCGCTGAAATGACTGACCCTACCGTTGCGGAGTTGATTGCCGGCAGGTATGGTGGCGGACCGCTCGACTGGAGCGATCCGGCGACGATTTTTGATCGGTGGTTGTTGCCGACCGCAGCCAGTGCGCTGGCAGTCAGCGACACGCGCGGCGCCGGGGAGACGTTCTCCTTGTCAGTCGCGCTGTCGCCATTTAAAAATGGTGGGGCGTTCTTAAGCACCGCAGCCGGTGGGACCGCAACGATGGCGTTGAATTGGCAGGATAGTCAAGGCCAAAAGCAAACCCAACAGCTACACGATGATAACGTTGGTGTGCCCATCTTGTCTCAAGCGACCGCTGATCCCGCAACAGGACGGTATGCGATCAACATTGCGCCGCTTCTGGCGCTGGCTAAAGCGCCTAAAGCCCAAGCCGGGCAGTACCAAGCGACGATGACTTGGACCTTGACGGCAGGGCCTAGCGGTGATGAGTGAAAAGACCGGTAGACAAGAGACGGCCCCTGCGAAACCTGAATTTAGGGTTCGCAGGGGCCGTCTTTTGTTGTTTTAGGGCGCGTCTTAGCCCGGGCACTAAAAAGGCTGGCGCGATGGCGCCAGCCTCAGTATTAAGGGGTATTAACCTCGCCGGGTGCGGCATCATCCGGCAAGTGGTGGTGATTGGGAAAAATTAGGCTTTTGCTTGTTCAGCGGTCATCGCTTCTTCGGCCTCTTGGGTCACGATCGCGTTGGTGGTTTCCTTGTCGAAGAAGTGGGCTTTATTCACATCGAAACCCATTTTGACTTTTTCGCCAGGGTTGTGGAAGTCGCGGGCATCGACTGTCGCCACGAAGTCGGTACCGTCAACGGTCGCGTATAGTTGCGAGGTTGCGCCCATGAGTTCCGAAACGGTAACAACAGAATCGACGGTTTGATCCGGCCAAGTTTCGAGGAAGGCCTCTTCGGTGTGGATGTCTTCGGGACGAATCCCTAACGTGACGTCTTTGTCATTGTAACCGCGACCGTTCAAGATCTTAGCGCGGCCTTCTGGAATCGCGATATCCAAGCCTTTGCCGTCCGAGATGCGGCCGTCTTTGTAATGCACATCCATGAAATTCATGGCCGGCGAGCCCATGAACCCAGCCACGAACATGTTCCGCGGGTTGTCATAGACTTCAGCAGGCGTCCCGATTTGCTGGACTTTACCAACGGACATGACGACGACCCGGTCTGCCATCGTCATTGCTTCCGTTTGGTCATGGGTCACGTAGATCGTGGTGGTGTTGAGGCGTTGGTGTAATTTGGCGATTTCAGCGCGCATGGAGACCCGCAGCTTCGCGTCCAAGTTGGACAGGGGTTCGTCCATCAAGAAGATTGGCGCGTCCCGCACAATCGCCCGACCCAACGCGACCCGCTGGCGTTGGCCACCGGATAAGTCAGCCGGCTTACGGCTCAAGAATTCCGTCAGGCCCAGGATCTCGGCGGCTTCGTCGACGCGTTTTTTGATGTCAGCCTTTTCGTATTTCCGCAATTTCAGGCCGAACGCCATGTTGTCGAACACGGTCATATGGGGATATAAGGCGTAGTTTTGGAACACCATGGCGATGTCGCGATCCTTCGGTGCCACGTCGTTCATGATCTTGTCGCCGATCTTCAGCTCGCCTTTGGTGATGTCTTCTAGCCCGGCGATCATCCGCAGCGTCGTGGACTTCCCACAACCAGATGGGCCAACGAAGACGATGAACTCCTTGTCTTTGACGTGCAGGTTGAAGTCCATCACAGAGTCGTGGTCAGCGTGCGGATATTTCTTGTAAATGTGATCTAGATTGATTTGTACCATAAGTCCCACTCCCATCGTTATTTGACAAGTTCATTGTACTTGAAAGCGCTTTTTCGAGCATGTGTCAACCTGCACAAAAACGCCGAGAGATTTTTGCCGATCTGCACAAAAGTGGTGTGTTAGAATGAAAAAAATGACCAAATGCAGGAAAGGGGCTGATCACCGTGGTCAAAGCCTATACAATCGTCTTAGTGCGCACACCAGTCGGGTACTTGTTGATCAATCGCCGTAAGCCTCCTTATCAAGGCTTGTGGAATGGCTTGGGCGGTAAGGTCGAAGCCGGCGAAACACCTGCGGCAGGGGCGCGGCGGGAAGTGGCTGAGGAGTGCGGGTTGCAGTTGTCGACCGTGACCGCTTGTGGGTTGGTGCATTGGTATGTCGATGACGTGCTAACAGGGGAGCTGTATTTATTCAGCGGGGTCAGCCCCGACACGCCAACGTTCCCCCAAGCGACACGTGAAGGAATCTTGGCGGTCTTTACCCAGCAATGGCTAACGGCGGCAGAAAACCAAGGCCTGGTTCCGGACCTGAACGCGATGTTGCCGCTATTTTGGGCGGGACAACCTGGCGAATACACCTCGCATTTTGCCGGTGAGCAGTTCTTGGGTCTACAGGCGGTGCCCCATGATTGAGGTCGGGGTGACTGCGATCGCCGATCATCCGGAGCTGGCGGCCAACGGGAAAACGAGTACACTGGTCGATTTGACGGCGCATTTTCCGATCATTGAAATCGACACGAGTTTCTATGCCCTGCCTAAGCTGGACGTCGTGCGCCACTGGCAGCAACAGGTGCCGGCGCGGTGCCGCTTCATCATCAAGGCAAGTCAGTATATGACGCTGCACCGCGAAGATGACCAAATCGATGTGGTGGCGCAATTCACGGCGTTAAAGCGGGCGGTGGCGCCTTTGGTCGCGACAGGCCAGTTAGCGGCGATCCTGTTCCAGCTGCCGCCGTATTTTGGTGTGACGGCGGCGCATGTGCGGTATCTTAACCGGATCCGTGAGTTGTATCCGGACTTGCCGCTAGCCGTTGAGTTTCGCCACAATGGCTGGTACGCGCCAGAATACCGGTCGTCGACGCTGAACCTATTGCGGCGCTTGCGGCTGATCCATGTCGTGGCAGACGAACCGCAAACGCCTGCCGGCAGCGTGCCGCTGGTCGCAGAGGCGACGAATCCAGACTTGACGATCATGCGGTTGCATGGGCGAAATTTTGCGGGGTGGCAGGAAAAACGTGGCGAATGGCGGTCACAACGGACGAACTACCGCTACCAACCCAGCGAGCTACAAGCACTGGGTCAGCTCGCGCGCAACCTGGCCAGTCGCGATGTGGCCGTGATCTTCAATAATAATGGCGGCGGGGACGCCGGGGCCAATGCGCTGGCGTTTATCGCCCAAGAACAATTGCACTACACGGGACTGGGACCAGAACAGTTGGGCTTGTTTTAATCGTTAAACCCAGTCGCGACCTATGCTATACTAAAAGCTATCTAGACACTTTCATTAAAGTGCAAAACTGAGAATGCTGCAGGAGGCACATGCAAAATGGCAAAACCAACGTTCTACGTGACGACACCGATCTATTATCCGAGTGGTAAATTGCACATCGGTAACGCGTATTCGACGATCGCGGCAGATGTGATCGCCCGCTACAAGCGCCTGATGGGCTATGACGTCTTTTTCTTGACGGGAACTGACGAACACGGACTGAAGATCGAGCAAAAGGCCGATGCCTTAGGTATCACGCCCCAAGCCTACGTTGACGGGATGGTGGCGCAGATCAAGTCACTGTGGCAGATGCTCGAGATCACGAACGACAAATTCATCCGGACGACAGATGAAGAACACGTGAAGGCCGTTCAAAAAATTGTTGAGCGGTTGATCAAGCAAGGTGACGTCTATTTAGGCGAGTATACGGGCTGGTATTCCGTCGAAGATGAAGAATACTTCACCGAACCACAACTAGCCGAAGTTTACCGCGACAAAGACGGTAAGGTCATTGGCGGTAAGGCACCATCTGGCCACGAGGTACAGCTGGTCAAGGAGGAGAGTTATTTCTTCCGGATGAGCAAATACGCCGATCGCTTATTGCAATACTATGATGAACACCCAGATTTCATTCAACCCGCTTCGCGTAAGAATGAAATGATCAACAACTTCATCAAGCCAGGCCTAGAAGACCTCGCGATGAGTCGGACCAGCTTCAACTGGGGCGTGCCTGTCCCAGAAAACCCGAAGCACGTGGTGTATGTCTGGGTCGATGCTTTGCTCAACTACATTACGGCACTGGGTTACGGCTCCGAAAACCACGACTTGTTCGATAAGTATTGGCCAGCCAACATTCAGCTGATCGGGAAGGAAATCGTGCGTTTTCATACCATCTATTGGCCGATTATGTTGATGGCACTAGGGTTACCGATCCCGGAAAAGATTTACGGCCATGGTTGGTTGGTGATGAAAGACGGGAAGATGTCCAAGTCCAAAGGCAACGCGATCTACCCCGAGATGCTGGTGGAGCGTTACGGGTTGGATGCCTTGCGGTACTATTTGATGCGGGCGATTCCGTTTGGCAATGACGGCATTTTCACCCCTGAAGACTTCATTGACCGGATTAACTTCGACTTGGCCAATGACTTGGGGAACTTGTTGAACCGGACGATCGCGATGATCAACAAGTATGAAGGCGGCTGCTTGCCACGGTTGCAAGCCGAACAGACGCCGTTCGATGCCGATCTCGAGGCGACCGCGGCCGACGTGATTGGGCAATACAATGGCTTGATGGACAACTTGCAGTTCTCCGATGCGATGGATGCCACTTGGAAGCTAGTTTCTCGGGCCAATAAGTACATCGACGAAACCGAGCCGTGGAACCTCGCTAAGGATGACGCTAAGGCGCCGCAGTTGGCGAGCGTCATGGCGCACTTAGCGGAAAGCCTGCGCCTGATCGCCTTATTGGTGCAACCGGTGATGACCCATGCGCCGAAGCAGATCTTCGGCCAGCTGGGGTTAGACGATCAAGATGATAGCCAAGAAACGCTTGAATGGGGCCACCTCCCAGCAGGGGCACAGGTGGTCGCCAAGGGCACACCGATTTTCCCTCGTCTAGATACCGAAGAAGAGGTCGCGTGGATCAAGGCCCAAATGACCCCACCAAAGAAGCAAACCGTGATCAAAGACGAAGACCGCAAAGACGAAATTGATTTTGCGGCGTTCGATCAATCTGAGATCCGCGTTGCTGAAATCTTGAGCGTTGAAAAGGTCAAAGGCGCCGATAAGCTGCTGAAGTTCACCTTAGATGCTGGCGATGAAGGCACCCGGCAGATCCTGAGCGGGATCGCCAAGTATTACCCGCATTTTGAAGAACTCAAAGGCAAAAAGGTGATGGCCGTCGTCAACCTCAAGCCGCGCAAGCTGCGCGGCGAAATGTCTGAAGGGATGTTATTGAGTGCCGAAGACGCGAAGGGCAAAATCGAATTAGTGATCGTGCCGAATGAATTAAAAAACGGTAGCCTGATCGGTTAAAGGCTATGCGAGGCTGAGACAGCAAGCGGTTTTGGCCCAAAATACAAGTGCCCCTGTACCACGGTTTTGGTTTTAAACTGCGGTACAGGGGTATTTGTATGCCTGAACGTTGCGTTATGGCACGCGGCGACGGATTGCTGTCCTCGTGCCGTTTTGCTTTGGCAGGCCAGGGCAAAAAAGTGCGGTAAATTTGTCGATGTTAGCTTTTGACCCGTATTTTGGCCAAAAGCGGTCAAAGTTGACGCGATTCGAAAAAAACGTGAATTCATGTGAGGTTAACTGCCGGAATTAAAAAGCCAATGTGAGTTAAGCTGACCGTTAACATATTGATAACCGCGATTGGTAGCGAAAATCTAACGTGATTATTGGTCATTTCATTTAAACACGATAATTTTTCACCTTGAAGGACTTGCATAATAAGAATTTGATGAGTAAACTCGAACCTATACTCACAATTTTCTAAAATTTCTAGAGGTGAACGGGAATGCGGCACAATACGAAGACGATGTATGATCCAGAGTTCGAACATGCCGCCTGTGGCATGGGCTTCATCACCCAGGTTGATGGCCGTGCGTCACACGCGTTGATTGAGCGGGCGTTGGTCATGCTGGCGCGGATGAACCACCGCGGCGGGACCGGCTCCGAACCAGATACCGGGGATGGCGCCGGGATCTTGATGGCAATGCCGGATACGTTCTTCCGTAATTTCGCGGAGGAACAGGATTTTGAGTTGCCTAAGGCAGGGGACTATGCGGTAGGGATGTTCTTCTTACCCCAAGATGCAGAAGGCAAAGACGCGATGACCAAAGCGCTGACCCAAGAGGTGACACGGCGCGGGTTTGATGTGCTGGCTTGGCGGGCGGTGCCATACATCTATGAAAGTTGCGGCCCAACCGCGCAGCAGGTGATGCCTAGCTTCGTGCAAGTGGTCGTCGCCAAGCCAGAAGCGGTCGCTCGTGGCCGTGAATTTGAAGACGCGTTGTTTAAGTTGCGTCGGCATTTGGAAAAGACGTTCGCGGCCAATGATTTCACGATCGTTAGCTTGTCTAGTCGGACCTTATGCTACAAAGGCATGCTACATGCTTATCAAGTCGGGGAATTTTATCCGGACTTGCATGATGAAACGATGCAAAGTGCCATTGCACTGATCCATTCCCGTTTTTCGACGAACACCTTCCCTAGCTGGGACCGGGCCCAGCCGTTCCGGTTTTTGGCCCATAATGGGGAGATCAACACCTTGAAAGGTGCAGAAAACTGGATGGCAAGCCACAATATTCCAGTGTATGACGAAGATGATTCAGACTCCGCCAAATTAGAAAACTGCATGGAATATCTCTATCGACACGGTCGGGATATCCCGCAAGCCTTGTTGATGATGATGCCTGAGGCTTGGGGCGCGGGGACCGGGATCGACGAGAAGCAACGGGCGTTCGATGAATACAACGCCAGTTTCATGGCCCCTTGGGACGGTCCGGCGGCGATTTGCTACACGGATGGGTTGCAAGTGGGAGCGGCCTTAGATCGTAACGGCTTGCGGCCGTCGCGCTATTTGTTGACCAAAGACAACGTGATGG
Source organism: Lactobacillus sp. (assembly GCA_022651245.1). Taxonomy (GTDB): domain Bacteria; phylum Bacillota; class Bacilli; order Lactobacillales; family Lactobacillaceae; genus Lacticaseibacillus. The sequence goes on from JALCQM010000035.1 coordinate 16,234, forward strand.
TGGTCGCCTCTGAATCTGGCGTTTACGATGTGGCGCCGGAAGACTTAGTGGATAAAGGCATCCTAGGCCCAGCGGAGATGCTTTTGGTTGATACGACTGAAGGTAAGGTCTACCATACGGCGGCTATCAAGCAAAAATATGCGACCGCCCAGCCTTACCAAGCCTGGTTAGACGATAACCAGTTGACCTTAGACCAGGTGCCAGACGTTGACGTTCAAGAGACGTTGACCGATGACAGCTTACAGACCTTGTGGCGCCGGCATGGTTACACGGAAGACATTATTCAAGATGCGATCATTCCGATGGCCACCAAGGGGGAAGAGCCGATCATTTCGATGGGCTTTGATTCTCCGTTGGCGGTGTTGTCGGATAAGCCGCAGTCACTGTTTACTTATTTCAAGCAACAATTTGCGCAGGTCACGAACCCGCCGATCGATGCGATCCGTGAGCAGCTGGTGATCGGTACGGAAGTCTTTATCGGTCCAGACGCGGATGTGGCGGCCGATGTGCCAGCCAATGCCAAAAAGGTCAAGTTGACCAGCCCGATGTTGACCACGCCTGAATTCGAGAAGTTGCGACGCCTGGATACCAATGGGTTTCAAGCCGTCGAACTATCGGTGTGCTATGCCAAATCCGATCGGCAACACCGCCTGCAACAAGCCTTAGATGACTTGTTCCGCGCCGCAGAAACCGCCGTGGATGCCGGTAAGAACCTGTTGATCTTGACGGATCGGGATGCCGGCAAGTCCAAACTCGTGATGCCAATTTTACTGGCGGTTTCGGGCTTGAACAACTACTTGGTCCGCAAAGGCAAGCGGGGGTTGGCATCGATTCTGGTGGATACTGGTGAGGCCTGTGAAGTGCACCATTATGCGGCGTTGTTAGGCTATGGTGCCAGCGCGATCCACCCTTACGGCGTGTATGCCACGTTGAAGGCGTACAACATGGGAGCGGCGCTGGAGACCTACCGGCATGCTAGTGAAAAGGGCATTATTAAGGTCATGAGCCGGATGGGGATCTCAACGATTTCTGGTTACCAAGGGGCGCAATTGTTCGAAGCGGTCGGCTTGGCGAACCATGTGGTCGAAGAATACTTTACAGGGACCCAAAGCCGGCTGGGCGGGATCGACCTCGATCAAATCGAAGCCGAATACTTAGCGCGTTATGAACGGGCTTTTGGGGCTAAGGCCAAGTATGACTTGCCTAGCGGTGGGAGTTTCAAATACCGTGCAGAAGGCGAGCACCATTTGTATAACCCGAAAACGATCTATAAGTTCCAGCGGGCGGTCCGACTAGGCGACTACAAGTTGTATCAAGAATATGCCCAAGAGATGCACGCAGAAGAGCTTAGCAATCCGACGACGCTGCGTTCGCAGTGGCATATTCATGCGGATCGCCCGGCGGTACCACTGTCTGAGGTGGAACCAGTATCGGCGATCGTCAAGCGGTTCAAGTCCGGCGCGATGTCGTATGGTTCCATTTCTGAAGAAGCCCATACCACGATCGCCGAGGCGATGAACCGCTTAGGCGGGAAGTCAAATTGTGGCGAAGGTGGCGAACCACGCTGGCGCTTTAAGCCGCAAGCGGACGGTCGTAATCTGAACTCGAAGATCAAGCAAGTGGCGTCTGCCCGCTTCGGGGTCAACACAGAGTACTTGATGTATGCCGAAGAGATCCAGATCAAGGTGGCTCAAGGGGCTAAGCCTGGGGAAGGGGGCCAGTTACCTGGCACTAAAAACTTCCCGTGGGTCGCTGAGGTCCGGGGGTCTGTGCCTGGGGTGCGGTTGATTTCCCCGCCGCCTCACCATGATATTTATTCGATCGAAGACTTGAAGCAACTGATTTTTGACCTCAAGCAGGTCAATCCGAAAGCAGCGATCACCGTGAAGCTGGTTTCCTCTACCGGGGTGGGCACGATCGCCACCGGCGTCGTCAAGGCAGGGGCGGATAAGGTCGTGATTTCTGGCTACGATGGTGGGACTGGTGCGGCGCCACGCAATTCCGTGCGGGATGCCGGATTGCCATGGGAAATGGGCTTGTCAGAAGCCCATCAGACCTTGGCGATGAATCATCTGCGGCAACGCGCCACCCTCGAAACGGATGGCAAGCTGATGTGTGGTCGCGATGTCGCGATTGCGATCATGCTAGGGGCAGAGGAATTCTCTTTTGCCTCCCTGGTCTTGGTTTCGGTTGGGTGCATCATGATGCGCGTCTGCAGCTTGAACACGTGCCCAACTGGGATCGCGACGCAGAACCCGGCGTTGCGGAAGTTCTTCATCGGCACACCGGAAAATGTGATCAACTGTATGGAATTTCTCGCAGCCGATTTGCGCGAAGAAATGGCGCACCTGGGCTATCGTACCGTCGATGAAATGGTCGGTCACGTGGAACACCTCGTACCGCGCTTCACCGCCAAAGGCAAAGCGAAGACGCTCGACTTTTCGCGGATGCTAGGGCAAACCTATGGCATCCAGCGTAAGGTCCAAGATCCTTTCCAACCAGATGACGAAATTCCAGCACTCAACGCCTTCGCGGCGAGTGCGGTCACGAGTGATGAAAAAACGGTGATCAAGGCGCCGATCAACAATATTGACCGCGCTGCCGGAACCCGTATCTCGGGTTGGTTGGCGAAGCGCTTCGCGGACGCTAATTTGCCAGACGATCGCTTGACCTATGAATACACCGGGGTCGCCGGCCAAAGCTTCGGTGCGTTTGCGGCTAAAGGGTTGACCTTGCGCCTGACTGGTGAAGCCAATGACTATGTCGGCAAGGGCCTATCTGGCGGGCGCCTGATCGTGCAAGCCCCCGTTAAGGCGGCAACGTTGTACAGCAGTGCGCCGATCGTGGGTAACGTGGCGTGCTTCGGGGCGACGAGTGGCGAAGCCTACTTCAATGGGCGCGCCGGCGAGCGGTTCTGTGTCCGTAACTCTGGCGCCGATGTGGTCGTCGAAGGAATCGGGGATCATGGTTGTGAGTATATGACCGGTGGCCACGTGGCGATCCTCGGCTCGACAGGGCGTAACTTCGGGGCCGGGATGTCCGGTGGGGTCGCTTATGTCTATGATCCGGACCACCAGCTGGCGGCACATTGCAATATGGAAATGATCGAGTTGTTCAAGTTGGGCGAAACCGGCGACGACGAACGCCTGCATGAGCTGTTGGTACGCCATGCCCGTTACACCAATTCTGCTAAAGCCATGGCGTTATTGGCGAGTTGGGAAGAGGCCCAAAAGGACTTCGTCAAAGTCTATCCGAAGGAATTCCACCGGATGAACGATTTGATGAATGACTTGGCGGCGCAAGGCGTCGCTAAGGACCAGCTGGAGCAAGCGGCGTTTGATACCGTGATGGGCCCGCAGCCGACCGTTAAGTAGTCTACGCGCACAAGGAGGAAAAACATGTCCGATCCTTTTGGATTCATGAAATATACGCGCAAGGACAATCCTTGGCGCGATCCAAAGTCTCGCATTGCAGACTTTAACGAAATGGAGCTGACGCTGTCTGACGACGAGCGGCGCCAGCAGGCCCTGCGGTGTATGAACTGTGGTGTCCCACATTGTCACGTCGGCTATGCTTATGCCGGTGGCAAGGCGGTGTCAGGGTGTCCTAATGACAACCTGATCCCTGAGTGGCAGGATTTTGTTGGCCGTAATGAAGATAAGCGGGCGTTTCAGCGCTTGACGCTGACGAACCCGCTGCCAGATTTTACCGGGCACGTGTGCCCGGCGCCGTGCGAAGTTTCTTGTAACGAGGCCTTGCACAACAAGGGGATTACGATCCGCAATAACGAGCGTTTCATCATCGACCAAGCCTTCAAATATGGCTGGGTCGAAGAATCTGGTCGGCCGCTGCACCGCAATGGGATCAAGATCGCCGTTGTCGGTTCGGGACCGGCGGGCTTGACGGCAGCTTGGCGGTTGAACCAGCTAGGCTATTCAGTCACGGTTTATGAAGCCGATGACAAGCCAGGTGGCTTGGTGCAGTACGGCATTCCGAACATGAAGTTGCCAAAAGAAGACGTTGCGCGCCGGGTGGCGGTGATGGCAAAAGTGGGCATCACCTTCATCTGTAACACACGCGTTGGGGTCGATATTTCTGGCGCTGAGTTGCGGGCCCAATACGCGCGCGTCTTGCTGGCGATCGGGGCTAGAATGCCACGGGAGTTGCAGGCGCCAGGACGCGAGCTAGAAGGCATTGACCAGGCTTTGGACTTTTTGACCACGGCGACGAAGGCCGTTGCGGCAGAAGGCCCGGCAGCAAACCAAAAGCTGGCGGGTAAGCGGATCGTGGTGGTTGGCGGCGGAGATACCGGTAACGATTGTATCGCGACCGCATTGCGGCTTGGTGCGCGGGACATTTTGCAACTGGAAATCGCACCGGCAGCGCCTAGTCAACGCCCAGATGATAACCCTTGGCCAGAATGGCCGCGGACACAACGGCTCGGCTACGGGCAAAGCGAGTACGCGGCATTGTCTGATCAACCACTGACGCATTTTGCCGAAACCATCACCGCTTTCCACGGCGACGATAACGGCCATGTCGATGGGATCACGATTGCGCAAGCCGATCACTTCCAGCCGGTTGCCAACACCGAATTCGATGAACCCGCTGACCTCGTGTTGTTAGCGATGGGGTTCACGGGTGCGGATAGTCGGGTCTTTGCTGATTGTGGCGTGCACAAGGTTTACGATGACTACAAGACCGATTCTGAAGAGGTGTATGTCGCCGGTGACGCCAAGCGTGGCCCGAGCTTAGTGATCTGGGGGATTCGCGAAGGCCGGATGGCGGCCGAAGCCATCCACCAGTCGCTAGCATCGGCCGCGGATCTGGCCCCTGTGACGAGTAAACATGCTTAAAAACGAGGCATAGTGGCACCACAAAGAGGCGGGTGAGCTGAATTTTAGCTCACCCGCCTCTTTGCTTGGTGTCACTTGGTTACGGTGACCAAAGCGACAGAATCCCCGGCAACGACCTGTGCTGTGTTGATTGTGGGAAATTCAGCGACGCGTGCCATATTAGTGAGGACGACAACGACTGTGGTTTGTTTACCGCTGGCGGCGATTGCTTCGCGGTCCATCGTCACCAAGGGGATGCCGGCAGTGACGGATTGACCTTCGGTGACTTGCGGCGTAAATGGGGTGCCGTTAAGATCGACGGTATCTAACCCGATGTGTAGAATCACCTCGAGACCTTGAGGCGTCACGAGCGTTAGCGCATGTTTGGTTGGAAAAATTGCTTGGACGATGCCGGTAACTGGTGCGGTGATCGTGTCGGCAGTTGGTTCCACTGCATAACCGTCACCCATCGTTTTTTCAGAGAACACGGGGTCTTGAACCGCCGTGATTGGGATCAAAGTCCCCGTAGCAGGGGCGACGAATGTTTCGGTTTTGGGTTTGTTGAATAACTTGAACATGGATGCACCTCCGTAATTTAATGGCGCTTTCACCATAGCATGCGGCACCAATGACAGCAAGGCGCGAGGTGCGTCGTGTTACAGGTGTCGTTTTAAAGTCACTGGTTGTCTGGCGCTTGTTTGCGGCGGCGGGCTTGTTATACTGATTGTAAGCGTCATCATAGGAGGAAGAGACCATGATCAAACAAGCCACAACGACGTTATTGCAGCGTCTGCACCTTGATGCCCGCCGTTTATATTGGCTCAATGCCGGATTATTACTTGCTTCTGCAATTGTCTACAGTCTCTTTGCAGTATTGACTGCCCAGCAGAATCGCTTGAGTCTCCAAACGTTGTTAGCGCGCAGTTTACCAACAACGGCGATGTTGCTGACCGTGTTGTTGAATGCCGTGCTGGGATTAGTGTTCTTGCGCTACCAGCGTGAATTATTGGCAACACCGTACCGGTTACGGGCCTTGTTGCAGATGCAAGTCGTGCAACAAGGGCTATGTTTGAACCCGATACTGATGCTCATCGCTTTAGGGGGACTATTAGTGACGCCAGTGCGGCAGAAGGTGCGATTGGGGTGGCGCTTTTGGGGGCTAAGTGGGAGTCTGCTTTGCGGTTATCTACTGGTCGGATTAGTGCGTGTGGCAACCTGGTAGTGGAGGCATTATGCAATTAGATAAATTGATCGCTGGCAAGCGGCTGACAGAAACTGAAGTTGGCGTTTTACGGTACATCGTGGCCCATATCGAGACGGTGTTAGACATTGGGGTCCGCGGTGTCGCACAGGAGAATTTCACGTCGACCTCAACGGTGATGCGACTTGCGCATAAGTTGGGCTTTCGTGGTTTTGTTGAAATGCAATTCAAGCTGTCCGCAATGGTCGCGGCCCAAGCGAATGCTGCGCCTGAAGATTGGGTGTCGCTGGGTGTGACGCCGATGGTGATGCAATATAATCAGCCGGCGTTGTTTGATACCATCGCGCAGGAGCTGATGGCTTGTCAGCGGTTCATCTTCATTTATGCGGCAGGGTTTTCTGGGATCATCGCGGAATACATGTACAAAAAGTTACTGAATCTCGGTAAGCGGTGTTTGCTGGCAACACCGAGCGATTCAGCCGGTATCTTGGATAATAACCTTGAGGATATTGGCATCATGCTAACGGTGTCGCGGTCAGGCGAGACTCATAGTGTATTAGATAAGGTGATGATGGTGCAAGACCAGCCAATCACGGTGATCAGCTTCACCAACGAAGCAGCCAATCGCTTGAGTAATCTTGCTGATCATGCGGTAAAGATCGCTGATCACAATAAGTTAGATGAATATAATCAGCATGCCAATGCCTTTTTTCCAGGCACGTTAGCAGCCTTTGAATATTTGATCCAGCGGTATGAGGTATTGCAGGGGCGCTAGGCAAACCTGTTCCAACTCGACGTCATGTGTTTCGTTTCGTTATGGAAGCGTTCACACGGCGCTTTTGCTTTGTTAAGGTTAGGTCATTCAGATAAAAGAGGTGGAAATCATGAAAGAGAAAGTGATGGATGCGCTCCAGCGTTTTTCCAAAGCGATGTTCGTGCCGGTTTTGATCTTACCGATTGCAGGGATCTTGATCGCTGTCGGAAATATTTTCACTAATCAGAAATTATTAGAAGTCGTTCCATTCATGAACAATCCGGTCACTACAGGCTTTGGGACAATACTTTCTGGATCGTTGGTCGCGATCTTGGCGAATTTGGGCGTTATTTTCTGTGTCGGCTTAGCCGTTGGCCTGGCAGATAAGAAAAAAGCCGAGGCGGGCTTCACCGCTTTGTTGAGCTTTTTAGTCTTCATCAACGCGATGAACAAGTTTATGACGTTACGTGGGATCTTGTCGACGGCTAAAGATCTCTCTGGTACGGGGCAGGCCAGCGTCTTAGGCATCCAGATCCTGGATATGGGCGTATTCTTAGGTATCATCTTAGGAATTACCGTTGGACTCGTCCATAACCGCTTCATCGATACTGAGTTCAAGAGTGCCTTCCAGATCTACGGTGGAAGCCGGTTCGTGTTTATCGTGATGATTCCGGTGACGGTGCTCTTAGCAATTGTTTTGACCTATGTTTGGCCGTTTATTCAAGCTGGGATCTCTAGTTTAGGGACGTTCATCAACCATAGTGGGAATTTTGGGATCTTCTTATATGGGGCACTCGAGCGCTTGTTGATTCCAACCGGGTTGCATCATTTGGTTTATACTCCATTCCTCTACACCTCGTTGGGTGGGGTGGAAACGATCGGCGGTCACGTTTACGAAGGGGCCCGCAATATTTACTACGCTGAAATGGCGGACCCAAGTATCAAGTTATTGTCGCGTTCTGTGATCTGGGATGCCCGCGGGATCTCGAAGATGTTCGGCTTGATTGGGGCCTGCTTGGCAATGTATCACACCGCAAAGCCGGAAAATAAGCAGAAGGTCAGAGCAATCTTGATTCCCGCAGCAGTTACCTCGTTCATTGCTGGGGTGACGGAACCAATCGAATTCTCTTTCATGTTCTTAGCGCCGCTCTTGTTCGTGTTACATGCAGCCTTAAGTGGTTTGAGTATGGTGGCTTTGAACATCTTGAACGTCCGGGCAATTGGCCCTAACGGCTTCTTAGATTTTTTGTTATACAACGTTCCACTAGGCGTCGCGAAGACGCGTTGGCCGATGTACATCTTAGTCGGAATCGCCTTTTTCTTCATTTATTACGGGCTCTTCCGTTTCTTGATCACACGCTTCAACTTGAAGACTGTCGGTCGCGAAGATGCCGATCAGGAAACGCGTTTGTATTCGAAGAAGGATTATCAGACAAAGACGGCAACTGATCAGGCACCCGCGCCTGCGGGTGGAGACGCTGTGCCTGCTGCGATGATCGTCGAAGCGTTAGGTGGTGCAGATAATATTGAGAGCGTGACGAACTGTTATACGCGGTTGCGGACCGTTTTGAAGGATCCAGGGGTCGTTGATGAGGCGACGCTGAAGGAACAGACTGGCGCCAATGCCGTGATCATCAAAGGCAACAACGTCCATGTCGTCTACGGTCTTAAAGTCACGGCGGTGCGTAATGCAGTGGATAACGAGCTGGGCCTTGACCTTGCAGAGTTAGAATAGGAGTGAAGATAATGGTTGAAAAACAACATGCGATTGTGATCGCTGGTGGAGGTAGTACCTATACTGCAGGGATTGTGATGATGCTCTTGGAGAATCGCGATCGCTTACCGCTGCGAAAGCTGAAGTTATACGATAATGATGAAGCGCGCCAAGCGACGATCGGTGAAGCAATCGCGATCGAACTGCGGGAAAAGGCGCCAGAAGTTGAATTTGAGTACACGACTGATCCTAAGGTGGCCTTCACGGATGTTGACTTCTGCTTCGCCCATATTCGTTCCGGCGGCTACAAGATGCGGGAACTCGACGAGAAGATCCCGTTGAAACACCATGTGGTGGGGCAAGAAACGTGTGGCCCGGGCGGTATTGCTTATGGGATGCGCAGTATTGGCGACATCATCGAGTTGATCGATTATATGGAAAAATACTCCCCAGATTGCTGGATGTTGAATTATTCCAATCCGGCCTCCATTGTCGCGGAGGCTTGCCGGCAGTTGCGACCAGACAGCAAGATTTTGAATATTTGTGACATGCCTGTTGGGACACAGCGGCGGATGTCACAAATCATCGGCTTAACTCCTAAAGACCTCGAAGTCCGTTATTTTGGGATGAATCATTTTGGCTGGTGGACGAGCGTGAAGGATAAAGCGGGACATGAATACTTGCCGCAGATTCGTGATTATGTCGCCGAAAACGGCTATCTGACACAGATCGAAGTTGATATCCAACACATGGATGCAAGTTGGCAGGCAACGCACAAAAAGGCACAGGATCTATTAGCGATTGATCCGCACCGTTTGCCTAACACTTACTTGAAGTATTACCTGTATCCGGATTATGTCGTCGCACATTCCGATCCGAACTATACGCGTGCTAACGAGGTTGAGGACGGGCGCGAAAAGCGAGTCTTCTCAGCGGCACGTCAGATTATCGAAGCGGGTACCAGTAAAGTTGGGGAGTTTGCGATCGATAGTCATGCTAGCTTCATCGTTGACCTGGCTTGCGCAATTGCTTATAACACGCATGAGCGGATGTTAATGATCGTCGAAAATAATGGGGCGATTGCCAATATTGATTCGGATATTATGGTCGAAGTGCCTTGTATTGTTGGCAATGACGGCCCGGAGCCGTTGACGCAAGGAAAGATTCCGTTGTTTCAGCGGGGGATGATCATGGAACAAGCAATGGTCGAAAAATTAGTGGTGGAAGCTTGGGTTAACCATAGTTATCAATCGCTATGGCAGGCGTTAACACTATCGAAAACAGTTCCGAGCGCTGAAGTGGCCAAGGCCGTTTTAGATGACTTGATTGTCGCTAACCAAGACTACTGGCCAGAACTGCAGCATGATGAACATGAAGTGCACTTGATGAGTGAAGCAGCACCTGTTGACTAATTGTTAAAAAATAAGGTCCTGGCAATGTCGCCAAGACCTTATTTTTTGTCCTAATTACGCTAACGTCAGCGTTAAGTTGATCGTTTTGCTTTCGCCGGCCTTGAGCGTTGTATTGCCGGCCTTTTGGAACCAGTCACCTGGTTCACCAGCTTGGTCTGGTAAGCCGTAGAAGGGTTCGACGCAGACGAATGGGGCCTGTTTGTGTTCTGGGCTCCACAAGGTCACGTAAGGGAAGTCAGTGACGTTGAGCGCCAAGACGGTGTCGTCACCGTGTAAAAGGCGGGCTTGTGTCGCGGTTTGAGCGTCGAGGATCACTAAGCCGTCGTCGAGTAAGGCGTGGCTCAGCGGAATCGTATCGCCTTGGGCGGCGGTCAGCGGACTGGTCGTGCCGTCACGGAAAGGGGCGGGGGCGACGCCGAGATGCTGGAGTGGGGTGGTGGCGCCGACCAGCTGCAAGCGGTACTCCTCTAGGGGCGCGTCGAGGGTAAAACCGGGATGAAAGCCTAAGGCAAATGGCATTGCGCTGGCACCATCATCCGCGACCGTATAGGTGATTTGTAAACCGGTGGCCGTTAAGGTGTAGGTGACCGTCAAGACGAAGAGAAATGGATACTTAGCCAAGGTTTGATCGTTGGCATGCAAGGTCATCGTGACGCTGTCTGGCGCCGTTTGGTCGATGTGGTCGAACGTGAAGTCGCGGGCGAAGCCGTGTTGGCCCATCGGGTAGCGCTGACCAGTGATCAAGTAAGCATCATCGTTGGATTTGCCGATTGCAGGGAATAGCAGTGGGGCGTGGCGGCCCCAATAATTCCCGGTCGTGTCGTTCCAGATGAATGCGCGGCCGTCTTGCTTGCGGGTGATCTGGGTAACTTCAGCGCCGAGTTCGTTGATCTCGGCGCTGAATGTCTCGTTGGTGAGTGTGATCATGATGTTTTTCCTCCTCTGAGTTATAACCACCTCTAGCATAGCGCGAAACAACCGCGGTGGTAGGGAAAATTCGCAGCGCGATAATTGGTCTATGCCAAAAAACGTTGATTAAGGGCCGCTACGGCGTGGATCGACCCGGAGTGGGTTATTTTTTGCAGGTTTGCCGTGACGCAATCCACTGCGTATAATGGGTGGGACAATCAAAGGAGCGGATTATGGAAATTTTTGATTCACATACACACCTTAACGATACGCCATATGCTGGCCAAGAAGCCGATTACGTCGCGCAGGCGCAGGCCTTAGGTGTGACAGAAATGGCTATCGTCGGGAGCGATACCGCGTTGAATGCAGGGGCCATGCGGTTGGCGGCGACGTTTGCGAACCTGTACGCGATCGTCGGGTGGCATCCGGAGTCGAGCAAAGATTACACCCCAGAAGCAGAAGCGCTGTTGATGGAGCAGCTGGCGGCGCCTAAAACGGTGGCTTTAGGCGAAATCGGCTTAGATTATCATTGGGATACCAGCCCGCGTGAGATTCAGCGGCGCGTTTTTGCGCGGCAATTAGCGATCGCGCGTGAGCAACGCATCCCGGTGTCGATCCATTCGCGTGAAGCGTTCGAAGACACCTATACCCTATTGAAGCAGGCGCATCTGGAGGATTTCGGCGGCATCATGCACAGCTTCACCGGCGATGCCGAATGGGCAAAGAAGTTCCTTGATTTGGGGATGTACGTGTCGTATTCGGGGATCGTTTCGTTCAAGAATGCGCCGGAAGAACACGAGTCTGTTCAGGTGATTCCCGAAGCCCGCTTATTGGTCGAAACGGACGCGCCGTATTTGACGCCGGTGCCGTATCGCGGCAAACCGAACCAACCGGGATATACCCGCTATGTGGTGGAGGCGGTCGCCAAGTTCCGGGCGCAAACCCCTGAACACATCGCGGCGGTGACCCGGGCCAACGCCCATCGTATCTTTGGGTTGGAGGACGTATGAGCAAATTCAAGCAGATCATCGTGGTAGAAGGGCGCGACGATACGAAGCGGTTGACGGAGGCTTTTGGCCCGATCGACACCATCGAAACGCGAGGAAGTGCGATTTCAGCAGAAACCCTGGCTTTGATCCAAAAGGCCCAAGAAACGCGCGGCGTGATCGTGTTAACGGACCCGGATTTCCCTGGCGAGAAGATCCGCAAAACGATCAGTGCCGCCGTACCCGGCGTGACGCACGCCTTTTTACCACGGGCGGACGCGAAGCCTGAGCGCCATCATGGCTCATTAGGGGTCGAACACGCGACACCGGCAGCCTTGAAAGAGGCGTTGGCGCATTTGATCGTGGAATTGCCAGATGCCCCCACCCAGATCCCAACGGCGGACCTGTATACGATGCAGCTGATCGGCAGCCCAACAGCAGCTAAGCGGCGGGCGCGGTTAGGGGACCTTTTGCATATTGGGTATACAAACGGTAAACAGCTGCAAAAGCGGCTGCGCCAGTTCGGCATCACGCCGACCCAACTCGGTCAAGCCGTCGCCCAACTCGATAAGGAGGATTTCGATGCCTGAACATATCGCCGATCCGGCGCGTACCCATGCGATTTTGAAGAAGCACGGCTTCACGTTCAAAAAGAGCCTGGGCCAGAACTTCTTGACCAATCCGAAGATCTTGCAAAACATCGTCGCGGCTGCAGAACTAAGCCCTGCCGACGATGTTATTGAAGTCGGCCCAGGCATCGGGGCTTTGACCCAATTCATTGCCGAAGCCGCTCATGAGGTTTTGGCGCTTGAAGTCGATGGCCGCTTGCTGCCGGTTTTGGCCGAAACGCTGGCTGATTATCGCAATGTGCAAGTCGTGTTGGAAGACGTCTTAAAAGCGGACTTGCCGACTTTGGTGCGTGATCACCTGGACGGACAGCACGCCTTGAAGGTCGTCGCGAACTTACCTTATTACATCACCACACCGATTCTGATGCACCTGATGCAAACCAAGTTGGCGTTCGCCAGCTTGACGGTCATGATGCAAAAAGAAGTCGCGGATCGCTTGACGGCGCAGCCTAACTCCAAAGACTACGGTAGCTTGAGTATCGCGATTCAACAAAATATGGACGTGGCAGTGGCCTTTGACGTGAAGCGGACGAATTTCGTCCCAGCCCCGAATGTCGATTCGGCGATCGTCACTTTGAAGCGCCGGGCCACGCCGCGTGTCACCGTTCAAGATCAAGCGGCATTTGACAAGCTAGTGCGTGGGGCCTTTGCGGCACGCCGCAAAACGCTGTGGAATAATCTGCAGAATTTATATGGCAAAGCGGCCAAACCTAAGCTACAAGCGGCGTTAGATGCTGCAGAGATCGCGGCAAGTCAACGGGCAGAGCAGCTGAGTATTGCTGATTTTGGGCGTCTCAGCGATGCGTTAGTGACGGCTGGCGTTTAAAATCAAGAATAAGCCGTATGCAAGCGGTTTTTAAGCTGGCATATAAACCTAAAAATTTGGTGAAAACGTTGATGCGGCGCGCATTTTATTGTTGCAGAATACAAGATGTCATGGTATAATTGCCAACTTCTTTGATTTGTGCTATACTATTGTCAAGAGGTGAAGTGCATGCCAATGACATTAGCAAGCATCAAGCAACAACTCGACGGTAAAATCGGCGAGAATTTAACGGTCGTCGCTCAAGCGGGTCGTAAGAAGGTCACGCGTCGCAAAGGCACGTTGAAAGAAACCTATCCTGCGATTTTTGTGGTCGAGCTTGATCAAGAAACAAATTCATTCGAACGTGTTTCTTATAGCTACGCAGACTTGCTCACTAAATCGATTCAGATTACTTTTGATGATGAAGCCCAAGTTTCCTAAAATCAGCCATGTTGCCCGGTGCGCATGGCTTTTTTTATACCCAGAGCGAAGCAAGCTGGTTTTAGGGGTGGGTATAAGGCGGCGTGAAGCGTTATGGCGCAGCCATAGCGTGGCGCGGCGACTTATACGCAACCCCGTTGGCTTGCGCAGCTCGACGAAGAAACCAGAGCGGAGTGGCGCGGTTATGGGTGACGGGCTAACAAGGCTTGGTGGTGGGTGGCGACAGCCGCACGCCGCCGAGACTGGTTAGAACGTTCGCCCATGCGCCACGCAGCTCGACGAAGAAATCCAGAGCGAAACAAGCCGGTTTTAGCAATGTGTGTAAGGCAGCCTGGGTGCGTCGCGGCACGCGGCGTGACCGGGATGACTTACGCGCAATTGCGTTGGCTTGCGCAGCTCGACGAAGATACCCAAAACGATCTTCCCGCTCCAATAACGGCCACCAGCACTGGGGTTGCACTCCCAGTAACGGTGGCCGTTTTTTTGCGCACACGTTGTCCCAATGTCCACCAAATACCCGTGCGTCAGCGTCTACCGCGCACCCCACACCACCCGTGATTCGATTGTGCGCTTATTCGTGCCTAGAGGTGCCAACTGAGGCGAAAACGGTTATACTGGAAGTTAAGTATTCCCAAATAGAGTGGCGCCAGGTGCGTTGCTTTACGGAGAAAAACGAGACTGGTGGTAGCTATGGAAATTATCCAGAAAGCCCCGGCCAAGATTAATTTGAGTCTAGACGCGCTGTATCGTCATCATGATGGCGAACACGAGTGGCGTATGGTGATGAC
>JALCQM010000036.1 GCA_022651245.1 Lactobacillus sp.
TCAGTTCCTCTAGAATAGCTAGTTTTTCAAGCGCTGTGTGTCTGGATCTTGGCATACAAAAATCCCTCCATAATCATCAAATGAATTATTGTATTTCATCTGACAACCATAAAGGGATTATCGCATGTGCGGGGTTTTTATTAGCACCAAAAGAATATAACGCCACGGTCGAAAGTGCTGATACCTACTTCTCCCGATCAAAAAAAGCTAACCACTGCCAAGCTGGGGCGCCGTAACCCGTTTTCAATCATGCTATATATGCTGGATGTGTGATTCCAGACATGCCTGCAATATCTTCCTGAGTTTTATTTATGTTTTCGCGGCGCACCTTTAGCCCTTCATGCATTGTCTCACCTCGCTTTCTTTATGTATCATTTCTCTACATATATTATAATACGTCACATTTCGTTACTAATTAATATGAAAAGTCGCAAATTGCAACTTCGTTTTCAGTCACACACTGTTACTATTTGCATATAGGGGGTGCGATATGTTACCAGAACGTTTACGCAAGCTTCGCACTGAAAAACACTTTACCCAAAATCAGATGGCCGACAAGCTCGGAATTACACGTCCCGCGTACACAGCTTACGAATCGGGAAAACGCCAGCCAGATTACGATGCACTTAAGCGGCTTGCCGCAATATTCGAAGTCTCTACTGATTATCTATTGGGCAACACGGATAAGCCTGCACCGACGACTAAAGAAAAGAAGCCTGACCTCGCAGATGACGATGTGATTCTAAGTTTCGAGGGTAAGCCAATACCGCCGGAAGACTTGGACGTCATTCGCCGGTTCCTGCGAGGTGGTAAACGTGATTAACAATTGCCTCGCAAGGCTTCTCGATCTCGCGTCCGTCTGTGGCATTGAGGTGACTTTTGACGATCGGCTGTCAGCTTACACACCGTGCACAGCTGACTTGGAGACACGCCGGATCATGGCCAATCCTAATTGGCACATTCCTCGGCAGCTACCCTTTCAGCTCGGTCACGAAATCACGCACATACTCAATGAAGATAGCAACATGCTCTATTTCACACCGTCCAAGTCTGGCATTGAGGGCAACGCTAATCGTGGCGCTATCTCTCTTCTGGTACCTATGTACTTTGAGAACGTTGATGCTAGCCTAGCACGTGTAGACGACTTTATGTAATACTTTGCTATAGACAGTGGCATGCGTGATGTTTGTGCCAATGGAATTCGCGAATTTTATGTCTAATCAACTTGCCTGTTTTGGAGAATTTTTCAGGAGAAACGAAATGAGAGTCGAAACTAACAAAGGAAAGAACTATCTCGATCTTAAGCCGGGAATACTTTATTACAGAAGCAATCGAGGAACGGAAAAATTCATTCCTATTGCTCGGTCGCCGATCCTTTCTTTCGAGCGTCCAACGATGATGCAAGAGGGGCAAATACGAATCACTGCCAGCAATCAACTTATTGACGTCGTTCCTTATCTAAAGAGCGATGGTAACGCTATTGACAGGCTGAATTCAGAACTAATACAATCCGTATTTCAGTATGAAAATCGAAACTCGGACAAAAATGACCCGAACGGTTTTCAAACAATAAGAGGCATCAAAATTAGCAATAATGCACTAATGGTTCCTGAACTATTTGCGGCAGCGTCACAAGTTATTCAACCTGATGAAATCCTAACCATCGTGCTCAAAGGCATGTTCAAAGAATTACTGGTAGTCACTGACAAAGCGTTGTATATCAATAAATCTGGATACATGACAGGTCATCTTGTCGGCCAAGGCACGTTTGCTTTACCGTTGACTGCGATTACAAATGTGTCAATCGATTTTCACATGATGTCAGGCTATTTTGCTGTTTCTGCTGGCGGCATTCAGAACACTCAGAAGGATTTCTGGTCCAGTGACAGTCGAATGGATCCAGCAAAGTCACCGAACACTGTATCCGTTGGCGCTAATACTAAGGACGATTTTGCAAGAGCAGTTCAGCTTATCAATACCACACTAATTCCCAATGCACGCAATCCACAAGTTAATGCGCCAAAAGTTAAACCACAAAACTCGCTTACTCGTTATGACGAATTGGTCAAGTTAAAAGAGCTGCTAGATGCCGATATCATCACACAAGCCGATTTCGACGCAAAGAAGAAACAAATTTTAGGTTTATAGTTGCAAAAAATAGCCCCGCGCGGGGGCTGGGAGGTAAAGGCAAGATTGGGGAATCATCATTATGAAAGTTGAGCGTAGTTGCTACTTGTGCCATAAAGAGAAGCCGTCTGTGAAATCAATCGCAACCGCTGAGGTCACTGAAAATCCCTACCTAGAATTCAAATGTTCACGCGGGCATAAATATACGTCAGTACCGATGAACCCGGTGTATGAGCTACTGTACGACCACGCTTTAGATGCCTACCAGCAGGAAAACTATTATGAATGCTATCTATCAACACAAGCCTGTCTTGAACAGTTCCGGCAGCAGTTTGTATTGACCTACGCTTGGGTTCAAAACAATCACGTGGACTTATCCAAACAATTTCGTAAGTCTCAAGGACTCCGGCTGTCGGAGCGGTCAACTGGTGCGTTCATCGCGCTATGCGTTATCCTATTTCAGGATGACTCAGTACCTACCCTTACAGAATTAAATGACGTTGTGAACCGACGTAACAGGGTAGTGCATGGCGACGTGGTCCCAGGTCAAGAGGACTGCAAGAACCTACTCGTAGCGGTTTACCACGCAGTCTTCTATTGTTCAATCAAGTATCATAACAAGGATGGGTACCCTTACATGGCGCTTCGTCAACGAGAACAGGCCTCTAAAAATGTGAAGGCCTTAAATGAGAATAATTCTATCGCGTCTTTTGGAAGTATAATGACGCTTACGGTTCTTCAAGTAACGAACGAGACTAAAGAACTCGATAATTACGCTCGATCGGGAATAACTGCCATTTTGCAAAGGCACGACCATTTTCATAGATTTCGCTAGATGGCCATTACCTCGCCCATAATCGTGACTTCGTCATGGCTTTTGTCATAGTAGATGGTGCTGCCGGTCACTAGTAGACCACCGTCCATCAGGCTAATAAAATTCACGCTCGTTGTTGCAGGAAATTGGCTGAGGTAGCGTACTACATCAGCCACGGTTGGTAATTCTTTTTCCACTTCATTCATGTTTGACCACCTCCGAGGCAACTGGTATAAGTCAACTGTTTTCTGCACACAGGATATCAGTGCTCAACTAATCCGTCAAAGAATGAATTACATTCAACCCCACCTGGGGTTTTTATTTAACACATCTAGCGAACATACGTTTGTGAATATTCAATCTATTGACTATTCAAGAAAGGATGATCCGCACGACAGAGGGAAACGTTCGCCAACGTGGCGATAAATGGTACTACTCTTTCGAGGCCGCGCCGGTCAATGGAAAACGCCAGCGAATTGAACGTGTTGGCGGCCTCACGAAAAAAGAGGCACAAAAAGCTCTCCGTAAGGCAATTGATGATTACGAACGTGGCGGGCTTCGATCGAAATTGGAAGATATGTCTGTATCCGACTACATGGATTACTGGCTTAAAAACTACGTTGAGAAAAATTTGAAGTATAACACCCGTAAGAACTATTCAAACATCATTGAGAACTACATTAAACCAAAGCTTGGAAAATATCGGATTAAGACTATTTCCCCTGCTGTCATTCAACAATTCATAAATGAAGTAGCGTCCACACAACTTGAGCGAACTAAGCAGCCGCCAAAGAAGCATACCGTTGAGATTGTACTAACGGTGATTAAAGAGGCGCTGAAGCGCGTGGTGTTCCCTTATCAAGTGATCAAGGAAAATCCTGCTGGATACGTTGAGATGCCCAAATATGCACCCACACCTGAAAAAACGCGGCAAGACTTGAAAATTATCAGCTATGATCAATATGAGCAGCTGCTCAAAGCTTGTCCTCCCGCAGATTCGTACCACATGCCGTTGGTGATTGCTTTTAATACCGGAATGCGCCGTGGCGAAGCTCTTGGCCTGACGTGGGATCGCGTAAACCTTGATGAAGGCTGGATTAAGATTGATCAACAGATGATCCAAAAAGGCGATGGCGTATTTGACCTCGAATTCCCCAAGTCACAAGCGGGTTATCGCATCATCGAAATTGGTCGTACTCTCATAGAGGAACTAAAAGCTAAGCGAAAAGCCCAATCGGAAAATCGCTTACGTTATGGTGAATACTACAACGAATCAAACTTTGTATGTACTTGGGAAAATGGTAATCCAGTTACTCCGGGGTATATCAAGTATCGATCACGAAAACTTCAAGATGACTTAGGCTTTCCGTTCTCGTTCCATTCATTGCGTCACACTCACGCGACAATGCTTCTCGAATCCGGTGAGAAATTAAAAGTGGTTCAAGAGCGGCTTGGTCACGCAAAGATGGCCACTACTGCTGACACCTATTTGCACGTTACGCAGGATATGCGACGCAGAACGGTTGATCTGTTTGAAAACTTCCTCAAACAAAAAAGAAGCAGACTACCACTATTCGTTGGCAAGGTGCCATTAAATAACAATAGTCAGCTTCAAATATAGGCCATTTGCCAACATTGAAAAGTTCATATTGGCAAATCGTTGGCAAATCTGTAATGAAGATTGTGAAATAATTTTAAGAATGCCTATTTACCGCGGGTATCTTCCTCATTCATGTTCAAAATGCTCATAAATGCTTCTTGTGGCACTTCCACGCTCCCGACGGCTTTCATGCGCTTCTTCCCGGCTTTTTGCTTCTCTAGGAGCTTACGTTTACGGGTGATATCCCCGCCATAGCACTTCGCTAAGACGTTCTTACGGTAGGCTTTGACGGTGGACCGGGCGATGATCTTGTTGCCGATCGCGGCTTGGATCGGGACTTCGAATTGCTGGCGCGGGATCGTTTCCTTGAGCTTGGCAACGATCGCCTTGCCACGGTCGAAGGCGAAGTCTTTGTGGACGATGGTGCTCAAGGCATCGACGGCATCCCCGTTGAGCAAGATATCCATTTTGACTAAGTCACTGGCGCGATAGCCGGTGATTTCGTAGTCGAGGCTGGCATACCCTTTCGTGGAAGATTTTAAGTCATCGAAAAAGTCGTAGATAATCTCGGAAAGCGGCAAGTTATAGATCACGTTGACACGATACTTGTCCAGGTAGTCCATGGTGACGAATTCACCGCGCTTGCGCTGGGCGATCTCCATGACCGGGCCGACGTAATCATTCGGGACCATGATGCTAGCCTTAACGAACGGTTCGCGGATCTCTTTAATCTCACTGGCTTCTGGTAACTCTGAGGGGTTGTCGATGGTGATACTGGTACCGTCGGTTTTGTCGACTTGATAGTCCACTGATGGCGCCGTCATGATCAAGTCGAGGTTAAATTCCCGCTCTAAGCGTTCTTGGACCACATCCATGTGCAATAAGCCTAAGAAGCCACAACGGAACCCGAAACCTAACGCCTGGGAAGTTTCCGGTTCGAATTCAAGCGCAGCATCGTTGAGCTGCAACTTTTCCAAAGCTTCGCGCAAGTCGTTGAACTTCGCGTTATCAACCGGGAAAAGCCCGGAGTACACCATTGGCGTGATCTTGCGGAAGCCGTCGAGGGCCTTTTCTGCCGGACGCGCCGCCAAGGTGACAGTATCGCCGACCCGGGTGTCTTGAATCGTCTTGATGCTGGCGGTGATGTAGCCCACGTCACCGACCATCAAGAAATCGCGTTGGACGGCTTTAGGCGACATGACGCCGACTTCGGTGACTTCGAACTGCTTGCCGTTAGACATCAGCGCGATCTTGTCACCAGGGCGCACCATGCCTTCCTTGACCCGCACGGCTAGCACGACGCCACGGTAGGAATCGTACACCGAATCGAAGATCAACGCTTCCAGTGGTGCATCGAGATCGCCGCTAGGGGCTGGCACGTCAGAAACGATGCGCTCGAGCACCTCGGGGATCCCTAGCCCTGTTTTAGCAGAGGTCAAAACCGCATCGGAGGCGTCTAAGCCGATCATTTCTTCAATTTCTTCTTTGACCACGTCGGGTTGGGCGCTGGGCAAGTCGACTTTGTTGATGATCGGGATGATCTCTAGGTCGTCGTCCAAGGCCAAGTACACGTTGGCCAGCGTCTGCGCTTCGACCCCTTGGGCGGCGTCGACTAACAACAGCGCGCCTTCACACGCCGCGAGACTCCGCGACACTTCATAAGAGAAATCGACGTGGCCCGGGGTGTCAATCAAGTGAAAAATGTAGGTCTCCCCATCGTTAGCCTTGTAGTGTAACTCCACCGCGTTGAGCTTGATCGTGATCCCACGTTCGCGTTCCAACGCCATGTCATCGAGGACCTGCGCCTGCATGTCGCGCTTGGCGATGGTATCGGTCAACTCCAAGATGCGGTCAGCCAGCGTCGATTTGCCGTGGTCGATATGCGCAACGATCGAGAAGTTGCGGATGTGTTTTTGGCGGTCCAGTAATGCCTGTTTATCCATATTGTGCCTACGCTTTCTGTAAGTTCCTGCTTTCTATTATAGCAAGTGCGCCCGCCAAACCAAAGCGCAAACGACACGGGTTGAAAATGAAATCTCACTAAGGTTGACAAATGTGATGCTTAGTTTATAATCATCTTAAATTAATCGTTCGCTCATAAACCGTCGAAGTGGAGAATGGGTCGTGCCGCGCGTACAGAGAGTCGCCATTGTTGAGAATGCGACCGTCAGCACACGATCAAATGGACCACCGAGGGCGACCTTGAAAGCTAGCCTCCCGCTAGCGAGTACCGGTCGACGTGTTGGGATACGTCAGTTTCCGCGGCGTTGTTTGACGCCGGCTAAGCGCGTGCTTTTGGCACGAATTGAGGTGGCACCGCGGATTAAGTCCGTCCTTAACACATGTTTAGGGCGGACTTTTTTTGTTGTCAAAAAAGGAGAACAAACCGATGTCATACAAAACTTTAGCCCCACTCGCTGCGGCTTATCCCGCCGTTCCTGTTACGTTACACTACCCGCAAGCCGACTTCGATTCGCTGGCGGTGTTGAATCGCCTGCAAGACCAAGGTCAACAAGCGGTCTTGCTGCGTTCGGCCGACGAGGGAACCACCTTGATCGCCGCTGAAATGACAGCCAATTACACGTATCGTGCTGGTGTTTTGACCACCACTCAAGCTGGTACCACGACCACGCGCACCACGGCGCTGGCCCCGGTGATCGATGACTTGTTGGCGGCCCATCGCACGCCGCATCTAGACGGCGCACCGGTATTTACCGGTGGGATCGCTGGGTATTTCAGTTACGAATACGCGCAATACGCCAAACAACACCTCACCTTGAGCGCCGCAGATCCGTATCAGTTGCCTGATGCCGACTTGTTTTTGGTGCCGACGGTGATCTCCTATGAACGCGACTTGCACCGAGTCACCTTGAGCCACATCGTTTCGAGCGCTGACTTCACGCCGGCCAGTTATGCGGCCGCACAAGCCAAGCTCAACACGTTACGCGACCAGATCACAAATGGGGCTGCGGCCACCATCCCGGCGCCGCTGGCCTTCACCAGTAAGTTAACCATGACGTATGCGGGAGCGACATTCGAAAACCGGGTGCGGCAGGCGCAAGCCCATATCGTTGCCGGCGACATTTTCCAGTTGATCATGGCCAATCAGCAACACGCGACGATCACCGGCGATTTGCGCAGCCGCGCGTCGAGCTTGTTTGCCGCCAACCCGACGCCATACCAGTTCTACTTCCAGAACGGTGCCTATGAGGCCCTCGGCGCTTCGCCTGAGACCTTGATCAAGCGCAGTGGCGATCGCTTGTTCACCTATCCGCTAGCCGGCACTCGCCGGCGCGGCCGTACCGCGGCAGAAGATGAAGCCTTAGCAACCGAGTTACAACACTCCGACAAAGAACTGTCTGAACATAATATGTTGATCGACTTAGGCCGCAACGACCTTGGCGCCGTTAGTACGTTCGGTAGCGTGGCGGTCACCCGCACCCGGGCATTATTGAAATTTGCCAACGTGATGCATCTGGGCTCGGTGGTCGAAAGCACCGCCCGGCCAGATGCGACGCCGATGGCAATCATCGATTCGCTTTTGCCAGCCGGAACGCTTAGCGGCGCGCCTAAGCAGCGCGCCATGAGTTTGATCGATGAACTCGAACCAACGAAGCGCGGTCTGTACGGCGGCGCGCTAGGGTATTTTGATTTCAACGGCGACCTGGATTTTGCCATCGGCATTCGCTTGTGCTTCCGTCATGGCGAGCACCTGCTCTTAGAATCTGGCGCAGGCATCGTTGCCGATAGTGACCCGCGCTTGGAATACAAGGAATTCAACAACAAGATCTCAGGCGTTAAAAACGCATTGGAGGCTCAAGGATGATCTATTTGGTCGATAATTACGATAGCTTCACCTATAACTTATACCAGTTGCTGGGCACCTTGACCCAAGAGCCAATCACCGTGATCCATAACGACGACCTAGGTGCGGCCGAATTGCTCGCCAAGCAGCCCACTGGGGTGGTCTTCTCCCCCGGACCCGGCCGCCCAGAAGCGGCAGGCAACATGCCGGCCATGATCCAAGCGTTGCGCGGTCACGTGCCGATCCTAGGGGTTTGCCTAGGTGAGCAAGCGATCGCCCAAGCCTACGGTGGTGACGTCGTGGCGGCCAAAACCTTAATGCACGGGAAAACCTCCACCATCACCAACTGTCACACCGGCGCGCTGTTTACCGATTGCCCTAACCAATTTGCAGGCGCCCGTTACCACAGTCTGGTGGTCGCCGCCGCGCCTGCTGGCTTGACCTTGACCGCTGTCGCCGACGATGGCAGCGTGATGGCTTTGGAAAACGCGACGGACCGCGTCTACGGCGTCCAGTTCCACCCCGAATCGATCATGACTGATCCCGCGGTGGGTGCACAACTCTTAAAAAATTTCCTCGCGCAGTGTGCGTAACAAGAAAAAAAGGGTGCCCCTCGCCGAACCTGGCGGAGGCACCCTTTTGGTTAGTCTGTCTTTGCTAGTTTGATGAAACCACGCGGGTGCGGCGTAAACCCAACATGCTGGTAATAATCCTTAGCCAGCGGCGACGCCAGTAATACCCAGTTCAAATCTGGCTCGACGACTTGTGCTAAGCCAGCGAGTAGTTGTCGCCCGATACCTTGTCGCCAGTAGGCTTGCGCCACGGCCAAGTCTGACACGTAAAGGACATCGGCGTGGTCGGTCAGCGCCCGCACCATCCCGACTAGCGCGTCGCCATCCCAAGCGGTGATCATGGCATCTGCGTTGGCGAGCATTTTCGCTAGGCGTTCGGGCTCTTGGCGCCGGTGTAAGCCACTGGTGGCCAGTAAGCTGGTCAGTTGCGTCACGGTCGGTACTTGCGTTGTCACTTGAATTGCCATGTGGTGTCCCTCCTCAGCGATTAAAATGAAACTGGATCTGGTCAAAATTATCGTGGCGATGCGCGTCGACGTACTGGCTGGCCTCACGATTGACTTGGGCCAGGTCGATGCCTTGTTGTTTGGCGGCAAACAAGCAGCCGCAGTAACATTGCCGATAGACGTCGTACTCGTGGCACATGGCGACACTGCGAGCAAAACCGCCGCGCTTTTTGAAGTCGCTTGGTAAATATGACACATTATAGAGGTGTTGGATCTCTAAGCCTTCGGTGTTGATCACCTGCGCGTCTTTTTTCGGGCTGATCGTTAAGGCGCTCCCAAAATAATCAAACCCTAGCGCTTGGGCCTGTTTGGCGACGCGATCGAGGCGAAATTGATAACAAACGTGGCAGCGGGCGCCGCCTTCAGGGGCATCCTTGAGTGCTGCCGTGACCGCCAGCCACTCGCTGGGCCGGTAGTCCGCCGCTATAAATTGGACGTGCTGTCCGGTTCTGGCGTTAAAGTCTTGAATAAAGCGTTGCTGCACCAGCTTGCGGCGCTCGTATTCCATCCGCGGGTGAATATTGGGGTTATCGAAGTACACAGTCACATCTGCGTGCTGCGTCAGGTACTCAAGGGTGTACGTCGAACACAGCGCACAACAAGAATGCAACAATAGCTTGGGTCGCTGCTGCCAGCCTTGGATCACTTGTTGCAAGATCCGGTCAAAGTTAACTTTTTGTCCCGGCTCAAATTGTCGTTTGATCTCATCGTAATCTAACACGGTCATCATCCTTTTCTACGGCTATTATAGCAAAGGATGATGACCCGTGTTGGACAAAAAATAAGGTACACCGATTGTCGGCGTACCTCCTTGACTGCTTATTTACCTTTAAAGGCGTCTTTGACGCGGTCGAACAAGCGCCCTTCATGCGGTGTGACGTCTTCGCCACTGGCCGCAGCAAAAGCCATCAACGCGTCTTTTTGCTTACCATTGAGGCTCTTTGGCGTCTGCACTGTGACGGTAACAATTTGGTCCCCAGTGCCGCTACCTTGCAAGCGCGGGGCGCCTTTACCCCGTAACCGGAACTTACTATCCGTTTGCGTCCCAGCAGGGATTTTCAGCTCAACGGCGCCGTGGACGGTATCAACCTTGATCTGATCCCCCAAGGCCGCTTGGGCGAAACTGATCGGGATCTTCAGATAGATCGTCGCGCCATCCCGTTCAAACTTGTCACTCGAAGCGACTCGGAACACGATGTACAGGTCCCCGTAAGGGCCACCATTCGTCCCGGCCTCGCCTGCGTCACGCAACCGCATTTGTTGCCCGTCTTCAACACCGGCCGGCACCTTAACATCGATCGTGTGGCGTTCGCTTTCATGGCCAGTCCCGTGACAGGTTGGGCACTTTTCTTTGATTTCTTTACCTGTTCCGTGGCATACGTCACAGACCTCTTGGCTCATCATGGCGCCAAGTGGCGTGTTACGCTGTACCCGAATGTAGCCAGAGCCGTGACACTTCGAACAGGTCACAGGGCTGGTCCCTGGCTTGGCGCCAGAGCCGTCACAAGTATGACAGACGGCTTCGCGATCATAAGAAATCTTCGTATCCTTACCAAAAACCGCCTCTTCGAACTTCAAGTCCATGCGGTATTGTAAGTCTGCCCCTTGGCGCGGGCCGTTGGCAGTCTGTTGTGAGCCGCCGCCACCGCCGAAGAACTGACTGAAAATGTCTTCGAAGCCGCCGCCACCGAAACCGCCTTGGCTAAAGCCGCCGAACCCTTGACCAGCGCCGCCACCAAAGCCTTGCGGACCATCAGCGGAGCCATATTGGTCATAGGCCGCCCGCTTTTGCGGATCAGATAAGACCTGATACGCCTCGTTGACCTCCTTGAACTTCGCTTCGGCACCGGGTTCGTGATTCAAATCCGGGTGATATTTTTTGGAAAGTTGGCGAAAGGCCTTCTTGATCGCCGCGTCGTCGGCATCACGACTGACCCCAAGGATATCATAGTAATCTTTCTGCTCTGCCATTATTGCCTCCTAAAGTCTGCACGAAAAAGCTAGTACAGGATACCACAATCGCCTAGAACGGAGCAAGCGCGGGGTACCCAGCTCGGGCGTCGAGCTGCACACGCCAGCGCAATTGCGTGTAAGGTATCCCGGCCGCTGCACGGCTTCGCCGCACAACGACCAGGCTGCCTTACCCACATTGCTAAACCTGGCTTGCTCTGCTCTGGTTTCCTCGAGCTGCGTGCCGCATGGGTAAACGTTCTAACCGGTCTCGGCGGCGTGCGGCTGACGCAACTCACCACCAAGCCCTGTTAGCTCGTTACCCATAACCGCGCCACTTCGCTCTGGTATCGTCGAGCTACACAAGCCAACGGGGTCACGTATAAGTCATCGCGCCACGCTATGGCTACGCCATAACGCGGCACGCCGCCTTATACTCACCCCTAAGCTCGGCTTGTTCCGCTCTGGTATCCTTTTTACCCAAAAAGCCAAAGCCAGCTGGCTTTGGCTTTTGGATCACAGACGATTACTTCTTGTCATTGACGTCTTTGTATTCGCCATCGATGGTGCCGTCGTCGGCTTGGGTCGCACCGGTTGCGTCTGCGCCATCAGTACCTTGTTGTGCTTGCTGGTCCTTTTGGGCCTGTTCGTACAACTTGACGGTCAGGTCTTGGACGATCTTGTTCAAATCGTCGCGCTTAGCCTTCATGTCTTCGATGTTGTTTTCTTGTTGGGCCTTCTTCAAGGCTTCCTTGGCATCTTCGGCTTGTTTGATTTCATCGTCAGAAACCTTACCCTTCAAGTCCTTCAAGGTCTTGTCGGTTTGGAAGAGCAGTTGGTCGACGTCGTTTTTCAGATCGACTTCTTCCTTACGCTGCTTATCGGCTTCTTCGTTTTCCTTGGCTTCCTTCATCATGCGATCGATTTCGTCATCGGACAAGCCGCTGGAACTCTTGATCGTGATGTCTTGGGACTTGCCGGTGCCCATGTCCTTCGCGGAAACTTGGACGATCCCGTTCTTGTCGATGTCGAACTTGACTTCGATTTGCGGAACGCCACGTGGTGCAGGCGGAATGTCCGTCAACTGGAAGCGGCCAAGCGTCTTGTTATCCGCAGCCATTGGACGTTCACCTTGCAGCACGTGAATATCAACGGCTGGCTGGTTGTCCGCAGCGGTAGAGAAGACTTGGCTCTTGGAAGTTGGGATCGTGGTGTTGCGATCGATCAACTTGGTGAAGACTCCACCCATGGTTTCGATACCCAAGGACAGTGGTGTAACATCAAGCAATACGACGTCTTTAACATCACCAGAAATGACCCCACCTTGGATCGCGGCACCAAGCGCAACGGCTTCATCAGGGTTGATGCTGTGATCAGGTTCCTTGCCTGTCCAGCTCTTAACGGCTTCTTGAACGGCTGGGATCCGGGTCGAACCACCGTTTAAGATCACCTTATCCAGGTCGTTAGCGGTCAAGCCAGCATCCTTCAAGGCGTTGTCGACTGGGACTTTGGTCTTTTGAACCAGGTCTTCGGTCATTTGTTCAAATTGCGCCTTGGTCAGCGTGCGTTCCAAATGCAGTGGGCCATTGGCACCGGCGGAGATAAATGGTAAGGAGATCTGTGTGGACGACACGCCAGACAGGTCCTTCTTCGCCTTTTCAGCGGCGTCCTTCAGACGTTGCATTGCCATCTTGTCCTTGGACAAATCGATACCGTTTTCGGACTTGAATTCATCGACCAACCAGTTGATGATCTTGTCGTCGAAATCGTCACCACCTAAGTGGGTATCCCCATTGGTGGACAGCACTTCGAAAACGCCGTCGCCAAGTTGCAAGATGGACACATCGAAGGTCCCACCGCCAAGGTCATAAACTAAGACCTTTTCGTCGGCGTCGCCTTTGTCCAAGCCGTATGCCAATGCAGAAGCCGTTGGTTCGTTAACGATCCGGGACACATTCAAGCCCGCGATCTTACCGGCATCTTTGGTTGCTTGCCGCTGGGAGTCGTTAAAGTACGCTGGGACGGTAATGACCGCATCAGTCACGTCTTCACCCAAGTAGTCTTGTGCGAAGCCCTTGATGTATTGCAGGATCTGCGCAGAAATTTCCTGCGGGGTGTAGTCCTTATCGCCGACCTTCACCGTGTAACCTGCTTCACCCATGTGCCGCTTGATGGACACGATGGTATCAGGGTTGGTGATCGCCTGACGCTTAGCAACTTCCCCAACTTGGATCTCGCCGTCTTTGAATGCGACGACGGAAGGCGTAGTGCGGTTGCCTTCTGGGTTGGTGATGATCTTCGGTTCGCCACCTTCAAGCACCGCAACCGCGGAGTTGGTGGTCCCTAAGTCGATCCCAATAACTTTACTCATTGTCATACCTTCTTTTTAAGATTGATTAACATAGTGATACGCGAGTGTTTCCACCCTCGGATTCAACCTTCAAGCACGTTGAGGGCTGAATATGAGGGTGGAACAACGCCCTTAGTTGGCGACGACGACCATTGCCGGTCGTAAAACGCGGTCCTTCATCTTGTAGCCTGGCTGCAAAACTTGCACGATCGTATCTTTAGGATGGTCGTCATCCGCCGGCACCGTCTGTACGGCTTGATGCATGGTCGGATCGAACTGCCCTTCTGCCGGCACCGCTTCGACGTGGTTCTCCTGCAAGGCCTTCTCAAGGTGGCTATACACCATCTCGACACCCTTCTTCAAAGGATCTGCATCGTCTGTGGCGCTGCTTAGTGCACGTTCGAGGTTATCCAGCACTGGCAGCACCGCCGTGGCTAATTTCTGGCCGTCATATTGTAACAACTGTGCGCGCTCTTTTTTGAAGCGGTTATTCATATTACTGATTTCCGCTGCGGCACGCAGGTACTTGTCTTCGAAGTCGTCACGCTCCTTTTGGAGTTGAGCGACATCGACGTCGGCCGTCGTCACTTGGTCATCTAAGTCCGCCGCCATTTCGTCAGCGATTTCGTCTTTCAACGACTTCTCCGGCGCCTCTGGCTGTGGCGTGGTGGTTTCGCTTGGTTGCTTATCTTCAGGTTTGTCCGTCATAGTGGCCTCCTTACCGTGAGTCGCGCGATTGCGGCCACGTTATTGCTCAAAATGTGAATAGTAATCTGTTAAGCGCTTGGCCAACTCTGCTCGGAATGCGTCTAGCAAACCGATCATCTTCGAGTAAGGCATCTGCGTGGGTCCCAGCAAGGCGATCATCCCAGTCCCGTGAT
Organism: Lactobacillus sp.; assembly: GCA_022651245.1. Classification (GTDB taxonomy): domain Bacteria; phylum Bacillota; class Bacilli; order Lactobacillales; family Lactobacillaceae; genus Lacticaseibacillus. The sequence continues at coordinate 14,606 of JALCQM010000036.1, forward strand.
CACCGACATTGTAGCTCGCCGTGATCAAACTGAGGTCGTCTAAGACATCTGGGGTCAACTCTTGGCCCAACTGCACCCGCACGCCGGATTTATCGTCCACCGGCCCGAGTAATTGGTTAATGTCGCTAGTATCATCATCAAACAGCGAGAAGATCTGTTTGACCTTGCGCACATCAGAGTCATCCAAGTAATCCATCAAGTTCAACCGGCCACCGACGTAGAAACGTTCAGCCGCCGCTTGCTTCAAGACATTGCCAAAAATATCCAAGAAGCCATCTGGACTGGCCATGTACTGGAACAGCAATGATGGCACGTCCCCTTGCAACTTGCGCGCAACTTGCCCCAGTGGTAAGCCGACCAACTGATCATTCACGATCCGGATCGCTTTTTCCACTTCATCGGAGCTCACTTCGCCAGGCAAGGTGAACAGCTGATTGACCACGTTACCGTTGTTGGTCACTAAGATCGCCATCACTTGATGATTCCCTAGCGGCACCATGCGGAAGCCAGTCAGCTTCAGGTTGGTGACTTCCGGCCCTAGCGTGATCGCCGTGTAGTTGGTCAAATTCGACAAGATCCGCGCGCTTTGGGCGACGATCTCATCGATCTTATAAAAATGGCCGCCGAAGCCTTGCTGGATCGCGGCGATCTCATACGGTGAGGCCGCAGCCGGTTCAACCAGATTATCCAGGTAGTAGCGGTAGCCTTTCGTCGAGGGCACGCGCCCCGAACTACTGTGCGTCTTAGCGATCAATCCGGCTTCTTCCAACGCCTTCATATCATTGCGGATCGTCGCAGAACTGACATGGATCGGCAGTTCTGCCATCAGCGTCTTCGAGCCGACCGGTTGGCCGGTTTCGGTGAAGGAACGGATGATCTCTTTCAAGACGAGCAGTTGGCGTTTCGTCAACATATTGCCACCTTCTTTTTAGCACTGAACGTTTGCGAGTGCTAACCTAACACAAGTTCTATACTAACAACGGCCCTTAGCAAAGTCAAGAGCAGACTGCCAATTCCCCAGGAATTCAGTCTTTTGACCTAGATGAGTGGTTCTTCTAACAAGAACTGTTGAAAGACCTCGTTACCTAAAAACATCCCTTGGTTCGTCAAACGCACCTGCCCGCCTTGATCTACCAATAAGCCTTGCGCCTGCAACTGCGGCAACAAGTCACCGTACACGTCTTCAATGTGCAAGTGGTAGCGGTCATAGAAGCGCTGGCGGCTGACCCCAGCACGCGTGCGTAAGCCTAAGAACATCTCTTCTTCGATCTGTTCTTCTAGTGGTACCAGGTGGTGTTCGATCACCGGCAGTTTATGGTCGTGTAGCGGGGCCAGATATTGCTGGATCGGGCCATAGTTGTGGTACCGATCGCGGCCAATGTAGCCGAACGCACCGGCGCCGAACCCAAAGTAATGGGCATTTTGCCAGTACAGCAGGTTATGTTGGCACTGGTAGCCCGGCTTGGCGAAGTTCGCGATTTCGTATTGTTCCCGCCCGTTCACATGCATCAAGTCGATTGCGTCTTGGTACATGTCTGCCTCAACGTCTTGCGTCGGCAAGGTCAACTTCCCCTTGCGCATCAAGTTATAGAAGATGGTTTTGCGCTCGAGGATCAGCGAGTAAGTCGAGTAATGCGGCAACTCCAGGGCCAAGGCTTGGTGGAGGCTATGCAAAAAATTGTCGCGACTTTGGCCAGGTAAGCGAAAGATCAAGTCGATCGACAAGTTGTCGAACCCGACCTGGCGCGCATTGGCGATCGCTGTATAAACATCTTGGCTGCGGTGGGTGCGGCCGATGCGCTTGAGGATCTCATCGTCGAAGCTTTGCACCCCGATCGATAAGCGATTGACCCCGTTGTCGTGGAGCACCTGCAATTTTTCGGTCGTCAGCAGGTCGTTGGGGTTGGCCTCGAAGGTAAATTCACCATGGTCAAAATGGAGGATCTCCCGGATTCCTTGGCACAATTGTTCTAACTGTTGCGGGGTCAACGTGCTTGGCGTGCCGCCACCAACGTACACCGTTTCGATCGGTTCATCCGGATGCGCTGCCATCACCAGGCGCATCTCGCGCAGCAACATCGTCACGTAATCCGCGACTGGCTGCCCTTCAATAAAGACCTTATTGAAGTCGCAATAATAGCAAATATGCGCACAAAATGGGATGTGAATGTATGCCCCGGCCATTAGTGCTGCCCCGCTAACCAGGCTAAACTTGCCTCGCGGTCGTGTTTGAGCTGGGTGATCAAAGCGTCAGCACCGGCGAACTTAACCTCGCCACGCAGGTAGTGCAGCCATTCGACGACAACAGGTTCGCCATAAATATCTGCATTAAAGTCAAACAAGTTGATTTCTAATGTGACGGCCCGTCCGGCTCCGAACGTCACATTGCGGCCGACAGACGCCATGCCGCCGACCCAGCGACCGCCAACTTTCATGCGCACTGTGTAGATTCCGATCCCTGGTAACCGTTGTGCCATCGGGGTGTCGATGTTGGCGGTGGGAAAACCTAAGGTACGTCCGCGTGCTTCGCCATGCACGACCTCGCCCGTTGTTCGGTAGGCATACCCTAACAACGCATTCGCGGTATCAATAGCGCCGGTATCTAAGGCGGCCCGGATCCGAGACGACGAGATCTTTTCGCCATCCGCCACATGTTCCGGCACCGTAATGATTTCAAAGCGGCCCCGAGCATATTCTGGCAACATCTGCATGTTCGCCACCGTTTTTGGCCCGTAAGTGTAGTCAAAGCCGGCGACGACGGTGTGGGCATGCAGGCCCACCAAATAGTCATCAACGAAAGCTTGCGGGGCCAGGCGGGCAAACGCAGGCGTGAAGTGGACGAAGTAAAGTAGATCGACGCCTAATGTCGCCATCAACTCGACTTTGCGTTGCCGCGGGGAGAGGTATTTGATGCTTTCGGCGGGCACGTGTTGGTAGATCACTGCCGGGTGGATATCGAAAGTCATCACGGCCAGCGGCAAATGCGCCGCGACCGCCGCTTTTTTGGCTTGGTGGATCACTGCTTGGTGTCCGCGATGGACGCCGTCAAAAAAGCCTAAAGCCAAGACCACAGGCTGCTCAAGGCGATACTTCGGGGCTAATGGTGGATGAATATCAATGACTTGCATTCTTCAGGCTTCCTTCGTTACTGAGATACATGACGTCTGGTCGGTACAGATCATCGTCACGCCGATACACGGCTTTTAACAAACCGTCATAGGTCAAACCGACCCGCGAACCCGTCTCTGATAAGCGTAAAAAGCGACCGTGTTGCAACCGCTCATACTGGTCGGCGGTCAACGCCAACAGCGGCAAGTCGCCATAAGCAAACTCGATCGGCCGCAAATGGGCCAAAACGGCGTCTGGTGCCGTTTCCGGTGTCAGTGGCCGAAGATCAAGCGTTTGCGCTAACGTGAAGCCACCGCTAGCGATCCGCGTCAGCTGGCTCATGACTGCAGGCACCCCGAGTTGGCGCCCAACTGAAACCGCTAGTGTGCGAATGTAAGTGCCTTTTGACACCTCCGCCGTGAAACTGAAGCGTTGTTCGCCCGTTGTAGTCACGAATGTCGCCGGATCGCGGCGCTCAAAGCGGTACACAGTCACCTGCCGCTTGGGACGTGCCACCGTTTCTCCCGCCCGCGCGTATTCGTACAGTTTGCGGCCGTTGACCTTCACGGCCGAATACATCGGTGGGATCTGCGTGATCGTTCCCGTCAAACTGGCTAAGGCCGCGTCGATCTGGGCTTCTGTGAACGGGGTGGTCAACCGTTCACGGGCAATTTCTACCCCGTCAAGGTCTTCGGTTTCTGTCGCCACCCCCAACGTCACCTCACCCGTATACGTCTTCCCAGCGGCCATCAATTCCGGGACAGCCTTCGTTGCCGCGCCTAACGCGATCGGCAAGACCCCGTCGACGCTGGGATCGAGTGTCCCCGAGTGGCCGATCTTCTTCATGTGTAATAGGCGGCGCAACTGCGCGACCACGTCATGGCTGGTGACTCCGGCCGGTTTATAGACTGGTAAAATGCCGTCCATGCTGATACCCCTTTCGAAACATAACTTGTTTCATTATAACCGCAAACCCGCCGCCTTGCACGGCTCTCACAAGATTCTTATCTGTGGTGCCAAAGACCATAAAAAGGTGATTGCAGACAAGTTAGCTGCTAGCCAGCGGATGCTGCCTAAAGTATTGTAAAACATTAATTATCTTTGTGTACAACTACGATAATAATTGGTTAAATTCTCTCATTTATGCTATATTTACGGCGGCAGCAAGCCTCGAAAGGGGGTGTACCGTGAAGATGCTTATTGAAGTGTTCATCGGCCCATGCGTGGTGGGTCTAGTCATCGTACTAGTCGACCATTGGTTAGATGATCGATGGTGACGCTTAAGCGTGCTGCTATCTAGCCTGAAAAAAAGAGCCTCGATCTGGCGGGATCGAGGCTCTTGTGCTACCATGAACTGCTTATTTACACACAGACCACCATAGAAATAACTGGCTAGCAATACTGGTAGAGCCCTCGTGTGCTTAAATTTAAGTAACGAGCTTCACAAATATCCCGCTTTTCACGAAGAGCCAACTATATGAGCGCTACTTGACGAAGAGCCAAAAAACCGAGGGCAAGCCGTGTATGGCTCGCCCCCGTTTCGTTACTACTGTTTCTTCTTCATGTCCGCCAACAACTGATCGATGCGGGCGCCGTATTGAACGGACTTGTCCTGCTCGAAATGGATCTCTGGCGTTTTGAATAATTTGATGCGTTGGCCGACTTTACTGCGGATCAAGCCAGTGGCCTTGTCTAAGCCCCTTTGTGCTTCCGCAATTTTCTTCTCGTCATCCGAGAGAATGCTGAAGTACACGGTTGCTTCTTGCAAGTCACCGGTCAGGTTGATCCCTGTGATCGTCACACCTTGCACTCGCGGGTCGTTGACATCTTTGAGTAAAATGTCATCGATCTCACGTTGGATCTGGGTTTCTACCCGTCCGATACGATGCTTCATAATGTTTCTCCTTGTTATGCCATAGCTGAGGCTATGAGTAACGTGGCGGTGAGCTTTGGTATTTTCGTCGAGCTCCACCGGACAACGCAATTGCGTATAAGTCGTCGCGGTCACGCACCGGCTGTGCCGGTACGCACCCACGCCGCCTTATACACATTGCTAAATGCGTCCGGCTCCGCTCTGGTTTATCCTCGAGCTTCGCCGGACAACGCAATTGCGTATAAGTCGTCGCGGTCACGCACCGGCTGTGCCGGTACGCACCCACGCCGCCTTATACACATTGCTAAATACGTCCGGCTCCGCTCTGGTTTATTTCACCGGGACTTCTTCCATTTGGTAGGCTTCGATTTGATCGTCTACCTTGACGTCGTTGTAGCCTTCGATGGTCATCCCAAATTCGAAGCCTGAACGGACTTCCTTGACATCGTCTTTGAAACGACGCAAGGAGCCGAGTTCGCCTTCGTAGATCACGATGCCGTCGCGGATCAAGCGCACTTTAGAGTCGCGCTTGATGAAGCCTGAATCGACGAAGCCACCGATAACGGTCCCGACTTTAGACACGGAGATCGTTTCACGGACCGTGATCTGGCCAGTGATCTTTTCTTCGTAGGTCGGTTCTAGCATCCCCTTCATTGCGGCTTCGACTTCTTCGATCGCCTTGTAAATGACGGAGTGCAGACGAATATCGACGTCGGCGTTGTCCGCTTGCACCTTAGCTTGCGGCGTTGGGCGGACGTTGAACCCGATGATGATCGCGTTAGACGCAGAGGCTAAGGTAACGTCAGATTCGTTGATCGCCCCAACGGCTTGGTGAATGATGTTGACGCGAACGCCTTCAACATCGATCTTCTTCAAGCTGCCGGCAATGGCTTCAACGGACCCTTGGACATCAGCCTTGATGATGACGTCAACTTCCTTGAGTTGCCCTTCCTTCATCGTCTCGAACAAGTTGTCGAGAGTGACGTGCTGGGTCTGTTGCCGTTCCTTATCCAAGGCGCGCTTGGCACGTTCTTCACCAGCAGCCCGCGCGGTCTTTTCGTCATCGAAAACAACGAAGCGATCGGCAGATTGTGGGACATCATTGAGCCCGGTGATTTCGACTGGTGTGGAAGGTAAAGCTTCCTTGATCCGTCGACCACGATCGTTGGTCATGGTCCGGATACGGCCGTACGTGTTGCCGACCACGACAGGATCGCCAATGTGCAGCGTCCCTTGTTGAACCAAGACGGTGGACACTGGGCCGCGCCCTTTATCCAGACGGGATTCGATCACGGTACCGACCGCCTTTTGGTCTGGGTTCGCCTTGAGTTCCAAGACATCGGCTTCCAGCAAGATCATTTCCAAGAGTTCGTCGATGTTCTTGCCGAACTTCGCAGAGATCTCAACGAAAATGGTTTCGCCGCCCCATGATTCTGGAATCAGTTCGTATTCCGCGAGCTGTTCCATGACGTGGTTCGGGTTTGCCCCTGGCTTATCAATCTTGTTGACCGCCACGATGATCGGCGCATGCGCAGCCTTGGCGTGGTTGATCGCTTCGATCGTCTGTGGCATCACGCCATCGTCAGCCGCAACCACTAAGATGATGATATCGGTGATGTCGGCCCCACGCGCCCGCATGTTGGTGAAGGCCGCGTGCCCTGGGGTATCCAAGAAGGTGATCACACGATCGTTCAAGCGCGTCTGGTAGGCCCCGATGTGCTGGGTGATTCCACCGGCTTCGCCTTCGGTCACGTGGGTGTGACGCAGCTTATCCAGCAAGGTGGTCTTACCATGGTCAACGTGCCCCATGATCGTGACCACTGGTGGCCGCGAAACCAAGTTATCGGTATTAGTGGTTTCTTCATCGAAGACCTTGTCCAAGTCGGTGATATCTTCTTCGACTTTTTCTTGGGCATCGATGCCGTAGTCTGTTGCGACCAATTCGATCGCGTCTTTGTCCAGACTCTGGTTTTGGTTGACCATCACGCCAAGCATGAAGAGCTTCTTGATGATCTCGGCTGGTTCGCGGTGCAAGAGCTTCCCTAAGTCTTGCGCGTTCATGCCGACCGTGTAGATCAAAGTCTCTGGCAACGGCCGATCTTTACGCTGTGGCATTGGCTTCTTCGGGGCACTCTGCTGCTGGCGCTTCTTGTTCTTCTTGTTGCGCCGGTTGTTACGACCGTTATTGTTGTAACCACCACGGTTGTTACCGTAGTTGTTCCGCCCACCGCGGCCATTGCCACGACCTGCGTTGTTGTTGCTGCTTGGTGCGGATTCAAAATGATTCCGCGCCGGACGTGGGACGCTGGTTGCTGCCGGTTGGGCAGCAGGTGCTGGCTGTGCCGGGCGTGGGGCAGGTGCCGGCTTGGCAGCAGCAGTTTGCTTGGCCTCGCGCTTTTCTTCTTGCTTGCGCTGGTTTTGCTTCAACTGCTGGATGAACTTCTCATCGTTACCTGCTACTGGGCGTGGATTCCCATTGGCTTGGGTCGCACGACCAGCGCGTGGGCTTGGCGCCGCCGATTGTGGGCGGTTATTGTTGCGGTCAGGACGCCCGTTATTGCGGTTGTCACGTGGGCCGCGGTTATTGTTATTGCTCCGCTCATTGTTACGACCGTTGTTATTGTTGCGTTGGTTATTCGGCCGTTGGTTGCCTTGAGGCGCACTTTGATGCGGCCGACGGATCGCAGACTTCGAAATCAGCGTCTTGCCATCTTTGGACTTTTGCGTCGTGTGGTGCGTGCCTGGAGCTGGGGCTGGCTTGCTGGCAGCTTCTGCCTTTGGCGCCGCTGGGGCTGGCTTTTCAGCCGCTGGGGCCGCAGCCGGTTTGGCGGCTGGCTTCAGCGCAGCCTTCAGCTTGGTTTCTTGGTCGGCTTCCATCGTCGACATGTGGTTCTTGAATTCGATGCCTTGTTTCTTGGCGGCGTCGATCACCGTCTTGCTAGGTACATCTAATTCCTTTGCAAATTCATAGACACGTTTTTTGCCCATTTCTTCACGCTCCCTGTTTAATTTAGGTGAGCAGCTTTATTAGCTTTGTGGCAAAGCCTTGATCGACTACAGCCAGCGCAGTGCGCGGGGTTCCGATTGCCCCTGCGATCGCTAGTTTAGTCAACGCATTCACGTATGGGATCTCATAAAAGCTACTTTTATCATGGAATAACTTGAGTGTCCGCGGGCTCGCATCACTAGCGACGAGCACTAGTTTTGCTTTACCGTCACGGATCGCGGCTAAGACGAAGCCCTCACCCATGGTCAACTTGCCGGCACGGCGCGCTAACCCGAGGAGGTTCTCAGCTTGTTGTTGTGGCGTCATTTGTCCGAATCCCCGAACAATTCTTGACGCGCCTTCTTGTGGTCGACATAAGCATACAGCTCATCGTAAAAGGCGGGATCCACCTTGATCTCGAAGGCCTTGTCGATCACTTGCTTGCGTTTGGCTTGCTGGATCGCAGCAGGATCTAAGGCGACATAGGCGCCGCGCCCTGCGGCTTTACCGGTTGGGTCGATGCTGACGGTACTGTCAGCGTTGCGCACGACGCGCACCATTTCCTTTTTCGGGAACATCTCACCACTGAGCAAATCCTTCCGCATTGGAATCTTACGTTGTTTGGCCATGGTTATGCCTCCGGCGTATCTGATTCAGTGTCTGTTGCAGGCGTCTCGTCGGCCTCAGTCGCTGAATCGTCAACAGGTGCCGTTACGGCATCTGCTTCGGTTGTTGCCGTTGCGTCGGCGTCTTCTTGCAGGGCTTCGTCATCGGCTGCTAGCTCGTCATCATCGACGAATTCGACTTCGGATTCTGGCTTGATGTCGATCTTGTAGCCGGTGAGCTTAGCAGCTAAGCGGGCGTTTTGCCCCTTCTTACCAATGGCTAAGGACAGTTGGTAATCTGGCACGATGACCGTACAAGAGCGGTCGTTGTCTTCGTCGTTGAATTGTACAGCGATCACTTGCGCAGGGTTCAAGGCGTTAGCGATGTAATCAACGGGGTCTTCTTCCCATTGCACCACGTCCATGTTCTCGCCAGACAGCTCATTAACGACCGCCTGCACCCGGGCACCCTTAGGCCCGACCGTGGTCCCGACTGGATCGACCGAATCGTTGGTCGAACGGACGGCGATCTTGGTCCGATCACCGGCTTCACGTGCGATCCCGGCGATTTCGACAACCCCGTCGAAAACTTCCGGCACTTCTTGTTCAAACAGGCGCTTCACTAAGCCAGGATTGGTCCGCGAGACGAAGACTTGCGGACCTTTGGTGGTATTTTCGACTTTGGTTACGAAGACTTTGATCCGATCGTGGGCTTCGTAATGCTCATTAGGCATTTGGTCTTGCTTGCCTAATACGGCTTCGATCTTACCCAAGTTCACATAGATGAACTTGTTGTCACGACGTTCGACGACCCCGGTCATGATTTCTTCTTCGTATTGTGAATACTCATCGTAAACAATGCTACGTTCTGCTTCGCGGACCCGTTGCATGATCACTTGCTTAGCGGTTTGCGCGGCAATGCGGCCGAAGTTTTTCGGTGTCACTTCGAAGCGGATCTCATCGCCGATCTCATAGGCACGGTTGATCGTCAAGGCCTCTTTCAGGCTAACTTCTAAGCGGGAGTCGAAAACTTCTTCGGTCACTTCCTTGACGGCAAACACATGGATGTCGCCTTTATCTTGGTCGAAGGTCACTTCAACGTTTTGCGCTTGGTTATAGTTGCGCTTGTAGGCGCTGGCCAACGCTTGTTCCAAGGCCTCGATGACGACGGCTTTTTTGACTCCCTTTTCTTGTTCTAAGGCGTCTAGCGCCTCAATCATTTCCTTTGACATGTTGATCTCCCTCTAACAAAAAAGTTTAAAACTCGATGGCTAAGCGCGCCTTGGCGATCGACGAACGATCGAACGCCTGGTCAAACTTGCGGGCTTTATCCTTGATCGTCAAAGTCAAGGTGTCTGCCGTCAAGTCCTTTAGGGTGCCTTCGAACACCTTTTGGCCGTTGACCTTCTGGAATAGCGAGATATGGATGTAGTCACCCACCGCATTGCGATAGTCGGCTTCGTTCTTCAACGGCCGTTCGGCGCCAGGGCTCGAGACCTCAAGGAAATAGGCTTGCGGGATCGGATCTGGATCCATCTCGTCGAGCTTCTCAGACAGCGCCTCGCTGACCAAGACACACTCATTGAGCGAGATACCGCCGGTCTTATCGATGTAGACCCGCAGATACCAACTGCCACCTTCCTTGACGAATTCGATGTCGCTGAGATAGAAGCCATTCGCATCTAAAATCGGGTTCACGACTGCAGACACGGTATCGACAACTGTACTCATGCTTCCCCCCCTTTAATCAAAATTGGACTGCTTTGGTAAATTCCAATAAAAAGAGTGAGCATCGCTGCTCACTCCCCTCCAAAGTCTTAAATACTACAGTTAATTTACCACATGTGACACGAGATTGCAACTGTGTGTACGGGTCCAGCACTTGACAGGAAACACAGAGCAGAGCAAGCCGGTTTTAGCAATGTGTGTAAGGCAGCCTGGTCATTGTGCGGCAAAGCCGTGCAGCGGCCGGGATGACTTATACACACCCCTAGACCCGGCTTGCTTCGCTCTGTTTCTAAAATAGCCCTTCAAACAGTGACAGTTGGTTCTCATCTGGCAAGGCATCGAGGACATGATTGTTGCTCATGTAGTCGATCAAAGTCTTGGAGACTTTGCCCCGCGTTGCCAAGTCTTCTTTAGATAAGAACGGCTTTTCTTCACGCGCAGAGATGATCTGCTTGGCCACGTTATCCCCTAAGCCTGGGACAGCCCGGAATGGGGCTAATAGGGTGTGATCGTCAACGATCAAGAAGTCATGGGCGTCAGATTTGTCGATGTCGACCATTTTGATCTTGAAGCCGCGTTCCAAACACTCATTGGCGATTTCTAGGATCGTCAAGAGGTTCTTTTCCTTAGCTGAAGCGTCCATCCCCTTATCCGAGATCTCCTTCATCGCGGCCTTGACTGCTTCTTTGCCGTGACTCATCGCGGCTAAGTCGAAGTCTTCCGCCCGCACCGAGAAGTAAGCAGCGTAGTACACCAGCGGGAAGTAGACCTTGAACCACGCGATCCGCAGCCCCATCAGGTCATACGCCGCGGCATGGGCTTTCGGGAACATGTACTTGATCTTCAAGCAAGAATCGATGTACCAATCCGGGACGTTTTCGTTAGCGCGCATGGCTTCTTGCCACTCGTCTTTGATCCCGCGGCCTTTACGCACGAATTCCATGATGTTAAACGCCATGGAATCATCCATCCCCCAGTGGATCAAGTCCATCATGATGTTATCACGACAACCAATCACTTCTTTAATGGTCACGACTTTGTTTTTGATCAATTCTTCAGCGTTGCCCAGCCACACATCTGTGCCGTGAGACAGCCCCGAAATCTGGAGCAGTTCCGAAAACTTCTTCGGGTGGGTCTCTTCGAGCATCCCCCGCACGAAGCGGGTCCCGAATTCTGGCACGCCTAGCGTCCCGGTCTTGGAATTGATCTGCTCTGGGGTAACGCCGAGTGCTTCCGTACTGGAAAAAAGCGACATCACGCCGGGATCATCCATAGGGATCGACTTCGGCTCCACGCCTGAAAGGTCTTGGAGCATACGGATCATGGTCGGATCATCATGCCCCAGCACATCCATCTTCAAAATGTTGTCATGGATCGAATGGAAGTCAAAGTGGGTCGTTTTCCAGGCGGCATTTTGATCATCCGCCGGGTATTGGATCGGCGAAAAGTCGTAGATGTCCATGTCTTCTGGCACGATCAAGATTCCGGCCGGGTGCTGACCCGTCGTCCGCTTGACACCAGTCGCCCCTTTGGCGAGCCGGTCAATTTCCGCACCGCGGATCATCTGCCCGGTATCGCGTTCATACGCCTTGACGTAACCATAAGCGGTTTTGTCCGCCACTGTGCCGATGGTCCCAGCGCGGAAGGCGTGGTCCTCACCGAATAACACTTTGATGTAGTTATGTGCGACTGGCTGATAATCCCCGGAGAAATTCAGATCGATATCAGGGACCTTATCGCCATGGAACCCTAAGAAAGTTTCAAACGGAATATCTTGCCCGTCTTTGACCAGTTCCGTGCCGCAGTTCGGGCAATCCTTATCTGGTAAATCAAACCCAGAACCATACTCCCCCTTCGTGAAGAATTCAGAATACTGACACTTAGGGCAGCGATAATGCGGTGGTAAGGGATTGATCTCGGTGATCCCGGACATCGTAGCGGCCAAACTGGAGCCGACCGATCCCCGAGATCCAACCAAGTAGCCGTCTTTGTTCGATTTCAATACCAGCTGTTGGGCGATGTTATAGATCACCGCGAACCCGTTACCGATAATTGACTTTAGTTCCTTATCTAGGCGTGCCTGCACGAGTTCTGGCAGGGGATTGCCATAATGCGCGTAGGCGGTTTGCATCACGTCTTTTTTGAAGTTCTCGTTGACTCCTGGAATCTCTGGCGTGTACAGGTCGGTTTTCACCGGACTGATTTCGCCATCGATCCAGTCGGCAACCACGTGCGTGTTCTCGACCACGATCTGGTGCCCTAGGTCTTGAGGTAACCAGGAGAACGATTCCAGCATCTCTTGCGTCGAACGAAAATGCACGTCCGGCAGGCTGTGGCGGTTCAGCGGGTTGGCGCCTCCTTGCGAGTGGATCAAGATCTTGCGATAAACCGCGTCGTTGGGGTCCAAGTAATGCGCGTCACCGGTGGCCACGACGGGCTTGTCTTGTTCCTGGCCGATCTTGATGATGTTTTGGATGATGTCTTTGAGATGGGCATCCCCTTTGACCAACTCGGCTTCTTTAAGCGGCAAGTAGTTGGCGAGTGGCTGCACTTCCAAGTAATCGTAGAACTTGGCCTTTTCGGCGGCTTCTGCGTACCCTTTTTGCATCATCGCCGTGAACACGTCCCCGTTGCTGCAGGCGGAGCCGACCACGAGCCCTTCACGCAGCTTCTGTAGGCGGCTGCGTGGCACCCGTGGCACCCGATAGAACGTCTCGACGTTAGACATCGACACAAGCTTAAACAAGTTCTTCAAGCCGTCTTGGGTCTTGGCCAAAATCACCGCGTGCGTCGGCCGGCTTTGCTTCCAGGCATCACCTGCCCCGACGCGATCGTTCAGGTGGTCGAGCGTTGTGATCTGATACTTCTTAGCGGCTTCTTTTTCCAGCGCGTACAGCAAGTAGCCGGTCGCTTCAGAATCAGCGTTGGCCCGGTGGTGGTTTTCCAACGAGATCTTATACGCCTTGGTCAAGGTGTCCAGCTTGTGGTTCTTGCGCTCAGGGTGCAACATCCGCGAAAGCTCCAAGGTGTCCACGATCGGATTGGCGATATGTGGCTGGTCTAAGCGGCCGTATCCCGCGTTGATGAAGCCCACGTCGAACGTCACGTTATGCCCGACCATGATCGCGTCGCCGCAAAACTCCCGGAAGGCATTTAAGACCTGCTCTTCGGTCTTGCTGCCGCGCACCATGTCATCGGTAATATGCGTCAAGTTGATCGTAAATTCAGACAGTGGAAACCCAGGATCGATCAGCTCTTCGAACTCGCCGATCACCTGACCATCTTGCATTTTCACCGCCGCGATTTCGATGATCTTATCGTAGACAGCAGACAAGCCCGTGGTTTCGATATCGAACACCACGTACTCCGAGCTCGCTAAGTCGCGCGACGCCTCTGCGTTGTACGCGACCGGCGTGCCATCGTCGACCAAGTTGACTTCGACGCCATAGATCATCTTGAGTTTCTTGGCGGCTGCTGAATGGGCTTCTGGGAACGCCTGCAACCCTGCGTGATCGGTCACGGCGATGGCCTCATGCCCCCAGCTGGCCGCACGGTTGACATAGTCGCTGATGCTGGTCATACCATCCATCGTCGACATGTTCGTGTGCAAGTGGAGCTCGATGCGCTTAGCCCCTTCGACGTTATCTTGCGGTTGGGGGTGCTTGACTTCTTGGACGTCCATCGCCATCACGGTCAGCTCGCGAGAGAAGTTATCTTCTTGGACACTGCCGCGGACCCGCAGCCACATCCCTGTTTTGATGCGCTCGAACATTGCCTCGTCTTCACTATTGTTAGAGAACTTCTTAACCAAAAAGCTCGAAGTATAATCGGTCACTTTCAGCATCAACAGCTTACGGTTTGAGCGTAATGCGCGCACTTCAACGTCAAAAACGTAACCTTCGATGGTCACGGAACGCTCTTCTTGGGTGATCGTGACCATTTGTTGCGGCTCGTCGTTGGACTTGATCCCCCGGCCTAACATGATCGGCCCACTGCCGGCATTGGGGTCGGCGGCTTGAGCAGCTTGGCGCTTTTGCACGACTTCTGCGGCCCGCTTGGCCATTTCGGCGGTTTCTTGGGCCTTTTGCGCCTTGAACGCCTCGATTTGGGCATCCGCTTGTGCCACGTCCACCACTGCGTTAAGGTGTAGCGTCCGGAAGCCGACTTGGTGATAGGCAGCTTCCAGCTTCCCCAGCCCTTGATTAATCAAAAACTGGCGGACAGGTTCATTTTCTGCCATCAAAGTGACGCGTCCGTCTTCGAGTTTGGGTTCTTGTTTCGTGCATAATTCATACACCAGACTCGATTGGATCCCGGCGTGGCTGACCACATACGGCCAGTAGCCTGCCAACAGTGCCTGCGTGATCTCCGGTGCGGCGGCGTTGATCGTCACGCTGACCGTGGCGATGTCTTTGAACGCCGCTTGGAGATTCTGCTCCAGCGGTGTGAACACGGCGACTGGCAAAATGGTCGGGACGCCGATCGTAAAATCATAGTGCCGCGATTGCGCGTGCACCGACACTGAATCCACCGTGGCTTCGGCAAAGCCCGGGAAATTTTTGAGGTCATCAGGTAGCTGGAGTTGTTCCAGCAATTTCATGAACATTTCGTGTTTCGATAAGGCCACAAGGCTGCCCCTTTCGTTTGGCACCCAGCAAATGGGCGCGTTTAGTCATAGCTTTAGCTTACCCGTTTTCGGCACCGGCGACAACACCGAGCCGACTGCCGTTGAAATCGGTCAGCACCGGCCCATCCGGCATGGATCCGGTAACAGGACGGGGGAAAATTCTATTAGTGCGGGCGATTGGTTGCGGTTGGTCCGCTAGATTGCAGGCAACAGAAAAAGACGAGTCGTGTACTGACTCGTCTTTTCTGTTGGTTCTTCATCGAGAGGCGTATAAGTCATCGTGTCACGCTGTCTTACACACTGCTAAGTGCGGCTTGTTCCGCTCTGTTTCTTAGTCGAGCTCCGCAAGCCAACGCGATTGCGTGTAAGTCGTCTCGGCCACGCGATGGCGTTGCCATCACGCACCCAAGCCGCCTTACACTCACCGCTGA
>JALCQM010000037.1 GCA_022651245.1 Lactobacillus sp.
GCGTTAATCGGAAACTTCGATTTCGGTCGAAGGCAAAAAGCTCCACCTAAGCACGAAGGGGACGACCCTTAGGCTTATTCAAGTTGGCAATCACGCGGCTCCCAAATGAGTCGCAACACAAGCCGCCAAGCAAGCGGCAAGGGGCACGAGCGGGAAACTGGTCGTGCCCTTTGTGTGCGCCAAAAGCAGGCGTCAACGGCCACGCCGACCTTTTCACTCAAAAGCACCAGGTACGCCACGTCTCATGGTGGTGGCTCTGGTGCTTTTTTTGATTTGGCAGGGTGCTTCCTTTGGACCGGCGCCTGCTCTCCTGCTATTAATTTCCGCAGAACTGCGCTAAACTGATGCTATCTATAGCTAAAGGGGTTCTATTTTTGACTGCATTCTTATCCAGCATCTTCGG
Source organism: Lactobacillus sp. (assembly GCA_022651245.1). Classification (GTDB taxonomy): domain Bacteria; phylum Bacillota; class Bacilli; order Lactobacillales; family Lactobacillaceae; genus Lacticaseibacillus. Next base: position 404 of record JALCQM010000037.1, read on the forward strand.
CGTCTTCGAAATCTTGATTCTTATCGCCATTGGGTACGGCTTGACGGCGGCCGGGTGGTTCGACGACCGCTCGAGTCGCCTGATCGCCAAGGTCGTGACCCAAATTGCGTTACCCGCTTATATGATCGTCACGATCACGGGCAAATTCACCGCCCATCAATTATTGACCTTGCTGCCAGACTTGCGCTTCCCGGTCCTTTCGATGGCGATCTTGTTCGGTTTGTCTTTTGGCGTCTGCCGGGCGCTGGCCGTGCCTAAGGGCCGCCGCGGGCTGTTTAAGTCCATGTTTTTCAACTCGAACACCGTGTTTATTGGCCTCCCTGTCAACATGGCCTTGTTTGGGCCCAAAAGTCTACCGTATGTGTTGGTATATTACATGGCCAACACGACGATTTTTTGGACGATCGGTGTGTACTTGATCCAAGCCGATGGCCCCAAGCCTGCTCACCTCGATTTTAAACAGGTGCTCGGCAAGGTGTTCTCTCCGCCTTTATTAGGCTTTATCGTGGGTGTGATCTTCGTGCTGCTACATATCCAGCTGCCAGATTTTTTGATGAGCGACCTCACGTATGTCGGCGACCTCACCATTCCGGGCTCAATGTTTTTCATCGGGATCGCCGTCCACCAAGCCGGATTGAAAAATATCCGCTTTGACCGCGAGCTCCTGGGCATTTTCGCCGGGCGCTTCGTGATCGCCCCGGTTGTCATGTACCTGCTGGTTTTCGCCGCGCCGGTACCGACCATCATGAAACAAGTCTTCTTGCTGCAATCGGCCATGCCGGTCATGACCAACGCCCCGGTCGTCGCCAAGCTCTACGGCGCCGATGCCAGCACGGCGTCCATCACCGTCAGTGCCACCACCCTGTTTTCGATGGTCGCGATCCCACTGGTGATGTTGGTCGTGCAAACCCTATAGGAGGCTAACATGCGCTATTTCGTCTTACTCTTCAGCCTGGTGGTTTTGGCCGGGTGTCAGGCGCCCCAAGCTAAGCCCGCGACCAGCCAGTCGACCACGACCAGCAGCCGCGTTAGCCGGCACAAGCCCGCCACCCCTAAGGTGCAAAAAGCTAAGGTCGCCGACATCCTCGGGCACAGCTTCGTGGCGACCACCGATCCCAATCGGGTGCTCCAGTTTACCGCTTCAACCAGCGGCTATTTCATGGATGTGCAGACTCGCCAAGACGGGCAAGATTTTGCCACCAGCGACGCCGGGATCTTCGGCGCTGACATCACCGTCGACGGTGCCACCTATACGGTCACAGGCCAGGCCCAACCGCACGCCACCAGTGGCAGCGTCAGCTTTTTGAAACGCTCGGCGACGACCATCCAGCAATTGCCTAATGGGCCGACTTACCGCCGCGTCAAAAATGATGACTTGAGTACCCTCAATTGAATCCGCAGAACGCACAAAAAGGCGTGTGACCGAAGTCGCACGCCTTCTTTATATGTTAGGTAATTAAACCAGCGCTGGTCGATACAAACTGACCACAACGCCTAAGATCACGACCGCATCGAAGTACATATCGGCCATTTCATCATTTTCTGGGTGCAACCGAACGCGCCCGTCTTCTTTATAAAAACGCTTGACGGTGGCTTCGTTGTCTTCGGTCATGGCGACGACGATCTGCCCATTCTCCGCAGACTCCTGCTTCTTGACGATGATCTGATCGCCATTGAGGATCCCCATCTTGATCATCGAGTTCCCTTGCACGCGCAACATGAACAATTCGTCGGCGTCGTAGGTCAGATCATCCGGCACTGGGAAGTAATCTTCGATGTTCTCGATCGCGGTGATCGGCACCCCGGCGGCGACGGTCCCGACGATCGGGATGCCACCATTGGTCACCCCGATAAAATCACGCCCTGCCGCTGTGATCTCTAGCGTCCGCGGCTTCGCCGGATCCTTGGCGATGAAGCCTTCGTCGAGTAGGCGTTCAAGGTATGCGGCTACGGTACTGGAACTCGACAATCCGACCGCAGCGCCGATCTCGCGCACCGTCGGCGGATAACCGCGAGACTGAATCGATTCATGGATGGTGGTGAGGATCTGTTTCCATCGTTTCTGACTGGCTTGAGTCGGCATGATGGCCATTCCTTTCTCCCGCCTCAACAATACCTAGGCGGCCGGCTGTCTGCCGGTTTCTATTTAAACTAAGTCTACCAGCACGAACGCCTGTTTGCAAGGCTTAACCCCGTATTTTTAGGCGTTCCACCTCGAACAGCAAAAAAAGACGCTTTCTGTGCCCCCAAGGTTAGGGTGCACAGAAAGCGCCAGTTTAATGTTAGGCTAAACCGTTCAGGTCTCAGCCGTGGTGTCAACTACATGCGGTGCGTGATTGGGATGTGCTTCAATTGCCGCCGATCGCACTTGTTGCGCGTCATGGCGTAGAAGACTCCCAGGTGCACGTCGACCGCTAATAATAAGATTCCCAGTGTGGCTAGATGCGTCAACATCAGCACCACAGTCAAAGCCACTAGGGCGCGTAAACTCCACTTCATAATATTAATTGATGCCATTGATGACACTCCTTTCCACCGAGATCGGTTAACTATGCTACTTAGTATACAGGAAATTCTACGTTTGTAAAGGCCAATGATACATTAATTTTACATTAAGTGCCCGTCTACGGGCATTTGTGCTTATATCGCTTTTAGTTAGCGCTTACACACACGCCAATGTAAAATTCGCCGATACATAACATTTGCCTCGCGCAAATTCGCATCTTTAAGCACGTTTCGGTATGATAAGGGGGTAAGGAATAAGGAGGCCCATATGGAGAAAAAAGCGTCCTGGTTCTACCGCCGCTTCTTAAATAGTAAGTTCACCACCGCCATCCTCAACTTGTTGCTGGTGTTGTTGGCCGTATGGGTCTTCACGAAGATCGCCTGGGTCTTCGAGCCGGTGATGGCGTTCTTGCGGATCGTCGCCCCACCGTTCATTTTCGCCGGGGTCTTATATTACCTGCTCAACCCGCTGGTCAACTGGCTGAACCGCTTCGGCCTTAAGCGCGGCTGGGCGATCGCCATCGTTTTCTTGGTGGTATTAGGCCTGCTCGGCGTGGCGATTGTCCGCTTCGTGCCGACGATCGAGCGTCAGTTTACGAATATTTTACAATCGTACCCAGCCTACTGGCGCGACTTCACAGCCTGGCTGACGGACCTGAACGACCACCAAGACCTGATCTCGCAACGCGACCTCGAACAGATCGGCAACGAATTGATGGCGACGCTCACCGCTAAAAAAGGTAGCCTGGCTGCCGGCACCGTCGCCCAACTGCAAAATTTAGTCGGCATTGTCGGCAACGTGGTGGTCACCGTGGCCACCGCGCCGATCATCTTGTTCTTCATGCTCAAAGACGGCGCCGACTTCTCCCCTAAGTTCGTTGCATTGTTCCCGGTCAAATTACGCGCCAGCATCCACCAAATGCTCACTGAAATGAACACAAAAGTCGGCTCATACGTGCAAGGTCAGCTGACCGTCGCCATGGCGGTGGCGATTATCTTCATGATTGGCTATTCGCTGATCGGGCTGCGGTTCGCCTTGATCTTAGGCTTGATCGCCGGCCCGCTGAACCTGATCCCGTACTTCGGTTCTGCACTGGCCATGGTCCCCGCCTTGATCGTCGGGGCGGTCACCAGCCCGCAAATGCTGATCGCGGTGATCATCACCTTCTTCGTCGAATGGCTGTTGGAAACTCAGCTGATCTCGCCTTTGGTGATGGGCTCTAAGCTTGAGATGCACCCGATCACGATCGTCATCGTCTTGTTGACTGCCGGCAACCTGTTCGGTTTGGCCGGGGTGATCTTGGGCATCCCCGGATTCGCGGTGATCAAGATCGTCGTCACCCGCTTCTTCAGCTGGTACCAACAAGTCTCCGGCCTCTATGACGAAACAAAGGAGTAAAATTTATGCTCAATACCATTTTGATCCCGTTAGACATCGCCTTTTTAACGTACGGTGCCTACCTGCTCTACCGCCACAGCCAAATCGATATTCACGCCGGTTACGCCACCTTCCAGCTGTTTTTCGCGGCGATTCTGGCGATGTGGTTCGTCACCTCAGGCATCAACGACCTGGCTTACATCATTATGATGGCGGCCTTCGTGACCTTGATCGTCTTATCCGGCGCTAGCGGCTTGACGCCGACGCGCGTAATCGCCACCGGCGTCTTCTCCCGCGTGATCCCTTACACCAAATTGGCAGGGATCACCCTGACACCACTGGCCTTGCCTAATGGCCGTCAGTTGGTGATCGCGATTTTCAACCTCAAGCCGCGCCGGTTCGTGCGCCTGACGTTCCGAAGCGATCTTGAAAGCTTGATCGCAGCCTTACGCCCGCGCCTACCAGAAGACGTCGCGATCACGATCCAACACGTGCAATAACCTAAAGAGGCACCACCGACGAAACCCGAGTTGGATTTCGTCGGTGGTGCCGCTTTTGTGCGTTGCTTTAAATTTGCCGGCCGGCAAACACGGCGCTGAGCACGACTACCAAGCCAATGGCGCCGAAGGTGAACACCCCATCGAACACCAATCCTAGCATGAAGACGTAAATCAGCGTCATCATCGCGCCACCGATGACCAAATCGACCAAAAAGCGGCCGCGGCGCGTCTGGCAACTGGCGTCCAGGCCGATCAACAGCCAGATCCCGACCGCCAAACCGACCCCTAAACTAACGGTGGTCGCCATGGCCAGCACCGTTTGGGGATGGATCACAAACCAACCGATCGCGCCAAAGCCGATAGCGGCGATTAATAATAGAAAGAACAGACCATACGCGTGGTCTTTTTTAACGTGTGACATGTATTTGCCTCTTCAGATCGTTTTGTCTCAGTTTACCAGAAAACCCGATTGGATTACACTAAGGCTATTATAATCTTAAGGAGTGAGCCGTTTGCCTGAAAATATTGCCTTTGCTGCATACGCCGCCAAACCGGTGTCGGCACCAGATTGTTTTGTCCCGCTCAGCTTGCCGGTGCCGACGCCTGGCCCCACAGATGTCGTGGTGCAACTTGAAGCCACGGCGCTCAACCCGATCGACACCAAGCGCCGCGCCGCCCTCAAGCCGCAAACCACCCCGGCGATCTTCGGCTATGACGGCGTCGGCCGCATCGTCGCTTGCGGGCAAGCCGTCACGACGTTGGCCGTCGGGCAGCGGGTCATGTACGCCGGTACCACGCAGCGCGCCGGCAGTTACCAACACTTTCAAAGTGTCCCAGCGGCACTCGTCGCCGCTGCCCCAGAAGACGCGCCGGCCGCTGACCTCGCCGCCCTGCCGTTGGTGGGCTTAACGGCGTGGGAGCTGTTATTTGAGAAAATGGGCTTCATCCCCCAAGCCAACGCCAACGTCGGCAAGCGCCTGTTAGTGGTCAACGGCGCCGGTGGGGTCGGGTCCATGTTGACCCAACTCGCCCACTGGGCCGGATTAACGGTGCTAGCGACCGCTAGCCCCGCTAACTTCGACTGGTTGCAAGCGCACGGCGTCGACTACCCGCTCGACTACCACGAAGACTTGGTCGCCGCCATTGTGCCGAGCGGCCAATTCGTCGATGGCATCGCCTTGCTGTACGCGCCGGAACCGTACCTTGAAGCCGCAACCACGCTGATCGCGCCACTAGGCCACATCGCGACCATCGTCACCCCGACAACGCCACTGCCGCTGGCCGGTTTGAAGCCTAAAGCCGCCAGTTTTGACCAAGAATACATGTTCACCAAGTCAGACTACGGCGTGGCAGTCGCCTCAACGCGCCAGATCTTGACGCAACTGGCGACCCTTTACACCCAAGGCCAGTTGACCGCCAGCGTCACGCAGACGTGGCCGTTCACCTTGGCGAACTTGGTCACGGCCACCCAGCAGCTCGAAGCCGGCCACACGCGCGGCAAGTTGTGCTTACTTATGGAAGCCTAAGGCATAGCGCAAGGTGCGCTTGGCATCGGCTTGGGTCAGACGCTTGGGATCATAGATGATCACCCCGTCACCCATGTAATAGTTGAATTTCTCAATGATCGCGCGCTGCGTTAAGCTGCGCAAGCGCAGTTCGTCGTTGACTTGCACCAGATAATCGGCACTCCAGTCTTTGTCCATCATCGCCGGTTCATCCCGCTCGGTGATGTAGCCTTTTTCCATAATCAAATTGGCCCCTTCTGATTTTTGCTCGCGCGTGATCGCTTCTGTTGGCTCCATAACTTACCTCCCAAAACCCGTTTGCTTTAAATGTAGCGATTCCCTGCGCGATGTGCAAGGTGTATCCGTGTTTTAAGCTAGCTTTAGGGTTGCTCGCTTACACTCATTGTTGAAAGAGGTGCGACGATTGACAGATAAACCCAAACTCTTGGTGATCGAAGATGACCCCCACTTGAACCAAAGCATCGTCGAATTCGTGGCGGATTTTGCCGATGCCGATGCCGCCTTGACCGGAACCGACGGCGCCTTCATGGCCGAACAAGCGATCTACGATGCGATCGTCTTGGACATCATGTTGCCGGAACTCAACGGCTTCGACCTGCTCAAGGACTTGCGCACCAAGCAGGTGCAAACGCCGGTGCTGATCCTCACCGCCAAAGACGCCTTGGCCGATAAGCTGCGCGGGTTCACGCTTGGTGGCGACGACTACTTGACCAAGCCGTTTCACCGCGAAGAGCTGGTGATGCGCCTGAAGGCCTTACTCAAGCGGACCGGGAAGCTGGCGCTCGACAACCTCTTGCAGTGCCCGCCGCTGGCCGTCGACTTGGCCAACCACACCGTCAGCGTCGCCGACCGAGACGTGACGCTCAACGGCAAGGAATACGACCTGCTGGTTTACCTGCTGCAAAACGTCGACACGATCATCACCAAAGATCAGATCTTCGATCGGCTGTGGGGTTTCGACTCTGATACCGCCATTTCGGTGGTCGAGGTCTACATGTCCAATTTACGCAAAAAGTTGCGCCAAACACCGGCGGAAAATATGATCCGCACGATCAGAAGCGTCGGCTACATTCTACAAAGTGAGGCCCCCAATGAAACATGATCCAGCCATCGAACACCAACGCCGGCGCCTGTTCATCAGCCAATTACTGGCCTTTGCCGGGCTGTTCATCGCGTTAGGGTTGATCGTTTTTTTCATCTATGAACATTCCGTTTACCGCGACGTCGACCAGACCTTGGTGGAAAAAAAAGCGCACCTGCTCAACGACAAACGCCCCGGCAGCAAAGGCAACCCATTGCGCACCGGAAAACCAGCAGCCTCTGATCCCACCCCGTTTCGCACTATGGTGGTGGTATTCAACCCCAAAGGCCGCATCACCAACAAATCGCGGATCGGTCAAGACGCCTATTATTACCTGCAATACTTACGGCTACACAAGAAGGACCTGAACCAAAAGCGTACCTTGACCACCGCCAGTGGCACGTTTCGCACCTTGTTGATCAAGATCCCCAAATCCAATCAGCGCGCCACGCACGCCGGTAAGTACGTGATGATCGTGCAAAACATCGACTCGCAAATGTTCGCCTTGCAATCATTCCGGCAAGCGCTGATCTTGACCATGATCGTCTTTTGGCTACTGGCCTTGGCACTGGCTTACTGGCTCTCGAACCGCTCGTTGGCGCCGATCGTCGTCGCTTGGCAGCACCAACAAGACTTCGTGGCCGACGCCGCGCACGAACTGCGCGCACCGTTAGCGGTGATTCAAAGCCAACAAGAGGCTTTGTTGACCAAGCCTAACGCCAAGATCATCGACCAAACCGAAGCCATCGCCACAAGCCTGGCGGAAACCAAACGCCTGCGGCAGCTGACCGGGGACTTGTTGACGATCGCTAAGGCCGACAGCAACGCCCAGCAACTCTTGATCGCCCCCCACGAACTCAACGCCTTTTTCACGCAGCTGCTTCGGCCGTACGCCGACATCGCCGCCAGCCAAGACAAGGCCTTCAGCACGGACTTGCCCGCCACCGGTACCGCCTTGTTCGACGCAGAACGCCTGCACCAACTCACCGTGTTGTTACTGGACAACGCCTTCAAGTATACGGCGGCTGGCGACCGCGTCTGGGTCACCGTTAAAATCACCAGCAACGACTGGTCATTAGCTGTTGGCAACTCTGGTCCGACCATCAGCGCCGCCGACAAGGCACACATCTTCGAGCGCTTCTACCGTAGCGATCCAAGCCGCAACCGACAGACTGGCGGTAGTGGTTTGGGGCTATCGATCGGCCAGTGGATCGTCACGGCCCATCGCGGGAAGCTCACCGTCAGCGACGCCCAACCACAAGGGGCAGTCTTCACCGCCAAGTTCCCGCGCCTGCCAAAAGTCACCGGCTAACGCGCACATGCCAAACAGCCCCGACAAACCCAAGTGCAGGTTTGTCGGGGCCCTTTTGGTAGCCACTCACTTCCGGTTGGCTACGAAGGCGCGCCATTTAGGCACGGAGCGCCATAATACCAGCGCCGCGATCACTGCTAACACCGTCGCGGTGCCCATCGCCAGGTGCATCCCACTGATGAACCATTGGGGATGTGCGACCGGGAAACTGATCACCCGCCGGCCAGCGACGGCACTCATTTTCGAAAACAGCAACGTGGTCGTCACGCTGGTCCCGGCGACCATGCCTAAGTTACGCGCTAAGGCGTTGAAACTGCCGGCCACCCCCAGCTGGGACTTGGGCACCACCGACATCACGATATCGCCGATCGGTGACTGGAAGATGCCACTGCCGATCCCCAACAACACGGTGATGGCGCCAAAAACCAGCAGCGGGCTGGTGAGCCCTAACACGCCGTACGCGGCGCTCCCCAACGCGATGATGACGACGCCGACCAACGCCACCCCAGCGACGTTGAGGTGATCCGCCAAGATCCCCCCTAAAGGCGCGAAGAATACCATCATCAGCGGGTACAAAGTCAATAACGCCCCGGCGATCCCAGGCGACAAGCGCAAAGCGTCTTCGAGGTAAAACGGCATCAGCACCGTGGTGAAGAATTGCACCATGAACACCAAGAAAACGGCAAGCACGCCCAGGGAGAACAGCGCATTTTTGAAAATATCTAATGATAACAACGGCGCGGTGACTCGGGCTTCACGCCACAAAAAGCCCACGAGTGCGACCACCGCCAGTCCTAACAAGATCAAGACGACCGGCGACGTGAACCCGGCCGTTTGGCTGAGGTTCAGTCCCCAGAAACCGGCGGCGATCGCTACCGCCTGGCTGAGCGCCCCGAGCCAGTCGAACGCTTGCGGCTGCGGCACACCGTTGCCCATCGCCCATAGCGCCAACACTAAGGCGACTAACCCAAACGGCACGTTCAGCCAAAAAATCACCGGCCATTGCGCCACCGACAAGATCAACCCGCCGACCGCCGGGCCAGCCACACTGCCGAGCGCGACAAACGTCCCAACAAAGCCCATCGCCTTACCGCGCTCTTGCGCATCAAAGCTAGACGTGACGATCCCGTAAGTGTTCGCCAGCGTCATGGCCGCCCCAGTCGCCTGAACGACGCGCGCAAAGATCAACCACCAAAACCCCAGGTCGATCCCGGCCAAAACGGACCCCAGAATAAACCCGCCGGTCCCCCATTTGAAGATCCGTGGCTTGCCGACCACGTCCCCCAGCTTGCCGAACGGCAACAAAAGGGCACTAAGGACGATCAAATACACCGAAGTCGCCCACACCATCCGGCTCGCCGACACCGCCAAACTCTTGGCCATGACCGGCACCGCAATATTCACGACCGAGCCATCCAGATTGGTCATAAACGCGAAGAATCCAAGCGCGGTCAACGCCCACCAGCGCCGTGCATGTGCCACTTCCATCGTAACCCCTTCTTTCCATAATCGAATACGGGGCCATTATAGCAAATAAACCAAAAAAAAGCTGGAATGAAGCACCCGAGAGCGGAGCAAGCCGGGTTTAGCAATGTGTGTAAGGCGGCCTGGGTGCGTCGCGGCACGCGGCGTGACCGGGACGACTTACACGCAATTGCGTTGGCTTGCGCAGCTCGACGATGAACCAGAGCGAAGTGGCGCGCATTTAGCGGTGTGTGTAAGGCAGCCTGGTCGTTGTGCGGCGTCAGCCGTGCAGCGGCCGGGATGACTTACACGCGACCGCGTTGCGCCACGCAGCTCGACGATGAACGAAATCGAAGCAATCCGGGTTTAAGGGAGACGCCACAAATTGAAAGCCCACTATAAGCACTGCTGAAATAAACGATAAATGGGCCAACTTCATAACATGGCTTGATAAGATTTTAAGAAGTACATTAGCTTTTAAACCGTTCCGGATCGATACTCATACCGATTAAGAAGATTCTATTTTAGAAATCACACAAACATGTTACTTTAATGGGGCAACAGTGATGCAACTATTTAACTAATATAGCAGAGGCGCTGGCTGTACCCTATTATCGCTATCGTAGGAGCTTCAATGTATGGCGCAAGGCGTGTAATCGGCAAATCGACATACGCCGTAACTCATTTGGATCGGCGTTCTTGCTTCCGGTGCGCTTATCCCAAGCGTCTACAACGGATGCAACGATACAGCGATTAAAAAAAGGGGCAACTATGAACGAAATCCTGTCAAAAAAAATTTTAATAGCATGCGCAATTATCTCGCTTATTACTTTGCTAGGTAGCCTAATATCCTCATATATATGGCATTTTAGCTTTTGGAATGATGGCACGAAAACAAGTGCAGTTTGCTTACTTGTAATTTTAGGATACTTGACGTATACACGCTAACCCGAGTTTACGTTAACCAAGCTAAGCATCGTTTTCAAATGTTGTTTTGAATTAACCAGTACGAAAATACGTTGACAGCTACACCGAAAGCCTAGTGGGGCAGCAGCTAAGATGACTTACACGCAACCACGGTGCGCCACGTAACGTGATGAGACCCCCAGATCCGGAGTGGTGGGCAACCGCAACCGATATCATACAATGTGCTACCGGTTAGGAGTTGTGACCTACCGTTCCGGAAACAAGCATACCCAATTTGTAATCCAGGGGTTAACTTAAAGAGACAATCTTGCGTTGCTTTTATCAGTATTCCTAACAAATTAACTGATGAGGTGCGCTTGTTACAGGCTAATTAACCACTACGAGTGTCGTCTAAGCATCCGGAATATCTGTAAGTTAGAAAACGCCTCAATAGACCGTGTCAGTGAGAAACGGAGTGAATGTCATGAACAATCTATTTTCTAAATTTTCAACATCACAAAAGATTGCATCAATCATCGCCATTGCTGTAGGACTATTGGCACTTGGTTATTTCGGCCCTGGCATTATAAAAGCGGTGTACGAAGTTGGTTACCGAACTGGCGGCGCGCTTGCATACTGGCTGAACTAGACAATCTTAACGAAGTGAAAAAAGTAGCCAATTTTTTCAAAGTTAAACGGAGTGAATAGCATGAAGTTATCCATAATTACGACAAGCATAACGTGGCTTCTATTTATCGCAGGTAGTTTGTGGTTGATATTAAGTGATTTGAACATCGTCCCAAGATTGTACATTGTTGACCATTATTATTGGTTAGTCTTGATAATTTTTATCTTGCTCATTAGCGGAAGCTCTATCAATCATTCAAGGCGGCTAAAATGCTAGTCGCCTTTTTAGTCGCTTCAAAACCGACCCATGAAGAGAAATATAGACAGAATAGTCGCAATCGCAAAAACGACGCGTCAGATCACTTTTAAGTCAATTTCCAACACAAACGTTGCTTGCTCCCGTAGTCTTTATAAATCAGTACGAGCTGCATGGTTAGAAATTTGAATGAAAATTATGGTAATATTTCATTAAGACGCGATAAGGGTCTTGTGAATGTGAGGAACGTATCATGCTGAACCTACTTATTTATTTTTTTCTAATCATTTGGCAATGGGTGCTGATTTGGATAATCTATAGACAAGTTAGTCGATCTCAAATTAGTCCATGGGCTATCGCAGGATCAGTAATTCTATCGGCGTTAATAACACCCTTTCTAGGCGGAGCATGGGTGCTAATCATATTCCCATTTATGTTGGTACAGACTTACTTGCATGACCGCTTTCAAAATTTGAGACTAACATATTTTTACAGCATCTACACTGCATTTATTTCCTTACTTCTAACGAATTTGATTGGGTTAGCTTTTTATTTATTCTTACCTGAGAAATTTAATGCCTTAAAAGGGATCCAAGTCATCGGTATTGTTTTATTACCAATATTAATTCATTGGGTAACAATAAAGGTAATGCGGATCAATTTCAATATTTTAAAAATCGATGCCAAATATGTCCGAAACAATATCATTGGCCCTGCAAATAAAATACTGACAATCGAGTTTATTGCCTTCCTATTCGTTTATTTTATGGAAACGTATAGAGACGTAACAGAAGCCGTTGCGGATTATACCAAGTACATTTTTTTCATTTATATTTTCATGTTCTTCGCCTTGCTCGCATTTCTAGGTATTCAAGCGCGAAACTATTTATTACAAGAGCTTCAAAATGCTAAGACTGAACAATACGAGAATTCATTACCCTACTACCTCGAAATAGAACGTTTATATAAAGAACTTGCAGGTTTCCGTCATGACTTCGCAAACATCTTGTTATCACTCAACGAAAGCATTAAATCTGGCGATATTGAACTGGTCAAATCTGTGTACCAGAACGTCTTGAGTCAGACGCAAGTCAACGTCGCACAGACAAAGTTGGAGGTTACGGATCTTGCCAACGTCTCGAACCCAGCACTCAAAAGTGTCATTTCGGCTAAGGTTTTAGCCGCGCAGCAACAACATATACACGTCACGCTCGAGGTCAAAGAAACGATTGCGAATTGTTACATCGACCTGCTCGATTATGTCCGCATCGTTTCTAACCTGTTAGATAACGCAATCGACGGTGCTTCCGTCTCTGCGGACGCGTTCCTACGAATTGCCCTGTTTTATCAAGACGACCTGTTTTTCACCCACATTGAAAACTCTGCGAACACAGAAAACATCACGATTGCAAACATGTATTCCAATGGGTATAGCTCAAAAGGGCATGCGCACGGGCATGGGTTAAACAATGTGCAGAGAATCCTACAAAAGCACCCTAACGCGTGGATCGAAACCGCCATTAAAGAGCAGAAGGTCGTCCAGACGGTCATCATAAAGAGGTCAAAGTAAACCGAGATGAAAATATTTTTACTTGAAGACGACAAACTCCAACGAAAGCGCATGAAAGCTTTGATTGAAGCGCTCATTATTCAAATTCAGGCGCCTGTCACGGAAATTTTTGACACCGGTTCGGCTGATACTTTGCTGGAACAGGTACGGGCCAATTCAAATAGAGGCACACAAATGTTGTACTTCCTGGACATTGAGCTTAAAGATGCACTCAAACAAGACAACCAACCGAGAAAAGGGCTTGAAGTCGCGAGCGAGATTCGTCAGCTAGATCGGTTTGCCAGCATTGTTTTTGTGACCACGCATTCAGAATTTGCCCCGATCACGTATGCCTATAAGGTCTCCGCCTTGCAGTTTATCGCAAAGGACCAGCCAGAGAAGAATTTTAGCCAACAATTGCAGTCGTGCATTGAATACGTTGCAGATTCAGACCTTCAGCCTGCCCCTGATGATGTTTATGAGTTTGAAACTGAATATACGCACGTTCAAATTCCTTTTATTGATCTTCTTTACTTCGAAACACTATCCCAGCCGCATAAGGTTGCCGTTGTCACGCCGACGCAACGTATCGAATTCTATTCGAATCTCAAGCAAATTGAAGCCTCTGATCCCAGGTTGGTTCGCTGTCACAAATCGTTCGTGGTGAATGTCTGCAATATCGCGCGTATTGATCGGGCCAATAGCCTTCTAACACTTAGAGGGGGCGCGACATGCTATTTAGCCAGAAGAAAGATTAAAATCGTCGAAGAACGTCGGCGGGCCTACGGTGGTCAGCCCTAACCAGGTTATTCAAGACTGATCATTTGAAGTCCGGTACGGTTTTCAACGCAAATGCCACGCCGTTTTCTTCGTTAGACTTCGTTACAAACTTTGCGACTCGCTTGATTTCATCCAATGCATTCGCCATCACAATCGGTAATCCAACCATATTTAGCATTGGCAGATCATTATGACCATCACCGAAACCAGCAGTTTCGTCTGTATGCAAGGCTTCTTTACACATGATGTAATCAATACCACGAGATTTCTTGGCGTCGATACTTGTGATTTCAAGATATGCCGTCCCAGATTGCTGAATACTGATTCCTGGAATTTGGAGCCGATCGAGCATGGCCCGCACCGCCATCATTCTTTTTTGATCAAAAGTAATGATCATAATCTTAAATATCTTAAAATCATTTTGCTTAAAGGCTTCACTTTGAGATATGATCACGGCTTTTTGCCCGGTCATTTTTTGCTCGTATTCTATCTCGTTGTCGATACGACTACTATACCAACGCGTATGGTCGTAGTAACTTACTGAAACGTCTGGGAAGCCAAATGACAACGCTCGCACAATTGATGCTGCAACTCCAGTATCAATCGCACTTTCGCTGATATATTTCCATTTATTGGCAGTCTGCTTGAAAATCAAGCCACCATTGAATGCAATCTACTCCCCCTTGAGACCTAATGCTTTGATAGCTGGTACCATTTCCATTGGAGCGCGGGCAGACACTAATGTGATGGGAATACGTGAGGCCTTAATTGCGCGAACGGTTGTCGGGCTAACGTTGCCCCGATTATTGAGCAGCGTACCGTCCATATCAGAAAAAATATGTTTGATCATCGTCTATAGCTCCTTACTAACTTGGTTAAATTGACTATAAAAGCTGTAACGCGTTACATGTCAACGCCAAAATTTAATCACGTTTCTATGCGCCCTCTAAAAATGCTTCCGATGTGGTTCACCGCCTGCCATGCGGTGAGAAGCTAAAATTTGGCCAACCATTTTCCCCATAAAAAAGCAAGTACTAACATTAATGCTTGTCTTGCCGTCGTTATTACTGCTTTTTCTCCACTTAGGTAACCTCAGCTTTTGATTGCCAGTATGACGTCAGGCTGTTGATTGCGACCACACAAAAAGGCCGCCATGGGTGGTGGCGGCCAAAGGAGTAAGGATTGGCCAGCCGGTGGGTGCCGACTGACGATTTTTACTTGGAGGAGTAAAAATGAAAAAAGTTGGGTATGGGTATGGAAATGAGTGGGTAGCTCGTTTCCATATTTTAAATATAATCCGAGAATATGAAGAAATTGTGACGAAATCCCAGAGTTGTGCGAAAAATTGCTTAAGGCTTATTAATTGCTTATTTGCTCCAAAGTGCTTAAGCTGAAGGTATGAAGGAGGGAAAAATATGGCGATTAATTTTGACGCTGCGGCAGTCTCCAAACTGACCCCGCATCTGGCACCAGACAAGCGTTTGTTGTTAACTTTCGAAGATGGCGTGGGGCCGTATTCACAACACGCGATGATCCACATGCAGGTGCAATTCACCTTGAATGTGATCGCCGCAGATGCCCCGGCTGAAGATTATGACGTCGACATCCCCAGCAACCTTGGTCCCATCGGTATCAAAGGCTACTCTCAAGAAGATCTCGACCCGCATCTCAGCTTGCGCTACGACTCAGAAATGGGAATTTTCACCTTATCCGGAGACGGTGGCGAAATCGACGGTAACGTGGGCTTTATCGACTTTACCGAATCCTAATCTGCACCACCTAGTTATTTAACAATAAGTAGTGTACAATCATCGATGACAAAAAGATGATTGTGAGGCGCAATTGTGCAATACAGGTTCGAATCAGGACTCTCGATCCATGAGATCAAGAAACTCTATGGGGCAGCGAACTGGAATCATTATCT
Organism: Lactobacillus sp.; assembly: GCA_022651245.1. Taxonomy (GTDB): domain Bacteria; phylum Bacillota; class Bacilli; order Lactobacillales; family Lactobacillaceae; genus Lacticaseibacillus. Next base: position 16,212 of record JALCQM010000037.1, read on the forward strand.
CCAGTCGCTCGATGAAACGGCGCGCGGGATCGCGAACTCCACGCTATTGACCGCGCGAACAGACGAAGGCGCGTTAGTCGGGTTGATCCGCGGGGTCAGCGACATGCACACGATCTTGTTCATTCAAGACTTGATCGTCCTGCCCGACTACCAGCATCAAGGCATCGGCCATGAATTGTTGGCGCAGTTTGATGACTATTTCAAACAAGTCGCCCGCATCGTCGTGGCGTGCGATAACCCGCAGATGCAGGCCTTTTTCGCCGACGCTGACTTCTTACCCGAAGCCGACACGCCGACAAGCACCTTCATCCGCCCACGTCGGCTCCTCGAGCCGCGCTACTGACCCAGCGTACCAAAAAAGGAACAAGCCTTCAGTGGTTTGTTCCTTTTTTTGATCTCATTCAATCATCGAGCGCATCAAACTCGACAGCGGTCGTCCGCGCGGCGCGCCGGACGTAATTCAAACATAACAACGCAGAAAAGGCGACGAAGAAGCCGAGCAAGACCAGCAAGTCGTGTCCTGGCCAAGCATGCATCATGACGGTGTGGCGCAAGGCATCAACGACGTAACTCATCGGCAACAGCGGGTTCAACGCTTCAAAGAAGCCGTTACTCAAGGCAATGGGGTAAGTCCCGCCTGAACTGCTGAGCTGGAGGACCAACAGGACCATCGCGATGAACGACCCGCCTGGACCAAAGGCCAAGTTGAGCCACGACACAATCGCCATGAAGGTGCAGCTGGCCAAGGCAAGCACGAGCCAAGTGGCCAAGCCGTTGGTCGGCCGCAACCCAGCCAGCAGGACGACCCCAGCATATTCGACCGTGGCCGCTGACAAGGCGACCAAGTTGATCACCACCGCCTTGCTGGCCCACCACGCCACGCCGTTTTTTGGCTTACGCCGCGGGGTGACCGTATCAAACATCATGTTGACCGCCATCGCACAGACGTACAAGGCGACGCCGCCCATGTAAGGCATCATCGCGGTCCCATTATTCGGGACGGTATCGCGATCGTGCAGGGAGACTTTCACCGGGCTGGTGACCATTTTGTTGGTGGCGGCGGTAAAATGCAGCTGCGGCAGCTTGGCGGTGCCGGCCGCCAATTGTGCCGCCAGCTGCTGATTGCCGGTGGCGACGGTGTGGGCGCCAGTTTGTAGCGTCGTGGTGCCTGCGGTCAACTGCTGCCCACCTGCTGCGAGGCGCTCGGCGCCGGTGGTGAGCTGTTGGCTCCCGCTCGCCAACGTCCCGCCTTTTTGCGAAAGCGTGGTCAAGCCACTGTTGAGCTGGGTCGCGCCGGTGGCTAACTGAGCCATCCCACTGCCTAGTTGGTCAACTTGTGGCAGTGCCGCGGTCAGGCTGCGATTCAGGGTTTGGGCCCCGGTGGCGAGTTGCGCCGTGGCGGTTTGTAACTGTCCCGCCCCAGTGGCGACGGTGTCCGCCCCAGCCGTCAATTGACCCGCAGCCGTGGCCAGGCGGGCGTTGCCGTCGGCGAGTTGCTCAGCGCCACTAGTGAGCTGGGTCAACGCCCCGGACATGGTCGCGCCAGTTTGGGTCTGCGTCGTCGCCGAAGCTTGCAGGCTGCTTAAGGCGGTTTGCAATTGCGTCAGCAGCGGTTGCAAGGCGGCGGTTTGCTTGGCCGCGCTGGCTTGGGCGGTTTGGTCGACCGCCGCCGTCAAGGCTGCTTGCTGTGAGTCGCTCAGGTGCATTCCCGCAGCCACGTTGGCGACATTCGTGTGCGTGGCCGTAGCGGTTTGTGCAGCCGTGGTGCTCACGGCGGTCAGCGCCTTTTGCGTCGCCGCGATTAAGGTCGCCAGCTGGCTGAGGTCGGTGCCGCCAGTTTGTTGGCTTTGGGTCACTTGCGTCGCGAAACTTTGTAGCGCCGTCGCAAACGCCTGCGACTTTTGGCTCAAGGTGGCACTAGAGGTACTGAACGTGGTCAGGCTTTGATCGAGCTTCGCCGCGCCTTGGGCCAAGCTGGCCTGCCCACTTTGGGCTTGCGTTAGGCCATTGGCCAACGTGGTCGTGCCAGTCGCCATTTGCCCTAACCCATTCGTTAACGCCGGCAGACTGTTGTCGGCGCGCGTCAGCCCGGCCGCTAAGGTCTGGCTACCGGTTTGGGCGCTGGTGACGCCGCCGACGTATTGCTGCGTGCCACTCGCCAGCTGGCCAGCGCTGGTCGCGAGCGTTTGTTGCCCGTTAGCGGCGGTCGTCACCCCTTTTTGGAACGTGGTGACGCCGCTATCGAGCTGGTGGCTGCCGGTTGCCAGCTTGCCGGCGCCGGCGCTGGCCGCCTGCATCCCGCTGGCGACTTGCTTGAAGCCGGCCACCAAGGTTTTGGTGTACGCCGCATCGAGCTGGCCGTTGACCTTGGCTTGCAGCGAATTGCCGGCGGTGGTCGCGATCTTGCCGGCAAAAAGGTTGTGGCCCGTGCTTAAGTTGACCTTCAAGCGCAAGGCTTGCGGGTGGTTGCTGAAAACCGTGGTCGCATTTTGGGAAAAGTCTTCAGGTATCGTGTACACTGCGTAATAGCGTCCCGCTACCAGGCCTTGGTGCGCTTTGGTTGCTGAGACGTGGCGAAAATCGAGGCTCTTGCTATCTTCTAGGTTGGCAACGAGGCCCTTGCCTAAGTTGAGGGTTTTGCCGTTCATCGTCGCGCGCTGATCGTGGTTGACGACCGCAACGGCGAGTTTATCGGTTTGCCCGTATGGATCCCACATCGACTTCAAGAACGTGACCGCATAAATCGCCGGGATCGTGGCGATCACGGCTAATACGACGAGCTTGAACCAGTGGGTGGTTAAATAGTGAAATTCTGCTTTGATCATGTGTTGACCTCGGTTCGTAAAAGTTTTGACGGTTGCAAAAGGATACGATAAGCCATTCGCCAAAAACTGCCAACCCACTTAATTCTACTCTGGGGTTTAAACCCCATGTGAGGCATAATTGGGGTATAGTCAACCAAAAGGAGGCGTCAAAATGACCACAACCCATCCCGATCTACGGTTCGTTCGTACCGAAAATGCGATCAAAAAGGCGTTCGAAGAAATGATCAGCGCCGGCATTCGCCCGATTCAAGTGACCGAGCTGGCCAAGCGTGCCGGCATCAACCGCAAGACGTTCTATAGTCACTACGACACGATCGACGAATTAGCCAGCAGCTATATTTCCGCGGTCCAACAAGACTTGTACCAGCGACTAAACGCGTACCCCATCGAAGACTATCTGCGCGAGCGCGGCTTATTGATCGGCGTGTTCGCAGACTTTTTCAGCAGTAACCAAGACTTTTACACCAGCATCTTGTTTCAAGAAGAGTACTGGCCGAACGTGCGCCGAGTCCAAGACGAGATCACCACCAACCTGGCCAAGCGCTACGCCCAAGCGATGCAAGTCTCCATGGATCAAGCCACGCTGATCGTGACCTTCTCGTGTAGCACGATGTTGACGATGCTGCGGCTCAAAGCCGACGGCCGCATCCAGCTTAGCGCCGAAGAAATCCGCGAAAAAATCGCCGCTTTGAACATCGACGGCTTACGCGGGGCGATGGGACTGAACATCTAAGTACTAAACCGTTAAAAGGCGGCCCCTGCAAAACCCAATTCGGGTTTTGCAAGGGCCGCCTCTTTGGCGCTGGGTTTAGCTGTCTTGGCGCGTCGCTGCAATGTCAATTTCACGCACATTGACGCTTTGCGGCATCGCGTAGATGAAGTCGACCGCTTCGGCGACATGCTTGGGGTCTAGCGTCAAGCCGCCCATCGACTCCTTCCACGCAGCATAATCCGACAGTGCGCCGGCGTCGGTGGTGTGGCCGAGTAATTCCGTTTCGGCGGCGCCTGGTGCGACCATCGCGATGCGCACGTTTTTGCCTGAGACTTCTTCGCGAATGGTTTCGCTCAAGCCGTGCACGCCGAACTTCGACGCCACATAGGCCGCATGGTTGACGAAGGTCTTCTTCCCGGCCAACGACGAGATGTTGATGATCGTCCCGTGTTCGCGCGCCACCATCCCTGGCAACACGATCTGCGTGCCGTTCAAGACGCCGAGCACGTTGACGTCTAACATCTGCCGCCACTGCTGCGGGTCTTGGGTCATGACGTTGCCCAGCAACATCACCCCGGCGTTGTTGACCAGCAAGTCGACTGGCCCGTACACCCCTTCGGCTTCATGGATAGCCGCCGCCAACGCCTTTTGATCGGTCACATCGACGCCGCGCACCATGATGCGACTAAAATCTAACGGTAAGGCTGCGATGCGGTCTGTGCGCCGCGCCAGCAATAACAGCGGGTAACCTTGCTGGTTGAAGCTTGCGGCCATGGCTGCGCCAAAGCCCGACGATGCCCCAGTGATCACGATTAATGGTTTTGTCATTTTAGTTTCCTCCTTGAGTGTGTTAACCTGATATCCATTAGGATAACGGCTCAAGTATACTTGAGGGCAAGGAGTTTTCATGAAAAAATATACGATCGGCGAAATTGCCGCCAAATACCACGTCTCCGTCCCGACGCTACGCTATTACGACGACGCCGGCTTATTGCCATTCGTCAAGCGCAACGCCAATGGCCAGCGCGTCTTCACCGACGACGACCTCGGCTACTTAGAAGTGATCGACTGCTTGAAGCGCTCGGCGATCCCGCTGCGCGACATCCGCACCTTCATGGAATGGTGTGTCCAAGGGGATGCCACCTTACCGCAACGCTACCAGTTCATGATCGACCAAGAACAAGCCTTAGAGCAACGCATCCAGGTCCTCCAGGCCAACCTGGCCTTCTTACGCTGGAAAAAATGGTACTACGCCCACGCCAACGAAGCAGGTACGGAACAGCTCTTCTTTCTCCCGAACACCACGCAAGTCGACCCCAAATGGCGGGCGCAGTATTTGGCTGACCACGATTAAGGACGCCAGTACAAGCCAAAAAGCGGTCCCTGCGCCTTCGTAATTGGGAGGTCACAGGGGCCGCTTTTCATCGGATAGCGCTGGTGCAGTTTTAGCCGTGCTCAGGCTTTCGCTGGCCGGTACCGCTTAGTCAAGAAGTAAAACGGCACGGCCACGATCAACGCGCCGAAACCGGTGATGAATTGCATGTGGTTGGCATCCCCCAGCCAAGCGTTGTACAGCAGCCACAACGACACCACCAGTGCCATCAGCGGGATCACTGGCCCCAACACTAAGTTAAAGCCGTGTTCATTTTTGCCATACTTGCGCGAAAAGACTAATACGGCGAGCACCGTCGGGATATACTGCACGAACCGCGAGATCACGCTGATCTGGGCGAGGTATGCGAACGTGCCCGACCACGAGATCACCAACCCTAGGATCAGCGAAACGACGATCGCCACCCACGGGGCGTTGTGCCGGTTGCGCTTGGCCAAGGTGGCCGGCATCATGCCATTTTCAGCCAAAGCCACGCCGGACCGTGGGGTGACATAGCTAGAGGCCACCAAGATCCCACCGACAGAAACCAGCGCGCCGGCTTCTACTAAAGCCGAGCCAAAGCCGCCGGCAAAATGGGCAAAGGCCGCCTGGATCGGCGTGCTGCTTTTCGCCAGTGTCGCCGCCCCTAAGACGCCGGTGCAGACCAGCTGAATCAACACGTAAAACAACGCCACGATCGCCATGACCGACGCGATCGCCTTAGGCAAGTTACGCTTGGCGTCTTTCATATCGCCTGCTGCAACCACGACCCCTTCGAACCCGGTGAAGGCATAAAACATCGTCACTGCCGCAGACCCCAGCGACCCGGCCGTATAGTGCCCACCAGGGAAAAGTGGCGTGAAGTTGCCGCCTTTAATGAAGAAAATCCCCACCGCGACGAACAAAACCAGTGGCACCAATTTCGCCACCGTCACCACATTATTCACGTACTTAGACACACGCACCCCGGCAATATTCATCAGCGCCAAGGCGGTCAGTAAGATCGTCGTGGTCGCCATCGCCGGCAAGCCGCTTTTAAGCGCCGGCCAAATATCGGCCAACAGCGTCTGGAAGGCCACCGCCATAGTCGCTTCGGCAATGATCCGGATCGCCCAAGTGACGAAGCCGACTTCAAAGCCCACGAAGTCACCGAAGGCATCTTTGGCGTACAGGTACGGCCCGCCGTCGCGGTCAAAATGGGTGGCCGCCTGGGCAAAACATAAGGCCAAGCAAATCACTAAGAAGGCATCGAGAAACAGCACGAAGATCCCGGCCGTCCCCATCGCCGCAGCCGCCACGTTTGGCAGCAAGAAGATCCCCGAGCCGATAATGCCATTGATCCCTAATAAGACGATACTGATCAGGCCTAGTTTTTCTTTATCAGTTGTCATACGCTCACCTCATTGTGAAAGTTTTGCGCCCGGCGAACAATATCTTCGAAGAAGCTGAACTGTTCCGTCTGCGCCTGCCACATATTCTCTGGGTGCCACTGGACGCCCAGGAAGCTATCGTCTGCACTGGATTCTAACGCCTCCACCACGCCATCTGCGGCCGCCGCCGTCACCGTCAAGCCTGGCGCGGGTTGGCGCACGGCTTGGTGGTGGCGGGAGTTGACGTAACTGCGCGCACCGACTAACGCCGCCAGCCGGCTGTTGGCCGTGACCGTCACGTGGTGGGTCGGGAAGTTCCCCGGCGCCGCTTGAGCGTGCTTCAAGCGGACATCCGGGTCTTGGGTCGCGAGGTCTTGATACAAGGTCCCGCCTAGCGCCACGTTGTAGACTTGCAACCCGCGACAAAGCGCCAAAACGGGTTTCCCCGCGGCTTTGGTCGCCTTGATCAAGGCGATTTCGAAGGCGTCTTTTTGGTACGCCGTGCGCCCGATCGCGGCGATCGGTTCCTCACCGAAGAAGGTCGGGTCCACATCCGGGCCGCCGGGCAAGATCAAGCCGTCGAATAGCGGTAACACGGCTTGCGCCAGCGCCGCCGCCTTGCTGACGTCGGCGGGAAACGGCAAGATGATCGGGATCCCGCCGGCCTGCAAAATGGCCTCTTTGATCGCACTAGGCGCCATGTCGGCGTCGTGTTGGTTAATGACTGGCGAATGATCGATCAACGCATCCGCCGTAATTGCAATAATTGGTTGCATGAATTTCCGCCTCCTAAAAGTAAGTGACCATAGCCTACCATTAGAAAAAGATTAGAGCAAGAAAAAAGGTCTCACCTTTTTTTAGCGCAAAAAAAGACAACCTCCCCTGGTTGTCTTCTTCATAGCTATCATATCGACGATTCAAGATTGCCTCTCACCTTGAACCCTCGTGCTTACACGTTGAACTTACAAATGACTGTGCGGTTCGATTAGTTGATCCCAGTTGCCAAAGTCCAGGTCAAAGAAGTTTCGTAAATCGCGTTTTCAGCCGTGAATGTGCTTGGCAAAGTCAAAGTAATGTCCTTCTTCGCCCAGCCGAAGACGTTGGCGCCGGCACCTTCCCCATCAGCGGCAGAAGCCACGTCGGCACTCGCTGCGTTAGCCGCCACGTTCAAGGTGATGTTCTTGTTGATCGTGGAAGCGGCCTTCGGGGTTGCCGTTGCGGTGTAGCCTTGGTCTTGGGCTTCGCCAGTCAAGGTGTACACGTCAGTCGTTTCCCCATAAGCAGTGTCTTTGAAGTTCAAGATCGCGTCCGTCGAGCTGCCCATGGCGTTGCCTTGGTTGTCGACCTTGTTCAACGGGCCATCCGCCTTAACACTCAACTGCCAAGTCCCAGGATTAGCGGTGTTGGTGGCATCAGCATTGGTACGGCTGTCTTGCTTATCGACAACCGTGGTCCACGCCTTACCATTGACCGCGCTCAAAGCGGTATCACTCGTGTTCAAAACCGCCGTCATGTTAGTGTCGGTCGACTTGTAGCTCGCGTAACGGTTGTTGCTGCTGTTATCGACGTTGGTGCCGTCAGCGGTGAACGCAGGGAATGCAGAATCGAAGCGTTCGTGGTTCCCAAAGTCTAAGATTTCAGGGACTTTCTGCAGGCGTAGGTAGCCGGAGTTACCGTTCGGGTTCGGTTCCCCAAAAGAGATCCCCGCCTTCGTGGTGTCGGTTTGTGGTAACGCCACCCCATTGTTCGCCGCCGCGTCGCCTTCTTTAGTTGCCGCATGCGTCGTGCTTGGGGCAACCGTCAACAAGCCGCCTAATACGGTCGCACTTGCCAATACTAAAGCCGTCATTTTTGTAAGTTTCATGTCTCATGTCCTGCTACATAAAATGGGAAGAATGTTCATTGACACTAGTAAAGGATTATATTATTTCCTTTCTTAGTTTTACATTCTGATTTTATTTGATCCCGTCAACACCAGTATTCTTACCGCGGGATACCCCTTGGCAACAGTGACTGGCTCCTGAATCATGAGGGTATAGCCTACCCCTTTGCATACTGAATTAAATTCAATACAGCGTTTTGGTCCCGGTCTAACTGGATACCGCAGCCGTAACAATGAAACTCGTGATGTTTGGTGTGGTGGTGTTGGTTACCTGCTAAGGTCAACTTATCGATGCCAGTCTTGACCACGCCGCAATGACTGCATTGTTGCGTGCTGGGAAAGAAGCGGTCGACGAGCACTAAAGTTCGACCATACCAAGTCGCCTTGTCTTGCATTAACGTTTTGAAGCGGCCAAACAACGAGCGGTGAAGGTTCTTCGCCAATCGCTTGTTCATCTTCATGTGCTTCGCGTCCAAGTCTTCGATAGCGATGGTGCCGTTTGACCGCACCAGCATCGTTGTCAACTTCTGTAAGAGGTCGTTTTGGATCCGTGACACTTTTTGATAAGCTCGCTTCAACTTGGTTTTCGTTGCGCGGTAATGCTTAGACAAAAAGTGGCCTGGATTTGCCTGACGTTTGCGGGCAAGTTGGCGTTGATATAAGGAAATGCGGTCATACAGGCTGATTAGTTTGGCAGTCAATACTGGCAGGGTAGCCATGGTGTCGCCATCATTATAGACATACTTGCCGATATTGGCGTCAACGCCACAGACCCGTTCGGAGACCGGTAATGCTTCCGGCTGTTCGACCTCAATGCTTAAGCTCACATAATAACCGTCGGCTTCTTCAACAATCGTTGCCAACCGAATGGTTCCTTCCCAACGTAGCGTTTCCGCTAGGCGGATATCATACCAAGCCCCTTGATACGCATGTGGCTTGTCCAACCTAAGCTTGCCATCTACAATGGTCGCGCGATCAGTCTTAAAGACCTGGCGACTCCGTTTTCTTGACTTAAATCGCGGTTTAGCATGATCAGGCATCTTCGGGTTGAAGAAGTTCTTCCACGCTTGGGCAAGGTCATGCACGGCTAACTGTAGGATACGGGCCGAACGACTAAATTGCCAATCAGCCTTGTTAGCGACCAATTCGTCACGCACTTTACGCTCGTTTGGCCGTAGGTGCTTGTCTTCCAGGATGACCGATTCATCGTACATATCATTCCAGGTTGCCAAGGCTTGGTTATAGCAATAACGCCGGTAATCGCACGCTTGTCTCAGAGCCTGTTGCATCGTGGCGTTTGGATAACAGTGCACTTTGTGAGTTCTTAGCATCTCATCACCTCCTTTGCTAATAAATTACGCGAAGAAGGTGAAGCTATCCTGTCAGGACAAAGAAACTTTTGCCACCATAAGATCACCAGTTTGCAATGATTTTCTCACGATTTCGTCATTTAATACAACGCTGTGACACTGCCTTCCACTTAGTTACTACACGAAATAAATTAGCCCAGTGATTGAGTATCAATTAATTTGAATTTAATTTTATTATTTTCTACCTTAAGGCGGACGTGTCTGCGACTTTAGCTAACGGTAAAAGCGGGGTTGTCCCTGTCACCGTCAAAGCGGACCGCGCGATACAAAAAAGCCCCCTGTCAAGTCACATCCTCAAGTACAGGATCTGACTTGGCAAAGGGCTTCATCGTCAGGCAGGCAAGTGGCTCATTGCCAACACCGCGGTGGCGCAATCGGCGCCTTTATTGCCGCCTTTGCCCCCGGCGCGGTTGATCGCCTGCTCGAGCGTATCAGTGGTCAACACGCCGAACATCACCGGCACCGGCCCATTCATGCTCACCTGCGCAATGCCGCGGGCGGTTTCGCTGCACACATAATCGTAATGCGAGGTTTCCCCGCGGATCACGGCGCCTAACGCGATGATCCCATCGACGGTGCCGCTTTCTGCAAGCCGCTTCGCCGCGCGCGGCAGCTCGAAGGCACCAGGGACCCACCAGGTGGTGATCGCTTCTTCGGCCACGCCGTGTTGTTTCAGCGAGCCGATGGCGCCAGCCAAAAGGCGCTGGGTGACCAAGTCGTTGAACTGGGCGACGACGATGCCGATCCGCTGGCCGTCACCGTTGAGGTTGCCAAGATAGTCTGTCATTTTAATCGACCTCCGTGAGTAAATGGTGCAACTTATGCTTTTTGGTTTCCAGATACCGCCGGTCATCTGGCTGTGCCGGTAATTCTAGCGGCTGGCGCGAGCGCACCGTGATCCCCAACGCCTCCAGCTGCGCGATTTTGTCGGGGTTGTTCGTCAGTAGATCCACCGTATCCACAGATTTGCGCCGCAGTAACGCCGCCACCAAGCCGTATTGCCGCTGGTCAGGGGCGAAGCCGAGGTGCACATTGGCTTCCACCGTATCCAGCCCGGTTTCTTGCAAATGGTAGGCGCGCAACTTGTTGGCTAAGCCGATGCCCCGACCTTCTTGGCGCAGGTAAATCACCGCGCCGTGGCCGGCTGCCGCGATGGTTTTTAGCGCCAAGTCCAGCTGTTCGCCGCAATCACAGCGACGCGAGCCAAACACGTCGCCGGTCAAGCATTCCGAATGTACCCGCAGCAACAACGGCTGGTCAGGGAGCACCTCACCATAACTGAGTAAAAGTGTCGGTTCTTGACTATCCGGCGTGGCGAAGGCCTCGAGGGTAAAGTCCCCGTAGCGCGTCGGTAGCGCCACTTTGGCGATTGCTCGCGCCACGTCTGGGTCGGTCATGTAGCGATAGGCCTTGATGTCTTGGATCGACAACAGCGGCATTTGCATCCCTTCGGCGAAGGGCTTGAGATCCTTGCGCCGCGCCATCGTGCCGTCTTTTTTCAAGATCTCGCAGATGTACGCCACCGGCCGCGCCCCGGCTAGCTTCGCCAGGTCCACCGCCGCTTCGGTGTGCCCGTCGCGTTCAAGTGTCCCTTGTGCCGCCGCGATCAAGGGAAAAACGTGACCGGGATGGTAAAAATCGCTGGCCTGCGCCTGCGGGTCGGCCAGCTGCCGGATCGTATCGGCCCGGTCCACTGCGGAGATCCCAGTCGTGGTGGTGGTCGCGTCAGTGCTGACCGTAAAGGCGGTGCCAAACGCATCCGTCGCGTCGCTGACCATCGGGTGCAAGCCCAATTGCGCGGCGATTTCAGGCGCCAGCGGCACGCACAATAACCCGCGGGCCTTCGAAACCATCGTATTCACCGTTTGCTGCGTGGCATATTGCGCCAAGCCGATCATGTCGCCTTCGGCTTCGCGGTGGTCGTCGTCTGTGACAATCACCAAGCCGCCTTGCCGCAGTGTCTGCAAAGCGCGTTCAACGCGCTGTTTCCGTTCATTTTTCATGTCAAAGCCTCCTGAGCCACGATGTATTTGCCTAAAATATCCGTTTCGAGATTCACGCGCTGACCCAGCTGCAGGTCTCCCAGCACCGTTTCTTGCACCGTATGGGGGATCAAGCTGACGCCAAAGGTCATCGCCGTCACGGTCGTCACCGTCAAGCTGACGCCGTTGATCGCGATGCTGCCTTTTTCGACGATGTACGGCCGCTGTGTTTTAGGGAACGCAAAGCGCAACACCACTGCGTTCTGATCGTTCACGCGGCTGACCAGCTCGCCGGTGGTATCCACATGCCCAAGCACAAAATGCCCATCCAACCGGCCAGTCGCCGCCAGCGCCAACTCGAGGTCGACCCGGTCGCCGACGGTGCGTTCGGCCAAGTTCGTGCGCCGGATCGTCTCCGGCATCACGGTCGTCGTAAAGCCTTCTGGTGTGAGCGCCGTGATGGTCAAACAAATGCCGTCGATCGCAACGCTATCGCCGAGTTGACTATGCTGGCTTCCTGTCAGCGGCGTGGTGATCGTCAACTGCGCCGTTTCCCCGCGGCGTTTTAGCGCGGCGATGCGGCCGATTCCTTGAATAATCCCTGTAAACATCAGCGATTCCTCCCATACGTTAACTTGACGTCTTCTGCCAACTGCGTGACGGCGGTGAGGTGCAAGGCCAGCGGTTCGGCGGCAGGCCCTTGCGCCACCGGCAAGGCGGTGCCGCCTAAAGCTAACGGTGCCACATAGGCCACCACCCGGTCGCACACCCCAGCCGCCAAAAACGCCGCGAGCAGGCGGCTACCACCTTCGACTTGCAACGACTGCAAGCCATGCGCCGCCACCAACGCGCAAATCGCTTGCGGCGTCCAGTGCGCGGCGACGTGCACCTGCACATGCGGCGGCCACGTGCGGGACGTGGGTGCCTCACTCAACAACCACACCGGCGCCGACGCGTCTGTTAGCACGTGCAACTGCTCGGGCAAGCGGTCAGCGTCACGCACCACGACTAAGCGGACCGGCGGATACGGCATGGCAAACGTACGCACGGTCAAACTCGGATCATCGACCAACAAGGTCTGTTCGCCGATCAATAGGGCTTGTTGCCCCGCCCGCTCGTGTTGGCTGTCTCGCAGCGCCGCTGGTCCCGTCAGATACGTCCGCTGGGTGCCGGCCGCATTCAGCTTGCCATCGACACTGGTCGCGTACTTCAGCGTGACCAAGGGCCGCTGGTGCTGATAAAAAAAGTTGTACGCTGAATTCAAGCCACCGGTTTGCCCCAACACGGTGACGGCGATCCCGGCTTGTTCCAAGATCGCGATCCCTTTACCCGCCACTAGCGGATTCGGGTCGCGCTGCCCGATCACGACTCGCGCCACGCCGGCTGCGACCAGGCGCTTGGCACACGGCGGCGTTTTGCCATAGTGGCTACACGGTTCAAGGGTGACGACCATCGTGGCCCCAACTGCGAGCGCCGGATCGGCCAGTTGGTCTAACGTCTCGACTTCGGCGTGATGCTTGCCGTACTGGTGATGATAGTCTTGCGCCAGCACGCGTCCATTTTTGACCAACACCGCACCGACTTGCGGATTGGTCCAGGTCTGGCCAAACTCGCGCCGGGCTTGGGCCCACGCTAATTGCATGCAATCTAGATCTGTGATCATATTTCACCTCCACAAAAAAATGGGGCTGTGACAAAACCCCGATAAAAAATGGATCAAGACTCGGAAATCACGAAGATTTCCAGTCTTGATCCATTTGTTTTTCTTTGAAGGCGACGAAACACCCAATTGCTTTGCTACCTTT
>JALCQM010000038.1 GCA_022651245.1 Lactobacillus sp.
TAACGCTGTCGAGGTCCGCTAAGGCCAATTCTAAATTGATCGTTTCGATGTCGTCCAAGGGGTCAACCACCCCGGTGACACTGGTGATTTCGTCGTCATCAAAAGCGCGGACCACGTGCACGATCGCATCCACTTGGCGAATGTTTTCCAGGAACTTGTTCCCCAGTCCTTCACCTTTAGAGGCCCCTTTAACGATCCCGGCAATATCCGTGAACTCGAAGGTCGTGTGGATGATCTTCTTGGCCGGGATCAATTCATCGATCCGCGCTAAGCGTGCGTCTGGCACCTCGACCATCCCTACATTCGGATCGATCGTCGCAAAGGGGTAGTTCGCCATTTCGGCGCCTGCCTTAGTGATCGCGTTAAAAAGTGTCGATTTACCGACGTTCGGCAAGCCGACAATACCTGCTGTTAAAGCCATTCAATTCACTCTTTCTCTATTGGTCTTGGGAGCTGGTCAGAACTTTTTTCATTTTCCGATCGAAATCATGCCGTGGCATCATCACGATGTGGCCGCAGCCCGTGCAGCGGATCTTGATATCCATCCCCATGCGGATGATCTCCCAATCGTTCACACCACAAGCATGGGGCTTTTTCATCAAAACATGGTCGTGTAAAGCGTACATGAATCGGCCTCCTTAGTCCAGATTGACATCAAGCAGCGCCAGGATCCGGTTCAGGTCATTCGGGTCGGTAAAATCGATCTCGATCTTACCCTTGCCTTTCGTGGACTGGGCAATATTGACCTTCGTACCAAAGCGGTCCCCTAATTGGTTTTCACTGGCGCGCACATATGGCGACTTTTGCGTCGGCTTGGTTTTAGGCTTGGCGCCACCGGCATTGAGCTGGTTGATCAAGTGCTCCAACTGCCGCACCGTGAGGCTTTCGGCGACCACTTGCTTGGCCACCGCTGGAATCTTCTTTTTATCCTTCAAGCTCAACAACGTCCGTGCTTGGCCCATCGACAACTGCTTCTCGTTCAAAAGCTGCTTCACAGGCGCCGGCAAGGTCAACAGGCGCAGATAATTGGCGATGTACGGCCGACTCTTGCCCAGTCGCTGCGACACTTCTGCCTGCGTCAGAGCCAGCTTCTTGATCAGCGTATCATACGCCTGCGCTTCGTCCAATGGGGTCAGGTCCTCACGTTGCAAATTCTCTAAAACGGCGATCTCCATCATCGCCGGGTCATCGAAACTGCGGACGATCGCCGGGATCGTGTCTTTTTCTGCGAGCTTAGACGCCCGAAAACGGCGCTCGCCGGTGATGATCTCGTAGCCGTTCACCGACTTGCGGACGATGATCGGCTGAAACACCCCGGTTTGCCGGATCGATGCCGCAAGCTCAGCTAATCCTGCTTCATCGAAGCGCTTGCGTGGTTGGTAAGGATTAGGGCGGATCTCTGCCAGCGGCAACTCTTCGACGTTGCTCAGTGTTGTATCCGGGCTTTCGAATTCTTGGAAGATCGCGTCGATGCCACGCCCCAAGCCTTTACTATTCTTATTCACCATGGGCAGCTAACACCTCCTGTGCTAATTGCGTGTAAACTTCGGTGCCTTTGGACTTCGGATCATAATCTACGATCGGCAAGCCGTAACTCGGGGCCTCGGCCAACCGGGTGATCCGCGGGATGATCGTCGTATACACCTTGTCGCCAAAATACTTGCGCACTTCATCGATCACTTGTGCACCCAGATTCGTCCGCCGATCATACATCGTCAACAAGACCCCTTCGATACTCAAAGACGGGTTAAAGTGCTTCTGGACCAAGCGAACGGTGTTCAACAGCTGACTCAACCCTTCGAGGGCATAGTACTCACTTTGCACAGGGATCAAGATCGAATGGGCCGCCGTAAACGCGTTGATCGACAGTTGGCCCAAAGACGGGGGACAATCGATCAGAATGTAATCATAATCGTTTTCGATCGCGGCTAAGCCGAGCTTCAAGCGCATTTCCCGCGCCATTTGACTCGTCAATTCAATTTCCGCCCCGGCGAGCTGGATTGTCGCCGGCACGATCCAAAGGTTCTCGTGTTGCGTCTTCAACAGCGCCTCTGAAATTGGCTCTTCATTGACTAAGACATCATAAATATCTTTGCTAACTTCTGGTTTTTGGATCCCCACGCCGCTGGTCGCGTTACCTTGCGCATCGGCATCGATGATCAAAACGCGTTTGCCTGCGTTGGCGAGGCACGCGCCGAGGTTGATCGTGGTCGTGGTTTTGCCCACGCCACCTTTTTGGTTCGCAACCGCAATAATGTGTGCCATATTGCCTCCTATTTTTTCGGTAACTCGATCACGATACGGTAAGCATCTGCCGAGTCTTCTTCCGTCATCTTCACATGCATCCCAGCATCTTTGATCAGGTGCACCGACTTTTTCAAGGTGTTGATCGCCATGCGCGTGTCATGGCTACGCGGGGTGCGACGCTTTTGTGCGGACTTGGCCGGCGGGGTTTGCCCCTTAGGCATCTTCGTGGCTGGCGCGGCTTCAGCAGAGGCTAACTCTGGGTGCAAGATAGCTTCGGCCGCGGCCTGCGTCTCTTTGACCGTTAAACCGTCAGTCAAGACCTCATGCAACAATAGCTGTTGATGATAGTCGTCGACACGCAAGAGCTCACGTCCATGCCGCTCACTGATCTCACTATTCATGATTGCTTGTTGGACCGGTTCCGAAAGTTTCAACAACCGCAACTTATTCGCCACGAACGATTGGCTTTTGCCTAATTGCGTCGCCAACTGTGCTTGCGTCAAATGATTCAGCTCCATCAACGCAGTGTACGCCTGCGCCTCTTCGATTGCAGACAAGCCCTCTCGTTGAAGGTTTTCGATTAACGCCATCGCCGCAGACTCTTCATCACTCATCTTCTGCACGATCGCCGGCGCCTTGGCCATTTGCAGCTGCTGCATCGCCCGGAAACGGCGCTCACCGGCGATGATCTCGTATTGTTGCGGGGCATACTCCCGTAGAATGATCGGCTGTAACAAGCCGTGTTCTTTGATCGTCTCCGCTAGCTCAGTGATCGCGGCTTCAGTGAACACTTTCCGCGGCTGGAAGCGGTTTGGGACGATCGCCGTCAGCGGAATCTCTTGGACACTGAGGCCGGGCGTGAGTTCCTTTTTGCGGCCAAAAAATGGTAACGCCATTTTACGACTCCCCTCCTAACGGTAATTTGCTAGGTGTCCCCGGCTTGCGCGGATACCGCTTCGGTGTCGGCCGCCGCTTCGTGATCACGATCAAGCTGCGACTGTCGCCAGATTCAGGCAACGTCAAAGTGTGCGCGGCAGTCAGCTCACCGCCTAACGTCTTGATCGCCGTTTGGGCAGCGGTCAACTCAGTTTCTGCGTGTGCCGCTTTCATCGCGACAAAGACCCCGCCGACTTTAACCAGCGGTAAGCACAGCTCCGCTAAGACGTTCAGCGGCGCAACTGCCCGGGCGGTGACTACATCAAAAGCTTCACGCTGCGGTGACTGCTTGTTTCCAAACGTCTCTGCCCGATCATGGAAAAGCTGCACATCCGTTAACGCTAGGCGCGCCGTCAGCCGGTCCAAAAAGCCGATACGTTTGTTGAGTGAATCCACGATGCTTACGGATAGCTGCGGCAGCGCGATCTTCACCGGCAAGGAGGGGAAACCCGCCCCTGCCCCGACGTCGCACAGGCGCAACGCTTGCGTCTTCAGCGCCGGTACGGCTGTGACCAACGTCAGTGAGTCATAGAAGTGCTTGAGATACACCCCAGGCTCGTCTGTGATCCCTGTCAGGTTCATCTTTTGATTTTCTGCCACTAAATAATCATAGTACGTGGCATATTGGCGTAGCTGATCCGCCTGCAACGGTACCCCTAATTCGGCCACCGCTGCCGCAAAATTTTCGCGATCCATATCGACACCATTCCTTTATTTTCCCGGATCACACGCCATTTTTTCGTGGAACAAGGCGCGTTTCACGTCACGTCCTAGTTTAACGTAATTTAAACTAGCTCACAACCCTACTAAGTCCCAGTTTCACATGAAACACAACCAGCCATTACCGTTTGTTTTTAGCGCAAAATGTGCTATTATGCGGGTACGAAAGGACAGGTGACCACTGTGGCGAATACGATTACCATCGCGTATCTCTATGAAGACCTTATGAACACCTATGGCGACTCCGGTGACGTCAAGATCCTACGCTATTGGCTGAACCAAGCCGGTTACGACGTGCGCGTCGACAACATTAGCTTGGAGGCGCCGTTTAACGCCGCGGATTATGATTTTGTTTTCTTCGGCGGTGGCCAAGACTACGAACAAACCGTCGTGGCCCGCGACCTCAAGCGGCATAAGGCAACGCTTAACGATTACATCGAAGCTGGCCGGCCAATGCTGGCGATCTGTGGCGGCTACCAACTGCTCGGGGACTATTACGAAACCAGCGACGGTACCACGATTCCTGGCTTAGGGATCCTGCCGCTGCACACCGTTTTCAAAGCCGATAGCCGCATGATCGGCGACACGGAATTCGAGACGAGTTTTGGCACTGTTCGCGCCTTCGAAAATCACAGCGGTCGCACCTATTTCGATGACCCCAAGAAGCTACACCCGTTAGGCAAAATGCATCAAGGCTACGGTAACAATCCAGAAGATGGTGTCGAAGGCATGCGTTACAAGAACACCTTCGGTAGCTACGCCCACGGCCCGATCCTGCGCAACGCCAATATTGCCAAAGGCATCACGCAGCTGATTATCGCGAACCACAAACAACGCACCCAAGTGACCGCGTCGCGCAGTTAACTGAACGCCCACTACAAAGAAAGAGGACAGCCAATGGCTGTCCTCTTTCTTTGGTTTATTCAGGATCGGCTTCGATCAAGTCGCCTGCGACCGCACCGACGTCCAGTCGGTAGATCCGGTGCACGTTGATCACGACCGCAGAAATCGCAGCCGGAAGCTTTCGTGCCTCAGCAAACGCTTGTGCATCGCGGAAGATCTCATCATCATTATGGAACTCCGCGGTCCCTTCAAACCGAAAACCCTTCAGCGCTGGCCGGTCAACGACCGCGACCGCCGCTTTGTGGTTATCATTCAAATTGTGCCACGCCTGCTTCCCGGTTTCTTCGTTATAAATCAGCCGGTGATCATCTAAGACGCGCATCGTCCCCTTGGGGCCAACTTGGGGATTACCATGTTCATCAGCCGTTGCCAAAAAGTTCAGCTGATTCGCGATCATTTCCTGCATTGCAGGGGTCAAAGTTGCCATTTTCGCATCACACTCCTTATTCGCTTACGACATCAATGCCGCCGCCAGCTGCCGACAAACAACAGCGTCACAGCAACACCTAAACACACCGCCAAGCCACCACCGATCAGCGGGTTAGGCAGCGGTGCACGCAGACACCACCACAATCCGCCCAGCAACCCGGCGATTATGACTAATAACCCAACCAACCGCCACTTATCCGCCACCGCTAGCCTCGCTATAGGTGCGCCAAGATGGTGTAGCGGCCTTTTGCCTTTTGTGCCTCATCTTGACCCGCGGCTTCGTAAAATACCGAAAAACCACCATCTTCGTCTTTTGCAACGACTAGGCCTTCATCGGCAACATGCGCCGCCTTATAGATCTCAGCGCTACGTCGTGCTGCTTGATAGTCGAAATCATTCGCGATCGCGTCGCCTGGATTGAAAAATACGATTTCATCCATGGGGTTGCCTCCTTCACTAGCTGACAATCAGTCTGACCCGTCAAAGTTAGTCTGCTTGGACCGCCTTGACTTTGGCCACAATGGCCTTAGTGAACGCCGCAAAGGCAGGCATGTCGGCTTCGGTCGCGCCTTGTTCGATCTTGATGCTGTCGGCCCCTTTGATGGCACCACTGGCGATCAGTACCTGCTCGAAGTGGTCCGGCGCCGTGTTATAGCGGTCTTGCCCGTAGAACTTGTCGCCAGTACCAGCGATACCAAAAATCACCGGCTTTTGGCTGAAGTCTAATTGCGCCAGATCGGCATAAAAATCTTGGCTTTCTTCGGGAATGACGCCACCTGACCAGGTATACGTGGACAGGATCACCGCATCGTAAGCCGCCAGCTCAGCGGCATCGGTTTGTTGCATTTCCCCAACCGTCACAGTCGCCCCGACATGTTCGAAGAACTGCGCCAAGATTCGCGCCATGCCCTTGGCATTGCCTGTGATCGATGCATACAAAATCAAAACCTTCATTGCGTTCACCTCTAGCCCTAGTATACCATGTTCGCCGCTAGCACTGAACGCGCATACATCCGATTAATCTTGATAGTTAAAATGTGTCAACGGCGCGTGCTTTACATCCGCAATGGTCTTCGTGCCAGCCAACTGCATCACGATCTCGAACTCGTGGTTGATGTGTTCGAAGACGCTTTGAACCCCTTGCGCCCCACCTAAAGCCAAGCCATACAAAACTGGACGGGCAAATGCAACGAGGTCAGCACCTGCGGCCAACGCCTTGAAGACGTGGCTCCCACGCCGAACACCAGAATCGAAAATGATCGGTACTTGATGGTTGACCGCCTTAGCGATCGCAGGCAGCACATCGAACGCCGCTGGGCCACCGTTCAATTCCCGACCGCCGTGGTTAGAAACGTAGATCCCGCTAGCTCCGGCACCGATCGCACGCAATGCGTCTTCTGGAGATTCGATCCCCTTAACGATCACGGGCAGCTTCGTATATTCAGCGATCCGGCGAACGTCGTCTTCACCGATCTTTTGGGCGGCAGAAGCATAGATTTCGCCGATCCCCTTGCCCTTACCATCTCCGGACGAGAACTTCTCCAAGTTGGCCATTGGGATCGGGAATTGGAAGTTATTGATGATGTCTTGTTCCCGATACCCATCGATCGTCGCGTCTACCGTCAGAATGATCGCCTTGACGCCGGCCTTAACCGCTTCGTCCAGCAAACTATAGTTAAAGTCCCAATCCTTAGACATATACAGTTGGAAAAATTGTGGTGCGCCTGGAGCCGCTGCCGCGGTATCGGCGATCGATGTGGAGCTATAGGTACTCTGGCTCATCAAACCACCGACTGCGGCTACCCCTTTGGCCGTCGCTTTTTCACCTTGGCTATGTGCCAGCCCTTGCGCAGCTGCTGGTGCCATCATGACAGGCGTCTTCAGGTCGATCCCGAAAACGTTGGTCGACAAATCTGGTGCTTCGATATTCGATAGTGCCTTAGGAACGATCTGTGCGTGCTCGAAGGCCTTCGTGTTTTGGCGCAGTGTCCAATCATCCTCGGCACCGCCAACGATGTACCCAAAGCCGCCGGTCGGAATGATCTTCTTCGCTTCTGCTTCTAGTGCGGGCAAGTTCAAAATATCGAGCTGCTTTTCGTTGTCACTTTGTTGATAGCCATTTACTTCTGTCATGATTAACATCCTCCTATGAGTTGATTACACTGCCCACTATAGCACTTACTTTTTGTTAGTCAATATTTATGCGCAACTTTTTTTACCATCAACGAACATACCAGGCTCAAGTTGTTAATTTTCATCAAATTCTAATATAAAAAAATAAATTTTATTTCATGTAAGCTGTACGCTTGCATCTGTTTCCGAACGATTAGTCTAAAAAATTGTGCGTAAGTGACTCTCTTTTTTGGACCTAAATTGCCTCTTTGTATATATAAGGGTCACCGATCAGTCCCTTATCGCGACCACGTGAGTCGCTGGTTCTCTGCCCCACAGAAACCAGCGCGGGGCACGTGCGGTCGCTGAAAGCGACGTGGGCCCACGCCGCCTCGCCTAGCCATTGTGCCGATAGTGCGACCTTTCGTCTTATCGCCTCAGCTTGTTAGGCTCCCTGTTGTCCGTCTCTCTGGCCTGTTTCACCCGATGTGCTAGCGCCGTTCGCTAGACGCATCACCACAGGCACCCCCGCTGAGGTCGCGCGCCAAGATCGTTGCGACCCACCTGCACCATTGCCGCGCCTTGCGCGTGACCAAAGAGCATCCCGATACGCACGATACCGGCTAGCGTCAATGCACACGCCCCTATAAAGCCTCTATGCTCATGTCGCAGTCCGGACCAGTTGCCCTCGGTCCCTCTTTGCTCACGGCTTGGCCCGGCCACTGTCCGTCGTCCCCGTGCCTGTGGGCACCACCCGCGACGATTTGGCGCCGCGGTACTTACAACTGAAGCTTCAAAGGCTCGCAATGTCTAGTGGCGTTGGGGGTCTTTGGTGTGAAAAAAATCAGAGCAGAGCATCGCGGTTTTAGCGGTGTGTGTAAGGCAACTTGGTCGTTGTGCGGCGCCAGCCGTGCAGCGGCCGGGATGACTTACACGCAACCGCGTTGCGATGCGGCGCTCGACGATGAACCAGAGCGTAGCAAGGACGGGCTTAGGGGTGGGTGTAAGGCGGCGTGACGCGTTATGGCGTAGCCATAGCGTGGCGCGACGACTTATACACGACCCCGTTGTCCTTGCGGCACTCACCGAGCCCAACACAAAACCCCCACGCCTGCACCGCGCGACTCAAGGAACGAATCAGCGTATGCAGGCGTGGGGGCTACGGGCTAAAACTGCACGTCTCAGCCAGGTTCTAACCAAAACCAGCGGTAACACTTCTACCGGTAGTGGTCAATTCAGTGTCAATTGTTGGTCAACATGAAGCAGGAAATGCACGGCATCGGCGAGCTGATTCTCGGCGAAAAAACGGATATCCGGTCGCTCACCAAAGACATCGATCTCGATCAAAGGTTCAAACCCACCAAACGGCCGCAACACTCGCCGTAACCAAGCATCCCAAACCTGCGTGACGAGGCCGTTTTGCTGGTCTTGGTTCCGTCGAATAATGACGTTTTTGTTCTCCCATGTGCGGACGCGGATCGGTGTGGTTTGCCGAGTCGCAAGCTCTTGTAGATACGTGTAAGGTGACATCTTATCAGCCCCTTTTCCACTCGTGCAATGGCAACAACTTCCTACCTTCAGTATACAAACAAGCGTTCGTTATTGCAACTTATTAGCGCATTTGTTCCAAAGTTGGGTATACTAGGGATAAGTGAAATCGAGGAGGACCATTGCAATGAGTGAAAAAGACCAGGTAAACGCATTTTCTCGGGAGATCATCGACTTCCAGCGTAAAAACGACCTCACCGACACCGAGATGGCGCTCAACAGCCACGTCTCCGTGGAACACATCCATAACATCAAGGCGATGCGAGAGATTCCGGACCCAACGGTCGTGGCTAGCCTCCGCGATTATATGGAACACAAGCCTAAAGGCAAATAAGCAGCTGCGCCTTAACGTTGGTCAGCAGATCAGCAAAGCCCCTTGGCAAAACCTGAAGTTCAGGTTTTGCCAAGGGGCTTTGCTGTCGCCAATAGGCTTTCAGTCATGCGCTGAAACAACCTTTTGGAACGTCTCGTTCGGGATCCGGATCAAGGAGAAGCGCTGGGCGGTTCGCCCAACGTGCAGCCCTAAGCCGTTCAAAAACGTCGGCCGGTACGTCCCGATGTACGTCGCCACATAGGCTTTTTCCTGCGTTTTCTCTAACTTCGCCAGCCGCTTCATTGACCATGGGTAAGCCGAAGCCCGCACGGTCAGCGCGTCTGTCGCGTCAGAAACATCCGCATTGCGACTGGAGATCTGGTACTTGGCGCCTTGCGTCCAGTAGGTGTAATACCGCACCGGTTGCTTCCCGTTTCCAGACGTGACGCGCACATAATATGACCGGTCCGAATCGGTTTGTAACACCAAGTTGGCGTAGTTATAGGTCACCCGAATCGCCGCTTTATCGGCGTAGTCTGCCTGGCGCAACCAGGTCACCCAGGCCATACCGTAAAAGGCGAGCGCAAAGACCAGCACTTCCAGGCAATCGAGTAACACCGTGCGCACCGAATGCTGCTTGCGTAAAACGACTAACATCTTCAAGTGGCGTTGGCGAATATTCCAGATCACAAAGCCCAAGTACACAATGACCAGTATCCATGCGGCTAAGCCTAGTAGGTTCCAAGCGTTCATTCATTTCTCCTTACAAAAACATTCATTCAAGCGTCTAGCGGTTCAGCTGATCCGCTTGCTCAACCGCCTTTTGGCCGAGTAAATTGAGGTAATTCCACGGCTTATCATACCAAGGATTGAACAACATATCGACATAAGCCAAGTCGTCGATCGTGTTGCGGTTTTGGATCATGACGGAAACTAGGTTCGCCGACTGCGTGATGTCATGCTGGCTCAACAGCTGGGCCCCTAAGATGCGCCGGTTATCCCGGTCGTAAACTAAGACCATCGTCACCGGATACGCATCCGCCATGAACTCCGGCCGGTAACTATCGGTCAGCGTCACGCTAGCGGCATTGAAGCCTTCTGCTCGCGCCCGCTGGTAGGTCATGCCAGTGCAGGCCAGCGTCTTATTGTATAAGCGCATCGCACTGGTCGACTGCGTGCCCATATACCGCACCGTATTGCCGAAGACGTTACGTCCGGCCAACTTCCCTTGGCGCACCGCATTCGTCGCTAAGGGCGCATACGAGTCGTGGCCCGTCGGGTTAAAATGAACCGCCACCGCGTCACCACCGGCATAAATATCCGGATCGCTAGTTTGCATATACTCATTCACGTGTAACGACCCGTCTGGATTGGTCGCCACCTGACCTTCCAGCAGCTCGGTCATGGCCCGGAAGCCGACACACACGACCGCCAAATCAGCCACGTGCTCTGCTTTATCCGTCCGGATGAACGCCTGCTTGCCGTCGCTGTCGAATTGTAGCGCGACTTCATCCAAAAACGTATTCACCCCGTGGGCGCGCAGTTCATCGCTGACCATCCCTGCCAATTCGCGATCGACATAGTGGCTCAAGACGCCATGCACCCCGTTGATGAAGATGACCTGCCGCCCGATTCGACTGTAGGCTTCTGCGATTTCGACGCCGATGTAGCCCCCACCAACGATCGCAATGGTTTGGGCGGTTTTGACACTTTCTTTGATCTTGATCGCATCGTCATAATTTTTGCACATCAAAACGTGTGGCAAACTGATCCCTTGCAACGGCGGCACCACAGGGTAACTACCCGTCGTCATGATCAGCTTGTCATAGGCTTGCGTAAACCGCTTGCCAGTCACCATGTTTTGTACATCGATCTGGTGGCGATCGACCGCGATCGCGACCACGTCATGTTGCAAGTGCACGTGAACATTCGGGCCAAGTTTTTCTAACGCAGCGGCATTATCGTAAAACATATCTTCTAAACGTTCGACCGTTCCTTCAAGATACAAGGCGATCCCACAAGATAGAAAAGAAATATCCGCTCGACGTTCAAAGACATCGACCGTCGTCTCTGGGTGCCGCGCTAAGATTTCATGGACCGCTGCTGTGCCCGCGTGGGTACACCCGACGATTGCGATTCTCATATTTAAGGCCTCTCTTTTGTGTGTCATTAAATGGTGGCATTACTAGTTGCTATTATCGCACGAAAACAAGTAAAGCTAAAGACTAGTTCCTTTAAGAAATCACCTCACCTAAGTTATACTTGAGAAAAGCGCCTATGGAAGGGATTGAGGTTGTTGAAAATTGCATTGATTGGTGCAGGCCCACGCGGATTACTTCTCCTCGAACGATTGCTGGCCTGGTATCCACACACGGCGGTCACGGCGTTAGACATCACATTGTACGACCCCTTCCCTGTTGGCGGCCGCGTTTGGACGACGACCCAGTCACCAGAGCTTTTGATGAACACCGCAGCTAGCCAAATTACGCTATTTTACGACCAAACGGTCAACTCTCTGGGTCCTTATTCGCCTGGACCGTCGCTTGCTCAGTGGGCGCGCAACGACGCCGCGGCCTGGTTGCGTCATGTGCACGCACCGGTCGCCTTCACCGCTGAAGCGGCCGCGCTGACGGCCAATGGGTATGCCTCGCGGGCGTTGTATGGCTACTATCAGCGCTGGTTCTATGCCGAATTACGGCGCCAAGCACCCGCCGGCGTGACCATCCAGCATGAACGCACCACAGTGACCGCGCTGCACCCCACGACCACCGGGGTGACGCTAGCGACTCCGGCCAAAACGCTGACGGTTGATGCCGCCGTTTTGGCCTTGGGCAACGCCACGAACGCCTTGACCGCCAGCCAGCGCGACCTGGTCGACTTTGCATACGAACACCACCGCCTCTACTGGCCGCCGGCACTGCCTGCCGAAGGCGACTTGAGTGCCGTGACCGCCCAGGACACGGTGATCCTACGCGGCCTCGGCCTCAGCTTCCACGATTTGGTCGCCCGCTTGACCAGCGGCCGCGGCGGGCAATTTACCCGCGACGCCACCGGCCAGCTACGCTATCACCCTAGCGGCCGCGAACCCCACATCGTGGCCGGCTCGCGGCGCGGCTTGCCCGCTCACGCGAAGGGACGCAACCAAAAAGCGCCTGGCGAACAAAGCCAGCCCGTTTTTTTGACCCCTGCGCAACTCAACGCCTGGCAAGCCCAAGGCACCGTGTCTAAAGCAACCTTCATGGCCGCCTTACAGCACGACGCGGCGTATGTTTACTACAGCTTGCTGCTCGCCCAGCGCTACCCGCAAGTCGAGCTCGCGGCTTTTCAACAAGACTTCACCCAAGCCCCAAAACGTGCCGTAGCAGCGTTGCCACTACAGCCGGATGAATATTTCGACTGGGCCGCCTTGCTGACCGCACCGGCCGCCGCGACATGGCCAGAAGCCGCAACCGCCTTCTTACGCGCCGACATCGCAGCAGCCGCCCAAGGCACTAAAACCGGGCCACTGACCAGTGCCTTAGAAGTCTTGCGCGACCTACGCGATGCGATCCGTCAAGTCGTTTTGCGGGGGTTATTAGCCCCAGAAGACCGCGAGTGGTTCCTGCGGGCGTTCAACCGAGACAACACGTTCCTATCAATCGGCCCGCCACTGCGCCGACACGAAGAGTTGCTGGCTTTGATCACGGCTAAGGTCGTGACCATTTTACCGCCAAAAATGCAGGTCACGACTGCCGATGGTGCCTTCATCGCCAGTAGCGCTGCCCCAGGTAGCCCCACGTATCGCGGGACCGCCTTGATCGACGCGCGCGTCCCTGCGACCAACGCGACGACTGCGCAAAACCCCTTGATCCAGCAGCTCCTGCACGCTGGCCTCGCCACGCCGTACACCTTGCCTAACGGCGAATCGTCAGGCGCCTTGGCGACTGACTTGCACACCCACCAGCTCATGGGTCGCGATGGCCACCTGCAAACACGCTTATTCTTGTGGGGCCCACCGACGGAAGGCCAACAATGGCTCACAAACGCCAGCCCCCGCCCGCTTGTAAACGACATTAGCTTGCGGCAAGCCAACGAAATCGCGTCTTTGCTCTTGCGCGACCGGCTGCCGGAATAAGGCCAAAAGCCCCGTACCGACCCGAGTTCTGGGTCGGCACGGGGCTTTTGTGTGGTCCTAGAAAACGACTATAGCTGATAGCGGGTGAGGGCGACGACCGGGGCAGACAATTGTGCGGCCGGTAAAACCGTCACCTGCCCCCCTTGCTGCATGGTCGCCACCGCCAGGTCGTTCAACAAGTTATTGTGCTGGGCCTTGTCGCCTGTCGTCTCCAGTGCGCCGTCGACCAAGCGACCGTTGATCCGCCCCGTATCCGCGAGCAACAGGTGCGCGATCGCACCGGCCGCATTCGCCTGTAGCACCGCCCCTAAGTCGGTCACCAAGCGGTTGGCACTGCGCGCTTGGTCGATCACCGTCAACAAGTGGTGCTGCCGCTGCGTCGCCAAGTCTTGCTGCAAGGTGACCGCGGCCCGGGCGCAAGCCGCCGCATCTAACGGCTCTGGGCTCACCTCAAGTTGTACGTCTAGCAACCACGGATTGCGGCTCAAATCCCGGAATACCGCCAACGTCTGGGACAGCCCCCACAACGCTAGCGGCTGCTGGTGCGGTTGTGAGTACTGCGCCATGATGTACTCGTCGACCGCCTGGAAAAAGCGCCGCATATCTGTTGCATCTGAATTGGCCTTATCCCCGTGCCCGTGATAGCTCACTTGTCCCCGACCTTGGCTCACCGAATTAAGCCCGCCACCGCGCACTTCGTCGCCTAGTGTCCCGATCAACGTTTGCGGTGCCGATTCTGGCAACGGCGTTGGGGTCAGCGTCCCTTTAGTCGCCTGTAATAAGGCGATTTTGTCGCTTTGGAGGACTAAAACGTCGAAGGCTTGGTGCCGTTGGGCATCAGCGATCAAAGGCAAGATCTGCGGCTGTGCCGTTACCATCGCCACCGAGTTGACCGGCTCTTGCAAATCAAACGTCAGCAGTGACTCCGGCGTGCACAACACGCCTAATCCTTGCACCGTTTGCCCCACCGAACGTTGCGGCGTATCGGCTAATTGTGCCAGTTGGGCCGCGTATGGTGCCCAGTCGCACTCAGGATACGTCTTGGCCATGACGGCTTGTGCATGCGCACTCAAATGGCGAATCTCGAGTTGCACCGCCGCCATTTCGGTATGGTCACTCAACGGTAAATACAGCGATACATACGGGCCGGTTGCGGCTTGGGTCAACAGTTGGTCCCAGGTTTGTGTCCTTTCCATATTGGATTGTCCCCTTTCCGTGTCTCTAGTTTCAGCATACCAAGTTCCGGGCGGGGCACGCAAAGATTCTGCTGGTTTCGCCGCGTTTTGCCCCGCGCAAAAAAGGCCGCTGCAAAAATTTGCAACGGTCTTCCTTGAGACGTTAGTGGTTACTTGATATCCTGCCAAGTCCAATCCAAGACTTCTTGGATGTCTTCGCCGGTTTCACGGATATAGTCATGGTGGTATTGCAAGGTGTCATCCATCTTCTGAATGAAGCCTGCAGACTTTTGCGCGTAACCCGGCACGTGGGCAATGATGTCCTTGGCCAGGTGGAAGCGGTCGAGTTCGTTGACCACCCGCATATCAAACGGCGTGGTGATCGCCCCTTCTTCCCGGTAACCATGCACGTGCAAGTTATGGTTATGCCGGTCGAAGAAAATGTCGCGGATCAAGTCTTCGAAACCATGGAAACCAAAGAAGACTGGCTTATCTGTGGTGAAGTAACGATCGAAGTCGTCGTCAGACAACCCGCGGGGATCGCGGTCTGGGCTCTTCAGCTTCAAGAGGTCGACCACGTTGATGAAGCGGATCTTCAAGTCTGGGAAGTTGTCGTGCAACAAGTTGATCGCAGCCAGACTTTCCATGTTCGGTTCGGTCCCGGCGGCCGCGATTACGACGTCTGGTTCGACGCCATCATCGTTAGACGCCCAGTCGATGCGCTTCAAGCCGTTTTCGGCTAAGACTTCGGCTTCTTCGATCGAATAGAACTGTGGCCGCGGCTGCTTCGAGGTGATCAACAAGTTGATCGTGTTTTGGCTACTGAAGACCTTCGGCGAGATTGCCAACAAGGAGTTGGCATCGGCTGGCAGATATTCGCGAATGAATTCGCCCTTCTTTTCAGCCAAATGCGTCAAGATCCCTGGATCTTGGTGCGTGTAACCGTTGTGGTCTTGCTGGAACGAGGTCGACGTCGACACCACGTTCAAGGACGGATAAGGCTTGTGCCATTGTTCCTTGGCGGCTTCACGCATCCACTTGAAGTGTTGCGTCAACATGGAATCAACGACCCGCAAAAAGGCTTCGTAGCTGGTAAACAAGCCATGGCGCCCGGTCAAGGTGTAACCTTCGGTGAACCCTTCGGCTTGGTGTTCAGACAGCTGGGAGTCGATGATTCGGCCGGCTGGCGCCATTTTTTCGTCGCCACCGTTTTGGTCGATCGGTTCGACCCATTGCCGATCGGTCGCTTCAAACAACCCGTACAAGCGGTTGGACATGGTTTCATCTGGGCCAAAGACGCGGAAGTTATCCGGGTTGAGCTTGATCATGTCCCGCAAGTAATCTGACCAAATGATCATGTCCTGCTGGACGTTTTGCCCGCGCTTGCTGTTGTCCAGTGCGTAGTCTTTGAAGTTCGGCAGCACCAGTGGCTTGGCGTGATAGCCCACGTTGGTAATCGGGTTGGCCGCCATCCGCTTATCGCCTTTTGGCGTCAACGCCTGTAATTCTGGGATCAATGTGCCGTTGTCGTCAAAGAGTTCTTCTGGCTTGTACGACTTCAACCAGTCTTCCAGCGATTCCTTATGGGTCATGTCGTCGCGCTTAACGGGGATCGGAATCTGGTGGGCACGGAAGGAGCCTTCGATCGGTTCCCCGTTCCAAGTCTTCGGGCCGGTCCAGCCTTTAGGCGTCCGCACGATCACGACTGGCCAGTGTGGCATCGTCGTATCACCGGTTTCGCGGGCGTGTTTTTGAATCGCCTTGATCTTTTCGATTACGGTATCCAAGGTCTTGGCCATGATCGGGTTGAGCTTGTCTGGGTCGTCGCCTTCGACGAAGTACGGTTCCCAGCCCATGCCTTCGAAGTACTTGCGCAAGTCATCATCCGACTTCCGCGACAAAATCGTCGGGTTGGAGATCTTGAAGCCGTTCATATGCACAATCGGCAAAACGGCCCCGTCGTTGATCGGGTTGATGAAGGTGTTGGAGAACCAAGAAGCCGCCAACGGCCCGGTTTCGGTTTCGCCATCCCCGGTGACCGCTGCTGCGATCACATCTGGGTTATCCAACACGGCCCCAGTCGCGTGGCTCAAGGTATAGCCCAGCTCGCCACCTTCATGGATGGATCCTGGGATCTGCGCGTTGGCGTGGCTTGCCGCCCCACCTGGGAAGGAGAAGCGCTTGAA
Organism: Lactobacillus sp.; assembly: GCA_022651245.1. GTDB lineage: Bacteria > Bacillota > Bacilli > Lactobacillales > Lactobacillaceae > Lacticaseibacillus. Next base: position 16,684 of record JALCQM010000038.1, read on the forward strand.
CAAGATCTGCATGCCTTTTTCATCTTGCGAAATGTTCGGGTACTTCTCGGTATAGGTCCCGTCGAGGTACGCGTTGGAAAGCATGACTTGGCCACCATGACCAGGCCCTTCAATATAAAACATGTTCAGATCATACTTGTTGATGATCCGGTTGAGGTGCGTATAAATAAAGTTCTGACCTGAGATCGTGCCCCAGTGCCCGATCGGATAATACTTCACGTCATCCGAATCCAGCGGCCGGCGCAACAACGGATTCGCCACTAGATATAGTTGTCCAACAGAAATATAGTTCGCCGCGCGCCAATACGCGGTCATCTTGTCAAAATATGCCTGGGATGAATAATCTGTAGCCATGACAATACCTACCTTTTTTGATTTGTTGCCCTCAGTATACCACGTTTCTGCTAAAAAGCACTTATTAATACTTAAAACTCCTTAAAAAATTGCAATCCTTGTTTCTATATCTATTATACTAACCCCTTTGCAAAACCCCTAAGATTTTGGCGCGACCACGCCCCCTGAATCGTGTTACAATATTCACAAGGGGGAATGGTCCCCCACGTACCAGTAAGGATCACGTCAACCTCTGAGGAGTTGAGAAAAATGCGTTTTTCTTTATTTGACTGGTTGCTTCTTGGGTTTGCACTACTCGGCTGTATCGCTTTAGCCGCGATCCAGGCCTATTTGGCCGCAGTCGTCTTAGCCGTTTTGATGGTGGCGGCAGTCTTGATCCATCGCACTAGCGGTCGACCAGGCCGACTACTTTAGTCACGCCACCCACCACCAGCACGACACGCAATGGCGCCCCTTGTGAACCCCGATTGCGGGTTTTCCAAGGGGCGTCATTTTGAATGTTAATAGGCCACCTAATCAAAGCGGCGCCTGGCATCCCCTTTTGGGGTGACCAGGCGCCGCTTGACGTGACTGCGTCAAAATCGTACGGGCCTCAGCTGTATTGGCCAGGCACTATTGCGGTAAGCGTTCGAAAACATCGCGAACGATCATCAACTCTTCGTTAGTTGGCATCAAGATCGTCTTGATCGTCGCATCTGGCGTGCTCAGGTCTTTTTCGATCCCGTGCGATGCGGCGTTGACTTCTGGGTCGATCTTGGCGCCTAAGAACCCTAGGCGCTCGATGATCTGTTGGCGCATCTCGTGGGAGTTCTCCCCGACGCCACCGGTGAACGCCAGCGCGTCGATACCCCCCATGACGGAGGCATAACCGGCCACATACTTGGCGGCGCGGTTCGCATAGATCTCCAAGGCTAACTTCGCTTGCGGGTTGGTGTCGGCTACCGCCTTGAGGTCCCGCTGATCTTGGGATAATTCAGAGATCCCTAAGACGCCGGATTCATGGTTCAAGATCTCTAGCATCTCGTCCATATCGACGTTAAGCTTCTTCATTAGGTACGCGACCAAGGAGACATCAATATCCCCACTACGCGTGCTCATGGTGATCCCAGCCAACGGGGTGAAGCCCATCGACGTATCCACCGACTTCCCGTCTTTGACCGCCGTGATGCTAGAGCCAGACCCGAGGTGCAAAACGACAAGCTTCAAATCCTTGGGATCGCGGCCTAAGAATTCCGCCGTCCGCGCTGAGACGTAGCGCACACTCGTCCCGTGGGCACCGTACTTACGCGCCCCATATTCTTTGTAGTACTTGTACGGGATACTATAGAGGTAATTTTCTGGCGCCATCGTTTGGTGGAAAGCGGTATCAAAAACGGCCACTTCAGTCGCCCATGGTACCATTTTCTTAAAGACTTCGATGTATTGCGCTTCAACTGGGTTATGTAGCGGGGCATAATCGCGGAGCGCTTCGATTTGCTTCAAGGCGGCATCATCCACAACGGTCGATTCAGTGAACGCTTCACCCCCTGCAACGACCCGGTGGCCGATCCCCACGATTTCATGGAGATCAGCGACCAAGTTGAGGGACTTCAAGGCGTCCATCACGCTGGCCACCGCTTCATCGAAGTTGGCCACGGGATGATCGTCTTTGAACACCTGGTGATCGCCGTACTTCACTTTGATATTCGCCTTAGGTTGGCCGAGACGATCGACTAATCCTTCTGCCAGTTCGTCTTCGGCAGGCATGTCGAATAACTTCCACTTCAAAGTTGAGCTACCTGCGTTGACTGCTAAAATTTTGACCATTTCTCTCACTCCTCAACCCGCGCTCATTTCAGACGCGGTTTACTTTTTGGGATCATGTTGCTGATGCCACGACGCGATTTGCTCGAGTCGGGCCTTGACTCGGGCTTCTGATCCCGAGTCGGTGGGGTGGTAATAGGTGTGTCCGCTTAAATTCTCCGGCATGGTGTGCATCGTTGTCAGCTTGGCGGCGCTGTCGTGAGCGTATTGGTAATCTTGCCCGTAACCCAAGTCTTTCATCAGGTCGGTGATGCCATTGCGGATCACCAGGGGCACCGGTTCGGCCCGGGTGGTTTCGGCATCTTGCTTGGCGGCTTCATACGCGGTATACAACGCATTGGACTTCGGGGCCAAGCTGAGATACACCACCGCATGGGTCAGGTGCACCGAGCACTCGGGCATGCCAATAAACTGACACGCTTGAAAAACACTCGTGGTGATCTCTAACGCCCGGCTATCCGCCATCCCCACGTCTTCTGAGGCGAAGCGCACCAGCCGGCGCGCGATGTACAGCGGGTCTTCGCCGCCTTCTAGCATCCGCGCTAACCAGTAGACCGCCGCATCGACATCCGAGTTGCGCATCGACTTGTGCAGCGCCGAGATCAGGTTATAGTGCTCCTCGCCGTTTTTGTCATACATGAGCTGCTTTTTAGACAGGAGTTGTAAGACCGCATCGGCCGCCACCTGCGTCACCTCGCCAGCCGGCGCTTCAGGGGTGTTGGTCACCGCCATTTCTAACGTATTCAAGGCGATCCGCGCATCCCCATTGGCAAAATCGGCGATCTGCGTTAACAGCGTATCCGCCACTGCCACTTTTTGGGAACCGTAGCCGCGCGGATCACGCAAGGCCCGTTGTAAAAGTGCGACCAACTGCGTTGTCGTCAGTGGCTGCAACACAAACACGCGTAGGCGCGACAACAACGCGGCATTTACCTCGAAGGACGGATTTTCCGTCGTCGCACCGATCAAGGTAATACTGCCGCGTTCGACATAAGGTAAAAAAGCATCCTGTTGCGCCTTGTTGAACCGGTGAATCTCGTCAACAAAGACGATCGTTCTCACCGCCTGCTCACGGTTCGTTTCGGCCGCTTGCATCACTGCTTTAATTTCCTTGATTCCGCTAGTCACCGCCGAAAACGTCACGAATTCGGCTTTCGTCTGCTTGGCAATGATCCGCGCCAGCGTCGTCCTCCCGACTCCAGGCGGCCCCCAAAAAATCATGGAGGACACCTTGTCGTTGTCGATGAGCTGCCGTAGTGCGCGGCCTTTGCCTAACAGATGCGTTTGCCCGGCCACCTCGTCTAACGTCTGCGGTCGCATCCGGTTGGCGAGGGGCTGAAAGGTTGATTCTGGATCAAACAGCGTTCCCACTATTTGCCACCTCTATTCAAACTTAATTTGAATATACGTCTACTATAACATGAAACCGTTATCTTTGAAGCAACATGGTATACTTATCCGTGACGAAAAGCACAAAGATTGTCCCTGAAAGGTGGGTATAAGATGTCCGACCGCACATTAACCGATTTTCCTCAAGGCGCTTTCACCGCCTTCTCTACCGCTCAAATGACCTATTTTCTACCAGTTCACCCTGGCTTAGACGACCGCGCCTTAGCCGTTTTTTTCGGTGCTGACACGCCTAACGTTCGCCGCACTAAGACTGGACTGTCGCTGCGCTTGCCTAACGCGCCCGCCGTTCAAGCCGATAACGGCGAACTCATCGCCAAGTTCACGAACGGCAAATATAAGGTGATCAACACCGACTATTACCACAAGAACTTCAATGACCCCTTACTCGAAATGGATTAACTTGATTGGAGTAGATAAATCGTGGCAATTTTTGAAAAATACCATCCCCTATTATCGCGGCACTACACCCTCGATTGGCTCACCGCAGCCAAATTAAAAGACGTCTTCGCCTTGCGCCAAGACGCCACCCAAGCCGCCTTATCCGGCCGCGAACGCGACGACACGATCACCGCCACCGCGCGTTACGTCAACCACGCCATGCGCTTAGTCATGGCGAACCAAGCCTTGCTGTACGGGATCAGCGACCGGCGCAGCCAAACTTTTGTCGGCAGCGTGTGCTTGTGGCAATTCGATAAGGCGCATACGCAAGCGCAATTACGCCTCGAAACCGCACCGGGACAAGACCCGGTCGCGCTGTACGCCGAGATCATCCCCCGGATCGTGGGCTTCGCCTTTTTCGAACTTGGCTTAGACACGATCTATACGCTCGTCCCCGCCACCGCAACCACCCGCCGCCAGTGGCTGGAAACCAACTACTTCACCGCCACGCCTTACGCCCACACCCGCACCTTAGCCGACGGGCGCAAGGTACCGTTATTGCGGTTGACGCTTGAAAAAGCCGCCGTAAGCAACGACCCCCAGTACCGTTTTTAACCCCAAAACCAAATGGCGCCTCTTGCACAATCCGCATTGGATTTGCAAGAGGCGCCATTTGTGCGGCTAAGGTTACATCAACGCCATAAAGACGAAATCGAGGAGAAAGCCCAGCGTCACGACCCACAACACCGGGTGGACCGTTTTAGCTTTGCCGGTCACCAGCTTGATCAAGCAGTAAAAAATGAACCCGGCAGCGATCCCGTAAGAAATATTGTAAACCAACCCCATGACGATCGAGGCCATGAACGCCGGTACCGCTTCGGTCAAATCGTTCCAATCAATTTCTTTGAAGCTTGACATCATCATCACCCCGACCATGATCAACGCCGGTGCCACCGCTTCGCTCGGCACGATCGCAATGATCGGCGACAACAGCGATGAGACTAAGAAGCACACCGCCACCACCACGGCCGTCAGCCCGGTCCGGCCCCCGGCACCGATCCCGGCGGCACTTTCAACGAACACGGTGATGTTGCTGGTCCCAAAAATCGCCCCAACCCCTGTCGCGATCGCATCTGAAAACAGCGCCTTATCCATCTTCGACGAGAACCCGTGGCCTTTTTCCATAGCTTGCAGGTCAGCGCCTGTGAAGATCCCGGTCCGGCGCCCGGTACCGATGAACGTCCCTAAGGTATCGAAAATATCCGAGAAGCTAAACGCAAAAATCGTCATGATCGACAACAGGATATGGTGGGTATCGGTGAACAAACCGCCGAAGCCTTGGGCCGAAAAGGCCGCCCCAAACGTGGTGCCCAACTGACTGACCGCATGCCCAAACGAATTGGCCGCCGAAATATGTAAGTTGGTGACGCCAAACGGAATCCCGATCAACGTCGTCACCACGATCCCGATCAAAACGGCCCCAGGTACTTTTTTCACGATCAAAAGTGCCATCAATAACAAGCCTAACAAGGCGACCAGCGCTCCTGGCTGAGTGAAGTTGACTAACGCAGGCGTCACGCCGTTCCCGTTGGCAACAACGCTTTGCACCCCGTCTTTGAAGGTGTGCGCTGTGGCACTGCCGCCATTGAGGCTTAAAATGCTAGAAGCCGCAGTCGAAAACTGGAGGAAGCCCGCATTTTTTAGCCCGATATAGGCGACAAACACCCCGATCCCGCCACCGATCGCGTGTTGCATCACCTCAGGAATCGCGACGATGATCAACTTACGGATCTTCGTCACCGTGATCAAAATGTTGATCACGCCGCACAAAAACACCAGCGCCAGCGCTTCTTGCCAAGTAAAGCCCAAGGCGGCCACCACCGTATAGGTGAAAAAGGCGTTCAACCCCAACCCAGGCGCTAGCGCATACGGCACGTTGGCGAACAGACCCATGATCAAGGTCCCAGTCGCGCTGGCGATGATTGTGGCTAAAAACACCGCTTGCGAGGGCATGCCGGTCAAAGCCAAGGTCTGTGGCGCCACGAACAAAATATAAGACATCGCGAAGAACGTGGTTAACCCTGCGATCACCTCTCGCCGCGTCGTCGTGTGGTTTGCTTCCAGCTGAAAATATCGGTCCATATTCTTCTCCTTCAATGATGGCATCGTTAAAAATCAGCCTACGCGTCTTCGTCGTGAGTTTCAAGTTAAAATACGGCTATTTTCGATAAACAGTTTTCTAATGTTCGGTTTTAACGTTTAATTGCACCAAAAAACGACTTACCTATCAGGTAAGTCGTCCGTTAGTTCGTCAATCTTCGCTTACAGTACCGCTAGGACAATGAAGTTCAAGATGAAGCCGACCGTCACGATCGCCAGCAAGGGATGAATCTCTTTGGCCTTGCCGGTCAGTAATTTGATCAGGCAATAGAAGATGAAGCCCGCCGCGATCCCGTAGGAAATGTTGTAGATCAAGCCCATGACCACTGAGGCCATAAATGCCGGAACGGCTTCTTCCAGGTTCGCCCAGTCGATTTCTTTAAGGCTGGTGGTCATCATCACCCCAACGAGGATCAACGCCGGCGCCACCGCTTGGGTCGGCACCACCGAAATCAACGGCGCAAACACCGCAGAAAGCAAGAAGCACGCGGCGGTGGTCACCGCCGTCAGCCCGGTCCGGCCACCGGCCCCGATCCCGGCCGCACTTTCAACGTACGTGGTCGTATTCGACGTCCCAACGATCGCGCCGACCGACGTGGCGATCGAATCTGCGAACAACGCCTTGTCCATTTTCGATGAGAAGCCGTGGCCGTCTTCCATCGCCTGCTCGTCTTTGGCAGAGAAGATCCCGGTGCGGCGCCCGGTGCCAATGAAGGTGCCGAGCGTATCGAAGGTATCTGAGAAGCTAAACGCGAAAATGGTCATGATCGACATCACGGTTTGCCCTGGCGACGTGAACAGGCTCGCCATCCCGTTGCGACCAAACGCTGCCCCGAACGTTGTCCCTAACTGGGCAAACGAATGACCAAAGGAATTGGCTTGCGACACGGAGACATCTGTCACCCCCATCGGAATCCCGATCAGCGTCGTCACCACGATCCCGATCAAAACGGCGCCTGGCACCTTCTTGATCACCAAGATCGTCATCAGCAACAACCCGATCAAGGCCAGCAACGCCCCCGACTGTGTGAAGTTGACCAGTGCCGGGACGATCCCCCCACCGGTCACAACGCTGGTGACGCCATCTTTGTACGTCGTGGTGGCCGCATGATAAGCCGTATTATTGATGCTCAAAATGTTTCCCGAATCCGAGGTGAATTGCAAGAAACCGGCATTTTTTAACCCGATATACCCTACGAACACCCCGATCCCACCGCCGATCGCGTGTTGGAGGACCTCGGGGATGGCCATGATGATCATCTTACGCACCTTGGTCACGGTAATCAAAATATTGATCACCCCGCAGATGAACACCAGCGCCAAGGCTTGTTGCCACTTGAACCCTAAGGCGAACACCACCGTGTAGGTGAAAAAGGCGTTCAGCCCCATACCTGGGGCTAAGGCGTAAGGCACGTTGGCAAACAGGCCCATGACCAACGTCCCCGCCGCACTCGCAATGATCGTCGCGAGGAATACGGCCTGCGACGGCATCCCGGCTAACGACAAGATTTGCGGATTCACAAACAAGATATACGACATCGCGAAGAATGTCGTTAAACCCGCCATCACCTCGGTGCTCACTTTAGTATTGTTCGCACGCAGTTGAAAGAAATGCTCCATAATTACTCCCTCGTTCGTTTTTGATGAGTTTAGCTTACCTTACCCACGTCAAGAATTCAAGAGAAAATACGTTCAATTCAATTATAAATCTATATATCATTCGTGTTTTAAACAGATATTAAGCTTAATGCGCGGCAACTTCGGTATCTGTGTGCCCATTTTCCAAAAATTCGACGAGGGCCTGTAGTGAATAATACACCATGTTGTGCACGGCAGTTTGCGTATAATACGCGATGTGCGGCGCTAAGATGACGTTCTCACAGGCCGCCAATTCATCCCACAGCGGATCATGGAAATAGCCGTCTTGATTCAACGCCAGTAGCGCTGCTGACTCATTTTCGAAGGTATCGATCCCAGCCCCTCCCAAGCGTCCTGCCCGTAAAGCGGTCAACAGTGCTTGCGTATCGATCAAGTTCCCGCGGGCGGTATTGATCAGCACTGCATCAGGCTTCATCTGCGCCAGCGCCTGAGCATCGATCAAGTGCGTGTTCGCCGCGACCCCTGGCACGTGCAGATCGACCACATCACTTTGCTGTAACAACTCACTCAGCGATACATACGTGCAGGCCAGTGTCGGGTCCGGCACCGGATGCGGATCATAGGCTAAGACCCGCGCCCCAAAGCCGGAAAACAACTTGATCGCCGCGCGTCCGATCCGCCCGGCACCGACCACCCCAACGGTTTGCTGCGCTAATTCACGCCCAATGAACGTGGTCGCCTTAGGGTAGTCCCCCGCCTGTAACGCGGCTTCGACTGGCCCTAACTGCCGCAACAAGTGAAGCGTTAACGTGACCGCAAACTCGGCGATCGCGTTAGGCGAATACGCCGGGGTGTTGGCGATGCGCACACCGGCTTTCGTCGCAGCAGCGAAGTCGATATTGTCCGTCCCCACGTTACGGATCGTCAAAAACTTGATCCCTAACCGCCCCATTTCGGCAAACAACGCCGCCGAATAAGGGGTCGTTTGCAAGCAATTGATCCCGTCATACCCCGCGGCTAACGCCACCGTTTGGGCATCTAACAACTCGGTTCGGATCGCCAATTCAGCCGCGTTATCTGCCGCCCACTGCTGCAAATACGGGATTTCGTCGACCCGAGCACCAAAGGCCATGATCTTCATAGTGTTTCCTCCTATTTAAACCAAAAGCTTCTCGTCACGATAATTTTTAGCATACGGTATTTTGCCCCTAACTGCATGAAAAAAGGATTAAGGTTCTGCAAGAGCAATCGTTAAGTTTCGTTGAAAACGGTTACTGATTATACCGCTACCGGGATGATCTGTGGTACACTTAAGGTTCTAAAAACTTACGGAGGTTTTATACCTATGAAGATTGTCGTTTTAGCTGGCGGGCGCAGCACCGAGCGAAACGTCTCTATCTCAAGTGGCTACCGGCTCACCAACGCCTTGCGTGAAAAGGGGCATGAAGCCACCTTTATCGATTTATTTCTAGGCTATGATCTGCAGGGCCAAGCCCCGGCGAGTGCGTTTTCCGACGCCAACACGAGCCAGGACCTGGTGATCTCAGACGCTGTTTTGACCGATGCCGATATCAACGCCTTGCGCGCTGATGGCACGACGCAACTATTCGGCCCCAACGTTTTGGCCATCTGCAAGGCCGCAGACATCGTCTTTTTGGCGCTGCACGGCGGCGATGGGGAAAACGGAAAGGTCCAAGCAGTCTTGGACCTGAACAACATCAAGTACACCGGTAGCGGCGCGACCGCTTCTGGGCTCACGATGAACAAAGTCTACAGCAAAGAAATTATGCTGTATCACGGGATCAAAACCGCGGCGTTCGTCGAAATTACCAAAGACCAAGGCACCACCGGCCACCAGTTGCCTTTTGACTACCCCGTGGTCTTGAAGCCTACGAGTGGCGGCTCTTCCGTCGGCACGCACATCGTCCACAATGCCGCCGAACTCGAAAGCGGCTTGATTGACGTTTTCCGCTTCGACAACTCCGCGATCATCGAAGCCTTCGTTCAAGGCCGCGAATTCTCCTTAGGGGTCGTCAATGGCCACGCCTTCCCGGCCATCGAAATCAAAGTGCACGACGGCTGGTATGACTTCGAGCACAAGTTCCAAGAAGGCTACACCGATTTCGTGACGCCGCCTGACGACTTGGACGACGCGACGCACGATGAAATGAAGCGCGTCGCGATTCAAACCATGGCCGTCTTAGGCATGCAAAACTATGGCCGGGTGGACTTTTTCGCCAACGCAGATGGCGTCTGGGTGATCGAGGCCAATAACTTACCGGGCATGACCCCACTATCGCTGTTGCCACAAGAAGCTGAGGCTGAAGGCGTTGACTACGGTGACTTAGTCGAAGACATCGTCAACGGCAAGCTGAAGCTGTACGCCGACGGCATGAATAACTAATGAACACTAAGGATTTTAGTTGACGAACTCGGCGCCACATGCGATACTACTCGCGGTGCCAAACCACGGTGGAGGTACGCGATCGGCGCATTTAGCGTTCTGAAGGTCGCCGCACTTCACCACGAAAATGGGACTGTGACATAAGTCCCAAATAAGACGCCACTTGATGAAAATCTTCGGATTTTCGTCAGGTGGCGTTTTCGGTATAATATTAAAAAAGAGCATCGGTTGCCCCCGATACTCCACGAAAT
>JALCQM010000039.1 GCA_022651245.1 Lactobacillus sp.
ATGAGTTATTTGAATAGCTCGATTTGTTGTTACTAGCGAATTGACTTCGCAATGTTTAATTCTTTTCAATTAAGAAAAGCCCTATCACATAACGAAACTTTGTTCAGTTTTCAAAGGACTACCTTGTCCGTTAAGACAACTTTGTAAGTATATCTCATCGGAGCAATGTTGTCAACGACTTTTTTAAAAGTTGAATATTTATTCAAAACTCAAAGCCGTATTTTTGGCTCGTTGCAATGACTTGCTTCGTGACAACAACAAGTATCTTACCAGCTTTTACGTTGCTTCGTCAACAGAAATTTCGACTTTTTTCTGGAATGTTGAGTTCTCCGAATACTGTCGTTTTGTAACCGACAAGAATGAATATTCATCGGTATAAAACGCGAACGAATATTCGAGGAAACGTTGTTAATGTTAATAAAAAGCACAGTCTTTACGACTGTGCTTTTTGATCAAGACGCTGAAGATATTCGTCGGCCCACCCCTGCAAGTGACCCGCAATCGGCGTAAAACCAGTATGGACCTTGCGTGTCGTCCAATAATGCTTGCGCCGTCGGTAGGTCGTCATTTCCGGTGCAGGCATCAACGCTCGCAGCGAGAGACTGATCTTCCCAGAGAATTCATCAATATCCAAAATGACCACTTCAATGGTTTGGCCAATATTGAAGCGTTCATTCAATGCTTTAACAAAGCCATGTTGACACTCTGAAATGTGCACCAGGCCCTGTGTGTGCTCATCAAGCAACACAAACACGCCATACGGTTGAATTCCCGTCACTTTACCCGAGATAATGTCGCCAATGCGATAGTTCATATTGCCTCTCATCTCTTCTCGTGTGCTACATAGATGACTACTCGGCGTCCGTGACCGTGATCCCCTTGATCGTGATCTCCGTCACGGGGCGATCGGCTTGCGTTTTAACTTTACTAATGGCATCGACAACATCGGTCCCATCAATCACTTGTCCAAAGACCGTATGCCGCCCATCTAGCCAAGGTGTGCCACCGGCACGATAAGCATCAATGACCGCTTCCGGGTACCCCGCTCCTGGCATTTGGGCCAACATATCAGGATTGAGATGCTCATTAGACACGATGAAAAACTGACTACCGTTAGTGTTCGGTCCTGCGTTAGCCATGGATAAAGCCCCTTTTAGGTTGAAGACTTCAGGGGAAAATTCATCTTCAAACGCGTGTCCCCAAATGCTTTGGCCACCGGCACCAGTACCCGTTGGATCGCCGCCTTGGATCATAAAATCTGAAATGACCCGGTGAAAGCTGATACCGTCATAATAACCTTGCTTCGCTAAGCCAATGAAGTTTTCGACCGCTTTAGGCGCCTGTTGGGCAAATAGCGCAAATGTGACATCGCCCATACTGGTGTGCATCGTCGCCTTGGGCCCCTTAAAGTTTTCTAAATCAAGTTGTGGATACATAGTTACCTCCTATAATAGTGATCTTTCCTATTGTACCCGATGCCAGCCCGGAATGCGACATCATGGCCGCCACCCCTAAAATATGTTAGTGTTAGTCTGATAGTTTTTGAGAAGCGAGGTTTAAAACGATGGCGACACACACGCATGAAATTACAGTGATCGGGGGCGGCCCCATCGGTATGTTTGCAGCTTTTTATGCTGGTCTGCACAGTGCCGATGTTCTTTTATTAGAAAGTTTAGACGAATTAGGCGGCCAACCCGGCAACCTGTACCCGGCAAAGATCCTTTACGATATTGGCGGGTACCCTAATATCAGTGGTCAAACCCTAATCAAACAGTTAAAGACCCAAGTGACCCATTTTCACCCCACTATCCACACGGCAACTAACGTCCAAAGTATCGTGCAAACGCCCACTGGGTTTAGCCTAGAAACCACGAGTGGCAACTACGAGACTAAAGCGGTCATCATCGCCACAGGCGGCGGCGCATTCACTCCACGAAAACTGGCAGTGGCCTACGATCCCGCCCTTGAAAATCACCAAATTCAGTACTTTGTCCAAGACCTTGAAGCCATGCGCGACCTCGATGTCGCCATCGCAGGCGGCGGTGACTCCGCTATCGATTGGGCCCTCGCGTTGGCGCCAATTGCCAAAAGTGTTCACCTTATTCATCGCCGTAATCAATTCCGTGGGTTAGAATCCAGCGTCGAAAAACTTAAGGCGAGTCCAGTCGTTCGCCATACCCCTTACTTGATCGATGCCGTTAACGCCGCTGAAGGGCGCATCGATGTGGCGTTAAAGGAAGTTCGCGGCGATCAACAGGCGACGCTTAACGTCGACAAGCTACTGGTCAACTATGGCTTTGTCAGCGAAAACAAGCAATTGCGGCAATGGGGCATCGCCCTTGAGCATAACGCAATTACCGTCGACTCTAAAATGGCAACCAGTATTCCTGGCATCTATGCGATCGGCGACGCGATTACCTACCCTGGCAAGCTCAAGCTTATCGCTAGCGGCTTCGGCGAAGCCCCTATTGCGGTCAATGAAGCGCTCACCTATTTATACCCAGACCGACGACAAGCCACTCACAGTACGCAACTTTACCATTAGGAGGTCATCTATGACCAATGAAGAACGGCTCTATCAACACACACACGAATTATTGGCTGAACGCGGCGTTAGTGTCGAAGCAATCGGTGAACTCGTGATGTTTTTGCAAGAGAAGTTCATCCCCGATCTCACTCTTGCTGACGCTATGCTAAACGTTGAGATCGTTTTACGGAAACGAGAAGTTCAAAATGCGGTCATGACTGGCATCCAGCTCGATAAGTTAGCTGAAGCCGGACAGCTTGAGGCCCCGCTACAAAACATCATCGCCGAAGACGAAGGCCTTTATGGCGTCGATGAGATCCTCGCTTTTGCAATTGTTAATGTTTACGGTTCGATTGGCTTTACTAACTATGGCTATATCGACCGCGTCAAACCGGGGATCTTGGCCAAACTCAACGCACACGAGCCTGGGATCATCCACACCTTTTTAGATGACATCGTCGGCGCGATCGCCGCAGCCGCTGCTAGTCGCCTCGCGCACTCCCACCCTGAACTCGAAGATGATAACTACTAAAGTTTAAGTAATTCTTCACCTTCCTAGCCGCTTTTGCCCGTATAATGAAGCTATTACAATAAAGGAGTCGGGTATGACGCAACTCATCGATTTTATCTTGCATATTGACGAGCATCTCATCACGATCGTCAATAGTTTCGGGAATTGGAGCTATCTGATCTTGTTCCTCATGGTGTTCATTGAAACTGGACTCGTGATTTTTCCTTTTCTACCTGGCGATTCGCTGCTATTCGCTGCTTGCGCATTGGCGGCGAACTCAGCCTACCACCTCAACGTTTGGGTGTTTTTCATTGGTTTCTTGGCCGCAGCTGTGATCGGGGATACCGTCAATTACGAAATCGGCAAGCATCTCGGGTTAGCCGCATCGAACAGCAGCTTATTCGGCAGGCTGATCAATCAAGAGAAATTATCCTCGGCGGAAGCCTTTTTCAACAAACATGGTGGTAAAACCATTGCGATCGCACGGTTTATGCCACTAGTTCGAACCTTCGCACCTTTTGTCGCCGGTGGTTCCAACATGCACTACGGCAAGTTCATTCACTACAATTTACTAGGCGGCTTTTTATGGGTCACGATGTGTTGCGTTGCCGGCTTCTTTTTCGGTAATGTACCGTTCGTCAAAGAACACTTCTCTGCCGTCGTCTTAGCGATTATCGCGATTTCGCTGATCCCAGTCGCTGTGACGGCGCTCCGCAGCCGCAAACCTGCTCCCACAGAGACCGACCGAATCGAATAAGCAGGGATACAAATAGGGCAAGCCACCGGGCTTGCCCTATTTGTATCCCTGCTTTAGCCTAGGTTAATCGTGCATCCTGACGCCCGCGCCAAATCCCATACGCCATCACGACTTCAAACAAGAGTAAGGCAGCGGCAAAACACACCATGAAGAAATCTTCTGGTAACACATTGATGATGGGATCCAATGCTGGGTCGAAAAGCCAATCATCATTGCGGAACAACAGCTGGTGGAAGCGAATGAAGACCGCATCAAAATTGATCGCCATTAACCCACCTAAAATAACTGGGATGACGGCACCAATCCAAAACGGTCGCACGAAACGCCAACGCTCCTTTTTCTGACGCAACCGTCGCCAGGTGCGGATCGCCGGAAAGGCCGTCACCCACACCACGCCGATCGCCAATAAGAATAAATGGCGCACATCGCGAAAATGCTGTGCCCCGCTTGGCGAACTCGCGAAGTCCTGCATGTGCAAGTGTGTGATCCAAGGCAACTGCAAATACGCCAACAATTGGCCGTAATTATGATATAGCCGCCTGAAAGATAACCCGCAAGCGTTCAAGAGCCCATCTTTATAGATGAACACGGGGTACAACGCGTACGTCAACAAGATCGTTCCCCACACAACAGCTGCGATCACAAATAGCCATAATGTCAGCCACTCCCACCGGCGCATGCCTTAAACCTCCCAGTCTGCTAGCGATGCGACTTGATGTGTGGGTTGAATTGACTGCGCCGCCACTTGCGCCCGGGTTGAAATCCCGGTATACACCAACAACGTATCGATGCCAGCATTGATACCGGCCTTAATATCAGTCTTGTAGTTATCGCCTACCATCACGACTTCATCTTTCGTCAATCCCATACGCTTCAAGCCTTGTTCCATGATGATTGCTTCTGGCTTGCCGATATAAAATGCTTTTTGCTGCGTGCTGCATTCGACCAGTGCGATTACCGAGCCAGCGCCAGGGACTTGTCCGCGCTCATTCGGTAAATTGGTATCCGCATTGGTCCCAATAAATTTGGCCCCACGCTTGATTGCCAGCGTCGCGAGTTCAAACTTGTGGTAAGTCACGTCGTAATCCAAGCCCACAACAACATAATCGGGATCATACTCATTGAACGTTAACCCGATATCTAATAAGGCTTGTTTCAGGCCTAACTCACCGATCACGTAAACGGACTTTCCGCGTGCATCGCCGTTATTATCTGCCTGGATCCAAGCAGCCGTGGCCAAGGCCGGCGTGTAAACTTGGCTAGGCGTCGCATGCACATCATGATTATCTGCCAAATTCTGGCACACCGCTGCTGGTGATTTGGTCGTATTGTTCGTTAAAAATAAAAACGGGATCTGCTTCGCCTGTAATCGTTCCACAAACGCCTTTGCTTCAGGGATGCGTTCTCGTCCCCGATACATGGTCCCGTCTAGATCAATCATATAACCTTTGTATGTCAATTCAAAACCTACTTCTCATTAGATTCGCGCTTACGGATCGTAAAATGCCGCTTGCGTGGTTGATTTGCCGCCACCGTTTGTGCGTGGCCCGCAACTGCTGTCGCTGTCGTTTGCCGCTCTTGATAGGGCTTACTAGACCGTTTGCTGTTGCGCCGCCGGCCACGATTACTCTCGCGACGCGGATGCCGCTTCGGTTTCGGCTCTGGCGCATCCAAACGCTGTAGAACGAAATAAGCACAGCCAAAATTACAGTACTCGGTCAGATAATCGCTTAAGGTGCCGATCATCTGCCCTTTGCTCGCATGACGACTATCATTGTCATAAAAGCCTTTGAGTCGCAACTGATCGTAACCCCAATCCCCCACGATATAATCGTATTTATCGAGGATCTCCGTGTAACGTTTCGCGAACGCCTCACGATCGAATGCTTGTTTATAGGTTTCAACGATCTGATAGCGCCGGCCAGCCACGGTCACCACATCTGGTGCCACTTGAACGACGTCTACTAACGGTGTGCTTTCGTGAACGACGGGTGGCGTCGGTTTGGTCTGATTAGATTTAGTCTTCGGCATGTGGCACTCCTTTCCAAACGCCTTAGTATACCATTATGAGATCGGATAATGGGCGGCAAGATATTCTGCAAATACCGTCCGTAGAAGTTTGGGAAACAGCAATTGATTCTCGCCAACGATCTCGATTGTCGGGAAAAACGGGATGAACAAGTAGTGATCTAACCCGGTGATCGTGTACTGTTGCTCAGGTACTAAGGGCTGCCCGGCGTAAAGCACTTGCCGCTTGGGGGTGACTTGCAATCCTAACAGCCCCATATCCCCAAAGATATCCCCTCGAAAACTCATCCCCACTAAATGAAAATGGCGCAAAAAATGACGATTTTTTTCGATTTCCATCACTAAACGCCACAGATCCGTGCCCCGTAGCGTGATCCGCATCAAATGCATCGCATGCGGCAACAAGGCGTGCAGATCAGCCTGGGTCACGATTCCCGCCGGCAAATCATGTAAAAATAATCCAGCGTTCAGTAGCGCTGCCTGAGTGCCCCCACCTGCGGCCACCGCCGACAAACCCAGCTGCCGTAATGCAGAAGCACCATTATAATCAATTCTGAACTCGCGTGGTAGTCGGGCAACGGGGCGTGCTTGTAACAGCGCGATGCCTTGCGCTTGCCAGGCTGCGATTTGTGCGGCATCCCCTGGGGCACTGGGTAACGTCTCAAACGCATGCGTTTGCGCGCGCCGCTCAGTAATCTGGTGTGTCGCATCAAGTTGCAAGTGGATCTCACCGACATATTGACCATGCTTGCCAGCAGCCGTCACTAGGGTCCGCCCATCCAACTCACCTTGAGCCAAGAGGTGGTGCGTATGGCCCCCGATGATCACATCAATTTCTGGAAAATGCGCCGCTAAATACCGATCTGCTGTGATCCCTAAATGCGATAACACGATCAAGACGTCATAACTTCCACCGATTGCTTGCAGTAAATCAGGTAAAACCGCCTCGACAGGCTTGACCTGCCAACCATTAGGGGCATACGTCAAGAAAAACGGTGCCGTAAACCCTAAAATCGCCACCCGGGTCCCATCAGGCAACGTTTTGCGAACAACGGGGCGCGCCCACCGTGGGCGACGGCCATCTGCTTCGAACAGATTCGCCAACGCCACCGGAAACTTGGCGTGATCATACAAGTGTGTCAACACGTCATGACTATTCCCAACGCCTTCATTATTGCCGATCGTCACCGCATCATAGCCAACCGCGTTTTGCTGCTCGATATTGAATTGGCCGTCGGTTGCTTCCGTCAATGGGTGAACCCGGTCCATCGCGTCACCATCATCCAGAACCAAAACGGCCGCTCCCCGAGCCAACGCAGCTTCTCGCTGTTCCCGAAGCCAACGCGCAATCCGGGGCCAGTGCGTCATATGAGAGTGTAAGTCATTCGTATGCAAGATCACTAACTCGGCCATCGAAGCACCTCCTTGTCTTCTTCATGGTAGGCTAGCGACCAGCGCCGTGCAACTAAAAACAGGAAGTTGTGGCTAGCACGTCTACAATAACGTGCTAGCGCAACCTCCTGTTTTTCGATCCCTATCCCCGCTGCACCAACGCTTCAAATCGCGCCGCCAGTTGCGGTTGTGCAGCTGGTTGCAATAACGGGACCAGCTGTGGCCAAAAGCTCAGTCGAAAATAAGCTGAAGAAAATCCATGGCACTCAAACTTACGAAACCCTAACGTGATCAAGCCATTCACTTGACCCATATTCGCCGGTTCACTATTCGCCAAAACTTCTCGCCGTAATGCTTGTAACGCCCTAACATCGACCACCGCCATCATGTCACCCCCATAGAGTGTGGTTATAATGACAGTTTATCTAGTATTTGATTAAAAATCAATGTGAATCGACTTATTTTTTTAGAGTTTCTTGTTTTTTCTGAAAGAGTTCGTGGATCTCACTCGCCTTGAGTGGACTGCCCCACGGGACTTCTGCCGGTAACCAGGCACGCTCAGGCGCATCGACCCCGACGTTAATATTTTCCGCAATCGGGATCATACTATGGTGAATATGTCCGTGTAAATTCAAGGTTTGCTTGGTAATTCCTAATAACAACGGATAGTGGGTCATGATGAACTGGGTATGGTCATCTTTAATGATCGTTCCCACGGCATGAAAACTGAACTTAGGTTGACCATGCCAGCCAGGATCCAAGCGACGCAAATACTTAAACAAACTATTGTAATCATGATTCCCTTTGATAAACGCAATTCGTCCATTAAGCCGGGTCAAAATAGCCAGGACATCGGCATCAGTCGGGACGTTTTCCGGGTTCATGGCAATATCCCCTAAATGATAAACGACGTCATTATCATCAACGCGTGCATTCCAGGCCGCGATCAGGGCCGAATTCATCGCGTTCACTGAATCAAATAGCCGTGGCGCGAAGTCGTTTGGTCCCAACAAGTCTTGATGGAAAAAATGGGTATCTGCAATAAAGAAATTCATTCTATCGCCTCCTCGATTCACGGTTTCAGGTGCTGATGCGCAGGTGGCTGCTGCCGTCGACGAACTACCCACAACGTCACCGGCACAGTCAAGGCAACCGCGATCACTGAGAAAAGGACCTGAATCAGCTCACCGACAAAAATCTGGTTATTGACGATCGTTGCAAAGGAATACTTCAGCTGCGTGAACCAAATGAACAACGCTGAAAAACCGCCAAAAAAGCCAAAGAACAACGTATTGAGTGCCGTACCGATGATCGTCGTCTGAATCTCATGCAACCCGGCCTCAGTCGCTTCACCGCCCAGTTCGATCACCCCTGCGGCCACAGCACTCGCCGCTTCAGCGATTGCGCCCAGCGTGCCTAATAAACCAGTTGCGATCAATATCTGTTCAAAGGAGACCCCAATATAAACCGAAAACCCTTCTAGGGTTTCAGAGTCCTCTGGGCCAAAGCCCGCAGTAGCGCTGAAATGCACCCCCACCATGACCACCGCCAAGACGCCTGTCATGACTAACAACGACGCCACAAAGGCGGGCCCCGCCACATCTAATCGCGTCGTACTCAAGAAGATCGTTGTCGCTAGCACCAACAAGCCGATGACGACAGCGACGATCACTGGCGAAAAGCCGCCTGCCATCAACACGACGGCAGAGATCATTAATAGGGTATTCACGCCTAACGCCAAAAAGTTGCTTAGCCCTTGCTTCCCCCCTACGAGGACCATCAAAATCAACAACGCTAACGCGAGTCCTGTAATCGTACTCATCGTTGCCTCCCTTGCCAGCGTGCCGCCAAAGCGGCCAAACCGCTAGTCAATGGCACTGTCAAAACGATGCCAAATGCAGAGATCAAAGACTGCGCAAAGCCTAAGCCCATCACCCAAACCACGGTCTGGCTGATCGCGTTACCATTTCGCAACCACAATACCCCTTCAGCAAAGGTCTCGGCAATAAAAATCATAAACAAGACCGCGATCAACGGTCCCATCACGTTGCGGCCAATGGCCATCCCCGCTTGAAAGCGGGCCTTAGCCCCACTGTTAAGTTGAAAGATTGCCACCGCAATATCCGAGCTTTCATCTAAAACCGCCCCTAGTGAGCCAATGATGATCTGCACAAAAAACAGTAATTGGGGGGCCTGCGTCACATACTTAACGGTTTCGAGGTGCAAATCTTGATAATTCGTCCAGACAAAGATGCCATAGCCCAAAGACACGCCCAAAGCCGTCGCCAGCATCGTGGCGCCGGCAACAACTGCTGCCAAAGGTTTGGCGCCCACCACAAACAAGGTCGTGATCACCGTAAAGCCAACCGCAACGGCACTAAATAAAAGAAATGCCAAAACTTGGTGACTCGCAATCTCAACGTGTAACGCCAGAATAAACAACAGCGCATTCGCGGTAATGGAAGCCAAGGTCAACCACAAATGACGCCCGACGATCAACCCTAATAGCACTAACGTCGCACTGATCAAGGCCCCCAATATGGCATCCCGTTTGATGTTGGTGATGGTATAGTGGCGCCCTGAACGCGCCAAAAACACCTGCTGACCTTTTGCCAAAGGCGCATCCTCTGCCCCACTGGCAGAATACGTATTATGCAAGGTTAACTGGCGACCGCGGTGTTGGGTATTTAATAATACCGCGTGCACCTTCTGCGTGACGATTCGGTCACGGTTCTCAAAATTATCGACAGGGTGGCTAACACGGGTCGTCTGCACCGTTTGGACACGGGCGATGGGCTGTCGATACCAGCGGGCATCGAATTGCAAGCCAGCAAAAACGACGATGAAGGTCAGAATTGGCCACCCCCACCGCCACCAACGGCGCGAAAATTTACCCAACATGATTTTGTTTGAGGATATCATCATACGCCTCGCGGATCTCACCTTCTGGTTTAGCCCAAACCTCCCACGCTTCAATGTCGAAAGGCGGAAACTGGTAAGTCTCATTGATATAGGCCTCATACCGCCGCACCGCGGTTGAATGCGGTACATTCAACTGCACGATCCGTACCCGACGGATCAAATGCTTGATCGCCGCTTTTTCTGCCCGGCCATTCATCATGATGTTGCCAAGTTCGTAATATCGCGTACCATCATTGCAAGTAATTTCTTGAATCAAGTCAAACGTCTGATATTCTTCGTCCACTATGAACCTCCTATATTTCTCAAGCAATTCGTGCTAAGGTCTTATGCATAAGGAGAGGTACTTATGTCCAAATGCTTACTGATCACCGCCTGGCTGGCACTATACGCTTGCCTCTGCGGTTTCGTCGTGGTTGGCCACCGCGGTGATCCCCTACAATATCCCGAAGAAACGTTTCAAAGTGATTCCGCTGCTTTCGCGGCTGGTGCCGATTATGTCGAGCTAGATGTCCAAGAATCAAGCGATGGAACGTTAGTGATCCAACATGACACCACACTAAAGCGTACCACTGGCGCCGACGTGACGATTGCCACGACGCCGTATCGCGAAATCCAGCAATATCATACCAAAAATGGCGAACCGATACACAGCCTGCAGGCACTCTTTGAACATTATCAACAAACCGATACCAAGTTCCTGATCGAAACCAAGATCGAAAAAGGGGTCCCGCATCCCCAAATGGAGGCTAAAATTGCCGCCTTGGTCACCCAATACCACATGCAAGAGCGGGTCATGTTCCATTCGTTTTCACTCAACAGTCTCAAGCGGCTACAAACACTATTGCCGAATGTACCCCGGATTTTCATTGTGGGATCACTCAAACGAATCACCTTCGCAGTTTTCCCTTACGTAACCGGGATCAACGTGTCTAGTGAACTCGTCACCGCCAAATTGGTGTCAGATCTTCACCACATCGGGCAAAAAGTGTACGTTTGGGACGAAATGAACGAAAGTCAACGTAAATGGCGCTGGCTGTCCAATCTGCCAATCGATGGTGTCGTGACGAATTATCCTAAACTTGCCCACACCTATCAATCTTTGACCCGTGAAGCTCAGAGCCATCCAGTCGATACCTTAGCGACCAATACGAACACCAAAGCAATCCCAATCTACACCAATCCTTACCAGCCCACGATACGCAAAGAACCTTTAGCACCGCAGGCAGTCGTTAACGTCCAAAAAGCAGTGCGCTCTGAGCAAACCACGTATTTTCAGATCGGGACGAATGCTTTTGTTGACGCCTCAACGCTTAACTTAGCGCCACTAGCCGGTTGGGCCCAACTGCTTTTAGACCAAACGGCGACTGTTCAACCAACCGCCGGCTGGCAAACGGTGCTTCGCCAAGGCCCCCAAGCGACCAGCGCTCAGGTCGGCCACTTAAACCGCGGCGACCGCGTGCAGATCCAAGCCGTCAAACTGCGCGGCAGCACCGTTTGGTGTCAAACCCTGAACGGATGGGTCAAAGCTAGCCAACTACGCCTCCAACCTCAGCTCACCGACGCCCAATGCTGGTTCTTGCGGTTCCATCAAGCACACGGCTTGCAGGTGCCCCAATTAGGCCTCGGTCAAACAACCGATGGCGTGCGCCTTGATGCACGCGCCTTGGCCTTGTCGCTTAATTAGGCGTCTGCGAATGGATATGCTATTGTGAAAGTATCTTAAAAAAAGGCGGAAAAATACGATGACAACCAACTGGCAAGCCCTCGCGGCTGACTATCAAGCTGACCTATTACATGATTTAGCAACTTTGATCGCCATCCCTTCGGTCCGTGATGACGATCACGCCACCCCACAAGCCCCCTTAGGCGAAGGCCCAGCAGCTGCACTCAAAGCCATGCTCGCGCTGGCCGAACGCGACGGTTTTGTGACGAAAAACGTTGAGAACGTCGCTGGTCGCATCGAGGCCGGCAATGGCACCGACGTTTTAGGCATCTTAGGGCACATGGATGTCGTCCCAGCCGGCCCTGGGTGGGACACTGACCCCTTCCAGCTGACGCAAACTGACCAACGTCTTTATGGGCGGGGTACCGCAGATGATAAAGGGCCGACGCTGGCCGCATATTACGCGTTGAAGCTTTTGCAGGATCAGGGCATCACACTCAACAAGCGCGTGCATTTCATCATCGGCACCGACGAAGAATCTGGCTGGTACGGCTTGACTCGGTATCAACAAACCGAAACGTTGCCAAAGTTCGGCTTTTCGCCAGACGCCGAATTTCCGATCATTAATGGTGAAAAAGGCATCAGTACGATTGCCTTGACGTTCAATGCGACCGCTTCGACGCCGGCTAAACGCCAACTGCTCGCGTTCACCTCTGGTTTACGCGTCAACATGGTGCCCCAAACCGCCACGGCAACGATCACCGGCGCCTTACCCACAGATTGGCAACAAACGGTTGCGGCTTATGCCGACGCAAACCACGTGACCATCTCCGATTCAGACAGCGTCGACGGGCGCATCTTCACCCTGGTTGGCAAAGGCGCGCATGCCTTAGAACCCGATGCAGGGCGCAATGCGGCCACTCATTTGGCGACGCTTTTGGCCCCATGGGTGGATGACCCTGCTGGCCACCAATACCTATCGCTGATCGCGACGTATCTTCACGAAGACTCCCGTGGCCACCATCTCGGCATCGCCTACACCGATCCGGTGATGGGTGAGCTGACGACCAGTGCGGATCTATTCAGCTACCAACCCGATGGGGAGCAAAGCGTGGCACTCAATGTGCGCTACCCTCAAGGCACCGACTTGGCCACCATCCAAGCACAGATGCAAGCGACCCTTGGTACCACTGCCACCGTCAGCATCCAAGATGCGGGACACACCCCACACTACGTCTCCGCAAAAGATCCGCTTGTGCAAACGCTCCTCCAAGTTTTCCAAGATCACACTGGCCAAGTCGGCCATGAACACGTGATCGGCGGTGGTACCTACGGGCGGATCTTAAAGCGTGGCGTGGCTTTCGGCGCGATGATGCCTGGCCGTGAAAATGTAATGCACCAGGCCAACGAATACATGCCACTAGCAGATTTGATCCAAGCGGTCGCGATCTATGCGGATGCGATTTATCGCTTGACGCGCTAAAGAGAGGAAGCCCAGTACCTCATGTTCACTGCAGAAACGTTACGCAGATTACTCCCCGCAAGCCTACAAACGCTTGCGATCACGACCGTCGAGACGACTACCTCGACCAATCAAGTCGCGGAGAGCCAAGTGGCCGCCGGGAAACAGCCGCCTTTTTGGTTGTTGGCGAACGCCCAAACTAACGGGGTCGGCCGTCGTGGCAAAGCCTTCTTTTCCCCCGCTCAAACCGGTCTTTACATGACCTATGTTTTACCCGCACCGCGACCAGCATTACTATCCTTATTGACACCGGCCGCCGGAGTCGCCTTACACCTTGCCGCACAGCAACAACTCGGCGTCAAAACGCAGATCAAGTGGGTCAACGACTTGTTGATTGGGGATAAAAAGGTCGCGGGTATCCTTGCTTCCCGGTTGACCAACGGCACCATTCTTGTCGGCATTGGGATCAATGTCGCTCCGGCAGTGGCCAAGCCTGACATCACGATCGATTTGCCGGTGGGCACCTTATTGCCCCACCAGCCGACTAAGGATATCCGGCCGGCCTTGGCAGCGGCCTGGCTCAGTCACTTTACCCGAATGCTTGCGGCTCCTGAAACCATCATGCCAAGCTACCGACCAGCGGCAGCTTGGGTCGGTCAACCCGTCCGCCTCAGCGGTGCCCACCAACCCGTTGATGGCATGTTACAAGGTTTTGCCGACGATGGTAGCTTACTGTTGCAAACAACGACTGGACTGCAGCAATTCAATAGTGGTTCGATTCGCCTGCAGCCCGCAAAATCACCCCGCTGAGACGCGCTCAGCGGCTAACCGCAAAGCCCTCGCGTAACCTGCACTGCGGGTTACGCGAGGGCTTTTCTTTAGGGCAGCGTTAAGCTGGTCAATTCGCAGCGGCGATCTTGGTGAGATCACTGAACTCACTGAGTTGGTAGGTCGGCTGCTGCGACCCGCGATTCGGGATTAATTTGGGGTTGAACCACACGGTATCGATATGAGCATTTTTGCCGCCTTGAATATCACTGGTCAAAGAATCCCCAACGATTAAAGCGGTCTTCGGCTCATAGTGCGGCGTGTGCTTGGCGACGTAGTCAAAAAAAGCCACGGTTGGCTTAGGCGCCCCGACGCTGTCCGACACAAAGATATCATCGAAATAGTCGATCAGATGACTCTTAGTCAACCGGAACAGCTGGGCCTTTTCAATCCCATTGGAAACAACAAACAAATGATAATCTTGTAGTGCCGCCAACGTCTCGATCACGTGGGGCAACAAAATCGCTTGCTGATTGACCATTTGCATGTAGAACGTCTCTGCCGCCGTTGAGTCTCCTGTCAAATGTAGCCGTTTGAACAGTCGCGGCATTCTGGTCGCAAAAATCTGGTCTCGTCCGATCTCGCCGCGTTCATAACGCTGCCATAACTCCGCATTGATTTCTAAGTAGGTGGCCTCTAACTTCGGGGTATAAGGGATGGCCTGCCGCCGAAACGTCGCGGCCAAGCTGGCCAACTCCCCTGCTTTAAAATCTAGCAACGTATCATCGACATCAAAAAATAAATTTCGATACATAACTTTCCGTTCCTTTTCCTGGTTTCTCTAACGCTAGCACACCAAGCAGGTCGTTGTATACAGAAGATGTAAAAAGACTGTAACATCACGGTTGCCGTGCTTTTATGGTGTTTGCGTGGATCTAATGATAAAATGAGCCATATTGCGCAAATTCAAAAGGTGGGGAAGTATGTGAAGACGCTCATAACGTGGCTCCGGCAGCGGTGGCAACACTGGCTCGACCGGCTGAACGAACGAGCCCGTACCAAGACAGCAGAAACGGGTGCACTGCCGCCATTTTCAGCTAAGACTTGGCCGTTATATTTGGATATCGTCTTGCAAGCATTCAAGACCATCGTCTACTACGCGGTTGCTGTATTGGCAATCGGTGCCGTATTCGGGGTGGGATTGCTCGCCGGCTATTTTGCCGCGATCGTCAATAATACCCCTGTGCCATCACGGACGGCCATGCAGCACACGCTCAACAATGTCGATCAATCAACCAATTTGTATTTTGCCGACAACGTCGAGCTCACACACGTCAAAAGCGACTTGATTCGTGACGCCGTGAATCTCGACCAAATGTCGCCTTGGGTCCAAAAAGCGATCATCGCCACCGAAGATGAAGACTTCTACACGAATGCCGGCGTCTCGCCTAAAGCGGTGATCCGGGCCGTGTTCAGTGAATTTAGCGGCGTCGGTAGCCAAACCGGTGGCTCGACCTTAACGCAACAAGTGGTCAAACTGCAATTCTTAAGCTCTGAAACCACGTTCAAGCGCAAAGTCACTGAAATTATGTATGCGTTGCGGATCAACCATTTCTTCAGTAAGCAAAACATCTTGCAGGCCTACTTAAACATTGCCACGTTCGGCCGTAACAACAAAGGCCAAAATATCGCCGGGGTGCAAACCGCCGCGCAAGGCTTATTCGGTAAAAATGCCAAAGATTTAACGCTACCAGAAGCTGCCTTCATCGCTGGTTTGCCGCAAAGCCCGTCGGTTTATACGCCGTACACCACGTCTGGCACGTTAAAGCGCGACATCAGCGCGGGCATCGACCGTCAACATACCGTTTTGTTCCGCATGTATCGTGCTGGTGCGATCACCAATAAAGAATATCATGACGCCTTAGCCTTTGATCTCAAGAAAGATTTCCAAGGCCACGACACCGAGTCCGACGATGCGGCAACCAAATACGCTTACGTCTACAATATGGTCACCAGCGAGGCAAAATCGATTCTTGCGCTGCAATTAGCTAAAGACGATGGCCATACCCAAACCGACCTCGACAAAGACTCGGCCCTCAACAACCAATACTTAACGCAGGCTCAGACCTTGCTGACGACCAAGGGCTACCAAGTCCACTCGACGATCAACAAGCCGGTCTACGATAGCATGCAAACGGTCGTTAAAAACAACGCCTCTACTTTCGGCACAACTTACACCAGTAGCGAAATTGATCCTGAAACAGGCGAGTACACGACCGACTCTGAGCCTGTACAAAACGGTTCCGTCTTATTGAACAACCAAACCGGGGCCGTGATCGGCTTCGTCGGCGGTGTTTCCGGCGAACTGAACCATATCTATACACCACGTTCGCCAGGGAGTTCCATCAAGCCACTCGCGGTTTACGGCCCCGCAATCGAAAATCGTCTGATCGGCTCGCAATCGATGCTTGCTGATTTTAAAACGAACTTTCCGAATTACAGCGTGACGGATT
Organism: Lactobacillus sp.; assembly: GCA_022651245.1. Taxonomy (GTDB): domain Bacteria; phylum Bacillota; class Bacilli; order Lactobacillales; family Lactobacillaceae; genus Lacticaseibacillus. Next base: position 16,544 of record JALCQM010000039.1, read on the forward strand.
ACGGCGGGGAGATTCAAAATCAATTCATCTCCGCAACAGACGCATTAGCCAATTCGTATAACATTCCAGCAGTCAATTTGTATTCCAAACTACGGCAAAGCGTTAACGTGAAGTCTTACTTGACCAAGCTAGGCCTTTCCACGTTGACGGCTAATGATTACTCACAACTTGGTTTAGCCCTTGGGGGAACCGACTACGGGGTGACCGTCGAAGACCAGGCCAGTGCCTACACGACCTTCGAAAATGGCGGCCAACACACAGATGCTTACGTCATCGATTCTATCGTCGATCCTGGCGGTAATGTGGTCTACAAACATAAGGACACCGCCACACAAATCTTTACTCCTGCGACCACGTACATCATGCAACAAATGATGCACAGCGTGGTGACCAAAGGGACCGCTGCTTCCTTGAATTATCAACTCAGCTTTGATACCAGCCACTTGATCGGTAAAACAGGGACGTCTAACGATTACAAAGACATCTGGTTCGTCGGCTCCACCCCAGGGGTCACATTGGCAAGCTGGATCGGGTACGATAATGCCAATGGCACCTCGTATAACCTTTCCAGCAGTGCTAGCGAAACGAACCTCGCCTATTGGGCCAAGCTGGCCAACGCCGCTTATAAGCTGATCCCAACGACCTTTAAGGCAGACGACACCCCAACGGAACCTAGCGGCGTCGGCCGCGCCACCGTCAGCAAGCTGACCGGCCAACGCACCGGCAACGTCAGCTTTCAAGGCAGAACCTACAGCGTTACCGGCGATACCACCACCAGCCTATACAATGGCAGCGCCCCGACCAGCACCTCTAGTCAGTTCGGCATTGGAGGCACGATCGAGAACTACAAGCTATTTTGGGAATATGTCGGCGGCGACCGTAGCAACGGCTACCACAAGGTCACAACCAGCTATTCTGCCAACAGTAATCAGTAAACCAAAAAAGCGGTCAAGTCCAACAAATCGACTTGATCGCTTTTGATTTACCTTATTTTAGTGCTAACAGCTTACTTGGTTGACTTGCGGGTGGTGATATCAAAGCCGAGGCGAATCGTCTTGGCGTCAATGTCTTCTTTATTCATCATCTTGGTCAGCAACCGCATCGCCACTGCACCGATATCATACAGGGGTTGATCGATGGAGGTCATTTGTGGCCGCGCCATTTCCGTCAACTTGGTGTTGTTGCTGGTGATCAATTCGAAGTCTTTTGGCACCGCGATGCCTTCATCTAGCGCGCCATCGAGAACCCCAAAAGCAAGTTCATCATCACCGATCAATGCCGCCGTCGCGCCTGCCTTTTGCAGTTGCTTAAACATGGCTAAACCGGCATGATAGCTCGCTTCGCTTTCGAAAACCAATGACTCATCGTAAGCCAAACCGGCTTTGGCCAAGGCCTGCTTGTACCCTTGAAGCCGGTATTGCCCATTGATCGGCTGTGCCAACGGGCCAGTGACCAAGGCCACCTTCTGGTTGCCAGAATTGATCAAGCGGGTCGTCGCCGCTTCAACAGCCGCCACATAGTCAATATTGACAGAGCCGACTTGTTCATCAGGATCGACCGACCCGGCCAAAACGATCGGCGTCTTGCTCCGAGAAAATTCTTGGCGGATGCCATCCGAGATGTCGTGACCCATATAGATCAGGCCGTCAACTTGCTTCGCCAAAAGCGTATTCAACACCTGCACTTCTTTTTGGCTGTTCTCGTCGGAATTAGCCAAAATGATGTTGTACTTGTACATCGTGGCAACATCATCGATCCCACGCGCCAAACTTGAGAAGAACATGTTCGTGACGTCGGGAATGATCACCCCTACCGTCGTGGTCTTCTTGCTCGCTAAACCACGAGCAACCGCATTTGGCCGGTAATCTAAACGGTCAATGACCTCTAAGACCTTCTTACGTGTCGCCGGCTTAACGTTCGGGTTCCCGTTGACAACCCGAGAAACCGTCGCCATTGAAACGTTTGCCTCTCGCGCAACATCATAAATCGTGATCGTTTGTTTTTCCATTCTTTAATTGCTCCTTATTTCACAGTTGAACTAATATCTCAGCTTTAATTTACAACCCACTCTAGCAGAATAGAATTAGGAATGCAAGCGTTTTACTGAATTTTTCAATGAAACTTTCAGTGGGGTTTTTCAGAAAGCCGTCTTCGTGCGAATTATGCTATACTAATAACGATTATGAGTTAAAAATGAGTGGAGGTTCGCCATGAATCAACAACTAACCAGCCTGCAAAAGTGGGTTCAAGATGAAGGTCTCGATGTGGCTTACATCTCAAATTTCACTAACATCAACTACTTTACAAACTTTTTCCAGGACCCCGAAGAGCGTATCACTGGCCTTTTCGTTTTTCCTGACCACGAACCATTCCTTTTTACCCCTGCTTTGTCCATTGAAGCGGTCAAAAAGTCCGGGTGGCCTTATCCCGTCTTCGGCTACCTCGACCACGAAGATCCGTTTGCTTTGATTGCCGATCACATTCGGGCCGTTAACCCGAACCCATTGCGCTGGGGGATCGAAAAATTGGACTTGGCGGTGTCTAAGTTTGAAGCGATCATGCACGAATTCCCACAGGCGAGCTTCCCTGCTGACGCCAGCCCTAAGATCCAACACCTGCAATTGATCAAGACGCCAGAAGAATTAGCCATCATGGCTGAAGCTGGACGGCAAGCCGATGCCGCCTTTAAGGCTGGTTTTGCGGCGTTGAAGGCCGGCATCAGCGAACAAGCCGTCGTTGCCGAAATCGAATACGCGATGATGAAACAAGGCGTCATGCACATGTCCTTTGATACGATCGTTCAAGCCGGGACAGATGCTGCCGATCCGCATGGTGGGCCTGAGGCGACGCAAGTCCAACCAGGCGAATTAGTCTTGTTCGACCTAGGCACGAATAACCATGGTTATATGAGCGATGCCACCCGCACCGTCGCTTTCGGGGGACAGGTCGCGCCGAAAGCCAAGGAAATTTTTGACGTCTGCTTGGAAGCCCAATTGACCGCACAAGCAGCCGTTCGTCCAGGGTTGACCGCTGCGGCCTTAGACAAGATCGCCCGAGACGTGATCGATAAGGCGGGCTACGGTGAATACTTCAATCACCGCTTGGGACACGGTATCGGGATGTCGACCCATGAATTCCCGTCGATCATGGCGGGTAACGACCTTGAGTTACAAGAAGGCATGTGTTTCTCGATCGAACCTGGGATCTACATTCCAGGGGTCGCTGGCGTGCGCATCGAAGACTGCGTGCACGTCACCGCCGATGGCTGCGAACCATTTACCCACACCAGCAAAGACTTTACGCTTATCCAATAGGCACGATTCTAGCCCTTGGTCCCGCTTCCCGGTGCCGAGGGCTGTTTTGATGGTCTTCTACCAAGCCAGCAAGCACGGCAAGAAACACAAATGCCTTCACCCCACGATCCAAGGACCGAATTGCGGGGTGAAGGCATTATGTTATGGGCTAAAACCACTTGCTGTCTTAGCCTAGGTTAACTGGTTGCTGTTTTATGTCACTCTGCGTCTTGGTCATCGTCAGCAGCGGGTGCTGGCTTAACATCATCGGCAGAATCTTTGGCTTGCGCAAATGCGCTCTTGCCATCTAAAACGATATCATCAAAGTCATCGCTGGCCGCAACTTCTGGCGCTGCGGTCAGTTCATCTTTTAATGCCTGCGTCTGCTCGTCATACGTGCTCAGATCAGCGTCTGCTGGCTTGGCTTTGTCTTTGAGATTGCCGACCAGATCCGTTGCGGATTCGCGCCAGTCGGCTGTTGCTTCACGTGCATAATCATAATAATCAGCGGCACGGTCTGCGAGATCATCCTTTTTTTGCGTAAACTTACGCCGTAACTCGTCGGATGTCTGCGGCGTCAACAAGTAGGTCGTCGCCAGTGCACTGGTTGCCCCTAAAATGAAGCCTAAGAAAAAGTGTCCTTTTTTAGCCATGAGCTGCCTCCTAGTCTTTCTTCTTCAACATGTTCATTGCTGCTTTACCAACTCTAGCTGCCACAGTAAGCTTAGCCGAATTCGCTGCGCCGCTTGCCACTTTAGTCGCCAGATTGCGCGTCGAGCTATTCAAGTCCGAGACGCTTTCACCTAACTCACCGATCGCATCAAAGACCGGATCGATGGCTGCGACCTTGCCGTTGACGTCTTCTAGCAAGGTGTTCGACTTCGTCAACAAAGCCTCGACTTCATGCGTCAGCGTTCCTAACTCGCCATTCACAACACCCAGCGTCGCATTCACCGAGACGACGGTTTGTTTGACCTCTTTCGTCACACCAGCGACCTTGAAACCGATCATCGCCAATGCCACTGCGATGATCAAAAATGCGATTGCCGCAATGAGTCCGGCAATTCCTCCTAACGTCATGCAACACCCTCCTTATCCGACGCGCACACATAGGCACACGGCTGACTATGTTAAGAATATCATCATTGCCAAGGCCGTTCAAATCATTGTGTGACTTTGGTACTATAGACGTAATCACACTCACGCGAAAGGACCATTATGCTGTTTCTTACCCAAGCTAAAAACCTCACGCAACAGACCAACCTTTTTCTTCGCTACCTCGACCGCATCGACTGGGATGCGGTCCTCAACCGAGTGATCACCGTTGTTGGCGAGATCATTTTATTTACCATCTTGTTCATGATCATTCGTAGCGTCGGCAAGCGCTTGATCGTCCGCGGGTTTCTTTCCTACAAGAGCCGTAGCCGGCTCAGCGGGACCCGCGTCGATACCATGCGGACCTTGACCACGAACATCTACTCTTATACCGTGCTATTTTTCTATTTTTACGCCGTTCTTTCCGTCTTAGGGGTTCCGGTAGGCACTTTGATCGCGGGTGCCGGTGTCGTCGGCATCGCTTTAGGGTTAGGGGCGCAAGGGTTCGTTTCTGATGTGGTAACCGGGATCTTCATCATTTTAGAAGGCCAATTCGATGTCGGTGACGCCGTCAAACTCGGTGCGATCAGCGGGACGATCACCTCGGTCGGCTTGCGGACGACCATCGTTAAAAGTGCAGACGGCACCGTCAACTTCATCCCCAACCGCAACATCAGCATCGTCTCCAACCTCTCTCGTAGCCAAATGCAAGTCATGATCAACTTGCCCGTCGCCCCTGACGTGGACCTTGACACGCTCCGCACCGTCCTTAAAAGCGTCAATCAACGCCTGTTACCCGAGACCCCTGCCATTACCGACGGCCCCACGCTGTTAGGCTTGACGGATAACGGTGACGGCACCTTCGCCTATCAAGTGATGATGCACGTTAAAAATGGCGAGCAACTCCCGGTGCAGCGCAAGTTCTTGGGGGCCTACCTCGAAGCCCTCGCACAAGCCGGCATCACGTTGCCGACCCCCAAATTGACCTTGCCCCAAAACTAACCAAACGGGACACACCAACACCTCTGACCACGATTCATGGGAATCGCAGTCAGAGGTGTTTGGCGTTTTTAAGCCCGCAAGTTACGGTTTGCTGTGCTCGGCTTCGGCTTCTTTGGGGGTCATTTGGTAATAGTGATCCAAGTTGTGCCCGATGTAATTGATGCCTTTCATCACCTCGCGCCGCGTGACGATACCGGTGAAGCTGCCGTCATCTTGGACGACGGGCAAAAACGGATTATCGACTAGGAGATGCAAGACATTTTCGACGTCATACGGATTCGCCACCGTCACCACGTCTGTTTCCATCACATCGCCGACACATTGGGTATCTAAGGCCTCAACACTGACATCATCAAGGCCAAGCATTTCGTCTGTGATCATCGGCAAAGACAGTAACCCCTTAAAATGACCTTGATTATCCAATACTGGGATTTTGGCGTAACGGACCTTCGTCAAGACTAAAAAGGCGTGGCGCAATGAATTGTCAACGCTGACGCTGGCAACCACGTCTCCAGGGATCATAAAATGTTCACGATTTTCGATCATCATGTGGTCGATTGCTTGGTTGAGCATATGGACAAAACTCCTTCTTGTTTCCCTTCCTATTTTAGCGCACTGATACATGTGAAGATATATACAAACAAAAAACTTTACACGGCTTTAACAGTTATTTACTATGGTTGTATAAATTGGTACCATTGTTATCATATGCTGTCAGCACACACACTAAATAATGGAGGAGAAAAATGACATACGATTTAGGCGTCCGCCTTGCTGCAGAGTTTATCGGCACTGCAATAATGGTCGCGCTAGGCAATGGTTCTGTCGCAAACGTCGATTTGAAGGGGACAAAGGGGAACGGTTCAGATTGGATGCTGATCGCCGTGGGTTACGGCGCTGGGGTCATGATTCCAGCCATGATCATTGGGGGGATCTCCGGTAACCACATCAACCCTGCTTTCACACTGGGGCTAGCCTTTTCCGGCATGTTCCCTTGGTCTGAGGTGTTACCTTACATCTTGGTACAAATGGCCGGCGCGATTTTTGGCCAAGTCATGGTCGTCGCAGCGTACAAGCCGCATTACGACCTCACGACTAACCCACAGCATATCTTAGGCACCTTCAGCACGATCAACGCGACCAAGAGTCAGCTCAATGGTTTCATCAACGAATTTATTGGTTCATTTATTCTTTTCTTCGGTGCTTTGGGCATCACCAAGGCCCCATTCTTCGCGGACAATCTTGGTACCGCACACATGTCCTTAGGCTTTCTCGTCGGTACCCTCGTGGCATCCTTCGGTGGGCCGACCGGGCCGGCTTTAAACCCAGCCCGTGACCTCGGGCCGCGGTTACTTCACCAGCTGTTACCACTGAAACACAAGGGCTCCTCAGATTGGGGTTATGCCTGGGTGCCAGTTGCGGCACCGATCCTCGCAGCCATTGCTGCCATCGCTTTATACAAAAACGTATTCATGTAATTATTCCCCGAGAGTGAGCCAATAGCGGCCTGCTCTCTTTTTTTATGCCCGCCGTTTGCTTGGCGGCCCACCAACCGAGCCAAAAGCAAAGCCCGCCACAAACTCAAATACGGGTTCACGGCAGGCCGCACGGCTATTTTGGCCGTGACTGGTGCCTCAACGCTGAAAGTGAAACGCCAGCTCTGGCACGGGTTGGCCAGCCCGCGTCAGGTACTGGACGGTAAATTGTGTCGGTGTCACGGTGATTACCGCGTAGGTCCCGCCGAGGCCAGCGTAGCGCCCGCGGGGTTGGCTGATGCTGCCTGGGTTGAGGACGAGTTGCGCCTCCACCTGCTCAACGCCTAGCTGATGCGTGTGACCGAATAAGATGATGTCCGCCTGCGCGTCTTTTCCGGCTGCCAACAACGGTGCCAACGTAAAATTCACATTAAAGCGATGGCCGTGGGTCATCCACACCCGTACGCCGGATAAACTAGCCGTAACTGTTAACGGAAAATCAGGGTCAATATCCATATTGCCACTCACGGCCCGGTACGTCTTAAACAGCGGATCGCTTGCGGCCAATTCTGAATCACCGCAATAAAAATAGCCATCCGCGTCCGGTTGCTGCGTCAAAATCGTCTGTAAGATCGCCGCGTCTCCGTGCGCATCACTGACCACTACTAATTTCATCGCGTCCTCCTTAGCCTTGCTGCGCCCAATTGCCCCACTGTACTTCGAGCGCACGTAATGCATTGCCACGATGACTGACGGCATTTTTTTCGTCAGGGGTCAGCTGGGCCATCGTCTTGTGGCGCTTTGGCAAATAAAAGTACGGGTCATAGCCAAACCCATTCTCTCCTTGTGGGAGCCCGACAATCAGCCCGTCGACATGGCCAGACACGACCAGATCATGCTCAGGCTGGTTGGGCTTCGCCAAAGCCAGTGTACTGACAAACTTAGCCGTCCGTTGTTCGGCAGGGACGCTAGCCAATTCCGCGATCAATTTGGCGTTATTGGCAGCATCATTATGCCCCTTGCCGGCGTAACGTGCCGAAAAAACCCCTGGCTGGCCGCCTAAGGCATCAACTTGCAATCCGGAATCATCTGCCAATACTGGCAACTCCAACATCTTAGCGTAGCCATCAGCCTTCAAGCGAGCGTTCTCTTCGAAAGTCGTCCCGGTTTCTTCTACCGTCGGTAACGCGGGAAAATCGGCAAGACTCTTCACAGCCACGCCAAGCTTAGCAAACATCGCCGCAATTTCTTTGACTTTCCCTGCATTTTTAGACGCGACGACAATGGTGGTCGGTAAGGCCGCCACCACGTCTTGCGGTTGCGCGGTGATGTCCACATGGGTCGCGTGTACTGGCTGGTTAAGCCAATCACTCGCGATCGTATCAAACATCGCGGCGCCGCCAGTCGTATAGTACGTCCGCGTCGGCGCTGCTGAACCGGTATTAGCCAAGTCAAAATAATCGAGCAGCATCGACACATCACTGACCGTTTCGGCCCCCGAATCGATCAAGGTGACGTTTGGGCCCATCACGTTTTGAATCAATGGCCGTAAAAGTGGGTAATGGGTACACCCCAAAACTAACGTATCAATGTCGGTGTGGGTTAGCGGCCGCAACGTTTGGGCCACGACTTTTTTAGCCACCGCGGAATGGGCTTCATTAGATTCGACCACCGGCACGAATTTTGGGGCGGCTAAACTGGTCACTTTAACCTGCGGGTCCTTCGCCTGAATCGCACGCGAATAAGCGAATGAACGTACTGTCCCTTCGGTGGCGATGACCCCGATGTGGCCCGTGCGTGTATGCCGCAAAGCCGCGCGGCTCCCTGGCATGATCACCCCGACCACCGGAATGTCTAACTTAGCGCGCAAATCGTCTAACGCCGCAGCAGTCGCCGTGTTACAAGCGATGACCAGCATCTTGATCTTTTTAGTTAACAAAAAATTGACCATCTGCCAGGTAAACGCCCGCACTTGCGCCGCAGGTCGCGGCCCATAAGGCAAGCGAGCCTGATCACCTAAAAAGACAACGTTTTCGTTGGGCAACTGCCGCAGTGCCTCTTTGACGACGGTCAAACCGCCCACGCCAGAATCGATGAAGCCAATCGGCTGAGTATTCATGAATAAGCTGACTCCCTTCTCTGAATCTTCATTGTCCCCGGTTTCTCAGTAAAATTCAAGTCGCCACTCCCGCGGCTTTTGGGTATACTAATAACGAATAGGAGGATACCATGCCAAAAGCCAGTTATCCAGAACTCTTGAACCTACCCGCAACTGGTCCCTTATTTGGACAATTAATGCTGCGAGACTTATTACTTCCTGATCTGCTCGGTAAAGAAACCGAAGCAATCACTTACTGGGCAGGCCGTAGCCTTGCCCGCCGACTGCCAGTCGCAGAAGACGACCTCAGTGCCTTATTCGCCCGCATCGGCTTTGGTGACTTAGCCAGCACTGCCAGCAAACGGCACCAACGCCTTTACACCTTGAGCGGGACCACCGTCGCCACTCGTATGGCGAATTTCGAGGCCCCTGATTTTCGCCTCGAAGCCGGCTTTTTAGCCCAAAGCCTGCAACAAGAGTTTGGCTGCGTGGTTGAAGCCAGTGTCGCGATCGACGCCCATAAACAAAGCGTCACCTTGACCGCGGTCCTCGACGAAAAAACGCCGCAACCCAAAACCGAAACGCACATCACCTTAGCAGCGCTTTAGACCACCCCTGCAACTAAGGTGACCCGAAAACACGCATGACCTTAAGCGGCGGCAACTTACAGACCCGAAGATAAGCGGCGGGCCCGGTGTTACCACAAAAAGGGGTTGACAACGGGCGCCCCCGTTT